>NZ_QNUH01000014.1 GCF_003385495.1 Chryseobacterium elymi | reverse complement strand
CTGATTGATTCACTGTTAAATATACGAAAAATAAGTCTTAAAAACAAGAGTAAATAACTGTAAGTCAAAATGTTAAATCATTAACTTAATGACATTGGGATTTAGCCCGCTCCTATTGAATTTAAATAAAATACAATTATTTCAGAGCAAATTCCGGCTTTTCCAGACGGTTGCCTTTCTGATCATATACGGCAAAATTAAATCCGTCCTGAATGCAGTAAGAACCATATTCTCCTTTTTTATTTAAGGCAATAAATCCAACCTGGATATCTTTCAGGTTTTTATTTCTTCTTTGAGCAATTTTTACAATTCTTTCTACAGCTTCTTTACAAGCCTGCTGAGGATTTCTTCCTTGTCGCATCAGTTCAACCACCAGATGTGTCCCGACTGTACGAATTACTTCTTCGCCGTGGCCGGTAGCCGTAGCTGCACCCACTTCATTGTCTACAAATAAACCGGCTCCAATGATGGGAGAATCTCCTACCCTGCCATGCATTTTAAAAGCCATCCCGCTGGTGGTGCAGGCTCCTGAAAGATTGCCCTGCGCATCCAAAGCGATCATTCCAATGGTATCATGGTTTTCGATATTGGCAACCGGCTTGTACTCGCTGGTTTTCAACCATTCTTTCCATTCTTTTTCGGAATCGGGGGTGAGAAGGTTTTCTTTTTTAAAACCCTGGGATATTGCAAACTGTAATGCTCCGTCTCCAACCAACATAACATGGGGCGTTTTTTCCATCACTGCTCTTGCTACAGAGATAGGGTTTTTGATATTTTCCAGGCAGGCAACAGAACCGATATTATAGTTTTCGTCCATAATACAGGCATCAAGGGTAACCCTACCGTCTCTGTCCGGACGTCCGCCATAGCCTACGCTTCTTTCAGTGGGGTCCAATTCCACCAGACGAACTCCTTTTTCCACGGCATCCAGCGCTTTTCCGCCTTTTCCTAAAATGGTCCAGGCTTCTTCGTTGGCTTTCAGACCGAAATTCCACGTGGAAAGAACAATAGGTTTGCCTGCTGTTTTAGAATTCTCCGGCAATTCTCCGGCAATGAGATCCAGTGGATTTACGGCAAGTGCCAGGGAAGCAGCAGCCGTTTTTTTAATGAAGTTTCGTCTACTTTGCATGTTTGGATATATTTTGACCTCCAAATTAGCAATTTTCCCGCTAGCAGAAAAGGAAAAAGACCACAGAATGTAGACTATGGTCCTTTATTTTTTGATGATTGATGCTATAATGATGTATTAAAACAGCATCGGATATTATTTACATGGAGTATATTAGGCTTTGAGACTAATTTGCCCCGATTTCATCAACAAACAGCCACGCTTTTGAGTCTGCTCCGGGATTTCCGGGAGGAATAATACCTGCATTTTCTATTTTTAGTTTAATATATCTTGAATTCTGGTTTCCTACATTCAGCTTTATTTTTCCTTTCGAATTCTGGATCTCGTCTTTTCCTATCTCTTTGATCATTTTAAAATTCTTTCCGTCATCGGAAACAAAGATCTGTGCAGATTTTGCAAGATGGATCCAGCTTCCTTTATTTTCCAGGGTGTTAAAATAAACTTCTGAAAAGATAGTTTTCTGTCCCAGATCAATGGTTGCAACGACATCTTTCCCCTGGAAGCCCAGCCATGTTTTTCCCAGCTGTCTTGTATTCCCGATAATGCCATCTACCAGGGTAAAGGCTCCTCCAAAAGAATAATTTTCACTTGGCTGTTGTTCTAGGGTGATCTTTTTTCCTGTTGTTTTTGAAATAGTAAATTCCTGTGTAGACACAGCACTTTTAAGTTTTCCGTCCTCAAAATAAGCGGATTTAACAGTTTGAGATTTCGAAACAGCAATAGGCCCCTGATAAACAGGTGAATTGATGAAGGGTTCTGTTCCATCAGTGGTATACCGGATTCCTTTGGGATTTTGTGACACTGCAAGTTCGTAAGCAATACCGTTTTTGGCAGGAAGCACTTTTCCGGAGATATTATAGATACTTTTGGCATAATTCACCTTCATCTTATCCAGAACTTTGAACTGACTGATTACTCTTCTTTCAAATTCTTTATAGTTCTTAGGATCTGCCGTTCCCCATCCTACTTCGGAAAGCGCCATCAGCCTTGGAAATATCATGTACTGCACCTGCTTAAAATCCGTAATGTATTCTGTCCATAGATTGGCCTGTACTCCTAAGATATATTTCGCCTGCTCTGCGTTCAGCTCTGAAGGAATAGGATCATAGGAATAGACTTTATCCAAAGGGGTAAAACCTCCGAAAGCATTCGGCTCCGATTGAGGATCACCCTGATAATGATCAAAATAACAATAGGCTCCCGGAGTCATTACGGCAAAGTGAGAAGATTTTGCAGCTTCGATTCCTCCGTTTACACCTGTCCAGCTCATAACGGCAGCATTTGGAGCCAGACCGCCTTCAAGGATTTCATCCCAACCGATGATCTTTCTTCCTTTACTGTTAACATATTTTTCAATTCTCTGAATGAAATAGCTTTGCAATCCATGCTCATCCTTCAGATTATTCTTTTTAATCAGTTCCTGGCAATGGGCACATTCTTTCCATCTCGTTTTCGGACATTCATCACCACCGATGTGAATGTACTGAGACGGAAATAATGCAATGACTTCTTCGAGAACATTTTCCAGGAATGTGAAGGTTTCTTCTTTCGGACAGAAAACATCATCAAAAACACCCCATTTTGTAGCGGATTCAAAGGGCCCTTTTGTACACGCAAGCTCCGGATATGCTGATAAAGCAGCCAAGGCATGGCCCGGCATTTCAATTTCCGGCACTACGGTAATATGCCTCTGCTCGGCATATTTAACGACCTCTTTAATCTGCTCCTGTGTATAGAAATAAGGGCCGTAAGGTTTCCCATCAAATGTATTGTCTACATAAGCCCCAGTCATTGATTCTTTACGCTTTGAACCGATCTCAGTCAGTTTCGGATATTTTTTAATTTCAATTCTCCAACCCTGATCGTCTGTAAGGTGCCAGTGGAAGGTATTCAGCTTGTACATGGCTAAATAATCGATATACTGTTTTACTTCATTAACATTGAAGAAATGGCGGCAAACATCCAGATGCATACCACGCCATGCAAATTTAGGCTGGTCTTCAATTCTTAAAGCAGGGATTTCCCTATCTTCCTTATGTTCTTCAAAAAGTTGAGCCAGGGTTTGAAGAGCCAGAAAATACCCTTGTCTCGTATTGGACGTTATGAAAATCTTTTGGGGAGAAATGTCAATAGTATACTTTTCTTTATCTTCTTCGGGATGAATTGGAATTTTTGGCTGCGGAAGAGGCATGTACATCAAATGAATTCCTTCTGTCTTACTGCTGTTCTGAAATTTCACACCGGAACCAAGCCTTTTTTTAAAATACTCTGTTTCTTCTTTGGGAAGTTTGTCATTCAGGATCAGCGTTTCAGGAATGATGAAGCTTCCTTCCTGCATGGTTACACTTTGAGGATAAGGGATTAAATCTGGCTTCTTCTGGGCATGAAAAACTGTGGAAAAAATAGCAGAAAACATAAAAAGAAAACGTCGCATTTAGGTATGATTAAGGTTTTAGCTAATATAATTATTTTCCAAAACTCTTTAGCCATTTAACTTATTAAATAATAAAACATCTAAATTTGCAAAAAAGATACAATGAGAAAAAATATTTTATTCGCTGCTGCTCTATTATTTTCAATTTCTTCACAGGCACAGCTCTTAGATATCATCAAATCTACCGTTAAAACCAAAACCGGTGTCGATCTTGATAATCCATCAAAACCTAAAAGCTCTACAACCACTACTACAACTAATACCACTCCAATTACTCCAACTACAGCTTCTCCTGTTAATCTGGGAAACCTAACCTCAACACAGATATCTTCAGGGTTAAAGGAAGCGTTAAGCCTTGGAGTAACTGATGGTGTAAAGAAACTGGCTTTAACGGACGGATTCTTTAAGAATGAAGCGGTAAAAATTTTAATGCCTGAAAAGTTAAGAAAGATTGATACTACGTTACGCTCCCTGGGGATGGGAAGTCTTGCAGATGAAGGGGTGAAATTATTAAACAGAGCCGCTGAAGATGCCGTAACAGAAGCCGCTCCAATCTTTACAAAAGCCATTACATCAATGACAATCACGGATGCTAAAAATATTTTATTAAGCAGTGATAATGCGGCAACCAATTATTTACAGACCAAAACGCAAAGTCAGCTTTTCACAGCTTTCCAGCCAAAGGTAAAGGCTTCACTGGGTAAAGTAGGTGCAGATACGGTATGGAAAAATTTGATTTCAAAGTACAATACTTTTACAGGACAATCTGTAACAACAGATCTTAATGAATATGTGACAACTGAAACAATTAATGGTGTATTTAAAATGGTAGCTGATAAAGAAAGCGGAATCCGAAACACTCCGGCGATGAGAACAACATCTATTTTACAGAAGGTTTTTGGGGCGCAGGATGGGAAATAACTGAGCTTTTTTAAAAGATTTCAAAACATGTAAACTGTTTCATTTTGAGACAGTTTTTCTTTTGTCATAAATAAAAAGATTTGCGCTATCTGCCAAATCTGCGAGAGAAAAAATCTTCTGATTAATATTTATTCTTTCTTTTGTCTTGAAACAAAAGAAGCAAAAATTCAAGACCTGGAAACTTCCGCTAAAAATGAATCCTGATCTCTAAAAATTCTAAAACTTGCGCGGCTGCAATCTATGTTGAGAATCAAAAGTGCTCCCGCACTTCGGACAGTAGAATTTTCTTAACGTTCACAGAAATCATTTTCTTAACGCTCCATTTTCCTATGTCGATATTGCCACTGTTATAAAAACTATCCTCAAAACAGCTGTCAATCCCTTAAAATTTGGGGTTAAAAATCTGCGTCATCTGCAAAATCTGCGAGAGACTTAAATACATTCTTTTGTCTTGAAACAAAAGAATCAAAAGTTCAAGACCTGGAAACTTCCGCTAAAAATAAATCCTGTTCTCTAAAAATTCTAAAACTTGCGCGAATTCATTATTTGTTCTTCGGTTCAAAATTTGTCTCGCGCTTCAAACAGTAGAATTTTCTTAACGTTCACAGGATTTATTTTTTTAACGCTACATTTTCCTATGTCAGTTTAATAGTGTTTCATAAGCCCTTTTTGAGAACATTTATAATTTTTTAAATTTACAAGGGAAGAAAAATCGGCGGGTAAATGAATAAAAAAACCTTGTCGGTGACAAGGCTTTGTTTTTTATTTAGAATTGCATTTCAGGAATTTCACCTTCAATGATCAGATCTGCTTCTGTAGATTTTACAATATGCTCCACTGAAACACCGGGAGCTCTTTCCACCAGTTTGAATCCGGCTGGAGTCACGTCCAGTACAGCCAGTTCGGTCACTACTCTTTTCACGCAGTTAACCCCTGTGAGCGGAAGACTACATTTTTTCAGGATTTTGCTTTCTCCTGCCTTATTCACGTGCATCATGGCAACAATAATATTTTCTGCAGAAGCAACAAGGTCCATTGCACCTCCCATTCCTTTTACCATTTTTCCGGGGATCTTCCAGTTGGCAATATCTCCGTTTTCTGAAACTTCCATCGCACCAAGGATAGTAAGGTCTACTTTCTGGGCGCGAATCATTCCAAAACTAAAGGCTGAATCAAAAAATGAACCTCCGGGAAGAATGGTGATGGTCTGTTTTCCGGCATTGATGATATCGGCATCCTCTTCACCTTCGAACGGGAAAGGTCCCATTCCGAGAACTCCGTTTTCACTCTGAAATTCTACGGAAATACCTTCCGGAACATAGTTAGCCACCAGTGTAGGGATTCCGATTCCCAGGTTTACATAATATCGGTCTTTCAGTTCTTTTGAAATCCTTTTAGCAATTTGTTCTTTTGTAAGCATAATAAAAACTTAGACTGCAATTTAATTCTTTTCACTTGAATACAAAAGGTCTTTGTTATTCAAAATTATTAATATCATAAGTCAAAATAATATCTCTAATTTTGCAACATTATTTATTAAAATGAAAATACTTTTAAGATACCTTAAGCCTTACCAATGGTTAATTATCCTTTCTTTGCTATTGGCAACCATTAATCAGGTTTTTTCTTTATTTGCACCGGCCATTACAGGGAATATCCTGGATCAGCTGGTAACTCATCCTAATTTCTTCGATAAGGAAAAACTTTTACCCAGAAATCTGAATCAATATTTATATGGGGACGGAATTTATCATGGTGTGTTCTATTTTTTAGTGCTGCTCATCGGAACAGCGATGGTAAGCCGTATTGCCAAAGCATTTCAGGATTATGCAGTAAGTGTGATCACTCAAAAGTTTGGCGCAAAAATCTTCACCGACGGTTTAAAGCACTCAATGGCATTGCCTTATCAGGAATTTGAGGATCAGAGAAGTGGTGAAACCCTGTCTATTTTAACGAAAGTACGGGAAGATACTGTAAAATTTATCACCAGTTTTATTAACATCTTCTTTGGAATTTTAGTGAGTATTATTTTCGTTTCCGTGTATGCGATCCGTTTGCACTGGTCGATCATGCCTGTTTACATTTGCGGAATTTTCCTGATTGCCTTCATCACTAATTTACTGAGTAAAAGAATTAAAAGCATCCAGAAAAATATCGTTTCGGAAACCACTGCTTTAGCGGGAAGTACTACAGAAAGCTTAAGAAATATAGAAATTGTTAAAAGTTTGGGTTTAACGAATCAGGAAGTGATCCGTTTAAATAACAATACATACAAGATTCTTGGGCTTGAGCTCAGAAAGGTGAAAAGTATCCGTTCTTTAAGTTTCATCCAGGGAACGATGGTTAATTTTCTTCAGCAGATGATCACTATGACCCTGTTACTTTTAATATTTAAGAATATTGTGACTCCGGGGCAGTACCTTTCGCTGATGTTTTATGGTTTCTTTATTTTCGGGCCGATGCAGGAAATCGGGAATATTATTATTTCTTACCGTGAGGCTGAGGCCTCTCTTTTCAATTTTGATAATTTAATGAAAAAAGAGGTGGAAGAAAAGCCACTCCATCCGAAACAGATCGGGGCTATTGAAGAACTGGAATTTAAGCATGTTTCTTTTAAACATCAGTCTGCTCAGTATAAAGCTTTGAATAATATCTCTTTTGATGTTAAAAATGGAGAGACCATTGCTTTTGTGGGGCCAAGCGGTTCGGGGAAAAGTACATTGGTAAAATTGCTGGTTGGGTTGTACAGGCCTCAGGAAGGAAATATTTTTTACAATAACATCAATGGAAAAGAATTTGATTTTGATGAGCTGAGAAATCAGATTGGTTTTGTTACCCAGGATACACAGCTTTTTGCAGGAACCATTAAGGAAAATCTTCTTTTTGTAAATCCTAACGCTACAGAATCTGAACTGGAGATTGCTTTGCAGAAATCGAGCTGTACAGCATTATTGGAAAGGGCAGAAAAAGGTATAGAAACCGTTATCGGTGAGGGCGGACTGAAGCTAAGCGGCGGAGAGAAACAAAGAATTGCGATTGCAAGAGCGCTTTTAAGAAAACCCCATTTATTGATCTTTGATGAAGCCACTTCTGCTTTGGACAGTATTACAGAAGAAGAAATTACCTCTACCATAAAAGACATTTCAAAAGAAAAGGAACAAATTACGGTTCTTATCGCCCACCGTTTAAGCACGATTATGCACGCAGACCGAATCTATGTACTGGAACGCGGACAGGTGATTGAAATGGGCTCCCACGATAATCTGATTGCTGAAAAGGGATTGTATTATGCTATGTGGCGACAGCAGATCGGGGAAAGAAAAATGCTCATTTCACCGGAAGCATAATATAACTAAAGCGCTGAAAATATTTCCAGCGCTTTGTTTTATATATTTTTATAAAAACTTATAAAGCTTACAAGAATAATAGAAGTTCATATAAGATAAAATCTTAGATTTTCTAAAAAACTTAAATTTACTTTGTCAAGCTTCTTAATTAATCTTAAGTGTTAAAAGCTTTTGTGCCTTTTGTGGTAAAAAAATAGAATTGTTTATTCTTTTGTTCTAACTGTTCTCTGCTCTATTCTCTTTTCGAATTTTTCACCCTGGAAGATTCTCTGGATCATAATCCCCGGAATATGGATCTCATTGGGATCCAATGTTCCCGGTTCTACCAGTTCTTCTACTTCTGCGATGGTAATTTTTGCTGCACCTGCCATGGGATGGTTGAAATTCCTTGCAGAACCTTTAAAGATCAGGTTTCCGACATGGTCTCCTTTCCAAGCTTTTACGATGGAATAGTCTGCTTTGTATGCGTGTTCCAGAATGTGAGGCTTTCCGTCGAAATCTTTTACTTCTTTACCTTCTGCGATCTCCGTTCCGTAGCCTGCAGGGGTATAAAAAGCAGGAATTCCAGCCTGAGCCGCTCTGCATTTTTCTGCCAAAGTTCCCTGAGGGGTAAGCTCAACTTCCAATTCTCCTGAAAGCATCTGTCTTTCGAACTCTGCATTTTCTCCTACATAGGAAGAAATCATTTTTGTGATCTGTCTTTTGTGAAGCAGCAGACCTAATCCGAAATCATCCACACCGGCATTGTTTGAAATACAGGTTAAGTCTTTTACATCACTCTCTACCAAAGCATTTATGGAGTTTTCAGGGATTCCGCAAAGACCAAATCCGCCCAACATCAGGGTCATTCCATCTTCAATTCCGTTGATGGCTTCTTTCGCATTTTTTACTCTTTTATCTATCATGAAATACTAGATTTTCTGTCCGTTAAATTTAATAAATTTTATCATATATCCTAAAGACGAAATTCATGCTGTTTTCAAAGGAATAATCAAAAGCAAAGAAGGAACTCTCCGTGAAATCACGGAGAGTTAATGATTTAATATTTATAAATGGTTGATTCTTCTTTTGCTTCCAGTAAAATACGAGAAATGTTTGTTTTATTCACTTTTGGCTTTTATTATTGTTACGTTACTGTTATTTACTGTATAACCAGTTTTAGAGTAAATAATTTTCTTGTGTGCACTTTCACGAAGTATACCCCTTTCGGAAGATTTTCGTTCACCAGAGAGAAACGTTGATTATTAATGTTTTTGGATTCATACAACAATTGTCCGGATGCTGATACCAACTCAATTTTCTCAATCGGGTAATCACTCTTGATGAATGTAGGCTCACCCGGTTTCGTTGGGTTCGGATATATCACTACATTTTTCTCCGTACTTTTCACTTCATCGGTTCCCAGTGTTCCGGAGGTTACCTGGAACTGTTTTCTGTTGGAAACCTCTGTATAAGAATCATTCGTAAACATCACCATATAGTAATTCCCGGGTGTCGTAGGAAGCGCTGTTCCCTGAATAGTCTTTGTTCCCTGGGTAACTCCATCGAAATAAGTATAAGAAACAAAATTATCATCCGGAGTCTGAACACTCTGAGGATAAATTCCCAGCCAGTCTTTGATAATTCCGGGAGAATCCGTCCATGAAGCGGTAATATTTTCACCTAATGTATAAACAGGTTTGTTGATCCATAGATCCGTTACAATATCCCCAACTTTAAAGAATACCTTTTCCCCAATTCCTGTATATCCGTCTTCAAGAAGATACTGAGCGTAATAATACCCTTTTGGAAGACCTGCGAAATTCAATGTTCCTGAAGGTGTTGTTACATAACTCCATTTGATAGAAGTATTGGTTCCCGGTGTCTGTCCCATTTTATAAATTCCGATCCAGTCTTTCACCAAATTCGGTCCGTTACTGTAATTGATGACCACCGTTCCGCCTACAGGATAAGTATCTGCTGTAGCCTGTAGCAATACTTCCGGTCCTACGTAGAAGCTTTTTCTGCCTGTAATTTCAGTATACCCTCCATTGGCAAAGAAACCCGCAAAATACTGACCTTTATTGGCAAGACCATTCGTGAACACAGCCGTTCCTGCAGTCTGTCCGTTGGTATAGATAAAGCCCTGAGAAGTTGTAGTAGCAGGAGTCTGTCCTTTTTTATAGATCCCAACCCAATCCTGCTGATTTCCGGGTCCTCCTGTATAAGTCGCTGTAATAGGCTCAGCTTGCGTATATTCAGTTTTGTCTAATGTAAAGGTAGGATTGGAAACCACACTTCCGGTTACCTCAAACTGTTTTACGTCACTCCAGTCACTCCATTCCAAATTTCTGTCTCGGTAACGAACCTTTACATAATAAGTCCCGTTTGAGATTGAATTCGCGGCAATGGTTGCTTTTGTAATATCAACTCCGGCATTTAAGTTTTTCGTTTTATCCGGTGTTCCGTTTCCGTCTTTTCCGAACCAGTTTTCATAATCACGGTAAAATTCTTTTTCAATGACTGAAAAATTGGCCGCCTTACTGATCTGGAACTGCGTTGTATTCAGAAGTTCTCCGTTGGATGACGCAAAAGCACTTCCGTTAAGAGTCAAAGGCAACGTAACTGATGACGAAAAAGTATTGGTGATAGATGGTTTCGAAGGCTTGGGCTGATTTTTATACCGATGGAAGGTATCTACCAATTCGTTTTGCTTCTTGTTGTAGACACCACCAATTGAGTAGCATTCTATATCTACTTTTCCGGTCTGTACATCTACTTCCACGATCTGATACGTCCAGTCAGTCAGAGTTTTCTGTACATCATCAAAATCCTGCTCATTAGACATTCCCCAATACTGATCCCAGGCGGTACCTCCGGAAATAATCTGGTAATTCGGGGTTTCTTTCAATTGCCCTCTATGGTACAGATGGTGGTGAGCTCCAACGTGCATTAAATATTTATTGGACGTCGTCAACAATGGTACTGCATTGTTTCTTACCCATGTAGAGATATCTCCTACATATTGCTCTGCCTGATAAGGTCTGTGGCTTAACGAGATAATCCAGTCTACCGTAGGATCGCCATTAGCTTCATTCAGAATCTGGGAAAGCCAGGTTTGCTGTGCGGTACCTGTATGCTCTGAACTTAAACTTACAAACAAAACGTTTCCAGCCTGTTGTGCATAATAATTTTCGTTTCCTGACGAAATATTTTTGTATTTAATTTCATCGATATAGAAATGGGCATAATAAGAATTCATCCCAAGAGTTCCGTAAGTCTCATGGTTTCCTACCGTGGTCTGAATAGGAAGATATGGCGATAATTTAATGTTCTTTTTAAAATGGACATTTTCATAATGGTCCAGTGTTCCTACATCCACCTGGTCTCCCACCATAAAAGTAAGTGCTATATTATCCGAAGGATCAGAATTGGCTCCGAATTTCTGTTTTAATTTTTTGAAGGCATTCAGGGTAAGCGTATCATACCTTGGTTCCGCTTTGATCTGGTTATCTCCCATAATCAGGAAACGTATTTTCCCGTCTGCAGTAGCGGGCTGACCCGGCAGAGGAAGCGTTCTGAAATTATAAACTGAAGACTCTGTGGTTCCGGTCTTTATCTTATAGTAATATTTGGTGTTGGGCTGCAAGCCTGCGATTTTTGCAGTGTGATAATAATAGTTATTATTATACCCTGTATCAGAAAAAATATTGGTGGTTCCAGTAACCGTTACATTCAGGCTGGTTGGAGATGTTCCGTAGATTACAGTTGTTTCGTTATTGGCAGCCGTTTTCCAGTTGACAATCATCGAATTCGGTGTCGGGTTCTGGAGATAAGGAAACAGCGTCTGTCCGAATGCCATCTGGACGGCAAAACAGAAAAAGAAGAAATAATGTTTCATAGATAGTTTACTTTGGTATAGATTTATTTCAATTTGTAAATCAGGCCATTAAAAAAATAATGATCTGATTCTTTTAATTTCGGGCAAAAGTAGACTTCTCATATAAACTGTGCCTGATGGGAACTTAAAGGAACTGTTAACTTTACGGCAAATTGAGGCTGAAAAAATTATAGTTTTTAGTACATTAATTATTTGGTAGAATCAAAAAGTATTTTGTATCTTTGCGACCTGTTATTCAACCTCTGACGAAGAACGTGTAAGTTGCTTAGCTTTAACATTTTATTTTATTAATAATGGATTTATTAAAGTACGTACAAGACCAGTACATTACTAAAAAAGATTTCCCTGAATTCAAAGCAGGAGACACAATTACTGTGTATTACGAAATTAAAGAAGGACAAAAGACCAGAACTCAGTTCTTCAAAGGTACCGTTATCCAATTGAGAGGTACTGGCGCTACAAAAACATTCACAATCAGAAAGATGAGTGGAGATATAGGTGTAGAGAGAGTATTCCCTATCAACATGCCTGCACTTCAGAAAATTGAAGTTGACAGAAGAGGTAGAGTTAGAAGATCTAGAATTTATTACTTCAGAGACCTTAGAGGTAAAAAAGCTAGAATCAAAGATGCTGCTTACAAGAAAAAGTAATTCAGACAACAATACATACAAAAAGAGACTATCTATTCAGGTAGTCTCTTTTTATTTTGTCATAACTGCGGGGCTTTGAAAGCCTTTTTACAATTTTAATTATAAAAGAATTATTGTTCAATTAGTTTTTTTGTCTTGAAACAAAATGAACCAAAAGTTCAAGACTGGAATCTTTCGTTAAAAATTAAAACTTACTCCTAAAATTCCCAAACTCGCGCGGGTTTTAGCATTGTCGTTCCGGCTCAATATTTCATCCGCACTCAGACAGTGGGAATTTTTTAACGGATTAAGTTGTAATTTTTTTAACACTACAGCTTCCTATGCCAATTATAAGTTACCTAATAATCAATAAAGCACAACTTAATATTAATCTCCTCTGCCTTACCTCAACCTCACTTAATAAACTCATACAAAGCACTAAAAAACTTAGGATAAACTTCTATATGTGGAAGATGACCTACATTTTCAAGTTCAATTAATTTTGATCCGGGAATTTCCTGCTGTGTCTTTTTCCCCAATTCTTGGTACTGCCCCATTTTAGGCTGAAACTCTTTAGGTGCTCTGTCCTTTCCTATTGCCGTTCTGTCTCTTGTTCCGATAATAAGCAGCGTAGGCGTTTTGACATTTTTAAATTCATAGCAAACAGGCTGGTTGTAGATCATGTCTGAAGTCAAAGCAGCGTTCCAGGCTACCAGTGGATAATCTTTGTGCAGGGTCCAGCCAGCAATAAGATCCAGCCACGGCTGATATTCATCTTTCCATTGATTATCGTAATAAAATTTTAACTGGTAAGCTTTGTACGTTTCGACAGTATTTTTAAGCTCAGACTGATAGGCCTGATCTATAGTCTGGTAAGCTGCAAAGGTTTTATAATCCTCCAAACCTATAGGATTTTCCAGGATCAGCTTCTGAACTTTTTCAGGATAAAGCAATGCGAATCTTACTGCAACCATTCCGCCCATGGAATGCCCCAGTACTATAGTTTTATCAATTTCCAGTTTATCCAGTATGAATTTTGTATTTTCGGCCAGCTGTGAAAAAGAAAACTGATAACCCTGAGGTTTAGAAGATTTTCCAAATCCGATCTGATCAGGAATAATCACTCTGAAACCTTTTTCCGAAAGATCTTTTGCCGTCTTTTGCCAATATGCTCCGTTAAAATTTTTTCCGTGAAGAAGCATGATTGTTTTTCCATTCGGATTTTGGGGTTGTACATCCATATAGCCCATTTTGAGTTCATTACCTTGAGACTTGAAATCAAGATAGTGAACCTCATATGGATATTGATAATCAGATAACATTGCATCAAGTGGCTTTATCTGCGAAAATAGAAAGGTGGGTATTGCAGACAGCATGATTACAGCCGCTGCTTTTCTGAAATAAGTCATGAGCGCTTTGTTTTAGCTATTAAAATTAAAAAAACCGATCCAAAAGGAACAGGTTTTTAACAAAATTTAATTGATCTATTTTTTAGGCAACTTCAACTGCTTTTAACTCTTTTTTTGCAGGAAGATTCATCAGTATAATGGCAAAAAGGATAAGAATAATTCCCATCCACTGTATCAGTAAGACTTTTTCACCCAATAAAACGAAAGCCATAGTTACTGAAACCGGAAGTTCCAATGATGAAACAATGCTTCCCAACCCAAGCCCGGCATTTGGGAAACCAATATTGAATAAGATCGGCGGAACAATGGTTCCAAACAAAGCCAAAACAAATCCGTATGTCCAGAATATTGAATAATTGAACGAATGAATATGTTCTGTATTTTCTGTAAAATTGAGATATAATGATTTCAGCCCGTCAGAATACATAGGCCCGATCTGAGCAAAAAACAGGAATGCAATGACTACCACCGCCCCTCCGCAAAGCATAATAATACTTTTCCTGAATACAGGAAGATGTGTAGCCAGCGTATTGGATGTAAACATGGTCATTGTATAGGAAGCTGCCGCCATTAAGCCCCAGAAGATCCCATGCCAGTCGAGCTCAATATTCATATTAATCAGATTTGTAGCCAGTATAGTACCTGCCAGGACAATAATCACAGAAATTACTTTTCTGGCATTGGGCAATTTCTTTGCTATGATACTTTCCACAACAACACTGAACCAAACTGACTGCATAAGCAGCACAATTGCTATGGAAACATTAATATACTGAACTGCAATATAATAGAATAAACTTGTGCATCCTAAAGATGTTCCTGCAATCATCAGCATCTTCACTTCTTTGGAACTTGGTGATGAAAGCTTCTGTTTTGATGTGATGGTTTGTATAAAGTTCAGGATCAAAAGTCCAATCAACCCCAACAAGAACTGGGAAGTGGTGACTTCTGAAGTGGTATAACCATCATGATAAGCCATTTTAACAAATGTAGCCAGCATTCCGTATATACTGGCCCCGATCCCTACGAATAAAACTCCCTTGAGTATATTTTTCTTCTTCATAATTTTTTTAACAGCCAGCAAAGTTACAACAATAATTGAAATACCGGAGGCATCAATATGATAGATAAATAAAATCGCTGCAAGCTCTGCTTGCAGCGATTCTTATAGTTAATGGATATAAAAGTATTTATTTCTTAACGATTACTTTAGAAGCAGCTTCGAAACCAAGGCCTTTAACTTTTACCATATAGGTTCCGTTTGTAAGGTTATTTGTAGAAACTGCCTTTTTGGAATCCGGTGAAATCTTATCTTCTGAAGACACCAGTTTTCCTGACATATCATAGATTTCCAGACTTACTTTTCCAATAGTACTGCTTGGAAATCTGATGTAAAATTCATCTTTGGCAGGATTTGGATAGATTGAAATTTGATTTTCCTTAGCCGATTTTACCTCGTCGGTACCCAACACAGCACACTCAGCCGGCAGAGCAAAACTTTCCACCTGATCATTGATATTAGCTTTAAGTCCTGTTGATGCTCCGGTACCTAAACCTCTTTTTGCAAAAACCTGCCAGATCATACATTTATCCTGTCCCTGTGTAGCTACTTGTTCTGCTGCTAACAGAGCATCTCTACCTTCAATGAAGCTAGGATTACATGCCTGAAGTTTCAACGCATTCGTAACGAGCTGTAATACTCTTGAGCTTCCGTTCGTTGTATTTGCCATTACATCTGAAGAGTATCCATATTTTGCAACATATTTCCAATGCAGATCCCAAAGCATTGTTGCCCAGATAAAACCAATAGAGTGTACATCCGGTACGATATTGCCATTTTGGTTCGTATATTCCATACCATTTGTTCTTCCGTAGGTATAATTATTGACTGCAAAATCCGGTGAATATTTAGCGGGTCTGATTCCAGAACCCGTAATTGCTTGTCCACCTACATAGGTTCCTATTCCTCTTGCCACACCAGCATTATCACCAGGCTTGTTTGTCAGCATCAATGCAAAGAAATCCGACCAACCTTCTCCCATTTGCTCTTTACTGACATTTGAATTTAAGCATCCATATCCCGTACCCGTCATTCTGTTAGAAATTCCATGACCATATTCGTGAGTTACAATTCCGTTATCAAAGCTTCCATCCGGTGTCATGTTCGCTTTTAATGTGATGTTTACCGTTGTATTTGCAGAAAGCTGAGTTTTTATGTATTCTCCTTCTGAATAAGCAATAAGTACAGATGGAATAGTAATCGTTGCATCTGTTCCTGACATATTACTTAAAGTGGCACCATTAGCCTGATTATTATAGATCACAGCAGCAATGGCACCGGCATCCTGAAGGTTTTTTGTTTTAATGGCAAAAGCACATGTCCCTCTTTCCACCAAGCCTATATTCCCTGCAAGTGATCCCGCCGGCAAGGCTGTACAACCATCCAAAACTGGTGACAGCTTAACATTTCCGGTAGTTCCGGTAAAGGTAAGAGGATTGCCAAACTGTGCAGTTCCTGCTCCTGGTGTACGGGAAACTGCTGCTCCCGGTGCGTTGTAAAAAAATACTCTTCCTACAGGTGACCAAAGATACATCTGCATTCTTGGGTTATATCCATCCTGAGGTGAAGAGAAATTAGCATTATTTGTACCTCCTCCATCCTGGGCTTCAGCATACACAGAATCATCATCTACTCCACCTTTTCCAAAGTTATTCTGCTGGAAGTTTCTGGCAGATTCTGTAAATCCAAACTGGTAGAAAACATCATGAATTCTATTATTCAGATAAAACAGATTGGTAATGGAAGCATTTCTGTTGTTTACCGGCAGTTCATTAATATTGAAAGGGAAATTAAAATTTCTTGCTGCTCCGCCTTCCGCAGGAGTTCCTGGTAAATAATCGGGAGCTACCGTTAAGGCAGTTCCTGCAACGTCTTCATATGCAAAAACATTATTTCCTCTGGTAACCGTATAGTGTGTAGTTCCGTCAGAATGCCATCCCTCGGGAGAAGCATTGAGTATCCAGGGATTACTGATGACTGATCTTGCTCCAAAAGTAGGTGCTTCTATCGGCATAGGAAATACATTATACGATGCATTATCAGGAGCAAACAAAGGCGCCATATTTTGCGCTATATTATTCTGAGGACCCATGGGTGTATTCTCAAAATGATCAGCATGGTTATGACTTGTATCCGAAGCAAATGCTTCAGGATGGAAATTACAAGATAAAGTCAGATTATTTTTCACTAATATCTTTCCGTCATTTGCATCCACTAAAATGTTCCAATAATTTGGGGATTTAGGTTCTGCCAGAGTATACTCATACGCCAGGCGTAAATTACCACTTCCGTCATTTGTATACACAAGTCTCTGATTTGCCGATGTCGCCCGTTTATTACTTTTTTCAAGATATTCCAGGATAGTAAAATCAGCAATGTCAGGATTCTTCAATTCCTCAGCGATTTTCTGAAGTGCTGTATGCTTATTGACCGCAGCATTGCTTGATGTAGATGCAGTATAATCCTTTACAAAATTATCTGTATAATAGACAATCTTATTATTCTGAACCAGAGCTGTTCCTACTGAACTGTACACCGGAAGGCCGTTATAGGTTTGTAAGAACTTTACCACTTCCCCGTTCATTGATTTTGAATAATCAATATTATCAATGACGAAATTAGTAAGGTCGCTCTTTTTATATTCCCTGATCTTATTTTGAGAAATATAATCTTTAACCAGCTTCTCGTTATCTTGTGAAAATAAAGCAGAAGGAAACACTACGAATGCAGCAAACAAAAGAGGTAGAGTTATTTTTTTCATTTTTACTAATAAAGCCGCTAATCTACAAATAATCTACAATAAATATATTATTTTTATAAATTATTTTTTTAAAATAAACACCATCCTTAAATAACCCCCATCATTACGCTTTTTATCATTTTAATAATTAAGACACAATACCTACCTGTATCACAGGATTAATTGGAGCTGATAAATCTAAATTATATATGAATAACAAAAAAGCCGCTCATTTGAGCGGCTTCATATTATTCAATGGATTAAAGGATTATTTACCTTCTTCCATTTTTCTTTTCAATTCTGCTAATGCATCGATATCTCCAAGAGTTGATCTCTCTTCGTTGTTTGAAGAAGAAGATACGTTTCTAGAAGCAGAGTCTTTCATATTTTTCTTCTCTTCGTCTCTGAAGATTCCAGTATGAGAAACTACTACTCTTTTGAATTCCTTGTTGAATTCGATTACTTTGAACTGAGCATCTTCACCTTTCTTGATTTTAGATCCATCTTCTTTCTCTAATAATCTTGATGGGCAGAAAGCTTCTACTTCTACGTCTTCGAACTGTACAGAAGCTCCTTTATCGTGAACTTCTACAGCTTTACCAGCGTGGATAGTACCTTCAGCATATTTAGTTTCGAATTTATCCCAAGGGTTTTCAGTTAACTGCTTGTGACCTAAAGATAGTCTTCTAGCCTGGATGTCTAATTCAAGAACGATAACGTTTAATTTATCACCAACTGCACAGAATTCAGATGGGTGCTTGATTTTCTTAGTCCAAGAAAGATCAGAGATATAGATTAATCCGTCGATACCTTCTTCTAACTCTACGAATACACCAAAGTTAGTGAAGTTTCTTACAGTTCCTACATGCTGAGATCCTACCGGATACTTAGCTTCGATATTTTCCCATGGATCTTTAGATAACTGCTTGATACCAAGAGAAATTTTTCTTTCTTCTCTGTCTAATGTTAATACTTCAGCTTCTACTTCATCACCTACCTTCACGAAGTCTCCTGCAGATCTTAAGTGAGTAGACCAAGACATTTCAGAAACGTGGATTAATCCTTCTACACCTGGAGCAATTTCTACAAATGCACCATAGTCAGCAAGAACTACTACTTTTCCTTTTACTTTGTCACCAACTTTCATGTCAGCAGAAAGAGCATCCCAAGGATGAGCCTCTAATTGCTTCATACCTAACTGGATTCTTGTTTTCTCATCATCGAAATCAAGGATAACAACTTTTACAGTCTGTCCGTCTTCTAGAATTTCAGATGGGTGGTTCACCCTAGACCAAGAAAGGTCTGTAATGTGGATCAATCCATCAACACCTCCTAAGTCAATGAATACACCGTAAGAAGTAATATTCTTAACAGTACCTTCAAGAACCTGACCTTTTTCAAGCTGAGCGATGATTTCTTTTTTCTGACCTTCAATATCTGCTTCGATCAATGCTTTGTGAGATACTACTACGTTTTTGAACTCAGGGTTGATTTTCACAACTTTGAACTCCATAGTTTTACCTACGAACTGATCGTAATCTTTGATTGGCTTAACATCAATCTGAGAACCTGGTAAGAATGCTTCGATTCCGTGTACGTCAACGATCATACCTCCTTTAGTTCTAGACTTAACAAAACCGTTAACGATTTCTCCAGTTTCGTGAAGTTCGTTTACTCTATCCCAAGCTTTAAGCGTTCTAGCTTTTCTGTGGGATAATTGTAATTGTCCGGTTTTGTCTTCTCTTCTGTCTACCATTACTTCAACATCATCACCTACTTTAAGGCCTGGATTGTAACGGAATTCGTTAAGAGAAATAACACCTTCAGATTTGAAATCGATGTCAACGATAGCTTCTTTATCCGTTAATCTCACAACTTTACCAGTGATAACGTCGTTATCATTCAAGCTGCTAAGAGATCCGTTATAGATTTCTTCTAAATCGCTTTTTTCTTTTCTCGCATCTGCATCAAGACCTGATTCGAATGAATCCCAATCAAATTGTTCCGGTGCTACGTTTTGGTTTAATAAAACCTCTGCTGAATTTGTCTCTTTTGACATTTTCTAATAAAATTTGTATTCCTTCTTTTTTAATGGTCTGAATAAATGTGGATCTAAAAAATACGGAAGTAATTAATTTTTAATAATTTACCTTTCAAACCTTTCACACAAAAAGTGGGTGCAAAGATATGAAATTTATTTCAACTAAATACAATAATTTTATTTTTCAAATGTACTTTCCAAAACCTTCTTAAACTCGTTTTCATTGCCATAGTTATAGAAAGGAACCGCTGTAATTTTGTAGGTATCTGTATACATTTTGATAGATTTTTGCTCACTTCCTATTACTTTCAAAAAATCTTCTTTCCATTTATCATATCCTATTAAGTGAGCTCCTTTTGGTTCGATAAATACCTGAAAAGTCAACTGTTTATTGGCCCTCTCACTGCAGAATAGTAAAAAATCCGGTTCAAATGCCCGGCCGTATTTGTCAAAAATTTTAATTTCCCTTTCATTCCGGATAAGATGAACATTTTCAAACTTGTGACTGAAACCTTTAAAACGTCTGGAGAAAAGTTCTACAAATTTCTTTTCTTCATTTGTACCATAGTTGGCATTATAAGCGTACCAAGGCTCTTTTAAAACCAAATCTTCCTGTCCTTTTGCTCTTTCGCTGTATTTATTTACCCTGATTTCCTTATCTCTGAAAACCTGATGAATGGGTTGCGGGTAATATTCTGAACCTTCATAATCCGTAGCATTCTTTTTAATCTCTGTTTCTATATTTTGTAAAAGTCCATTCAACGCCTGAAGATAATCAAAATGTGAAATTTCCTGAAGACGGTTATGACTACCTAAGAAGGTTATTTCCAAATTGCCCAAATACGCTTTATCTTCAATAAAAGCTGAAAGCGACGGAATATTAGGGAAATAATGCGAAAGATTGTCAAAATAATAAAACAGATTCTGGCTCAAAGCGTATCTGACAATGTGTTTTTGAATATCTGCAATCCTTACATCCTTAGATTTTATACCTTCATCAAAAGTAACGGGACTTTCCAGTTCAAAAAACACACTGGAAACCCTTCCGCCACCTGAGGAAAGCTGATGCCGGTAATTAGTTTTAGTAACCCCCAAATCGACAATTGATTGTACTCTTCCAAAATTTTTTGGCAGCTTTTTATTAGCAAAAACATAGCCTTTTTTATAGAGTTCGGAATTTTTAAATATTGGTTTTAAAGTTAGTTTTTTGATTTCAAGATTAACCTCATCTTCATAAATTCCGGTTTCTACCAACGCTTTTTTAAGTTCCGAAATATAACGGCTGTCTTCTTTGGTGTGGTAATATAATTCTTCTAAAATTTTCAGATCGTTGGTAATGTCATCATCATACTTCCGGACAAATTTATCTTCGCCTTCTTTCAAAGCAAAAGGATAATATCTTGCTCCACGCCCAATCAACTGTGCCTCCGACAAGGTTGTTTTACCCGGGTTTCCGTCTTTTCCGTCACGGTCTTCATATAGTCTTACAACATCAAATAAATTGAGTACATCCCAGCCTTCATTCAATTTTTGGACCGCAAATACAGCTCGAATCGGGTTATTTTCATCTTCCAAAGTATTGAGTAAAATCTGGTTTTTCTCTGCCTCAGTATCATTATTTGCACTCAGACAGTTTTCTTCCCGGAAATTGGCGTGAATGCGTTTTGCAATCTCATTAAACGAAATATTTTTGGCTTCAAAAAACTGAAAAGCTTTCTGAACAATATGAACTGTAGAAGTTTTTTTAATTTTTTCTACCATCGTTTCAGATAAATCTTCGATCAGTTGGTGGAAATTTTCTTTGTTCTGTTCAGATTCTTTTATCGTTTTCTTGGCTTTAAAAAGAATAACTGGTTTTAAGTTAATACTGTTAATCGTTGCTAATTCCTGACGGTACAAATTAAGAATCAAAGCCTGAACTATACGTTCTTTCTCGTCATACAAGGAACGGACAAGATTAATTTCTTTAGAAAATTTATCTGTTCTGAACTGCGAAAGATCATATTTATAAATTACTTTATCTTTATACTTATTGATAATTTCCCGACTATCATAATCCAGAGTTGCCGTAAATTCCAAAAGAATATTGTCAAAATTCTGATGAAGGATTTTCAAAACTGTTTCTTCCCAGCTACCAAAAAGATTTCCTGCTTTTGTCCCACTGCTTAAATGATGTGCTTCATCGGCAATCATTACTATTTTTTTATCTGTAAAATCCTCATAAGTAATGCTGTTTTCTTTGGTATTATTCAAATCAATATGCAGCTGCTGAATGGTTGTAAATTTGACATTCATATTCTCATCATCGGCTTCATCAAAGTTATCAATCTGTTTCAGCAAAACTTCTTTTCCATTGATGATAATTTTATCATTGAACAGATATTTAGACGTTTGAGGATTAAGAAAATTGTCTTTTGTTTTCTGGATGATATTATTACTGTTTACAAAAAACAGGAAATTACGGTATCCTTTTTCATACAAATAAAGTATCAAGCCCGCCATTACCAAAGTTTTACCACTTCCTGTTGCCATATTGTACAGTAAATGAAGCGGTTTATGCGGTTTTCCAGCAAAACTTTCTGAGTGGCAAAGAATAAAACGCTGAAATGCTTCCTGCTGATAGGGTCTTTGCCTAAATTTCAAATTATCTGAAAGTTGCGTTGGAACTGAAACCTGAGAAATGGCTCTTTTCCCAAATTCCTGTAAAAGTGTATCGTATAGAAATGCCATTTGCTAATTTTTAAGTTGATAAAACTCTTTTGTTAGTTGCTTTTCTTCCGGTGTACACTCAAAATTTTCGTCGTTAAGTGAAGATAGATTCACATACAGCTGATTTTTATTGAGCAGTTCGCAAAGATGTTGCTTTTGTTCATTCAGATTTAATGCTTTAAAATCTTCAAAATGTTCCTCCTGTTTTTTGAGATCAACATTGTAATTAAGAAAAGATTTGGTTTTCATTTCTTCCCAGATTTGCAGAAGACTTTCAGAATTTTCCGCTTCTTCTATTTTTTCGATGAAAGTTTGGTTGTATTTTTTGAGCTCGAGGTATGTAAATGAATCTGAGTGGTTCTGTTCAATTACTTTCTGAATTCGCTTAGTAGTAACAGTTTCAATATAATCCATTTGTTCACAAAGAATAAATTTTCTGTTTCCGCCATCTCTCTTATTTAGTTCTAAAACAGCGTGTGCAGTTGTTCCGCTTCCTGCGTGATAATCTAAAATAATAGCTTCTTTATCTTTGCCTACTACTGCATATATGCAATCATATACATTCCAAAGTGATTTTGGGTAAGAAAAAGGGTTATTTGGAACAAGTGAATTTATCATTTTTTTTCCATATTCATTTGAATCATATCTTGAATCAATCCAAACTGTTCTATATTGGCCAAAGTCTTTTCCAATTTTAACATCATAAGTATCTTTTACTTTATTACACCGCAATAAGTTTTTCACTTCATCAATACTTTGACGTGCATATCTCCATTTTCTTTCTATTCCTTCGTTATCTACCGGGTAAATAAATAACTGATTCTCATTTTCGATAACTCTTTTATTAATCGAAATATTTTCTGGAACAATACTACCAAAGTCAATTATTTCTAATGTAGATTTATCAACAATAATAGGATAAAAGCAATTTTTAGCGTCAGTCCTTAAACTCTCCCCTCCATTATCTCTTAAGCCTCTCCAATCAATATCCTTTTCCTCAATTTTTCTATTTTGAATTAATTTTTGTTTAGCTGGAAAAACAAAAAAAGCATATTCATGAGTGTATGAGAAATTTGTTCCTTGTACACCTCTTGGATTGTGAACTATGGTTATACAATGAACTTCATAGTCTTGAAATAAATCTTTTAGTAATACTCCTAAATGAGGTTGTTCATTCTCATCAATAGCAACTATTAAAACACCATCTTTGCTTAGTAACGATTTGGCAGCTTCTAAACGATTGTACATAAATGTAAGCCAAGTTGAACGCTTAAAATTGTTATTGTACGTAAATGTGTCGCCCATTCCACCAGTATTATAAGGTGGATCAATATAAATCAGCTTCACTTTTCCGGCAAATTCTTTCTTTAGAGAATGCAATGCCAGAAGATTATTTCCTTTGATAATAAGATTATCGGTAATTGTTCCGTTTTCATTGCGATTGAATTGGTCAAAATCTTTTTCACCATCTTTATCAAACTTTTTAGCATTTGTTAGAACTTTTGGATCAAGTAATTGGGTTATTTCGTCCTGCGCTAAAGTTTCATTAAAGAAAATTTCGTCTCTTTTATCCTCTTCACGGCTTTGTCCGCCTTCCAAAATACAGTCTTTGAACGGCCAAACCAAAGCTACTTCGTTACGTTGCTTCAGATATTTGCCATCAACCGACAAACCAACTTTATTCTTAAATTGAGTGTAACTGTCGTTGAGATAATTTTTCTGTTCGAGAAATTGTATGAAAAGGTTTTGATTGAATATCAAAACATCTTTTATGTTGGTGAAAAATTTTTCTTTTAACTCTGAGTCATCCAATAGTAATCCAATGAGTTCTTCATCAAAATTTTGTGCTTTGTTGAGCACTACCCATTTTTTGACTTCATCATTATCCGAGACGTAATTAGGTTCTTTTTTAAGCTGAGATTCTAAGGTTTGGTATAGTTTCATTTTGTTGATTATTATTTTAATTACCTCAAATGTATAATGTCAGCATACTATATCATTACGGGAATCCATAAACCAATAATCGTAAATGGATTTTCAACCTAGTTTCTTATTCTAAGATCAAATAGAAATTCAAATTCCAGTGTAATACATTTATCAGCTGAATTGTTTTAATAGAGAGTCTGAGATAAATCAAACTCTTAACAGTCAAAGCCATGCATAGAATATTTCTTCTAGTTCTGATCATTTTGCTTTCATACAATAACACCTTAAAAGCGTGTACTATTTTTTCCTGTTCAAGAGGAGGTGAAAGCTTTGTAGCCGCTAATGAAGATGATGTTACTCCTTTTACAAGGATATGGTATAATCCCCCCACTAAAGACCGCTACGGATCCGTTTGTTTCGGAGCCCCGGATATGCAGGCTGCTGCTGCAATGAATGAACACGGACTCTTTTATGATTTTGCGGCTGCTAACTATGATCTGAGTAAATTAAACCTGAAAAATCCTTATAAAGGCGATCTGATGTGGGAGATATTAGGGAAATGCAAAACGGTAAAAGAGGCCATGGTCATTCTGAAGAAATATGATTATGCAATATCCGCTAAAGCTTTATTAGCCGATAAAGAAGGAAACTCTATCGTGATCACTCCCGGAGGCATCATAGAAAAGAATGGTGACTTTCAGGTGAATTCAAACTGTAATATGATTAATGGAAAGCTGTCATGCAGAAGACCTGACATTGCCAACGAAATGCTTTCCAGCTCTAAGGAAAACAATATCGATTTCCTGAAAAACATTTTGGATAAAACTCATCAGGAAGGAGAGTTAAACACATTGTATTCTACTATCTGTGATCTCAAAAAAGGAATTATCTATGTCTATCTTTTTCACGATTACAATACGGTCTATAAAATTGATTTAAAATCTGAACTGAAAAAGGGCTACCACATAGAAAATCTTGCCGATCATTTTCCTATTCCATTTGCTTACGAAATTTTTTTCAAGAATCATTCTTTATATCTTAAGGAATCTATTTTTCAGGAAATGCAGGATAAAGGTATAGAAGGCACTATCGACCGGTATATTGCAGAAAGCGCACAAGCAGATCCGAAGAATAAAAACCTGGATCCCGCTCTACTGGAAGTAGCCTTACAGCTGATTAAATATTCCTGGAACGAGCACAATAATGGCGCCATGTGGGATTACTGGTTCAGCAAATCTAATGGATACGATATCCAACCATACCAAGACGCCAGGCTCACCTCCGCGGAAAAACTTTTGAAATATCTGTCAGCCAAAGAAGAAAAAGATCTCAAACTCCGTAATTTCATGTACGAAATATCAGGTTTTATTAATTTCACTCAAGGAAATAAAAGTAGGGCAAAGGAACTTTATCAAAAAGCCATAACCAATCCTGATGAAGCTTATCCTGTGACTTTATTAAGGGGGAAGGAGATGTTGAGCAGGTTGCCGAGATAGATTCAAGAACCAAGAACCAAGAACCAAGAACCAAGAGCCAAGAGCCAAGATACTAGACATGAGATTTCAGACTAAGGTTGGGATAAAGGTTTAGACTGAGATTAAGAATATTATTTGATTCCCTATAATTCAAACCCTTCAACTCTAAAACTCGAATTCCGCACCTCGTAACTCAAAAACGATCCCACTCTAAAACCCTCAAACTTCCCGACTTAAAACTTGCCCTCTAAATTCATTATCTTTGCAAAATGGAATTAGACTCAATTTATCAAAAACTGCAGATTCAGGATATGAATCAGATGCAGAAATCTACCTATAAAACTACGGAAAACAATACGGATGTTGTTTTGCTTTCTCCTACCGGTTCAGGAAAAACACTTGCTTTTTTGTTTCCTGTCCTACGAAATCTTAAAAAAGATATTTCAGGAATCCAGGCATTGATTTTAGTTCCTGCAAGAGAACTGGCATTGCAAATTGAGCAGGTTTTCAAATCGATGGGAACAGATTTTAAAGTTTCTGTATGCTACGGCGGTCATGATAAAAAAATTGAGGTCAATAATTTAATTGAAGCTCCGGCAGTTTTGATCGGAACGCCTGGAAGGGTTACCTATCATTTGAGAAACAGCAACTTTGATCCCAAAACGATTAAAACTTTGGTTTTGGATGAGTTTGATAAGGCTTTGGAATTAGGCTTTCACGAAGATATGGAATATATTTCCGGTTCGCTAAAAGGCCTTTCACAAAGAATCCTAACCTCAGCAACGGCAATGGATGAAATTCCGAAATTTACAGGCTTAAAAAATGAAAAGATCATTGACTTTTTAAAATTAAGCGAGGTAAAACCGGACATTCAGTTACGGAAAGTAATGACCATTTCTGAAGAGAAGCTGGATACCCTTTTTAATTTAATATGCAAGATCGGGAATAAAAGAACATTGATATTCTGCAATCACCGGGAAGCTGTAGACCGTATTTCTGAACTTTTAAGAGAGAAAGGAATCGACAGGGAAACGTTCCATGGCGGTATGGAACAGGATGAAAGAGAACGTGCCCTTCTGAAATTCAGGAATGATTCTGCAAGGATTTTAATCACTACAGATCTGGCTTCCCGTGGTCTTGATGTTCCTGAAGTGGAATCTATTGTTCATTACCAGCTTCCTCCGAAAGAAGATGCTTTCATCCATAGAAACGGCCGTACAGCAAGAATGAATGCCAAAGGTTTTGCTTACCTGATCATGACCGAAGATGAAAATTTCCCGTTCATTAAAAGTAATACACCGGAAGAGAGTGTAGCCGGTTTTAATAAAGTTCCGGAGAAAACTCCTTTCCAGACGGTTTACATCAGTGCCGGAAAAAAAGATAAAGTGAATAAGGTGGATATTGTAGGATATCTCATTAAAAAAGGTGAACTCCAGAAAGAAGATATCGGCATCATTGAAGTGAAAGACACGACTTCTTATGTGGCGGTTACCAGAAATAAAGTAAGCTTTGTTCTGAAGAAATTAAGCAATGAAAAACTGAAGGGGAAGAAAGTCAAAATGGAAGTGGCTTATTAATTTGAACAATTAATTCAGTATTAAGCTTTTAAGAATATTAAGAGAAGCCTGTTGTGGGCTTCTCTTATTTTTTTTACACTGTCATTGCGAACCGAAGGTGAAGCAATCTCAAAAAAATTATAAAAATTTAAGATTGGTTCTTTCTTTACAGTTCCTACGAATCGCACAGATTTAAATTTGCAATTAGAGATTGCTTCGTCGCTACGCTCCTCGCAATGACATTATTTCACTCCCCTTACTTTAGTGGGTAGCTTGTAAACAGATTTTGAAGCCGTAATAAACAGAATATCATTATTTTCACCTCCAAAAGTTACATTAGACGTCCAGTCTTCTTCGATAGGAATATGGTAAAGCTTTTTCCCGTGACGGCTGAAAATATGAACCCCTTTTCCTGTTAAATAAAGATTCCCATGTTTATCCAGGGTCATACCGTCTGAGCCCATTTCGCAAAATACCCTTTTTTCAGATAGTTTTCCTTCACCCAGAATATCATAAATGTAGGTTTTTCCGGCATCGATATCCGAAACATAAAGTTTACTAAACATCTCACTTCCGACAATTCCGTTGGGCTGCACAAAAGTCTCAATCTTAACTGTTTTACCTTCTTTGGACCTGTAATAAAGGCTTTTATGAGGGATCTCCTGTTTAAAATCTACCCAATAATCCCTTTCATACAAAGGATCTGTAAAATACATTCCCCCGGATGAATCATTCCAGATATCATTAGGTCCGTTCAACCTTCTCCCCTGAAAACCTTTCAGGAGCACCTCTACTTTTTTATCTTTTGAAATTTTCCAGATTTCGCCCTGATCATCGGAACAGGTGATGAGGTTTCCGTCTTTATCGAAGTGAGTGCCGTTTGCTCTCCCTGTTTTTCCTAAAAACTCTATGATCTTATTTGTTTTCCAGTCCCAGTAATAGATTTTATCATTGGGCTGGTCAGTGAAATAAACATTCCCATGTTGATCCGAAGACGGTCCTTCTGTAAAACTGAACTGATCCGAAATCTTCTCCGGTTGCACACCTTCATAAAACATTTTGTTATAATTTACTGATTGACAGTTTACCAATGCGAAAACCAAACCAATTACACTTATGTAACCTATCTTTTTCATTCTTCATTTATTTAAAGACTGCAAGTTACAATATCAGTCATAACATCCCAATACATTTACTCATTTTGATATAATAAAATTCGAAATAAAAATGTCTCAATTATCCTATTTTTGAAGCAGATGGTATTAGTTAAAAAATAGTTTTATCCGGACCTTTGCTACGGTAAGATCAACACTATTTTTATCCTCTGAAAAACTGACTGAAAAACAGTTTGATCCAGCCTCGAAATATCACCTTAATACTTTTTAACTTAACAAAAGTACCGCAATGAGTGCAGAATCAAACAGCGACAAATTTGTAGAATTTGAAAATGAGACGTTTAGGAATTCGGTAGGAACCATGGATGAAACGGGGAAAAGGAAATGGGTATTTCCCCGGAAACCAAAAGGAAAGTATACCAACTACAGGAACTACGCAAGCTTTCTCATGCTGGCCATATTTTTCGGATTGCCATTTGTAAAGATCAACGGCAATCCTTTTCTTCTGATCAATGTGATTGACAGGAGGTTTTTTATCCTCGGGCAGCCCTTTTATCTGCAGGATTTCTTTATTCTTGCATTAGGTGCAGTAACGTCCGTAATCTTCGTTATGCTGTTTACAGTAGTTTTCGGAAGAATATTCTGTGGTTGGCTGTGTCCGCAGACACTTTTCATGGAAATGGTGTTCCGAAAGATTGAATACCTGATAGAAGGTGACAGAAATAAGCAGATGAAACTGGACAGACAGGAATGGAATGCCGAAAAGATCAGAAAAAGAGTGCTGAAATGGTCCGTTTTTGCACTGATCTCACTGATCATTGCTCATTTCATGTTCATGTACATTGTAGGATACGAACAGGTATTCCTGATTATGAAAGAAGGGCCGGAAGCACATCCTATGAAATTCCTTGTAATGATATTTTTTACGATGACATTTTACTTTGTTTTCGCCTGGCTCCGCGAACAGGTTTGTACTTTGGTATGCCCATACGGAAGGCTTCAGGGCGTATTGATCGATAAACAGACCATTAATGTTTACTATGATTTCAAAAGAGGTGAAAACCGCTCAAAATGGAGAAACAATGAAGACCGTAAAGCCACAGGAAAAGGAGACTGCATCGATTGTCATCAGTGTGTCGTGGTATGTCCTACAGGTATCGACATCAGAAACGGCCAGCAGCTGGAATGTGTAAACTGTACAGCCTGCATCGATGCCTGTGATGAGGTAATGGATAAGGTAGGACTTCCAAAAGGACTGATCCGCTATGCTACGGAAGCAGAAATTGAAAACCGGGAAACGTTCAGGTTTACATCAAGAATGAAAGCAACCACGATATTTCTGGCCCTGCTGATTGGATTTCTGGGATTCTTAATGTATGACCGAGGATCTATGGAAGCTAAATTCATCAAGCCGGCTGGTTCCACATTCTTTATTAAAGACGGCAAGATCACGAATACTTTTATTTATACCCTTTTAAATAAATCCAATGAGAAGAAAATTCTTACGATTAAAGTAATGACTCCTGCTCATGCAGAGATCACTTATTTCGGTTCTGAAAAGATCATTCTGAAAGGTGACGAAATCCTGAAAGGAAATATCAATATTACCTTTCCGGAAGAAGATATTCAATTTTCCAAGCAGAATATGGTGATCGGTGTTTTTGATGAAAAAGGAGAAATGCTGGATTCTTTTGAGACGACGTTTGAAGGACCGTTTAAACTTTTGTTGTAAAGGAGAACCAAGAGACAAGAACCAAGAATCAAGATTTTAGATATCAGATGCCAGATTTCAGACACTAGACGAGAGATTTGACTTCGATAAACATCTATCTTCAGTCTTCCCTATTCTATCTTTAAATATTAAATTTTAAACCTTGTATTTTCTCATAAACTGAGTAGGAGTCATTCCGGAACTTTTCCGGAATACTCTTACAAAGTAGGAATATTCTTCATAACCAAGCCTGAAAGCAATTTCCACAAGGCTTTCATCAAGGTACATCAGCATTCTTTTGGCTTCCAGCACTACTCTTTCAGTGATAACATCGGTTGCTGTTTTCTGAACCACGGTCTGTGCAATCCGGTTCAGGTGTTTTGGGGTAATTCCTAATAACGAAGCGTAATGAGATATAGATTTCTGAGTTGTAAAATGCTGCTCAATCAGGTTTTCAAAATCCTGATAATGTTTAAAATAAGAAAGGCTCGCGGAAGAAGAAAAGCTGTCAATTTCTTTTGAAAACAGCCTGGCTGAATTAATGAAAATATGAGACATTAATGAAAGGATCAATCCTTCTTTCATAAGATTTTGGGACTGATGCTCTCTTCCCAGCTCCTGAAATAAGATCTTGTTTTTTATCAGCTCATCAGCATCCAGCTGCAGCTTCCTGGGAAAAGATACGGAACCGAAAAACGGAAAGTTTCTTAATTTCTGATTTACATAATGCATTTCGTAAAATTCCTGAGAACAAAAGAAAATATATCCGTCAATATCTTCTGAAAGCTCCCAGCTGTGGATCTGTCCGGGAGAAAGAAAAAAAAGGCTTCCCTCAGAGACATCATATTTTTGAAAATCGATCTCATGAACTCCTTGTCCCCGGGTAAAAAGAACAGCAGCATAGAAATCATGCCGGTGCGGCTTTTCAATATGCCGGTGTCCTACCACCAGGTGTTCTTTCATGGTATTGAAATAAAAATGGGAAGTATTTCTGCCGGACTGGAAAAGGTCAATATGAAGAACGGAGATAGAATTCATTACTGATAATATGCAGGCGTAGTTATTGTATAAAAGTACTGTAAAAAGAGAGAAAAAACAAGCTTCATAAAAAGACAGGTTTTTATCAATTCTTTATCCGGAAATTTTTGATATTGTCTGGAATACATGAATAGAAGCTGTATAATTTGCATGCGAGGTTAAAAAATTTTTATCTTTGGCTTTTAGGATTCGTAACAATGAAAATAAATTTACCTGACAAACTGTATTATTCCATTGGAGAGGTTGCAAAAGCTTTCGATGTAAATACTTCATTAATACGTTATTGGGAGCAGGAATTTCCTATTATCAAGCCTAAAAAGAACAAGAAAGGCAACCGGTATTTTACTCCTGAAGATATCAAGAACCTGCAGATGATCTACCATCTGGTAAAGGAAAAAGGCTATACACTGGATGGAGCAAGGGTTGCTTTGACGACCAACAGTAAAATTTCTGAAACAGTTACTATCATTGACCGTCTTGAATTTATAAAAGCCGAGCTTCAGAAACTGAAGGCTTCTCTGGCAGACAGAGATTCCGAATAATTTTAATTTTTTTAGAATTTCTATTTTAGAATAGATTCTGTTACCTTTTCGGCATCTTGTTGCCGTTCTTTCTACAATAATGTAACCTATTGATTTTAAGAATCATTAAAATTATTTAGCATACAATATATTTCAATTTATTTTATCAAGTGATTGTATTGAATTTACTTGATAAAACGCCCGTTTCTGCTTTTCATCATTGCTTCGGCTTGTTTTTATTGATAAGTTTACTTTATGATGAGAAAAAACTATTACCATAAACTGGCATTCATGGGAATGCTGCTGATCGTCCTGCTGGCTTTTCAGAAGTATACCAGCCGGGAAAAAGAAGATTTCCCTGAGGTAAAATTCATTACTGAAAGCTCTGTTACTCTCAACCTGTCTGATTTTGATCCTAATAACCTTGATGCAAAACAATGGACGCATTTAGGGTTTTCTGAAAAGCAGGTCTCTGCGATTCTTAATTATAAAAAAATTGTAGGAGGTGAATTTACATCAAAAGAACAGCTCAAAAAATGCTATGCAATTTCTGAAGAGAAATTCACTGCACTGGAATCTTTCATTCTGCTTCCTGAAAACGGCAAAGACCGTCACTTTGAAAAGTTTAAAACTAATGACAAGAAAGAAATTTTCGTTTCTAAAAAATTCAATCCGGATGCTCTTTCTGCTTCGGAATGGATGAAAATGGGTTTCAGTGAAAAGCAGGCGGAAGCTATCTTAAAATACAGGAATTATTTGGGAGGAAGTTTCGTAAGTAAAGAAAAATTCAGAGAATGTTTTATCATCTCTTCAGAAAATTACAGCAAACTTGAGCCTTATATACTGCTTCCGGTAAAAGCACCTGATAATTTCAGAAAATCAGGTCATCAGTACGCCATAAAATCTACTATTCAGTATCATTCATTTGATCCCAATACTTTAGATCTGGATGGATGGAAAGGTTTAGGGTTTTCTGAAAAACAGGCAAATACAATTATCAATTACCGGGACAGAAATCTCAGAGGAGACTTCAAATCTCTTGAAGACATAAAGAAATGCGTTGTTATTTCTCCGGAAAAGTTCCAGGAATTAAGTCCTTATATTAAACTCAATATAAATACAACCCCTCAAAAACAGGAAACTGATTTTTCAAAAATTGATTTAAATATGATCACTTTCAAGCAATTGCTGGAATTTGGTTTGGATGAAAAAAGTGCGGGATCGATGATCGGATTTAGAAAAAAACTGAGAGGTTTTGTCAATAAACAACAAATTTTAGACACCTATAATATTGATAAAAATTTGGTTCAAAAATTAATTTCTATTGCTCCGCTGGATGTTTCAAATGTTCCTAAATATACTCTAACAGAAGCTCCTGAAGAATGGCTGAAAGATCATCCCTACTTCAAATATTCTGCTGATAAGATCATATTCTACCGGACTACCTACACGGATGATAAGAAAATTCTGAAGCTTTTAAAATTAAAGCCTGAGTATGAAGAAAGAATGAAATTATATTTAAAATAACTGGAAACTATATAATAAAAACTACCCAAAACAATATGTGCTATTTTGGATAGTTTCTAATCTGGCGCATTATTTTAAATTTTAGTGATGCATATAGCTGCTGGGACCATTGGTTCCTTCAATTGATTCAGGTAGTATTCCATATTTGGTTCGTAAATCGACAGTACCCAATGTTTTCCCAGTCTCAATTTCAATGACACTGATGGTGCCGGAATTTAAGTTAGGAATATCCAACAGGTTATTTTGTACTGCTACAACTTCTTTTCCTTTTTTGGTTTTAAAGAAAACCATGTGATGTGCTCCTTTATCCGCGGTAAGGGTTTTTAAAAGCTTTAGTTGAGGAAGATTACTTATATCAAAGACCAAAACTTTTCCGGGATCTGCAAAACTTACATAAAGCCTGCTGTTATCATCGATGTACATTTCGAGTGCCCAACCTAATCCTTGTGTACTTCCGTCAAATATTTTACTAAAAGCATCATACTTCTTGGTTGCAGCATTGTATGGAGCAATCCAGATATCGCCACCCAGCATTGTCGTTGCAAGGGCATATTGCGGAAATTTTCCACGTAGCAACAGAACCTCGACAGGACTGGACATATCCGTTTGTGAGTCTGCTACCAGATAGGTCTCTTTTAATTCATAGGTATTCAGATCTAATAAAGTACAGGTATTTCCCATTCCGGTAGTAAGATCCGGGTGAATGGTTGAGGTGACCATCATTATTCCTTTTTCCTCATTAACAGAAATCCCATGCGGATACATAATAAATTGATTGGGATTGGTTTGAATCGGTGCTTTAATAGTTTTGATAAGCTGGTTGTTATTTGCGTTAAAAACACCTATACTGCCATCTCTTGGTCCTCCTGCCCCTCCCATGAAAGTCATAAAATATCTTCCATCATTGGTAAAAAACAAATTTTCTCCTACTGTATTCTCACCTGTATCAATAGGTGTTGCATTAACTAGTTTTGGCTGTCCGTTTTTGTCTTTTTCCGTTTTTATCTGGTAAAGATAACTCCCTCCTAAGGCAGTGGTAAATAATTTGTTTGCACTCTGATTATAATAAAGATGATGAGGCAGGACACCAATGCCTAATTCAAGTTGGCTGCTAATATGTCCAAAATTGGGGGCTTCAGGATCAAGCTCAATAACAGCTATTCCATCTGGTAATCCTTTCAGGCTTCTATAGTCAATGTAAAAAGAAGAATCGTGCGGAAGATCCGAATTATGGTTATCATTCTGACAATTAGAAAATGTTATTAAAATAATAAGAGAAAGTAGATTAAATTTAAATTTCATGGTTTTTTAGTTTTAATAGTTATTATTATAAATATAATATATTTTCACTAACAAACTAAAAATATCACACCAATGTGTGAATATTATTAAAAAACAACATTCAAAGTATCTTTTCTATTATATTTATTCAGATAGATTAATTGGAGACAGAAATTCTGATTTCCCTTACCAGAAAACAGGAATAAAAAAAGTAAGCAGGAGAAATATCCCTGCTTACCATCATATTATTTATGATACAATCTTAATCGACTGTTTTGACAGAATCAGAAAGGAGGTTGTTAAGCGAACTCAGTTCCTCTTCTGTAAGGTCACGCCATTTTCCAACAGGAAGATCCAGCTTGATGTTCATAATACGGATACGCTTCAGTTTTTTCACTTCATAACCGAGGTATTCGCACATTCTTCGGATTTGCCTGTTCAGTCCCTGAGTAAGAATGATACGGAACGTCATATCGTCGATTCTTTCAACTTCACATTTTTTAGTGACGGTATCCAGGATCGGAACACCATTCCTCATTTTATCAAGGAATTTGGGTGACATAGGTTTGTCAAGACGTACAATATATTCTTTTTCGTGGTTATTTCTTGCCCTTAGAATTTTGTTTACGATATCGCCGTCGCTGGTCAAAAGAATCAGGCCTTCACTGGGCTTATCCAGTCTTCCAATCGGGAAAATTCTTTTCGGGTGATTGATATAGTCAACGATATTGTTTTTTTCACGTTTGGTATCTGTAGTGCACACAATCCCCACAGGCTTGTTAAAAGCGATGTAGATAGGCTTATCCTGCGATTCACGGATCGGTTTTCCATCTACTTCTACAAGATCTTCATCAGAAACTTTGGTTCCCATTTCCGGGACCTTTCCGTTAATTGTTATCCTTCCTTCCTCCAAAAGTTTATCTGCGGCTCTTCTTGAACAATAGCCAACTTCTGATAAATATTTATTGATGCGCGTTTTTTCCATTAGTCTTCTCCGTAACCTCTATAATTTTCACTTCCAGTATCGTTAAAAATACGATTTAATTATAAATTTTCAAATCTGTACTCGTTTTCTAAAAAATCAGCAGTCGCATTTTCAATCGCATAATCTCCGATTTTTGTGCGCCTAAGCTGTGTAAGATAAGCCCCCACTCCCAGCTCCTGCCCAATGTCATGAGCCAGACTTCTGATATAGGTACCTTTTGAACATCCTACCGTAAAGCTGACCAAAGGAAATTCAATGTTAATATCTTTAATGTAGAAGATTGTCGTTTTCCTGGATTTCATTTCAACTTCTTCTCCTGCTCTAGCTAAATTATAAGCTCTCTGTCCATCAATTTTTATGGCTGAGTATACCGGAGGTTTCTGCTCTATTTCCCCAACGAATTTTTCAAGAGTTTCTTTGACTTGCTGTTCTGTAACGTGGGCAATATTCTGATGAAGGATCTCTGGTTTTTCCGTATCATAGGATTCTGTCTGTACTCCTATTTTGATTTCTGTCCAGTATTCTTTGGGAGCATCCTGAATTTCGGGAATTTTCTTTGTAAATTTTCCGCAGCAGACAATAAGCAGACCGGTTGCTCTCGGATCTAAGGTTCCTGCGTGGCCTATTTTAAATTTCTTGGGAAGATTAAATTCTCTTTTGAGTTTATATTTCATTTTATTGACAGCCTGGAAAGAGGTCCAGTCCAAAGGTTTGTCCAATAAAAACACATATCCTGATTGCAGTTCTTCAGCTGTCATTATTCTAAAATTTCGGTAATACTTACTAAGCTTGGCAGCTTATTGACCTTCTGTTTGCAATCAGGTCCATTTTCTACATTAACAAAGCATTTTTTATCACCTATGAAGTAGTATATATTCTGAAAAGGGTATACCGAATTATTCGGGGCAATATTCACTGTATAATTTTCAGGTAAATTAAATTTATAACTGGTTTTGCTAACAGATGTAATTTTCTGACGGTAACATTTTCCTTCTTTGGAATATTCCATAAAAGGTTTGTGGTCCAGTTTTTCGTCCGGGACAAGCTCCTTACAGATCAATAGATCTTCAGCAAGATTTTTTTCTTTCAGCTCAACGAAAAATTCTATTCTTTCTCCTGTATTATTTTTCACAAACAGCGTATGTGCCGGAGCACAGGACACAATCAGGCCGGAAAAAGCCAATATTTTTAAAATATTACTTTTCATAGGCTTATTTAAAGAAATAGAAATAAATCAACAAAGCAATTCCTACAAAAATACGGTACCAGCCCCAAGGTTTGAAACCATATTTATTAAGTACTCCGATGAATGCTTTAATGGCGATCAACGCCACAATAAATGCGACAATATTTCCTACCACAAAGATCATAATGTGATCCTGAGATGCCATGATCATTTCATATCCTTTCTGAGGGTGTGCGGTTTCTTTCCCCCATGTTTTCAGGAAAACGGAATATACCGTTACTGCCAGCATTGTCGGAACGGCCAGAAAGAAAGAAAATTCTGCAGCAGCCTTTCTGGTCAGCCCCTGTGACATTCCTCCAATAATAGAAGCTGCACTGCGGCTGGTTCCCGGCATCATTGCAAGACACTGCCAGAAGCCTATTGTGATTGCTTTTCTTATGGTAATCCCTTTTTCATCATCAATTGTAAGGTTCTTGAACCATTTGTCTGCGAAAAGAAGGACCACACCTCCCAATACGAGCACTGAAGAAATGGCAATCTGGTTTCCAAGGACGGATTCAATTTTATCATCAAATAAATACCCCAGAACCAATGCCGGAACTACTGCAAAAGCAAGTTTATAATAAAACTGAAGATTTTTCAGATCAAAAAACTTTTTCCAATACGCTACTACAACAGATAAAATAGCACCGAACTGAATGGATACCTGAAACATTTTCAGAAATTCATCATCCTGCAGACCCAAAAGGTTCGCTGCAAATCCCATGTGTGCCGTAGAAGAAATAGGAAGATACTCTGTAAGCCCTTCAATAATAGCAATAATGATTGCTTTAATTAAATCCATATTTTGTGTATATAAAAAATTTAAAGATTAAAAGATTCTGAAATGTAGAAAGTCTTTCTAAATTCCTTAACCCTTTAATCTCTAAATAAAGAATGTATTGATTTTATTTTCTTTTTAAAATAGCATAAACTTCTATTCCAAAGCCTATCACTATAAACAGTGGCGCAATTCTGATCCTGCGGATGGAAAAAATACCGTCATTCCATGAATTAGGATCAAATTTACCGTCTACCGTATTAGCATCCGGCCCCATCATCAGCAGGAAACCTACTACGATGAAAGCCAGCCCTATCAGCATCCACTTGAAGTTCTGCTGTCCGAAGTAAAAGGTATTTTCCTGTTGTACTTCGGTTTCCTTGCCAAACTCTGAAGCGGCGAATTTATTTGTTTTTTTGCTCATTATTAAGAGTAATATAAGTCGTCAACGTTTGATTTTAAGAATCTCCATGTAGCGAAAATGGTACTTAAAACAGAAATAAAAATCCCTACACCAAGCACTAATACAATCAGCCAGAAGTACTGGTTGTTATCCTGTACGAAAGCTGAACCAATCTGGCTTGTAAAATAATACCAAACTCCTCCCAGTGCCAGAAGTCCAATCACTGATCCGATAGCCCCTAAAATAATGGCTTCGATGATAAACGGCTTAAGGATGAATCTTCTTTTTGCCCCAACGAGCTGCATCGTTTTAATGATAAATCTTTTGGAGAATATTTTGAGTCTGATCGAGTTGTTAATCAGCACTACAGCCAGGACAAGAAACAGAATAGAGAATCCCAGGATCCACTTCAGAATTCTGCTGAGGTTGTTATAAACATCTACCATCAAAGTACTGTCGTTCTTAACATCTATAATACCAGGAACGGCTTTGATCACTTTAATTGCCCCATCAATTTTTGCAGGATCTACGTATTCTGGCTTTAACGCAACTTCGATAGACGAAGGGAAAATATTTTCCTCAAAAAGTGCATCGCTGTCTATCCCCATTGTTTTTTTGGCTTCTTGAGCCGCCATGTCCCGTGAGATATAGGTTGCTTTTTTTACAGGAGCTAAGGTCTGTACCTTTTTAAAAGTTTCTTCTTCTAGTTTTGCAATCTTTACAGAATCTTTCGCATCATAGTTCTCATCAAAATAAGCATTCACGACCAGCTGCTCTTTAATATAGTCGGAATACTTTTGGGCATTGATTAAAATAAGCCCCATTAATCCTAACAAAAATAACACTAATGCGATACTTATTACGACTGTAATATTGCTTGACCGAAGCCTTTTCTTATTAAACTCATCTACAGATTTAGCCATTAATATTAAAATTTTTGGCTAAATTAGAAAAAATCTTCCGAAATTTGGGACGAAATAAAGAAAATCATTGTTAATAAAATCATAAAAAACTTTGAGTGTAAAAGCAAAAAAACATCTTGGACAGCACTTTCTGACAGATGAAAATATCGCGAGAAAAATCGTGGAAGGTCTTAGTTTTGAAGACTATAAAAATGTCATGGAAGTAGGTCCGGGAATGGGCGTCCTTACCAAATATCTGTTTGAAAAAGAACAGACCATCTATCTGGCAGAGATAGATACCGAATCTATTGAATACCTAAAAAAGAATTATTCAAAGATCACAGAAAATACTTTTGTAGGAGATTTTCTGAAACAGGACTTTCAGTTTATTAATGAAGAGCAGCTTGCCATTATTGGTAATTTCCCTTATAATATTTCTTCACAGATTCTTTTTAAAATCGTTGATTATTATCAGCAGATCCCTGAAATGGTAGGAATGTTCCAGAAAGAAGTTGCAGAAAGAACAGCTGCGGTACCCAGAACTAAAGATTACGGTATTCTCTCTGTCCTGATCCAGGCATATTATGATGTATCGTATTTGTTCACTGTTCATGAGAATGTATTTAATCCGCCCCCGAAAGTAAAATCAGGAGTTATCCGGCTGACAAGGAACCCAAAAGAAGGCCTGGCCGGAAATGAAGTTCTTTTTAAGCAGATCGTAAAAGCAGGGTTTAACCAGAGAAGAAAAAAACTTTCAAATTCATTGAAAATATTGAATATTCCTGAAGCTTTAAAGACCCACGACTTCTTAGACAAGAGAGCAGAAGAACTTAGCGTCCTGGATTTTATAGGCTTCGCCAATCTCTGGAAGCAAAATCAATAAATAGTTCTGTTTGAAAAAAATAAAAAGCCTTTCAAGTGAAGTTGAAAGGCTTTTTTATACACAATTCTATATCTTACTCGCGATTCTTGAGCATGATCCATCCGGACCAGTTCATCTGAACTTTTGACTTAGGATATTCGAAATTAAACTTATACCAGTAAGTTGCTGTAGAAAGTTTTTTTCCACCCACTGTTCCATCCCATACAGGCTTTTCTTTAGAGAATCTGAACATTTCCACTCCATATCTGTCAAAAACAGATCCTGTGAAATTTTTGAATCCAACCAATGCTGTAAGGTCCAGAACATCATTTACTCCATCATCATTAGGCGTAATGATATTATTGATCTGCAGGGTATAGAAATCAAAGGTTCCCACACAATGGGTTCCCACCCTTCTCACCAATACGGTATAATTCGTATTGTCTAAAAGGCCTGTGAAAACATTAGACGCCTGCCATGTAATTCCATTATCAATAGAGTATTCTAAAGTACTTGGAGTATTGTTCATCATAGGATTTTCGGCAATAATCGTCACTGTTTTTTTAGCACTTTCATAGCTCACTGCTGTTACATAAGGAGTAGCTGCCCCTCCTACCTTAGCCGTGAAAATCTTTTTACAGAATCCATTATCCACTTCCACCGTATAAATACCCCAGCTATCCGCAGTAATGGTTTGTGTTGTAGCTCCCGTACTCCATAAGTATTTATAATTAGGTCCTGCACCTGCATCTAAAGTAATACGGTCACCAAGACACATTTCAACATCTTTTAAAGGTGAAGTAATCTCCGGAGTAACCTCGACTTTTATAGTGGCAGGATTTACTGAACGACAACCTTTTGTTCCTACTGCATAAACAGTGAATGTAGTAGTCTGGTGCAGGGTTACGGTTTGTGTATTCCCAGTACCGGGGAAATTAACCCATTGGTATGTTACACCACCTTCAGCGGTTAATGTAACCGTTTCTCCGGGACATACTTTTATTCTGGAAGATTTTACACCTGCTACCGGAGTAGTTTCTTTGAGTAATTTTAATTCTATAAGCTTGCTGCAGAAACCTCCGTTTGAAACTACAACATAAAGAATCTGCCCATCTGTACCGTTATAATTTAAAATATTCTGAATATAATTATCGTTCTGAGCCACAGCATCAGCCTGATTTACATAGAATCTGAACACAGCTCCCGGTGTTGGGCTTATTGACGGCATAGCATTCGTCAGGTCAAACGTGGTAATATCAGGCGTAGAACACAGTAAAAGCGTAGCATCCTGTGCCTGCGGAGTAGTTCCCCCGTGAATTTCTATGGTTGCTTTACCCGGACAAGGATTTCCGGGAACACTTACTTCAATGGTGTACAGTCCGGGCTGTACAGCAGTAATTGTATTGGTAGTGGCACCAGTTACCGGAGCTCCGTTTAAATACCATTGGTATAACAAGTTAGGATCACTTACTGACGCGGTGATCACCTGCGGCTCATTATCGCAGACATTGATCTCTGAAGGTAATGTAGCACCGTTGGGATCAAGAAGTTCTACACCGATATTAAATGATCCTCCTTCCAAAAATACAGCAGAATCCCAGCCATGATCTTCAAAGCTTCCCGGTGCATAATCGGCAACAACCATTTTAAAGTGATATTCCTGCCCTGCCACTACAGTCGCGGTTGCAGTAAGAGGAATTGTTCTTCCTTCAAAATTTGTTTCAATATTGCCTGTATTATATCCTCCAAAATACTGTTCATTAACTGCAGCACAACCGCCGCCGCCAGGAATCAACGGGTGGATATTAGTAATACTTACAGGACCGGCACCGCCCGGAAGTACCGCCATATTCTGATAAGGTCCTCCTGATGTCGGTCTAAGCAAAATGGCAAAAGCATCTGCATACTGACATGGGAATGAGCCGGAGTACTCCTCCGAAGCCAAAATATAATTAAATTTAATCTGTGATGTTGTAGGGACAAAGTCAAATTCCAAAAGAACAGCATCGGTAAGCGTTCCGGTAGATCCAATAGCCTGCGCAAGGTCTGAATCTGTACCACCACCATTATTATCACTCAGGTTTCCTTCAGGTCCATTTCCTGCCCGTCTTGCTTTTCCTGTAGAAAGTACAATTCCATCCTTGAACGGAAAATTGGTAGTTCCTTTGTGGAAATATCCCCAGGATCTGTCAGCATCTGTCACGGCATGGTTAGGTGTAATTTTCACATTGGATACAGTAGGCGTTACACAAGTGTTTGTGCCTGAAGAGATCAGGACATCTTTTACCAGCTGTGTAATGGAATAGCTGGATTCTGCATATCCGGGAGTATTTACATCAATAAAACTACCTGCTTTTTGAGTAACTGATCCGCCAGGCTTATCTTTAGGAGGTTTTCGGGGTCCGGCTGTTTGTGAAAATAAAAATGTCGAAACGACTAAGAAAAATAAAAGGAATAGTAGATTTCTTCGCATAATACTTTTGTTTCAACAAATTTAATTTATTTCTAAATATATCCTATATTTTTTATAAAATTTTTAATATAAAAAAAACAAACCTCCCAAATATGGAAGGTTTATCTATTAGTTTCTATTTTTTAGCAATATCCAGCCTGACCGCTGCTCCAGCTTTTTGCTGGCCGGGTTTTCCCATTGTACCTTATACCAATAAGTGCCTGTAGGGAGGTTCATTCCTTTTGAAGAACCTGTCCAGACAGCATCGGTTTTGGTTGCCCGGAAAAGTTCTGCACCATACCGGTCAAAAACGGATGCCGCAAAATTATTGTATCCCCTGAGCCCTGAAAAATCTATTGTGTCATTTACACCATCCATATTGGGAGTTATGGCATTACTGATTACAAATGTGAAGTAATCCAATGAGGTACTACAATTTGCATCTTTTACTCTTACCATCACATGGTAATTTGTATTATTTAAAACATTATAAAATATATTGGACGACTGCCATACCACACCTCCATCTATTGAATATTCCAATTCACCCCCTGTAGGATTGCTTGCTGTAAGGGTAAGCACATGATTAGCATATACTATATTCGTGAACTGAGGAAGATCTGGATTTAATAATTTTCCAGTGAAAGTTTTAGAACATACACCATTACTGATGGTAACGGTATAGGTTCCGGGAACATTGGTAGATATAGTCTGGGTCGTTGCGCCTGTACTCCATAAATAAGTATAGTTAGTACCAGCACCGGCATCCAGGACCCCTGTGTCTCCGGCACATACATATACATCCTCTAATGTAGATACAATAGCCGGCACCACTTCAATGATTACTTTTGCAGGCAGTACAGAGCTACAGCCATTACCTCCTAATGCATACACTGAGTATTCCGTAGTAACTGTTGGCGAAACTACCTGAGTATTTCCGTTTCCGGGAAGTCCTACCCAGTTATAGGTAATTCCTCCGGTAGCCGTAAGGGTAACGGATTCTCCGACACATATTTTTGATTTGGATGCAGATATACCTGCTGTTGGTGGTCCCACTATTACAGTAACTGTTGCCGGAGTTGCGGAAACACATCCGTTAGCTGCTACTGCAAATACTTCATATACCGTAGTAACAACCGGAGAAACCACCTGGGTATTTCCGTTTCCGGGAAGTCCTGTCCAGTTATAAGTTACACCTCCTGAAGCAGTCAATGTTACTGACTCTCCGACACATATTCTAGGTTGGGAGGAAACAAGAGTAGCGGTTGGCAAAGTTGTATTTTGTGTTACAGTAACTGTTGCTGTATAAGTACAGCTTAAATTTCCCGGTTGGGATACATTGGTAACTGTAAGTGTATAAGTTCCTCCTGCATTAACTACAGGACTAAGCGTATTAGCGCCTGATACTATATTTCCACCTCCCGCTGCTGTCCATGTAATAGTAGATCCTGCAGGCACTACAGATGCGGAAGCATTTAATGTAGTCTGAGGCGTAGTACAGGTTATTTCCTGCGGTGCTGCTATCGTAAGTGTTGTTTCAGCTGTTCTTAGTAACTGAAGGGAAACCACGTAATGACATCCTCCGTTTTTCACCAATACATATATAGTTTGATTTCCTGGTGGCGAATAAGCTGTGGGCGTTGCAATAAAGTTAGCATTTCCTGCAAGAGCATCCGCCTGATTGATATAATAGGTAAAAGTAACACCTGCTCCTGCAGAAGTGATCTGGCTCTGGGCGGTTGTCAGGTCATAAGTAAGCCCCGGAGCATAACATTTATGCAATATAGCATCCTGTACAGTGATGGGCTGCGAAACTTCAATAGTAATTGTTGCGGGATTCTGAGACACACATCCATTGGCTCCTACAGCAGTTACTGTATATGTAGTAGTTGTAGTAGGTGATACTGTCTGAGTATTACCTGTCCCGGGAAGCCCCGTCCAGTTATAGGTGGCACCTCCAGATGCTGTTAAAGTTACCGATTCACCACTACATATCTGTATTTTGCTTGCTGTAAGTCCTGTAACAGGTGGAGCACTGTCTCCTGTAACTGTAACATTGGCAACAGCGGTACAGGTAACAGGTCCCGGCTGATACGTTTTTGATATTGTTAAAGTATAAGTTCCCGGAGCATTGATGACCGGAGTTAATGTATTTCCTCCCGAAACGATATTTCCCCCGGTTGTAGTCCAGTTAAAAGTAGATCCCGCAGGATAAACAGAAGCTGAAGCATCTAAGGTGGTTTGCGAGCTGGCACAGGTTAATACCGCAGGCGGCAAAATTGATGCAGTCATCTGAGGTGCTTTTACCAGCTGCAACTCAGCTACTTTGAAACAGAAGCCATTCTTAACACGAACATATATTGTTTGTCCCCCCGGACTTGAGTATGCTGTGGGGCCGGGAATGGTATTTGCATTTCCGGCAAGTGCATCTGCCTGGTTTAAGTAATATGTAAATGTTGCACCAGGCGTTGTACTTATAGACGCCTCTGCAGAAGGTAAATTAAATGTTGCATTCCCAGCAGCGTAACAGGCCGTAAGGGTGGCATTCTGTACGGTAGGGGAAGTACCTCCCACTACTGTAATGGTTCCTGTTCCCGGGCATGTGTTTCCCTGGATAAATACCTGAACACTGTATACTCCCGGCTGCGTAGCAGTATAACTAGGTCCGGTTTGGCCGGGAATAGGAATATTATTTAAAAACCACTGATAAGTAACGTTAGGAACCTGAACAGAGGCTGTAAATGTCTGAGGTGCATTATCGCACATATAGATCGTATCAGGAAGCTGCACTCCCGCAGGATCAAGAATTTTCACACCGATATCAAATGACCCAGCTTCCAGAAATACTGCTGAGTCGTAATTTCTATCACTAAAGTCAGCCAGGACCATTTTGAAGTGATAGGTCTGACCTGGAATTACAGTCGCTTTTGCGGTCAAAGGGACGGTACGTCCGTCAAAATTAGTTTCAACAATCGGGTTATTTATCCCTGCAAAATATGATGCATTAATAGCCGGACATCCGTTGGGAATTGCCGGGTGGATATTAGTTACACTCACAGGGCCTGCACCACCGGGAAGTACCGCGAGATTGGTATAGGTAGGATCAGTCGCTTTTTTTAACAGCAAAGCAAATCCGTCTGATTTGGTACATGCAAACTGGAACCCGGGAGCATATTCTTTGGATGCAAACAGGTATCTGAATGTAATTTCTGTAGAAGCCGGTACAAAATCAAATTCTATGTAGGTAGCATCTCTCAGCTCATTATTATTAATAGCCAAAGCTGTAGCCAAGTCTGTATCTCCAAAAGTATTCAGACCGTCATTTAAAGTCCCCTGATAAGTATTCCCTGCTTTTGCAGCGTATCCGGTTGAAAGAACAATTCCTTTTGCAAAAGGAAAAGCGGTGGTTCCTTTATTAAAAAATCCCCAGCTTCGGCCAGCATCATTAATTGATAAATTGGGAGAAACAGTGACGTTACTTACATTGGACGTGGAACAGGCTCCTCCGGAAATCAATACATCTTTTACCAGCTGTGTAATACTGAAACTCGACTCCGGATAATTGGGTGTATTTACATCTATAAAAACACCTGCTTTCATAGAGGTGGCATTAGCTTTTTTTGCAGGTATCGATGCTCTGTCTGTGTTTTGAGCAAAAACAAAACTGCCGATGAATGCAAAAAATAACGCCAAAAATAAATTTCCAATCCTCCTATTTAACATTTTATAGTATTTTAAACAAAAATACTATTTTTTTTGATTGAAACTTAATTTAACACAATTTACATTATCACTAATACAAGTTTATTTATTCTGCAATATAAATTTGCTTTGTTTAAAAATAATAAGAAAGGCTGACAGTTTTGTCAGCCTTTCTATAAATTATATAAAAGATTATTCTAAGTTTTTAAGAAGAATCCATCCTGTTTTCACTGTCGTCTGTTTACTGGCAGGATCCTGATAGGTTACCTGATACCAGTAAGATGCCGTAGGGAGGCGTTTTCCCTGGAAGTAACCATCCCAATATGGCCTGGTTTTTCCGGCTTTGAACACTTCTCTTCCGTAGCGGTCAAAAACAAAACCTTGAAAGTCTTTGTAACTGCTTACCCCGCTAAAATCAATGATGTCGTTTACGTTGTCTCCGTTTGGTGTGATCACATTTTTCATGACAAATGTAAAGTATTCCAGGAATCCCACACAGCTGGTATTCTTCACTTTGACACGGATAGATATTACGGTATTTTTAGGAACATTGGAAAATACATTGGACGCCTGCCAAGTAAAGCCGTTGTCTACAGAATATTCCAAGACCCCATTACTAGGGTTACTTGCTGTAAGAACCATTGTTCCGCTATCGTTATAATCAACTTTTATGATTTCGGGGACTGCCGCTCGTATTACCTGGGTTTTAAATTCTTTTAAACATACTCCATTACTGATCATTACGGTATATTCACCCGGAGTGGATACAGTAATGCCCTGAGTAGTTTCTCCCGTATTCCATTCATAGGTATAACCCGGTCCGGATCCGGCATCTAAAAGAATCATATCTCCTTCGCAGATTTGTCCTCCTTTCAGTGTAGATACGATAGCCGGCACTACATCAATGGTAATGGATGCAGGTTGTAGAGATTTACAGCCCTGTGCACCAATAGCATATACTGTATAGGTTGTTGTCTGGGATGGGCTTACGGTTCTTACTCCTCCGGTAGAAGAAGTATCTCCCCATTGATAGGTTACACCGCCTGCAGCTGTTAATATCATAGATTCCCCTTCGCAGATTCTCATTCTTGGAGCGGTAATCTGGGCAACGGGTGTTTCTTCTCTTCTTAACGTCAGGGTCACAATTTTACTGCAAAAAGCGCCGTTGGAAACGACTACATATATAATCTGTCCGTCGGTACCATTATAGTTGGTAAGATTCGTGATAAAATTGTTGTTTTGAGCTTGCGCATCTGCCTGATTGGCATAAAAATGAAATACGGCACCCGGTGTTGTGCTTATCTGAGGTTTTGAGTCTTCTAAATTAAAAGTGCTCAGAGTAGGAGTAGCACAGAGTTTAAGTATTGCGTTTTGAGCTGTTGGCGAAGTTCCCCCTATAATCGTAATATTGGCTTTCTGACATTCTGTTCCGTTAACAAAAGTTTTTACTTCATATACCCCGGGTGAAGTGGCTATATATACAGCACTGGTTGCATTAGGAATCACTACGCCGTTTTTATACCATTTGTAGGTCATTCCCGGCACAGTTGTTACCTGTGCTTTTAAAGTCTGTGGTGTATTATCACACATATTCAGGGTTTCACCCAAAGGATTTCCATTACCATCCACGATGGTCATTCCGATGTCAAATGATCCACCCTGTAGAAATACGGCAGAATCATAACTATTATCCACCGCATCTGCCATCACCATTTTAAAATGATAGGTCTGTCCCGGAACAACCGTCGCCGTCGCTGTAAGAGGAATAGTCCTTCCTATAAAATTTGTTTCAACATTCAGGGTATTCAAGCCTCCGAAGTATTGCTCATTAATGGTCTCTCCATCACATCCTACTCCCAATGGCACAATATTAAGAACACTTACCGGTCCTGCTCCGTTAGGCAACACTGCTAAATTTTCATAAGTTGGGTCACCTACTTTTTTCAGAAGAAGCGCAAAGCCGTCTGCAAAGTCACCACATGGGAATCCGCTTGTATATTCTTCTGAAGCAAATAAATAATTAAATTTCACCTGATTACTGTTTGGAACGAAATCAAATTCTAAGGATACAACATCTTTAAGATCATCCGGTGGATTAATGGCGGCTACCAGATCAGGGTCATTCATCCCGGCTCCCGGAACAATATCGCTTAATGTTGATGGTTCCAATCCATTTCCAGCTCTTCTTGCTTTACCGGAAACAAGCACAACTCCATCAGTAAAAGGGAAATTAGTGGTTCCTTTATGAAAATACCCCCATGCCCTTTCCGTATCTGTTGGTGGCTGATTCGGAGAAATAGTCACATTGCTCACATTGGGAGCCGCGCAGACAGACCCTCCGGAAATCAGTACATTTTTCACAAGCTGATCTATAGTGAATGCGGAAGGTGCATAAGTAGGTACATTTACATCAATAAACGCACCGGCTTTTTTACTCTGGATGCTAAACTTTTCGGATTGCGGCTTTCTGTTCACTTTCTGGGAAAATACAGAAACAGAAGCCAATAGAAACATCGTAACTAAAAAGTAATTATTCAGTCTATAATTGAACATTTTATTTTTATTTGTTCAAATGTAATAAAAATATCAATAAAAAACACGCTCTTTTAGTCAATTCAATTAATTTAACATCTATATTAATAATAAATTTATTTTATAATTGCATATTCCACAAAATTGGTAGGATTTAATTTTAAACTTGGAAATAAGCATAAAAAAAGCAGATCATCTGTACGGATGTTCTGCTTTTAATCTTGAAAACTATTCTCACTTATAATTTATATTATTCTTTTTTCAGCTGATCTATTTCTGTTTGAAGCTGGCTGATAATATCTTTTAAAGCCTTGATCTCATTCTTATTGGAATTGACATTACTTTTCAGAATGACATTTTTGGCTCTTTCATTATGGTCTTCCTCATCTTCATCTTCGTTGATCTCTTCAATATCTTCCTGGATATCTTCAATGTCTTCATTAATTTCCTCGATGTCCTCGCTGATCTCTTCAATATCTTCGCTAATCTCCTCAATATCTTCCTGAATGTCTTCAATATCTTCACTAATCTCCTCAATATCTTCCTGAATGTCTTCAATCTTTTCGTGACTCTTGTTCACGGACATCTGAATAAAAATAGCCAGATAAATAGCCTCAAGAGAAACTACCGTTGTAAGGATAAGAAGCATCTTATCAAACTCAACAATATTGAGCATTGGCAAAAGAAATGAGGTGATAAAAAATAAGGTATGAACGATGAGTGACGGTATAGATCCCACCCACCAGGTAATACCGTTCGCAATTTTTTCTAAAGCGTCTATTTTTTCAGTTTCTTTTTTCATCCTTTATCGGTGTTATAATAGTTCTTTGGTGACTCCAAGCCCAAACAGGGCGAAATCATACTTAGCCGGATCATTTTCATCAAACTTCCTGATGGCTACATCCAGTTCCTCCACGGTTTTCCAGTCATTCTGTGTTCGGGAAACCAGCCCAAGCTTTCTGGAAATATTTCCTGTATGTACGTCTAACGGGATTGAAAGATATTTCTGATCTATATTTTCCCAAATACCAAAATCTACGCCATGTTTGTCTTTTCTTACCATCCACCGCAGAAACATAATAATTCTTTTGGAGGAAGAGTTTTTATAGGGTGAGCTGATATGCTTGTGGCTTCTGTGTTTCTCCGGTTCCAGAAAACTGCTTCTGAATCTTTCAATAGCATGCTGAAAATTAGTTTCCTGATCTTTTACTGTAAATAAATTTTCCAGGCTCTCATTTTCTTTATAAATCTTATTGAACTGTCTGATGAAGTAAGCAAAATCCTGCCCGTTAAAGGTTCTGTGGATACTTTTTCCCTGAAGAATCTCAAGATCTTTTTCAGAATAATTCAGTACAAAATCGTAAGGAGAATTCCCCATGATATCAAGCATTTTATCCGCAGATTTGATGATTGATTTCCGGTTGCCCCAGGAAATAGTGGCCGCCAGAAAACCGGCAATTTCTACATCCTGTTTTAAAGTGAAACGGTGTGGGATCTGTATGGGATCATCTTCAATAAAATCAGGACTGTTGTATTGATCTGCCTTTTCATTCAAAAAGCTTTTTAATTCTTCAAAATTCAGCATACAAGGTTTTAAATTTTTACGCTTTCCAGTGCTTTTGGCAGAAAGGTATTGGGAAAAACATTTCTGGCTTCATCCGTAAATACGGTAAGGTCTGCATATCGGTTTGAGAAATGCCCCAGGATCAGTTTTCCCACTTCAGCCTTCTGGGCAATCATTGCCGCTTCCAGTGCTGTTGAATGCCCTGTATAGTCTGCCATTTCTTTCAGATCATGAAGGAAAGTGGATTCGTGATACAGAACTGTTACATTTTTAATAATCGGAAGCACCGTTTCAAGATATCGGGTATCGCTGCAGAAAGCATAGGAAACAGGAGGCACCGGGTCCAGGGTCAGTACTTCATTTTTGAGAACGTAACCATCGCTCAGCACGACATCTTTTCCTGCTTTTATATTATGGTAATCACAAGTTTCTATTTCGCTGTATTTGGCGATTTCCTTCATATTCAGATGCCTGTCTTTAGGTTTTTCTTTGAAAAGATACCCGTTACAGTATATTCTGTGATCCAATGGGATTGTATATACTTCTACCCTGTTGTCTTCATAAATTTTTTCGGAATAGTCTTTGTCCAGCTCATGATAAACCACTTCGAAACCACGATGCGTTTCTGTAATTGTAAAGATAGTTTCCAGCATTTTTTTAATTCCTTTCGGGCCATAGACATGCAGTGGAGTATCTCTTCCAAGCAAACGGAAGGAGGCAATAAGACCGGGAAGACCGAAACAGTGGTCACCGTGAAGGTGTGATATAAAGATATGATTGATCTTTGAAAATCTCGCTTTCGCCTTTCTCAGCTGTACCTGGGTTCCCTCTCCGCAATCGATCAGAAAATGTCTTTCTTCCATTTCCAACAGCTGTGCCGTGGGTGAAGAATTAATGGTCGGAATAGCTGAATTAAAGCCTAATATCGTTAAATAAGTACTCAAATCAATAGTTTATTGTAACAAATGTACGACAGAAAATTTAAACATATCTTTTGGATATAAGTTTAAATACTGACCATCATAGAATTAATTATTCTTTTACTTTAAGGAAGTCTAGGAACAGATCCAATGCCTGTTTGCGATGGCTGATCCTGTTTTTGTCTTCAGGATTCATTTCTGCAAAAGTTCTGTCATGTCCTTCAGGAACGAAGATAGGGTCATATCCAAAGCCTTTGTGTCCTTTATTTTCTGTAAGTAAATTTCCATAAACTTTTCCTTCAAAATAACGGGCTCCATTCTCGTCATAATAGCATAGGACCGTAATGAAATAGGCTTTTCTATTTTCCTGACCTTGCAGCTCGCATAAAACCTTTTCGATATTTTTAGCAAAATCATGGTCTCCTGCATAACGTGCAGAAAAAATTCCAGGTCTGCCATCTAAAGCTTCAACGGCAAGTCCGCTGTCGTCCCCTAAACTGGGAACTCCGGTTTTTTCAAAACAGTATTTTGCTTTAATCAAGGCGTTCGCGTTGAAAGAGTCACCATCTTCTACAATCTCTTCATGAATATTATAATCGGTAAGGCTTTTTACTGTAAAATTATTTTCCAGAATCTGCTGGATCTCTTCTTTTTTGTGTTCGTTGTGTGTGGCAACCAATAATTCCATATCTATATTCATTTTTGCTCAATTTGTTTTTTCCATATTATTTGCGGTTGGTTTCTATCGCGAATTTTATTTAAATTTCAGCGTAATGTACTTTATACTTTTTTGTAAAAAGATAATAGAACAAAGAAAAAATTACAATCCCAGCAGCCAGAATAACCCATTCAGAAGTTTTGAACGCATCAGCAAAACTCTCGCTTTTGGTGTAGGTAATCAGCAATGAAGAACACAGGTTATTAAACCCATGCAACAGCATCGGCAGTAATAGGGATTTTGTTTTATAGTAAACCAGCCCCAATACACATCCCAGCAATACGGCTCCTACAAACTGCCATGGGTTTAAGTGCACCAGCCCAAAGATAACGGATGCATAAAAAATAGCTCTCCGTGGATCTACCCCTTTGTTGATAAGCCCTTTCTGGATAATCCCCCTGAAAATAATTTCTTCAAAAATAGGAGCCATAATCACGGTCATGATGATCATGATGACCGGCTCAAAAGTCAGCTGCTCCATAAGTTTTGAGAAAAACTCATAGTATTTCCCCCAAAACGGCCCTGTGGTAGGAATAAGAGATGTTATAAATTCTGAAATGAGCATCATTCCCATCATCATAGGAAATATCAGGAGGTAGGTAGAAAAATTCGTAGGAGAAAAGTTAAAGTTCAGTTTTTTCCCGGTTGAAGGTCTTACAATGAAAAAATCAAAAAAAGCAATAGCAGTCAGAAAACCTGCAGCATTGGTCACCATCAGGAACCATTCTTTCAGTTCGAGGTTTTCCTTAAAAGCAATTTTCCAAAAACTGCCGAAAAAAGACGCAGCCATTGTTCCTATAATTAATCCTGCCACTAAAACAACACCGCCAATCCATGTAAAGGTAAACTTCGGATACCTGCTATTCTCCATACTTTCTCTGTAAGTTTGTAAAAACAAAGATAATTTTTTTGAAGGCCTTAAGCAACTAAAAAAGGAAATTGTTGAAGCATGCTAATTTCAGGTTTGAGGGGAGAGGATTGAAGAGTCTTTGTATGTGAAGGTGTGGGCTTTTGCCCTTTTAACCTCAGTCAAGTCTTGGATTCAGTCTAAAACCTGATGCCTCAAATCTAAATTGGGAATATTAGCTTAACCCATTTCCCCCAACCCCTCAAACCGCATCCCAAACTCTCCAACTCTCCTCTTCTCAAATCTATAAAACGCCTCTTCTATCCCCCGCAACCATTTATTCCTGCAAATTATTTGAAACCTCATAAAAAATCCCGATTTTTGCAACTTCAAAATACACTATGTCAGACTTAATCAAAGAAATACAAAGAAGAAAGACTTTCGGGATCATTTCCCACCCGGATGCCGGAAAAACAACCCTTACGGAAAAATTACTTCTTTTTGGGGGCGCTATCCAGGAAGCCGGTGCAGTAAAGTCCAACAAAATAAAAAAAGGGGCTACCTCCGACTTTATGGAAATCGAAAGACAGAGAGGGATCTCCGTTGCAACTTCCGTATTGGCTTTTGAATATAAAGACCATAAAATCAACATCCTGGACACACCAGGCCACAAGGATTTCGCTGAAGATACTTACAGAACCTTAACAGCTGTAGACTCTGTGATCGTTGTAATTGACGTTGCAAAAGGGGTTGAGGAACAGACTGAAAAACTGGTTAAAGTGTGCAGAATGCGAAACATCCCGATGCTTGTTTTCATCAATAAGCTGGACCGTGAGGGTAAGGATGCATTTGATCTTCTGGATGAGGTGGAACAGAAATTAGGGCTGAGAGTAGTTCCGTTATCTATACCTATTGGTATGGGAAGTGATTTCCAGGGAATTTATAATATCTGGGAAAACAATATCCAGCTGTTCCTGGAAGAAAAGAAACAGAGAGTCGGTGAAACGGTTAAGTTTGATGACATTAATGATCCTTCAATAGATGAAGTGATTGGTGAAAAAGCAGCCCAAAACCTAAGAGATGAACTCGAGCTTGTACAGTCAGTTTATCCTGAATTCAGCCGCGAAGAATATATGAATGGTGATTTACAGCCGGTTTTCTTTGGTTCGGCTTTAAATAATTTTGGAGTGCGTGAACTATTGGATGCTTTTATTGAAATTGCTCCTATGCCCCAGCCTAAAGAAAGTGATGTACGACTTGTAAAACCGGAAGAGAATAATTTTACAGGATTCGTTTTCAAGATTCATGCGAATATGGATCCGAAGCACAGAGACAGACTTGCTTTTGTGAAGATTGTTTCGGGAACGTTCAAAAGAAATGAAAATTATCTGTTGGTAAGAGAAGGCAAAAAAATGAAATTCTCTTCTCCGAATGCATTCTTTGCTGATAAAAAAGAGGTTGTAGATGAAAGTTTCCCTGGTGATATTGTTGGTCTTCATGATACAGGAAGTTTCAGGATCGGTGATACATTGACAGGAGGTGAGAAACTGAGCTTCAAAGGGGTGCCAAGCTTTTCTCCGGAACATTTCCGTTATATCAACAACAGTGATCCGCTTAAAGCTAAGCAGTTGGCCAAAGGTATTGACCAGCTGATGGACGAAGGGGTTGCCCAGTTATTTACCCTTGAAATGAATGGCAGAAAGATTATTGGAACTGTTGGAGCACTTCAGTATGAGGTTATCCAGTACCGTCTGGAACATGAATATGGTGCCAAATGTACCTATGAGCCTCTTTCTATGCATAAGGCATGCTGGGTGGAGGCCGATGAAAAATCTGAGGAGTTTAAGGAGTTTGCGAGATTAAAGCAGCGCTTCCTTGCCAGAGATAAATATGATCAGCTTGTATTTTTGGCGGATTCTTCATTCACTATTCATATGACGCAGGAAAAATTCCCGAATGTGAAGCTGCATTTCATCAGTGAATTTCAACAAGACTAAATTGAATAAAAACAAAAAACCGTTCATGTGAACGGTTTTTTTATAGAATCTATTTGGATGATTTACTTAGGAATCATCATTAATTTCTTAACAATCTTTTCTCCATCTACAGTAACGTGGATCATATAGGATTCAGTAGGCAAATGCTTCAAATTAATCTGTTCTAAATCTTGATCAAATATGTATTTGGTCTTTTTAGGAACAATCAGTTTTCCATCCATTGAAAATAATTCATAGGTGATAACGTAAGGACGCAGCGGAATCTGTCTGGGAAAATCAGCTTTAATGTAAACATAGCCATCATTTGAAGGTACCGGATATATCATCAACCCCTTGTAAATTCTTACAGGAGGTGCTCCTGGATTTCCTCCTCCGGGATTTACTACCGCTGATGAATTAATTGTAAAATTTTGTGAATTGACATTTAAAAATACATTATTCACAGCTTTCACCATAATTCTGGCATTATTAGAAATCGTTCCCAGGCCTCCCGGAACAGTGTAATTATAAGAACCGTTATTAGGGGTGCTTGCAACCAAAACAGTTGGGAAAGTAAGACCGCCATCTTTTGACAACAGGATCGTTACATTAGGTGTGCTTACAGGGGCAGCTGTTGTATTAGCAACATCCCATGTAATTGTATATGACTGACCTTCGCTCCAAACAACTCCTGCCGTGTTTTGTGAGGTAACAACAAAAGGTCCTGCAGTATCCACAACGGTAAGTTTCACATCATCACGCCCTGTCTGACCTCCTAAAGGATTATTATCCCTTACAAGAACTGAAAAATTAAGATCTCTTCCTCTTGAAGCAAGTTTCTCCCATGCCTTCACATCTCCAGGAGCTACAATTGAAGGGTCATAGCCCGAAACAATGGTTGACAGCCTAGGAAAGTATCTTGAAGGTGAGGTTGTAGGCGCTACAGATCTAAAAAGAGGCCCTACTCCATTTACAGGTTGGGGAGGCATAGCCGCAGCCCCAAAATCAGTTTGTTCCCATGTATATGTAAGAGCATCATTATCTGCGTCCGTTGCAGTTGCTGTCAACATAAATGGTGTACTTTTCGGTATGCTTTTATCTGTGCCTGCATTTACAATTGGCTCTGCGTTTGCAATTGGCGTTTTAACACCACAGTTGGAGGTAGAACCTGAGGTTAACCTGGTATACATTTCTGCAATACTTACTGCATGAAAATAAGCATCACTATGAGCTTGTACGTTTGGAGCACAAATACCCGCATATCCCATAATAGAGCTTGCACTTCCCGGCTCTACCGACGTGGGTGTATTTCTGTTACAGCTATTATTTTGCGTATGGTTTGCACCAAACTGATGTCCCATTTCATGGGCTACATAATCTATTACAAAAGGATCTCCTACCGGAACTGCAGAACCTGTAACTCCCCCCGCTTTACTGTTTCCACAAATGGAAGGAGTAGCTGCTAAACCATTATCATTTCCTGCATTTGCCTGAAAGAACAAGTGTCCAATATCATAGTTGGCAGCACCAATAATATTATTCGTAACCGTAATATTTTCACTTAGCATCTGACTTGCATTCAGAGTATTAAAAGTATCCGTGCTGATAAAGAACAAAGAGTCCGTATTCGGAATAAGCTGTAATCTTACTGAAATATCTTTTTCAAAAACTTCATTTAATCTTGTTACAGCCAGGTTAACAGCTGCAAGAACTGCCGCTTTTTTCTGAGCATCCGTTCCTGAACCTACACCGGCTTGCCCTGCAATATAAGCAGTATATTCCGTTGTTGTTGTAATAGCCAGCCTGTACTTTCTATTTAATCCATCAATAACTGTTTTCTGGGCACTTAAGGCTGATTCATTATGTTCGCTATCTCCATCAAAATGACATTCAAACTGACCAGGAGACGAAGCATTTTTCCTGTCATAAAGTTTATAAACCTTATTATCCTGTGTATAAGAATCAATATAATAAATTCCCTGATTATTTCTGATCATACCATTAAATCCAAAATAAGGATCTATGGTAAACTTTAAGGTTGCTGATTTGTCATCTTTTTTGAAGCCTGTATAAGACCGGATTTCAGAATATCTGTTCTGAAGGTCTGGATGCATGGTTGATGATTCAAAAACTTCGTAGGTATCAAAACCTCCTTCAAGGTTTGGAAAATTCAACAGTACGCCTTTTTGAGACAAATGCAAGTCACTGTCCGGCAGGTTTTTAAGTTGACTTTGAATTTCACTGATATTAAGTTTAAACAAAACGAAATCAGTAATTCTTACATTACTTTCACGAATCTCAGTGTTGATTTTTGAATCAAGTTTTTTCCAATGATTTTTTTGAGCAAACCCCACTGCCGAAAACATGAGCAAGGTACCCAGAATCAGTAATTTTTTCTTCATATGATTTTTTTATAAATTAAGAAGTTATTAATTTAACACCTGAAGGAGCTTTACCTTCTATTTTAAGAATCAATACGGGATTCTTTTCTTTATTCAATAAATATTCTTCGTTATTAATTTCTTTATAATAAACCTTTAACACAGACTTATCTTCTTCTATCCTCTCTATTTCAATATCTCCGTATTGCTGTTTTTTCAATATAGGTTTCAACACAAGAAGAAACTCATTTTCAGACAGTGTAGGAATTGGTTGGGACCGGGAAAATCTTTTATCTTCCATTAAACTGTATAATTTGAGTGTTTGTTCAAAAGATTGTAAAATTGTATACTCTTCTAATGGTACGTCTTTATTCAGTCTTCGTACTTCTGAAAATTTTATTTCATTATTATTTTTACTCATTACCAATTCTGTTTCCACAATATTTTTTGTAGCAGAAAGGCCTTTACAGGCTGATCCGCCTCCAAGCCCAAACAAAAGCAACAGGAAGATTGACAAAAATACTCTTTTCATAAGAAAAATATTAATAAGCAAATGTAAATATTTCATAATTAGCATTTTGAATATTTTTTAACAAAAATAATTAAATCACTGTAAACCAATCCAAAAAACATTATTTGTCTTAAAAATATACAAATGGTAAAAAGAATTTCTCAACTGAAGAACAAAAATGTTTGTATAACTTTCCGGTTCTTTTCATATCAAATGTTTCTGTTGAGTTGGCTATTCCATTCCTGATCTACATAAACACAAAAAAGATATAAAAGCAATAATTTTATAGATTCTGTTTTGTATTTTTTTTTGTAAAACACATCCAATTATTTGATTTTCAATTGTATAAAATTTTACCAGAATAATACTTTCCATTTACAAAAGTCTGTCTTCATCCACCACTAATTTTACTTCATCAAAAAATTAATGTTATGAAAAAGTTCATACTACTTCTTGCAGTATCAGGCACATTCATTATGTGTAAAAAAGGGGAAGCTGCAACATCCCAGCTAGAAGACACTTTACATGCCGCAGACAGTACTGCAGCAACAGTGAACGAAACTGTCAATTCCATCAACAATACTGCGGACAAAGTTCTGGATTCTGCCAATGTCAGAATAAAAGATTTTGAAGATGCCAAAGGCCAAATTCAGCAGAAAATAGAAAATACCTCTAAAATGGTTGACTCTTTAACCGAAAAAATTGCTTCAACAAAACTGGAATCGAAGATGGAGAAAAAAGATTCAGCAGAGAAAAAAACTGAAAAGATCGTTGTTCATGTCCCGGCTCCAAAGGTCATTAAAGAAACCAGGATCATATACAAAGACAAGCCTCAGAATGACAGCTATGAGCTTAAAAATAAAATGGTAAAAACAGGCATCCTTTCTGTAAAAGCGGATAACTCAGAAACTGCAAAAGAATTTGTAAAAGAAGAAACTGTAAAAAACAACGGTTACGTGAAAAATGAAGAGCTTTCTTATATTACTGCAAAAGCAGCCAACAGAAGCTCATCTTACGAAGAAAATAGCCAAAGGGTATATTATATGGACATTAAAGTTCCCATTCGTAATTTTGACAGCTTAATGAATGACCTGAGTGAGATTGGAGATATTGAAACTAAAAGTATACAGGTTTCCGGAAACAGCTACGCAGAGAATACCTTATGTACAATAACCGTGACTCTTACTGATAAGTCAGAGTATGAAAAAGAACCGAAAACTTTCGGAGAGAAATCACTTGCGGCAGTTTCATCAGGATGGGACGTGATTACTTCAGTCTTTCTTTTCATTCTGCCGCTGTGGCCTTTATTCCTGATCGGCGGAATAGGATATTATTTCTACAAAAAGAAAAAAACAACGGATAACAATGCCCAATAAAACGGAATCCATCGAAAGATGGATTTTTTAATATTATTTTAATAAAAATAAACCCCTGCCGAATTTGTTCTTTATATATTCACATGTTTATGGTTGATTGCTGGTCAGTTACGGAAGTTATGTTGCGGGAAGTATATTTTAATCAACAGGATACACCATGTATTCAACCTGGTTAAAAGTATATTTATAAAAAAGTGGTTTGTAAGAAGAAAGGCTCCCGATAGGAGCCTTTCGCTATTTCATGTTCACGATTTTGTCTACAATAAACTTTGTGTTTCCTCTCCACGGAAGCGCCCCATTGTATTCTTTGTAATGAAGATCGAAGATTTTGCCGCTGTTGGTTTCCAGCTGTTTAAAAATTTCAGGATCTTCTACAGAAAATTCAAATTCGTAGCTTGTAATGGTTCCTGTTTTTCCTTTTCCAAAACCTTCCTGGATTAATTTTCCTTCATAGGTTTTGAAAACATAGCCTTTTTTCATGGCATAATTCAGATAGCCCGATTTCACTCCTTCTCCAAAGATAAAATAGTATTTATACCATACCGCTACTCCTATCAGAAGAAGAATTACGCCGAGGCTGATCCACAAAGTTTTTTTCATAAGCAGTGTGTTTTTTTAGTAAGTTATTTTGCGATGCTTCTGGAGATCACAATTTTCTGAATCTCAGAAGTTCCTTCATAGATCTGCGTGATCTTCGCATCTCTCATCATTCTTTCTACATGATATTCTTTCACGTAACCGTATCCTCCGTGGATCTGTACTGCTTCAATAGTAGTATCCATTGCCACCTGGGAAGCGTATAATTTTGCCATTGCACCGCTTTCAGAAATATCTTTACCTGCGTCTTTCTCACACGCCGCCTTGAAGCATAGCATCCTCGCTGCAGTAATCTGGGTAGCCATATCTGCTAATTTAAATGCAATTGCCTGGTGATTGATGATTTCAGTTTTGAAAGCCTTTCTTGTTTTGGCATATTTTAAAGCCAGTTCATAAGCTCCTGAAGCAATACCCAATGCCTGAGAAGCAATACCTATTCTTCCTCCATTCAATACTGCCATTGCAAAATTGAATCCGAATCCGTCTTCTCCGATTCTGTTTTCCTTCGGTACTTTTACATTATTGAAGATCAAAGAATGTGTATCACTTCCCCTGATTCCCAATTTATCTTCTTTCACCCCAACTTCAAAACCTTCCCATCCTCTTTCAACGATGAAAGCGTTAATTCCTTTATGTTTTTTCTCAGGATCTGTCTGTGCGATTACAATATAGTAAGAAGCTGTCCCCCCATTTGTGATCCAGTTCTTGATACCGTTTAAAAGGTAGTAATCTCCTTTGTCTTCTGCGGTTGTTTTTTGTGAAGTAGCATCAGAACCAGCTTCAGGCTCAGATAATGCAAAAGCACCAATTACCTTTCCACTGGCAAGAGGAGTAAGATATTTCACTTTTTGTTCTTCGGAAGCAAATTTTTCAAGACCGGCACATACCAGAGAGTTGTTTACGGACATTACCACAGCTGCTGAAGCATCTATTTTTGCGATTTCCTCGATTGCCAAAACATAAGAAACACTATCCATTCCAGCTCCTCCGTACTTAGGATCTACCATCATTCCCAAAAAGCCCATTTCACCCATTTTCTTTACTTGCTCTGTAGGGAATTTCTGATCTCGGTCTCTTTCTATAACTTCAGGTAATAGTTCATTTTGTGCAAAATCTCTTGCAGCCTGCTGAATCATCAGCTGTTCTTCCGATAAATTAAAGTCCATAAAAAATAATAATTAGATAGCCGTAAATTTACACTTTTTGGCGAAATCTGAAAATAGAATTGGAAGTTAGGGACAAGCAGCTTCAAATTTTCGCAGAATAATCGGTAAAATTCCTCTGATATTATGGCAGGCATTCAATTAATTGTCAATTGATGATTTATGATTACTACAATTAAAAAAAATGCTTATATTTAAAATTCTTTAAAAATTGCTTAAAAAATCATGACAATCAAAAGATTATTCGATATTCCACACTATGCTTTGGAAAAATTTCCTAAAACAGATATGTTTGTGACTAAATATCAGGGTGAATGGAAAAAAACCTCGACATTAGAATTTATCAATCAGGGAAATAAAATATCCAGAGGGCTTTTAAAACTAGGTATAAAACCTGGGGACAAGATTGCTCTGATTACCACTAATTCCCGTACGGAATGGGCGGTTATGGATTTTGGACTGTCTCAAATCGGTGTCGTTTCCGTTCCGGTTTATCCAAGTATTTCTGCTGAAGATTATGAATTCATATTTAATGATGCTGAAATACAATATTGTTTTGTATCTGATAAAGAATTACTTAATAAAGTGATGAAGGTGAAACACAATATCCCTTCATTACAGGGAATTTTTACTTTTGACACAATCAGCGGAGCAGCCAACTGGAAAGAAATTATGGATCTTGGTGAGGACGATTCTACTCAGATTGAAGTGGAAGATCTTTCCAATGCCATTAATTCTGAGGATCTGGCAACCATTATTTATACTTCCGGAACAACAGGAAAGCCAAAAGGCGTAATGCTTACCCACCATAATATTGTTTCTAATGTATTGGGCTCTCTTCCGAGAATTCCTAAGAAGAAAAGCCTGGATTACAAAGATACAAGGGTATTGAGCTTCCTTCCTATCTGCCATATTTTTGAAAGAATGCTTTTTTATCTTTTCCAGTACAATGGCTTTTCTGTTTATTTCGCTGAAAGCATTGAAAAAATGGGTGAAAATGTAAAAGAAGTAAAACCGCATTATATGAGTGTTGTACCAAGACTCGTAGAAAAGGTATATGATAAGATCTACAACACAGGTTCTTCAGCTGGCGGGCTGAAATCAAAAATATTCTTCTGGGCTTTAAATTTAATCAGCAAGAAAAAAGAAATCTCCAAACCTTCGGGCTTGCAGGGAATTATTGCGGATAAACTGGTATTCTCTAAATGGAGAGAAGGTCTGGGCGGGGAAATCATTACTTTGGTTTCCGGTTCTGCAGCCCTTTCTACAAGATTAAACCTGATGTTCCAGAATGCCGGGATTCCTATTTTAGAAGGATATGGCTTAACTGAAACGTCACCTGTTATTTCTGTAAACAGTTTTGATAAAATGAAAATCGGTACTGTTGGCAGACCATTGGACAATCTGCAGGTAAAGATTCAGGAAGATGGTGAAATCACGGTAAAAGGACCTTCTATCTTCAAAGGCTATTTTAAAGCCGAAGATTTGACCAAAGAAGCTTTTACTGAGGATGGATTCTTCAAAACGGGAGATATAGGGCATATCGACAGTGAAGGATTCCTGCAGATCACCGACCGTAAAAAAGAGATGTTTAAAACTTCCGGTGGAAAATACATCGCCCCTCAAACAATTGAAAATCAGGCAAAAGCATCAAAATTCATTGAACAGATTATGGTAGTAGGGGACGGCGAAAAAATGCCGTGTGCTTTGGTACAGCCTGATTTCGAGTTTGCTAAAAACTGGGCAATGAGAAACAATCTGAATATTGGCTCCACCCCTGCAGAAATTGCAAAAAGCCCTGAATTAAAGGAAAGAATTGAAAAAGAGATTGAAGGCATCAATGAGCATCTCGGAAACTGGGAAAGGATCAAAAAAATTGAGCTGACCCCTGAAATATGGGCCATCGATACGGGACTGCTTACCCCAACTTTAAAGCTTAAGAGAAAAGCAATAAAAGAGAAGTTCATAGATCTGTACAATAAAATGTACGAACACCATGAATAAAAAATACAATAAGCTGTTTCGAAATGAAGCAGCTTTTTATTAAAAAAAATGTGCTTCAAGAATGAAGCACATTTTTTTTATTTTTGAATTGTAATTAGAATTTAATTACAGATTTCATTCTTTCGTTTTCTTCCATTACCAATTCGTCATCTACAAGGATTTTTCCTGAGTGCTCATCAATAATGATTTTCTTTCTCTGAGCAATTTCCATCTGCTTCTGAGGAGGGATAGTGAAGAATGACCCTTTTGGTGCTCCTCTTTCTAATCCTACTACAGCCAATCCGTTGATAGAACTCTTTCTGATTCTGTTATATGATGAAAGTAATCTTTCGTCAATTTTGGCCGCATACTCTTTAGACTGCTCTATTAAGTATTCTTCTTCTTTCTGAGTTTCAGATACAAGACCATCCAGTTCTTCTTTCTTGAATTTTAAATGGTTTTTCAGGTCACTGATTTTCTCGTTAAGTTCGCTTAAAGTTTCATTTTTGTGAGCAATTTTAACTCCGAATTCTTTAATCCTTTTTTCAGCAAGCTGAATTTCAAGATCCTGGAATTCTATTTCTTTTCCTAATGCTTCAAACTCTTTATTGTTTCTTACATTATCCTGCTGAGATTTGTACTTTTCAATTAAAGTTTTTGCATGGTTAATCACTTCATGCTTTGTTTTGATCTGGTCGTCCTGATCTTTGATATCTGCATGAAATTTTTCAGCTCTTTTTTCAAGTCCTTCGATCTCAATTTCAAGATCCTCAACTTCAATTGGCAATTCTCCTCTAGTATTTCGGATTTCATCCAATCTTGAATCAATGATCTGCAAATCGTATAAAGCTCTTAATTTTTCTTCAACTGAAATATCGTTGGTTTTTGCCATATTTAAATGAAATAATTTACTGGGTTGGTTTTTTCAATAGATTTTGAAATTGCAAATGTACTAAATTTTTGTGACAAAATTTCAAATAATTGTTGAGTTACAAATTGTTCTGATTCATAATGGCCTATGTCACAGATTAACATTTTGGATTCTGCCTGGAAATAGTCATGGTATTTGATATCTCCTGTAAGATAAGCGTCGCATTTTTGTGATAATGCAGCCTTTATTCCGCTGGCTCCGGATCCTCCGAGAACACCTACTCTTCTGATTTTTTTATGGGTGAAATTGGAATGCTTAATGATTTCCAGTCCGAATTTTTCTTTCACCGTTCTTAAAAAATCCTGTTCATCCATTGCCTCCTCAAAATCTCCGTACATTCCCAGGCCTGAATGCTGGTTTTCATTATCCAGCTGATATACCTGATGGGCTACTTCTTCATAGGGATGTGCAGCCTTCATTGCCGAGATAACCTTTTCTTTTTTGTAAGCTTCGAAAATAACGGAGATCATATCTTCATCAGCATTTTCACGGATGTTCTGCTGTCCGGAGAAAGGATTTGAACCTTCAACAGGCCTGAATGTTCCGTTTCCATTCAGGGTAAAGCTGCATTCGTCATAAAAACCAATATTTCCTGCTCCTGCTGCGAAAAGTGCTTCTTTCACTTTTTCAGAATACTCCTTTGGAACGAATACGCTCAACTGTTTTAAATTATTTTTTTTAGGCTGAAGGATTCTGAGATCTTTTAATCCCAACTGACTGCAAATTTCATGGTTGACCCCAAAAAAATCATTATCAAATGCAGTGTGAATGGCATAAATGGCAATTTTATTTTCAATCGCTTTCAATATGGCTCTTTCAACATAATTTTTACCGGTCAGAGATTGTAACCCGGAAAAAATAATAGGATGAAAACATACAATCAGATTACAGTTTTTCTGGATAGCCTCATCTACAACATTCTCCAAAGCATCGTGACATACAAGTATTCCACTGACACTCCGGCCGGGAACTCCACACAACAGCCCTACATTGTCAAAATCTTCTGCCTGTTGCAGTGGAATACGGTTTTCTATTTTTGAAATCACTTCACTTATTGTCATTTTATTCTGTATGTTTGCTGCGAAAATAACGATAATTTGTTAATTTTGAAAAATATTAAAAATGGAAAGAGAGCATAATCTTGTTCCTGAAGACAAGTTTTGGAAAAAATTTCTCTACAGGGTGATCTATCGTGCCGATACCAGATTAGGAAAGTTATTCGACATTGCATTATTATCTCTTATCCTGATAAGCACTGCCATTATTATGTTGGAGAGTGTTCCTCTGCTTGACAAAAGATTTCATTATACATTTCTGATTCTGGAATGGATTATTTCTATTTTTTTTACGATTGAATATTCGATGCGAATTAGCGTTCTAAAGAATAAGAAAAACTATATTTTCAGCTTTTTCGGAATTATCGATTTTCTGGCACTTGTTCCTTTTTATCTGAGTTTCTTTTTTCCTGTTACAAAATACTTCCTGATATTCAGAATGCTAAGGATGCTGAGAATTTTCAGGATCTTCAATCTTCTGGATTTTATGAATGATGGCTACCTTATCGTCCGTGCCTTAAAGAACAGCTCCAGAAAAATCTATATTTTCCTTTTATTCTTAATCATTTTTTCAGTAATCGTAGGCTCACTGATGTTTATGGTGGAAGGCGGAAGACCCGGTTTTGAAACCATCCCACAGTCTATTTACTGGGCAGTGGTTACAGTAACTACTGTTGGTTACGGTGATGCCTCCCCTATCACTCCTATGGGTAAATTTTTTGCTGTTATTTTAATGCTTGCAGGTTATTCCATTATCGCAGTTCCTACAGGAATTGTAACGGCAGAAATGCGGAACAAAAGACAGAACCTGGAGAAGATCTGTGACCAATGTGGCAATGAAGATATAGATGATGATGCACGATACTGTAAACAGTGTGGCAAGAAATTAGCTTAGTATTTGATATTGATATTAATCTATTAACCAAATACCACAAAAATCATGGAACCAAAAAAGAAAAATAAGCCTAACAGTCTGGTCATTATCCTTTTCTCTTTAGTTATATTAATGGTCATCATTTACTTTATACTCGTGATGTTTTTCCCTGCCGTCTTTGAGCAAATGAATACAGGGGAAATACAGCCTGTGCCCAACAAATGACAGTAATATAAAAGAATTTGTCTCACAACTCAATGATGTGGGCTTAGAATTCTTTATTTGAAAATCTATCTCTGACAAAGGGACCGATAAGAATCATAAAAAAAAGTCCGTTTCACTAGTTTGTGAGACGGACTCTTTAGTTTAATATGTTTATTTTATTTATTTTTTGATTGCTTTGATCATCTGCCTGGAACCGTCTTTCATGTTTAAAGTAATGAAATATAATCCTTGTTTCAGATCTTCTAAATGAAGAGCAAAAGACGGGTTATCAATGGTTCTCACCAATCGTCCTGATACATCAGAAACGGCAACTGATTTTACAAGATCTGCTTTCGAAATATTCAACACATCAGTGAAAGGATTCGGGTATCCTTTAATCTCTTCTTTGGCTTTGGAAACTTCAGATGTTGCCAGTGTTGCAGATTCTACTTTAAAATTATCAACAAAGAATTCATAATCTTCAGAATCATTTACAGTACCCTCGGAAGCATAAAATGCAAATACAGTATTGGCTCCTGTATAAGATGTAAGATCGTAAGAATAGGTCGTAGAAGTATTGGATGGTGCATTAGCTGCATTCCATGTCTGCAGAACCGTCCATGTAGTTCCTCCATCATTTGAAATTAAAAATTGAACTACATCATCCGATCCCATAGCCGAAGCAGTGGTATCTAAAAACTCTGTTACTCCATAATCGAATTTAACTCTGTATCCTCCTGCTGAAAGGTTGAAAGGTACGGTCTTTAGCCACGCTATGGTTTCATTGTAATAAAGATTTATTTTAGCGGAGTTATTACCATCTCCCGCATTCAGGAAGTCTCCATCATACCACAATTCATCCGTATCGGTAGATCCTGTAGTTGCATCTCCACCGGAAGCCTGCTCCCAGCAATTCCCTGGGAATGTTGAAAAATCATTGGTATAGGCAGTAGTAGGAACTATTACAGCACAGTCAGTAGTAAATGATTCACTTAAAGACCAAGCGCTTTTATCGGAAGTACCGCATACAGATCTTACCCATACATAATAAGTTGTAGCAGGAGCTAATGTGGACAAAGGTGCAGATAAAGACGAAGCTCCTACGCTTCCTGATGCTGCAGTAGTAGCCGTTGGAGCTGTATTCGTTGAGGAATAATAATATTCATACCCCACTCCCACTGTGCTTGTAGAAGCCACCCATGAAACAACGGCTGAGCTGGAAGTTATAGCACCTGCGGACAAGTTACCTGGCGCCAGACAGCTTGGTACAGCTCCAATCACTACAGTATAATCATGTGCTTCTCCATACCCTAATGTATTACACGGTTCAGGTTCATTGTTAAAACGGTCTCCTACCCTCATTCTGTAAGTTCCTGGTGTAACTGTTGCCGGAATGGTTATATTGCCATTGGTAACTGAATTATCATCCGGTCCGGTACTGCCTGCTGTTGCCACCAGTTCCGGTGCTGCATCATCAAAAGTCCCATTATTGTCAAAATCTATCCAGATACGTACGTATTGACTGGAATATTCATGAGTAACAGAAAATGCATAGCTAACACCTGCACTCAGGTTAATTGTTTGGGTCGTATAATCTCCATATGAGCTTTGGGAACATCCTGTATCAAGATGGCTGAATCCCGCTGATGGAATCGTAAAACTGTCGATCATATCTCCTCCACTGCATTCGCTGGGAAACACAGGCGTGCAATAAGTCTGAGCAAAGGCAAATGCGCCGGTCATTATTAAATTCGCAAGTAAAAACTTTTTCATGTAATTTTTTTTTATGGTTTAAACAAATCTAATAAAAAAAATACATTAAAACCTTATTAAATAGAAAAAGAGACAGTTAAAAATCTGTCTCTTCGATTGTATATTCTCAGCTTTAAATCCATCAGTAAAAACTGAAAATGTATTTCTCTATTCTACCATTGAAAAAGCGATATAACATTCATAAAAAATAGCAGCCTTTCAGCTGCTATTCTATATAATTCTGATCAATAAAGATTTATTTCTTAATTGTTTTTATCGTTTGTTTTGATCCGTCTTTCATGTTTAGAGTAACAAGATACATTCCTTGTTTTAAATCTCCTAACTGAAGAGCCGAAGAAGGATTGTCGATTGTTTTTACAACTCTTCCGGTAAGATCAACAACTGATACCAATTTCACTTTAGAGATATCTGAAATATTCAGGACATCTGCAAAAGGATTCGGGTATGCTTTAAGATCATTCTTAGCTTGTGAAACTTCAGATGTTGCCAATAATGATGCATCATAAGCAGAGATCTTGAACTGCCCGTCTGTACCTGTTCCTGAAGAATATCTCCAAACGCTTACCAATAATGTAGCTCCAGGAGTCTGACCTGTTAATGAAACCAGTGAGAAGTTACCATCTGCGGAACTGTCATCATCACAAGCTACAGATGTTAATGAACCACATGCTCCGCTGAATACATTAATAACTGAATCTGTATAAGTAGAACCTGCAACTGAATTTGTTTCGATTTTCAATGTTCCGGAAGCAGGAACCACTACAGAATACCAAACGTTATTGGTAGCACTTGTCTGGCAAGATTGTGCTGTACCATCAGCAGTAGCACCCACATTTGTAGTTGTAATTGCATGAGTAGCGAATACACCTCCTACCGTTAAAGGAGTTGGATTTGCACAGTTATCATTTGCCGGAGGTGGTGGAGGTGTTCCAACACAGATATTAAAGCTAGCATTATATCCTGCACCAGAATAGGTATACACTCTTATATAATAAGTTTGTCCCGGAGTTAAACCACTTACAGTAGCCGTATTAGGATCTGAACATACAACACTCGTTTGTGAGCCACATGCCCCGCTTAATACCTGGAAATACATATCCGTAGTTGAAGATGTTCCTGTTGAAACTACATTTGATAATGCAACAACATGTGAGGCACTAGTTGCAACAAAGCTATACCAAACATCATCATCTGGATTTCCATTACAAGGTGTAGCCGCCATAGATAATGATGCACCTAATGTATTACCAGCCGTTGTAGCTCCACAAGCTAAATCCGGATTAACTGTTAAAGCAATGGCTCCTCCACAATTATCATTCGCAGGCGGAAGTGTTGCAGTTGTTGTAAATGATCTTACAGTACATGTACCAGAGTTTGTAGATGCATTATAAGATGTAACTGTATAATAATACGTAGTAGACGGAGCTAAAGCAGAAGTAAATGTATAAGAAGTCACATTACCCAAATCTACATTGTTTACTACATCTGAACCTCCGGAAGTTGTACCTACAGTAAGTCTATATCCTGTAGCACCTGAAACCGCTCCCCAAGAAATTGTAGGAATTGTAGAAACTCCTGTTGCAGCAGCACCAGGTGAATTTACGCTTGGACAAGGCATTGCCAAAGTTGTAAACGTATTCTCAGTACAACCTGTAGCCATACCTACAACATTTTTAGGAATCACCGTTACATAATACTGTGTTGAATACGACAATGGTGTTGCAGCAGGAATAGCATATGATGTAACATTTCCTACATCTACTCCATTCATAATATTAGTTCCACCAGGTGTAGTTCCCATATTAATTACATAACTAGAAGTAATTGGTGTAGCAGACCAAGTAATTGTCGGTGTTACAGAAACTCCTGTTGCAGCATTTGCAGGTGCAGAAATTGTTGTACAATTAGGAACTGTTGTCGGAGGTGGTACGTTAGCATCAAACGCAATCACCGGTCTTCTATAATTAGTTGAAGTAAGCGTAGCCCCAAAAGCATTTGTTGTACTTACATATTTTGTGGTATTACTGTTTGAAGTATTAATACATGGACTGCTGTATTCATACTGCCAATAAATGGTTGACGCCTGAGCAGTAGTTTGTACATATTCTGTATAAACAGCAAGGTTACTTCCCGCAGTGTAAACAAAATTCGCTGAGTGCTGAAATTGCTTATATCCTGCCGTACTTCCTACCGCAGTTTGAGGGTTAGAATCATAAACCAGTGTGGCAGAGCCTGTTTCGGTAGCCCAATCCGGAGACACAGACCCAAAATCTGTAGCAGTAGTATTTTTTAAATAGATTCTAAAATTTGCTCCTGCATTTAAACTTCCTGAAGATGTTGATCTCTTAAAGTAGGTTGATGTGATCGTACCGTTAGCAATATTATCCAATTGAGAAGCAGGGATAATAAACGCCATACGTTGCTTATCATTGGCAGTCGTATTACTCCTCATTACCGAATAGGTAATATTATCAACATTCGTTGAACATGTATTTACCAAGTAAGCTTGTCCTTGATACAATTGACAGGTTATCATACCTATCAAAACTAAAAAGAGTAGAAATAGTTTTTTCATATGTAGTAAAATAAAATTAGAGGGTAAAAGTAAACAAATATTTCATAAAAAATCAAAAATTATCTTAAAACATTAAACACAATATCACAAAATATAGAAATTAATACCACAAATCAAATAAACGTTTAATTTTACTGTTAAATCACCAATACCAGATATCCGATTAAAACATTGATTTACAGGAATTTAAGTTAAAATAAAAAGTCACAAATAATAGATAAATTTCGATTTAACATAAAATATTTTTTGGTAAATCTTTATCAACAATTACACTTTATTTTTATCATTAAACTAAAAAAGCGGCAAAATGCCGCTTAATAACTCTAATTTTTACCAATTATTAATTCAGATAAAATTCATACTTATTAAGAAGCTGAATTTCCTTAATTAAATCTCCATTGAGATCTACGGAATGTTTCATGGACTGAACTTCAATCTGGGAATCATCTTCAATATTTTTTATAAAGAATTTAAGTTTCTGATTTCCTTTATTCCGGTCAAGAACCTTTTTGAAAAAATCAAGATCTTCAGGGCGGACATCCATAACATCCATAACCAGGGAAATACTTTTTGCAAATCTTTCAAAAGCTTCCTGAAGCTCTATCACATCATTGACATTGACAAAAACTCTTCCATCCTTGACCTGCGCAAACTTTATTTTGAAAATCACAAATCTCTGAACTTCTAATTTCTCCTTCAGACGCATATAATCCCTGTCTCCCAACCTGAAAGAATACGATCCCGAATAATCTTCCAAAGTAACAAAAGCCACTTTTTCTCCACTTCTGAATCCATCCTGTACTCTATATTCAGTGATCAGCCCGGCTACGGTATACTCTTTTCCGCCACCACCATTTTCTCTTTCTTTCTGAAGCGTTTTCCAGTCTTTCTTTTTTTCTTCAAAAAGCTCTTCCTGCTTATTGGAAAAAGCCTGCTCTTTGTAAGCATCCACCTCATCAAGGTTTAAAAACAGGAAATTACCTTTCGGCTCGGCTTTCTTCACCACTTCCTCTATAACCTCCTCTTCTCCTATTGACAGCTCATCAGAAACAATCTCAATAAGATCTACCGTTTCATCCTGTGAATCCTTCTCTAAAATCGGAATTTCATCCGAGATCACTTTTTCATCGTCTTTTTCAAGCACAGTCTTTTTAGAAAGTCTGCCCTGCATAAACTGGAACTGGTATTTAAATTCATCCAGCGGATGAGCGGACAGATAGAAACCGATGATTTCCTTCTCTTTATTTAATTTGTGCATATTAGGCCATTCCGGGCATGGCAATAATTTAGGTTGCTCGATCTGCACTTCATCAGCAAAATCTGCAAAAAGAGAATGCTCCATTTCATTTTTACTTTCCTGGAAGCTCTGCCCGTATCTGATCAGTCTTTCCAGGTTTGTTTTTCCAGCCATATCAATATCAAAATACTGACCTCTGTGGTAAGAACCCAGCTCATCAAATGCTCCAGCCAGCACTAAACTTTCCGCCACTCTTTTATTCATCTGGGAAGGAGGAATTCTTTCAAAGAAATCATAAATGTTTTTGAATCTTCCGTTGGCTCTTTCTCTTGTAATAGCTTCACTCGGTCCTTCCCCAATTCCCTTAATGGCTCCCAAACCAAAACGGATCTGTCCTTTTTCGTTTACAGAGAATTTATACTGGGATTCATTTACGTCAGGTCCTAAAACATCTACTCCAATACTTTTACAGTCCTCCATAAACATGGTGATAGAATCCGTATTGTTAATGTTATTACTCATCACACTCGCCATATATTCAGCCGGGTAATTGGCTTTCAGATAAGCAGTATGATAAGCAATCAATGCATAACAGGTGGAGTGGGATTTGTTGAAGGCATATTCAGCAAAAGCCTTCCAGTCATTCCAGATTTTATTTAAACGATCTTCATCAAGATTATTTTTCTTTCCTCCTTCAATGAATTTAGGGTACATTTTATTCAGAACGTCAATCTGCTTTTTACCCATCGCCTTTCTCAGCGTATCGGCTTCACCTTTGGTAAAGTTCGCCAACTTTTGGGATAAAAGCATTACCTGCTCCTGGTAAACGGTAATTCCGTAGGTTTCTTTTAAATATTCTTCGGTTTCCGGTAAGTCGTAAACAATTTCCTCAATTCCGTGCTTTCTGTTGATAAAGTTCGGGATATATTTAATAGGTCCGGGACGATAAAGCGCGTTCATGGCAATAAGATCGGCAAAAACTGTAGGCTTAAGCTCTCTCATGTATTTCTGCATCCCCGGACTTTCATACTGGAAAATTCCGATTGTTCTTCCTTCTTTAAATAACTGATAAGTTTTGGTATCATCGAGCGGAATTTCGTCCGGATCAAGATCTATATTATGCCTTTGCTTAACCAGTTTCATGGCATCTTTAATGATCGTCAGGGTACGGAGTCCCAGGAAGTCCATTTTCAGAAGTCCCGCGCTTTCCGCCACCGAGTTGTCAAACTGGGAAACCAGAATATCAGCATCTTTTGCTGCAATTGTTATCGGCACAAGGTTACTTACATCCTCAGGCGTAATAATCACTCCACAGGCATGAATTCCTGTGTTCCTGATACATCCTTCCATTTTCTTGGCACTCGCCAATACATCGAAACGAGGATCATCTGGGTTGTCCAGAACCGTTCTCATTTCATCCACCAGCATCTGCTCTTCGGGCTTTAGCTTATCATATTTCGCTAAAGCTTTGGCAATATTCATTCCAGGGCTGGCAGGAATCAGTTTGGCGATATTATTGGTATCGGGAATCGGGAGATCCAATACCCTTCCGGCATCCTTAATGGCAGATTTTCCACCCAAAACCGAATAGGTAATGATCTGCGCTACCTGGCTCTGCCCATATTTCTCAATCACCCACTTAATAACTCTGTCACGTCCTTCATCATCAAAGTCAATATCAATATCGGGCATCGAAACCCTCTCCGGATTCAGGAATCTCTCAAAAAGGAGATCATACTTGATAGGATCAACGTTAGTAATCCCAATGCAATAAGCTACTGCAGAACCTGCTGCAGAACCTCTTCCGGGCCCGACCCAAACGCCCATGTTCCGGGCTTCGTTACAGAAATCCTGTACGATAAGGAAGTATCCGGGATATCCGGTATTGGCAATTACGTCAAGTTCAAAGTCAAGACGTTCTTTAATTTCTTCTGTAATTTCTGTATATCTTTTCCTAGCACCTTCATAGGTTAGGTGAGTAAGATAAGCCATCTCTCCTCTTTTTCCGCCATCCACTGCATCTTCCACATGGATAAACTCTTCCGGAATATCAAATTTAGGAAGGAGAACATCCCTTTTTAGGGTGTAGGGACTGAATTTTGCGAGAAATTCATCATAAGCTTCAAAGGCATCCGGATAAGCCAGAAATGCTTCTTTGATCTCGTCACTGTTTTTAATATAATATTCTCCTGTGGTAAGTCCTCTACGTTTTCCGAAGCCTTTTCCTACAGGTGTGGTTAATTTTTCACCATCCTTGATACAGCTTACAATGTCTTGGATATTCGCATCATCTTTATGGGTATAAAAAGTTTCATTCTGGGCAAGAATTTTGGTATTGTATTTATCTGCCAGATATAATAAAACTTCATTCAAATGCTCTTCTTCAGGCAGTTTATGATTCTGAAGCTGTACATAGAAATCATCTCCGAACGTGTCTTTCCACCATTTGAAAAGCTCTTCCCCTTTTTGTTCTCCGGTATTAAGAATCGCATCAGGAATATCTCCTAAAATTCCGGAGGTCAGGGCTATCAAACCTTCCTTATACTCAGCGATCAGCTCTCTGCTGATCCTCGGAACTCCAAAATAAAATCCTTTTAAAAATCCTATACTCGAAAGTTTTGCCAGGTTTTTATATCCGTTAAAATCCTTTGCCAAAAGAACAACCTGGGTTCTTCTGTCCGGATCATCTTTTGTAAACTGCTTCTGCTCATACCGGTCTGAGATATAAAATTCACAACCTACAACAGGAATAAGCGGAGCTGAAACAGGTTCCTGCTCAGTAAATTCTGTTCCATTTTCTTCAGCTTCCTGTTTTTTGGCAAGAAACTCTTTATGCTTTTTAGAGCGGTCCGAATTGGCAGATTCTACTGCTGAAACAAATTTAAAAGCTCCCATCATATTTCCAATATCCACCATACCTACAGCGGGAAAGTTTTCGTCAGAAGCTTTTTTGATGAGATCACTGATGCTTGAAGTAGCCATCAATGTAGAGAAAACACTATGGCTGTTAAAATTGAAGTATTTTCCAAGATCAATTTCATCTATACTTCCAAAATCAGACTGTTTTTTCTTATTGTTAAAATCAGCAACTTGCCTTCTGATAACAATATTAAACGGCTTTATCGGGTCCGGATAAAGGGTTTTAAAGTAACTCAGCTGATCTTCAGAAATCTTCAGTACTTCAGCAGGAATTACTCCTATTCTCATCATTTCAAAGAATACCCGGGCAGTCGCATTCACATCGGCAGCAGCGTTGTGCGCTTCATCAAATTTGTGACCGTAGAGCTTTTCGTACAACTCTTCCAGTTTCGGAGATTTATATCTTCCTCCTCTTCCACCGCCAAGCTTACAGTAATCTGTTCCCAAAACCATTGTATCGGCTTTAGGTTTATCCTGAAGATTGTCTTTTAAATTTTTCCTGTAAAATTCTGCTCCTACAATATTATAATCGAATTCTACATTATGTCCGGACACTATTCTTACCCTGTCCAGCACTTTAGAAAACTCTTCCAGAATCTCTTGCAGGTCACGTCCTTCTTCATGAGCAATTTTAGTAGTAATTCCGTGAATCCTTGCGGCATTGAAGGGAATATCATACCCTTCAGGTTTTATTATATAATCCTGGTTTTCAATTAATTTCCCATCATCATCATGCACTTGCCATGCAATCTGAACCATTCTTGGCCAGTTCTCAGAATCTGAAAGCGGTGCATTGAAATTTTTAGGTAATCCGGTTGTTTCTGTGTCAAAAATTAAATACATATAATTTTCTAACTTTTTTAAAAAAGAGAATGTAAAGTTACTTCAATTTTTCTAATAATAGATATCATGATTTCGTTTCAAAGAGTATTAGAAAAATTCTTTTTTAATTCTAAATTTTCAAATTCATAAAAAAAATGAAAAGCATCAAAATAAACAACTACCCATCCTAAACCAATATAACCTTATTAAATCACACTAAAAAAACAAATAATATGCAGCAAGAACAAGATGATTAAATATTTTAGTATATATTTGCTAACCTATAAATTTTAATATTTTACTGAACCATTATGAAGAAACATTTACTTTTGGTCAGCACTTTGGCAATTACATTATTAAGTGCGCAAAACAATGAAGGATTAAAAAGAGAGTTTGAAAAACAAAACAAAGAGAATACTGCAAAGTTTGACTCTTATGTTTCAAAGCATTACGGAGCAGACAGATCTTCAGAGACTTTAAAAGAAATTGAAGAACAAAGGAGTAATTTAGCTGGATTTACTCCAAGTGGTAAGCCTTATTTTTATCAAAACGAAGATAACAGACAAGTTTTGAATGCTAATGCTGATAACCTCAATACAGCAGGTGGTGTAGTAGGATTAACTAACGCTTATAATGGTGAAGGTATTAAATACACTATTTTCGACGGGGGTAGAGTATATGCTGCTCATACAGCTTTCGATAACATCCCAGGAAGAATTACCAATAAAGAAGCTACAACACAAATTTACAGTGCGCACGCAACGGGTGTAGCCAGTTTTATTGGTGGTAAAAGTATAAATATAAGTGGAGGCGGCCTTAGTGGAAACACAAAAGGAATAGCTATCAATTCTATCATGGATTCTTATAGATTTGCAACTACTACATTACCTGGTGATACTACAACAAGTACTGTATTTCAAAAAATACTTGTTGCCCAGCCTAATCTGTCTAATCACTCATATGGAACCAATCAAGGTTGGGATGTTAAAACTGTAAATGGTGTAAATGCATGGGTTTGGCCAGGTGTTTTTGAAAGCCCTTCTACTTCTATGGATCTACAGGGGACTTATTTCATACAAGATCAAAACTATGATCAGATTGTATATAATAATCCTTCTTATATTATTGTAAAATCTTCTGGTAATTATTTTGGTTACGGACCTGATTACCCAGGAACATCTGCCTTTCCTAAATATTATACCGATGATAATGGTGTCCAAGTTCAGTTTGCTGCAACAGATACACTTCCTACAACAAACTGTAGCAATGGAGCTGATTGTATCGGACCTGGATCTTTAGCCAAAAACATTATCGTTGTTGGAGCTACGGATGTAATTTCTACCAATAACTTTAAATATACTACTGCTTCTGATGTTGTTCATTCTGACTACAGCAGTGCAGGACCGAGAGATGACGGAGGAATTAAACCGGATATTTCAACTACAGGTACTGATGTATTCTCCGCAGCGACAGCAGAAGATACTGTTGGCAGTACAACATATAGCTACGGAAGCGGAACTTCTTATTCTGCACCAGTAGTGACCGGAGTTATCGGGCTATGGACACAAGTAAATAAAGAACTTTTCTCAAATCAGGTATTAAATGCAGCAAGTGCAAAAACCTTAATGATTCATTCAGCTTCTGAAGCGGGGAATGTAGGTCCAGATCCATGGTTTGGGTGGGGATACATCAATGCTAAAAAAGGTGCTGAACTATTAGTGGGAAAAGCTAACAATACTGTTATCTTTAATAACGAAACATTAACCAGCGGTACTCCAAACACAAAGAATGTTGTAGCATCTGGTACTGAGCCGTTGAAAGTTACAATTTCATGGATTGATCCTGAATACGTTATTCCTGCCAACCTAACGTGGGCTGATGCGTATAACAACAGAGCATCAAGATTGGTAAATGATTTAGATTTAAGAATTATAGATACAACAAACAATACGATTTATTATCCTTGGAAACTGAACGCTACTTCTCCAATGACCCCTGCTACTAAGGCGGACAATACAGTAGATAATGTAGAACAAGTGGTAATAGATACCCCTGTTGCTGGTAGAACTTACCGAATTGAGATCACTAATAAAGGGACATTAAAAAACAATGCCGGTGCCAATGCTCCGCAAAACTATTCTATTATAGCGACAGGTCAGACACAAACTGTTTTAGGAACCAGCGAAACCAATGCATTAAGCGGTCTCGCAGTAGCTCCAACGATTACAAAAGATTTCATAAACATATTGAAAGCCCCTAAAAAGTCTGCTTTCGTAATTTATGATCTTTCTGGAAAAAAACTACAGAATGGGGTGATCAACAGCGATAAAGAATCGATAGATCTATCTACCTATACTAAGGGTATTTACATCATTGAAATAAGAACAGACAAAGATGTTATCTCTAAAAAAGTAATCAAGGAATAATCCTGTATTACATAAAATTCTCACAAAATACTAACGCTTGTTAGTATTTTGTTTTTTTATGTATATTTGCTTCCTATGGAAAATACACTTCACGAAAAGGTTTCTCAGGATATTCTGCTTAAAGCATACAATCATATGATGCTTGCTAAGGCAATGGCGGATATCTATGAGGAAAACAGAAATATCTGCAAATATGTTCATAGCACTTCAAGAGGTCATGAAGCCATCCAGTTGGCAACAGCTTATCAGTTAAAAAAAGAAGACTGGGTATCTCCTTATTACCGTGATGAAAGCATTCTTTTAGGACTCGGTTTTGAGCCGTACCAATTAATGCTGCAGCTTCTGGCCAAAGCAGAAGATCCATTTTCCGGAGGAAGATCATACTACTCCCATCCATCAAGCAGAGACGAAAACAAACCCAAGATCATTCACCAGAGCTCAGCAACAGGAATGCAGACTATTCCTACTACAGGTGTCGCGCAGGGAATAAAATATATTCAGGAATTCAATTTACAGAGCTTCGAGAACAATCCGGTTGTAATCTGCAGCCTGGGAGATAATTCGGTAACGGAAGGCGAAGTAAGTGAAGCTTTACAGTTTGCCGCCCTTCATCAGCTTCCTATCATATTCCTCGTACAGGATAATGAATGGGGAATTTCTGTAACCAAAGAGGAAGCAAGAACATGTGACGCTTACGATTTCGTAGCCGGTTTCACAGGTCTTGGCAGAATGCGTGTGGACGGAACTGATTTTGTGGAAAGCTTCGAAGCTATGAAGAAGGCTGTAGATTTTGTAAGAACTGAAAGAAAACCTTTAGTAGTTTGCGCTAAAACAGTTCTTATCGGTCACCATACTTCCGGAGTACGAAGAGAATTTTACAGAGACGAAGAAGATTTAACTAAGCATAGAGCTAAAGATCCGGGCGAGATCCTTAGAAAACAGCTTCTTGAAGCAGGAGTTGATGAAGATCTCTTAAAGCAGATCACTAAAAAAGCCCGTCTGGAAGCTGAAGAGGCTTTTGAAAGAGCTAAAAACGCAGAAGATCCAAAACCGGAAACGGTTATGCAACATGTTTTCGCTCCCACTCCAATTACTGAAGAAACTGGAACCCGCGAGCCTGAAGGCGGTGAGAAAATTGTTATGGTAGATGCTGCAATCCATGCTGTTCAGGAGCTGATGTGGAAACATCCCGAAGCTCTTCTTTACGGACAGGATGTAGGAGAAAGAATTGGAGGCGTTTTCAGAGAGACGGTGACTTTAGGAAAAAAATTCGGAAGCAAAAGGGTATTTAATACAGCTATTCAGGAGGCCTATATCATAGGATCAACTGCAGGAATGAGCGCAGTAGGATTAAAGCCCATCGTAGAAGTTCAGTTTGCCGATTATATTTATCCGGGAATCAACCAATTGATTACTGAGATTTCAAAATCAAACTATTTAAGTCAGGGAAAATTTCCTGTAAGCAATATTATCCGTGTACCTATCGGTGCATACGGAGGCGGCGGACCATACCACAGCGGAAGTGTTGAAAGTATTTTAGCCAATATTAAAGGAATTAAAATTGCTTATCCTAGCAACGCAGCCGATTTCAAAGGTTTGCTAAAAGCTGCTTATTACGATCCAAATGCTGTGATCATGCTGGAGCATAAAGGTTTATACTGGAGCAAAGTTCCCGGAACCGAAGATGCTAAAACCATTGAGCCTTCAGAAGACTATATCCTTCCTTTCGGAAAAGGTAAAGTAATCATTGAAGCAGACCGGAATGAAACTGAAAAAGGCAGAACTTTATTGGTTGTAACCTATGGAATGGGAATCTACTGGGCAAAAGAAGCTGTGAAGAATTTTGAAGGAAGGATTGAAGTCATCGACCTGAGAACTATAATTCCTCTGGATGAAGAGCTTGTTTTTGAAAGGGTAAAAGCACACGGAAAATGTATTGTTCTTACCGAAGAACAATTGAACAATTCATTTGCCGAAGCATTTGCACACCGTATCTCCAAAAACTGCTTCAAGTATCTGGATGCTCCTGTGGAAACACTGGGATCTCTTGATGTTCCGGCAGTTCCTATCAATTTGGTACTGGAAAAAGAAATGCTTCCGAATGCTGAAAAGCTCGGTAAAAAGATTGAAGAAATGCTGAAATATTAACAGCTTTATTATTTATATGAAATCTCTAATTTTTAGAGGTTTTTTTTATTAACATTAATGCTATTATCCTATAATATATTTATTAATTCAGGAATAAAAATAAAAAAAACTCTAAATCCAATAAGTTATGTTGTATATTAATAAATAAACACCGTGCCGCCCTCTTACAACTTGGTATTTATTTTGCTAAAAACTTTCCGTAAAACACCTTTTCTATGATCACAACAAAGTATTTTAATTATAAACAGGTTCTACACCTCGCTGGGGTTCATCTTATATGGCTTACGGCTTGGTGTACCTTAGTGGTCGCACTTTTCTATTTTTTCGATTGGGAGTGGATGGTTATTCCGTGGATTCCTGTAGCTTTAGTAGGTACCGCAGTTGCCTTTTTTGTTGGTTTTAAAAATAATCAGGCTTATGATAGACTTTGGGAAGCCAGAAAAATATGGGGAGGTATTGTCAATTCAAGCAGGTCATTTACCTCAATGATGTATGCTTTTAGGGATCAAAATGAAGACTCAGATAGTCTTGAAACAAAAAGAAAGGAAATTATTTATCGTCACATTGCATGGCTTTACACTTTTCGTGAACAGCTATTAGTTCCTACAGAATGGGAGCACATAAGCTTAAGCAGACATTTCGGAACTGTCAATCAAAAACGTCACAGGCTAATAAAAGCAGGATTCCCAGATTATAGCAGAACTTCACTTTTTCAAAGAAAATATCTATCTGAAGAAGAATTTAATTTACATTCAGAATATAAAAATTTTGCAACGTATCTAATTTCCAAACAGGCAAAAGAGATTAACGACTTAAAGAACAACAATTTCATCTCCGATTTTAATCAGATGCAGCTTCAAACCTGTCTCAATGAATTCTATGATCATCAGGGGAAAGCTGAGAGAATAAAAAAGTTCCCATCACCCAGACAATTTGCCAATACAGGTTTCATTCTTATTATTATTTTTATTATACTTCTTCCATTGGGTCTCGTTAACGAATTTGACAGATTAGGTGTTTGGGGACTCTGGACATGTATTCCTTTCTGTGTAGTTATAGGCTGGGTTTATATTATTATGGAATTAGTTGGGGATTATTCAGAAAACCCATTTGCAGGGCTAATGTTTGATATCCCGATGCTTTCTATATGTCGGTCCATTGAGATAGATGTACTTCAAATGATCGGAGAGCATGATGATCTTCCTGAACCTATTACTCCAAAGAACGGAGTCCTCGTATAAATTACAGAACAATAGCCGTTGTATTTTTCACTTCAGAGATCATAAAAGAGCTGTGAGTGCTTGCTATATGCTGAAGTGTCGTTAATTTGCTAAGCATGAAATTGCGGTAATCCTCCATGTCTTTTACACCTATTTTAAGGATATAATCATAATCGCCGCTTACATGAAAACATTCCGTGACTTCCTGCAGGTTCATGACTTCTCTTTCAAACTGCAACACAAATTCTTTTTTGTGCTGGGTTAATTTTACATGGCATAACACAATAAAATCACGGTTTACTTTATGCCGGTCCAGCAGTGCTACATATTTTAAGATCACGCCTAGATTTTCAAGCTTTTTTATGCGCTCATAAACAGCCGTTACAGACAAATTGAGCTTGTAAGACAGCTCTTTGGTGGTCTGTTTGCAGTCTTCCTGAAGTAAAAGGAGTAGTTTTTTATCCGTTTCATCAAAATTCATAAGATAATTTTTTGGAAAAAGTTTAATAAATTCAAATATAATAAACATATTTTCTATTCAAAGCATAAATGATAGATTTATATTCTACATATTTAAATATACCTTGTAATAAATCTGAAAACAGAGCATATTTAAGCCGACAAATAAAATCTAAAGCTTATGGAAAATTTTAATGCGGCCAATGAGATCCAGGATCTACAGTATTTTGGTGAATTCGGAGGAGTAAATCCATCAATTTCTGACAGCTCTACTTATACATTCCTTTCGGCAAAAACCATGTTTGATACCTTTGAGGGAAATGCTGAAGGATGTTATTTATATTCCAGACATTCATCCCCGATGAATCTATATCTTGCGCAGGCACTGGCTAAAATGGAAAATACCGAGGCAGCTAACGTTACGGCATCTGGAATGGGAGCTATCACTTCTGTATTAATGCAGGTCTGTAAAAGCGGAGACCATATTATTTCCAGCAGAACGATTTACGGCGGAACTTATGCTTTTCTTAAAAATTTCCTTCCACCTTTCCATATTGATACTACTTTTGTAGACATCAGCAATTTTGAATCTATAGAGAATGCTATAACTCCCAATACTAAAGTTATTTACTGCGAAAGTGTGAGTAATCCTTTACTTGAGGTAGCAGACCTTAGAAAACTTTCAGAAATCTGTAAAAAACATAATCTGAAACTGATCGTAGACAATACATTCTCCCCTCTTTCTGTTTCACCTACATTATTAGGTGCAGATATCGTAATTCATAGTTTAACCAAATTCATTAATGGAAGCAGCGATACGGTAGGCGGTGTATACTGCGGAACACAGGAATTTATTAATGATACGAAAAATGTAAACAACGGAGCGTGTATGTTATTAGGACCTACCATGGACAGCTTCCGCTCTGCCAGCATCCTGAAAAACCTGAGAACACTTCACATCAGAATGAAGCAGCATAGCCACAATGCAATGTATCTTGCGGAAAGATTTGAAAAAGACGGGCTGAAAGTATCTTATCCGGGTTTAAAATCCCATAAGGATCATGAACTGATGAAAAGTATGATGTACGAGGAATACGGATTCGGAGGATTGCTGACGGTAGATGCTGGCACCACCGACAAAGCCAATGAGCTGATGGAAATGATGCAGCAGGAAAATCTGGGGTATCTGGCTGTAAGCTTAGGATTCTACAAAACTTTATTTTCATGCTCGGGAAGTTCAACTTCATCGGAGATTCCTGAAGAAGAGCGTGAAGCAATGGGCATATCGGACGGGCTGATCAGGTTTTCGATCGGATTGGATCACGATATCGCCAGAACTTATGAAAAAATGCGGCAGTGCATGCTGAAAACAGGCGTTCTCAACCATGAAAACCTATTCATATCCTAATTTATTGTTATAAAAGCTGCCGGAGGTTCTGGCAGCTTTTATTTTTTAATCTATTTTTTATGGAAATGTTTTGGGAAAGCATCTTCCGGCTTCATTCTGAAAATATTCAGGAGCACCCATGATTTAAGAAAACCGTATCCGTAGGAAAACATCTGAATGTAGGTGGAAATTACCGCCATTCCGGCAATACTTATATTCTTCGTTACAAACATGGCATGGAAAAATACAAGGAATGTATACAATCCGTAAAACGCAAGGATAATCCCTCTTCCCAGAATAAAATATTCTATAAAGCCTAAAATATATCCTAACATAAACAGTGTAGGAAATGCAAATGAAATCTTCACATAATTGGGGTGCCTCTGATTAAGAATAGGTCTTGCACAACCAAACTGATAGACCTGTTTAGAAAATTTACCCAGATCCACTCTCCTCTTATGATACACCGCAATATCATCAAAGAATGCAGTAGTGAAACCGTTTTCCCAAAGCGTCATGGACAGATCCGGATCTTCGCCTATCCTCATCTCGGAAAAACCTCCTATTTTTTCGAAAACATCTTTCTTTACTCCCATATTAAAGCTTCTTGGCTGGAATCTTGAGACAGCCTTTTTATTCCCTCTGATTCCTCCTGTCGTAAAAACCGAGGTCATAGAATAGGAAATGGCTTTCTGCATCAGATTAAAACCTTTATGAGCTTTGTCTGCTCCTCCGAACGCATCACATGAAATGGTCTCTATATCTTTTTTAATATTTTCGATATAGTCCTTTTCTACAATCACATCACTGTCTACAAAAAGTAGCCAGTCATTCTGTGCTCTTTTTGCGCCATAATTTCTGGTAAGTCCGGGACCGGAATTCTCCTTTCTGAAGTATCTGACATCCAATATTCCATCAAAATTCTGAATGGTCGGCTTAAGATCAATAAAAGAACCATCGTCCACAATAATCACTTCAAACTCTTTATCCGTCTGAAAAGTCAAAGAATTCAGCAGTTCAAAAAGTTCGTCTCTTCGGTTAAAAATGGCAACGACAATGGAAATGGTAGGTCTCAAATTGAAAATTTTTCAAAATTACTTATTCGCTGAGGAATCTACAAACAGTTTAACAGCTTATTCAAAGAAATTAACTTTTAAATAAACATATAAAAGAATGGCGTTGAAACTTTCAACACAATAATTTGACATTTTAAACAAAATCTATATGAACAGCGGCCTATACCTTTGTTATAGAATTTAAAAACAAAAAAATGTTACAGAAAACCAATCCACTACAGCACCCTGTCCAATCAGGTTTTAATGCAGAATCTACAGCACAGGAAGTCATTAAAGGAATAGATCTTACCGGAAAAACAGCAGTGATCACCGGCGGCTATGCAGGAATTGGCCTTGAAACCACAAAAGTGCTTGCTTCTGCCGGAGTAAAGGTCATTATCCCTGCAAGGGATATTGAAAAAGCAGCCAAGAACCTTACAGGCATTAAAAATATCGAACTGGAAAAGATGGACCTGATGGACCCTGTGTCTGTCGATAACTTCAGCCAAAAATTTTTAGCATCCGGAAGAAAGCTTGACTTGCTGATTAATAATGCCGGAATTATGTGGGTTCCTCTCCGAAGAGACCACAGAGGTATTGAATCTCAACTGGCAACCAATTATCTTGGACAATTTCATTTAACAGCAAGGCTTTGGCCGGCTTTGAAGAAATCAAATGGTGCCCGGGTTCTGAGTGTCTCTTCTTACGGCCACCAGATGGCTCCGTTTGATTTTGAAGATCCGAATTTTGAGAAAAGAGAATACCAGACCCTGTTGGGATATGGACAGTCGAAGACAGCCTGTAATTTATTGGCCACGGCATTAGATGAAAGAGGAAAAAAGTTCAATATCAGAGCCTATTCATTGCATCCGGGTTCTGTTTATGGTACAGAGCTGGGAAGAGAAGAGCCCATTGATCTTTATATTCAAATGGGAACTCATGACAAGGACGGAAAAATAAAGCCTGAAGTTGAAGCCAGATTAAAAACAATTCCACAAGGTGCTGCTACAACCGTTTGGTGTGCAACAAGCCCTATGCTTCAAAATATCGGAGGAGTTTATTGTGAAAATTGTGATATCGCTGAAATTGATTTTGGACAGATAGAACATAGATATGATGAGCCGGCAACAATCCGTGGTGTGCAGCCTTATTCTATTGACAGGGAGAATGCAGAAAGGTTATGGAAATTAAGCGAAGAAATGCTGGGCTTCAAATTCGATACGGAATAACCTCTTTTTAAATACATTTGTACTCATAAACTACAGATCATGGATTTCCAGATACAATATATTACCCCGGATATCAAGCTTTCCACATATGATGATAAGCTCTTCAAAACAGAAACTGTTTTTGAATTCCATATGCTGGTCTGGTTTATATCGGGGGAAACAAAGATTATCCAGGCTGATAAAACATATCTGTTCAAAACAGGAGATATTTTTCTGATTCCTCGAAATCATCTCGCAACGATCATTAATTATCCTAAAGACGGGCTTCCTCATAAAGCTGTAGTGATGCATCTCACCACAGAAAGACTGAAACAGTTTTATGCTTCCGTTGAATCAGGACATAAAACCATCTGCCGGGAATCTAAAATTTACAGTTTCCAAAGTCATCCTTTATTAAAAAGCTGTCTGGCTTCCCTCATTCCTTATTTCGAGATGGAAGGGACTTTTCCGGAAAATATTGCCTCATTGAAAATTACTGAAGCTATCAGTATTTTAAGGGAAATTGATAAAGATATAGATACTGTCCTTAACGACTTTGAAGAACCGGGAAAAATTGATCTGGCTGGGTTTATGGAACAGAATTATATGTTCAATATGCCTTTGGAAAAATTTGGCTATCTGACAGGAAGAAGCCTGTCCACTTTCAACAGGGATTTCAGGAAGATTTTTCAGACTACGCCTCAGCGGTGGCTTACCCAAAAACGCCTCGAGCTGGCTTATTATCATTTAAAAGAAAAACATAAAAGACCTTCGGATGTATTTTTGGAAGTCGGTTTTGAAGATCTTTCCCATTTCTCTTATGCCTTCAAAAAGCAGTATGGACTGGTGCCGTCTGCATTAACCTGATTAATTAAAATATAAAGATCTGCACAATCAGCTAAATCTGCGGGCATAAATTTTACGCAAAGATGATTAGCATTATTTCAGATTTGAGAAAGCAAAGAAGGAATCAACTTCGTTGATTCGATTAAGCTATCTTTTCAAAGGAGTAAAGGGAAATTAAAAATATTCACATAACAAAAAACCTTCCGTAATGGGAAGGTTTTATTTGGAGTGATTAATCTTTTTCAATCTTATGCAATTTTTTCGTGCCCTCGTACATTTCATACTGAAGGAATCTTGTTTCCAGCTTTCCGTTGAAAAGCTTGATCTTCCTTGAAGGACGTAGACCGATTTTCTTCACCGCTTCCAGGTCGGAAGAGATCAGCCAGGCTAAAGTATTCGGATAGCTTGTTTTGAATGTATCTCCGATTTTCTTGTAGAAATCATCATCATTAATAGCAATTCTCTCATCGTAAGGCGGATTGAAAACCATCAGCAATGGGAAAAGCTCTTTTTTGGACTCAAAGAAATCCTGTTTTTTCACTTCAATCACATCTTCCATTTCTGCTGCTTCAATATTTGTTCTGGCCGCATTCAGCATTCTGTTATCGATATCATAACCAACAATCTTTCCGGTAAATTCTCTTACTCTGTTTACTCTTACCTCTTTAATCTTCGCAAAAAGATCTGCATCATAATTGGCCCAGTTCTGGAACGCAAATCTCCTTCTGAAAATCTGAGCGGGAAGATCCATTGCAATCATTGCCGCTTCAACAAGAAGGGTTCCTGAACCACACATCGGGTCCAAAAAGTTTCCTTTTCCATCCCAGCCTGCCAACTGAAGCATTCCGCTTGCCAGTACTTCATTGATAGGTGCTTCACCCTGTTCTTTTCTGTAACCTCTTTTAAATAAAGGATCTCCGGAAGAATCTAAAGAAATTGTCACCAATTCTCTGTCAATATGCAGATGAAACTTGATATCAGGGCTTTTCGTCTCTACATCAGGACGTCTTTTGAATTTTTCCTGAAAATAATCTACAATAGCGTCCTTCATTTTTAAAGTCACGAACTGCGAATGCTTGAATGTTTCCGAATTTACAGTAGAATCAATCGCGAAAGACTGATCTACATCCATATATTCTTCCCACGCAATCGCAGAAAGCTTATTGTAAAACTGATGCTGATTAAATGCTTTAAATTCAAAAACAGGAATTAAAATTTTCAATGCTGTTCTTGCCGAGTAGTTAATTTTATAAAGAAAACCGAGGTCGCCTTCACAATTGACCGCACGGTTTTTAATTTCAACGTTTTTTCCGCCTAATTTCTTAATTTCTTCTGCAAGGATCTGCTCCAGACCGAAGAATGTCTTTATCTGAATCTTTAGATTTTCTGTGTCCATAAATATTTATTAAAAGATTTAATGATTTAACAATGAAAAGATTACGGGTTCAATTTTGCTGTTAATTGAATCTTTTGATCTTTCATTATTTAAATACTTTGCTTTTAACCGCACAAATTTAGTTATTTTTGCATTATGGAATGGTTTGAATCTTGGTTTGATACACCTTATTATCATCTTCTTTATAGCAACAGGGACTATACGGAGGCCGAAAATTTCATTACAAAGCTTACTGAGGACCTTCAGTTACCGCCTTCATCCAAGATTATTGATCTGGCTTGTGGAAAAGGAAGACACTCTGTTTTTCTGAATAAACTGGGCTATGATGTATTGGGTCTTGACCTTTCCAGACAAAGCATTGAATTTGATAAGCAGTTTGAAACCCAGTCCCTTCTTTTCAATGTTCATGACATGCGGAACCCAATTGATGCAGATCCTATGGATGCTGTATTCAATTTATTTACCAGCTTCGGATATTTTGACAATGAAAGCGATGACAAAAAAGTTTTCCAGTCGGTTTATGGTATTTTAAAACCGGGAGGGTATTTTGTTCTGGATTATCTGAATGAAGAATACGTAAGAAAAAACTTAATTCCCGAGGCTACCATTAGCCGTGGTAATATTGATTTTAAGATCCTGAAAAAAATTGAAGGACGGCATATCGTCAAAGACATCCGTTTTGAAGCGGAAGGAAAGTCTTTCCATTTCTTTGAAAAAGTAAAGCTTCATACTCTGGAGGCTATCAATTCCTATGCAACAGACTGCGGCTTTGAAAGAGTAAAGATCTGGGGCGATTACCAGCTGAATGAATTTGACCGTGAAGTTTCACCACGTTGCATCAATTTATTTAAGAAAAAGGCATGATAACAGTTGTTCTACTGATATTAAGCGTTATTACAGGGGTATTTCTGGGCAAGCATTTCGGAAAAAAAGAAAAGCTGGCTAAAAACCTGCTGGTCCTGAGTGCCGGATTCCTGATCACTATCTGCCTGAATGAAGTTTTTCCGCAGGTATATACTTCCGAAGCAGGAAGCAGTCTCGGAATTTTCGTAATCGCAGGCGTCTTGCTTCAGATGATCCTGGAAGCTTTGACGAAAGGTTTCGAACACGGGCATTTTCACCATCATAATGAACATAATATTCTTCCTGTAGCTTTGATGGTAGGACTATTTATACATGCTTTTATAGAAGGAATTCCTTTGGCTAATGATGAGCATCAGCTCTCACCTTATCTTCTGGGAATTCTGTTTCACAATCTTCCTATTTCCTTTATTCTTGGAGCCTTTTTATTCAACAGAAAAAATGAATTAAAGACTTCGCCATATCCTTCAATTTTAATCGTTGCCTTATTTGCGCTTGCTTCTCCAATGGGAATGCTTCTTGGTAATTATTTCAATCCTAACCTGCAGCCCTATTTCCTGGCAATTGTAGGAGGAATTTTCCTTCATATTTCGTCCGTGATCATTTTTGAGAGCAATAAGAATCACAACATCGACTGGATGAAGATCGGCTTGGTCATTATTGGTGTTTCACTAGCTCTGATCATGCATCTTTTTCACCATCATCCGGCTGCCGGACATTCTCATTAATCCTTTATTAATAATAAAAAAGCCCCGAATTAAATCCGGAGCCTTCAATTTAATCACTCATTACACAATCTGGAATTAGAACTTCCAGCCGAATGTAATAAAGAAGTTATTCCTGCTATTTTTTACTTCTGAAACGGCAAAATAGTCTGATGACATAATTCTTGTATCAGAATAATAAGCTGTATCAGTAGAAGGATTTCCTGTTTCAATACCTCTCAAGAAAGGATTGCTGTAAGTAGAAGTTACATACTGATAAGATGCATCTATATAGAATGACTTGAAATCATAGCCTAGACCGAATGAAGCAAGGTTTCTGTTATTAAGCATCATATCACTATATGATTTATCAGTTGTAGAAGCATCCGGATTTACCTGGCTTACTGTTAAAGCATCAAAAGGATTGGATGTGTAAGAATAACCTCCTCTTAATCTGAACTGCTTTACTCTGTACTCTGCACCTACTCTTACTTCTGAAAGGTTCTTATAATTGTCTTTAAAGAAACTGTTCAATTCGCTTTCAGCACCTGTAACCACTTTATATTTGGGTCTTGTTAATCCTAAAGTATAATCTACGTTTAATGAAAAGTTTTTACTTGCAACAAATGCAGCACTTACTGTCGCTTTAAGCGGCGTTGTAAGGTCTCTTGATTCGGCTCCGGTACCATCACCGTAGTCCGGGTCATTATAGAAACTATAACTTCTGTCTATACGCCAGAATGTCGGAGTTTCTATGGCACCACCAATTCTGAAGTTAGGACTAAGCTTTCCGATCATCCCTAAAGAAGCAGAAAACCCTGAAGATCTTTCAAACATCGGTGTGTTTTGTCTGTCGAAATATTCCATGGAACCGTTATCCAATGACTGGAAAGCTGCCGTATCATATTGATCAATAGAAGCATTGAAAAAATTGAATCCAGCTCCTATGTATAGATTATGATTATAATTGGCACCTACCCCAAAACTCGTTTTTGAAAGGTTCCCGTATCTGTTGTATGCATGTCCTGCAAACGAGGCACTTTTATCCGTAAAATCCTTGATTACATTACTGCTTCCGGGAGATTCTACGTAATTATCAAGTGACTGATTAGAAAAATTAATACCAATATTGATAAACTTCCATCCTGATTCAGTCATCAAAGGAAAAGCAATTACCCCTCCGATATTTCCAAGATCCGTATTGGTTTTGCTGTAATCAATGGAAGTTCCTCCCCAGCTGCTTTTATTTTTATTTCCTGCAATGGATACCGTTCCGGAAACTTCCCCGGAAATTGCTACTCCTAAACCGGCAGGGTTAGTAAGCAGTGAGCTGGCGTCACCTCCTAATGCTCCGTTAGCTCCCGCCATTGCATTAAATTTTGACGAACCCACCATGGGAGTGCTGGAATAAACATCTACAGTATTTCTCAATATAGAAACATCCTGTGCCTGTGCAAAAAACGCAGCAGAAACACTCATTAATACTAAAGATTTTTTTAACATTATTTTTTTAATAGTTATTAAGTTTGAAATTATCTTCCACCTCTGAAGCCGCCGCCTCCGCCGCCTGATCTCATACCACCGCCGCCAGAAGAGCCACCTCTAAAGCCTCCTCCTGAAGAACCTCCGCTTGATCTGAAACCTCCGTTGTCATTGGACCTGAAGCCTCCATTGTTATTATTGTAATTAGGCTGAGAATTTGAATTAGGTCTTTGAGAATTTGAATTACGGAATCCTCCTGATTGTGGCTGTGTTCTGTAACCACCATTTCCTTGTCTGAATCCTCCGTTGTTATATGAACCGTTGTTTCTAAAACCACTGTTCGTACTGCCGTTTCGGAAACCATTATTGGTTGGTGTATTTCGGAAGCCGTTTCCATTGTTTCTGAAACCGCCTCTATATGTATTAGTCTTGTATACTGCATTGGTTATGCCTGGATTGCTGAATCCACCACCACTGCTTCTTCTGTAAACCGGCCTGTAGCCATTACCCCAATAGCCGCCATTCCAGCCCCAATATGGATAACCGTAACCACCACCCCAGAACGGATCATAATATCCTCCCCAATAAGGAGAATATCCATATCCCCAGTAAGGGCTTCCCC
>NZ_QNUH01000013.1 GCF_003385495.1 Chryseobacterium elymi | reverse complement strand
AAAGAAATATAGGCAAATATAAAGCAAGAGCTAAGCCAATAGTCTCTAAAAATCAAAAGAATAGCTTGTGATAGTTTACTAACTTAATGACATTGGGCTAAAGCCCGCTCCTATTGAATTTTAACAACAAAATCTTTTATCTTTTATCTTTTATCTTTTATCTTTTATCTTTTATCTTTTATCTTTTATCTTTTATTCTTTTATCTTTTAAATAAAATTTTTCTATCACTCAATTCAAATAAAGGAATCACAGAGCTTATATTATTGGAGGCACATTGTCTAGCTTTGTAAGTAAGTATTAAAAATTAAATCATGATCACAGGATTATATGAAACCCATATTCAGGTAAGCAGTTTAGAAAATTCTATCAAGTTTTATACTGAAATTTTAGGCTTGAAACTGGCACATAAGGATGACACACGTCCTATTGCGTTTTTGTGGATCGGTGAAGGTAAAGAATTCATGCTGGGATTGTGGGAACAGAAGGAAAACCTTCAGCCAAGACATTTTGCTTTTTCCAGCAGCAAGGAGGACATCTTAAATTATTCTGCAGATTTTCTGAAGAAAAAAGATCTGAAGCCTTATAATTTTCTAAAAGACGGCAAAGATGAGCCTATGGTCTTTGCATGGATGCCAGCACTTGCCATCTATTTTAATGATCCAGACGGTAATCAGCTGGAATTTATTTCGATCCTTGAAGGCGAAGGAAAACCGGAATTGGGTGTTCTTTCTTATGAGGAATGGATGAAGATCCATTAATAAAAAGGACAGACTTATTTTCAGAAGCTGTCCTTTTTAATTAGTTATATATTATTTTTTTTACGGCAAGAACGTGTTTACAAGGTCCCCTTTCTCCTTGGTATTTGCTGAACCATTCGCAAGTACAGCGTTCTTTATCATGATCTATGATCACCGTGTGATGTACGTCGGTGCCTTCTACTCTAGCTTCGGTTCTGGCTGCAATTTTATTTAAAATCTCTACTTTTCCTTCTGCAATAAGCTTTTCTGCATTTTTCATCCGTGGATTCAGACCGGCAATTCTATTGATTTTAAATGGCAGCCTTCGATAGAAAAACCCGTTATCATCCAGGTCATAACCCAAAAGTCCCATAGCAGCCAATCTTCCTGTAAGATTTTCTGTTTTTTTCAGGTTTATATTTTCATTTAAAGCAAATGCCGAAGGATTAAAAAACTGATTGGCATACGCATATTTATCCAGTGCATCGATCCATTCATCAGAAATATCATCAATGAGGCTGTCCAGTACTGCTCCTTCTCCCGAAAATCCCCGCCAGGCTTCTCTTGACAGTGAAAAGCTGAATCTTATATTTCCCATATAAAGCAACCATGTAGTAGACTGCATATCGGCATGTGGAAATACCTGCAATTGGTCAATATAAGGAAGAAGAGGTTCCAGCAGGCGCAACCTGTGAAGCCCGCCGATACAAACCGCATCCACCGATTTCACCGGTGAAAACATGGGCTTATTTCCCCTGATAATCAGGTAATAATCTGATTTAACAGATCCTTTCGGTATTCCTCTAAAAAGCTGCTGAGTCTGGATTTTATTAAAACAATGCAGCTTTTCCGATTCAGACAGATAGATCTGAACTGTGCTCAATCCTTTAATCCATTTTACGGGCAATGGAACCTTTCGTTCGATCACTTTTGTCTCTTCTTTGTAAAGCCCGACTTCTTTTTCCCCAACGGAAAGCATTATTTTTTCATTGGGACGGATGCTTCCCAGCGCAGTAATCATCGATTGGTTAAAATCTACATTGGTGGTCCCGTTTTCCAGAAATTCACCATGCAAGCCGTCTGGCAGGACATCTACCCTGGCGTAAACACCGGCACAGTGTGAGAATCCTTCAAAGCGCAGCCTGCTGTTTCCGACAGTGATGATAGGGTCTTTAAGCAAAGTCATCTGAAACGGCGACAGGTTAAAGCTTGATTTCACAATATTGGAAAGCGTGATCAGGCATCTTGCCAGTATAAACGGTTGGCTGACATCTCCCCAAAAAAAGCAGGGAGCATCTGTGTTCTTCCGAATTTCACTGTATTGAGACAGGAATAATTCTTCAGATACGTCTTTTTTTATCAGGGACGATGGTCTCTGATAGTTGTAAATTAGCACATCTTCCATAATCTATTTTTTTAGAAGAAGATTGCAGATTTTTTTCAGACTGGAATTGTCTTTCCAGCTACTCAGTTTTTCTTTTAAGTTTTTATCGGGTTCTGATTGATTCAAAGCCAAAACCTCGTGATAAATATCCAATATTTTTTTAAGATTAGTCACCGGGGTTTCCATCTGAAGTAAAACATGGGTAAGAAGCTGCTCCAGTGACAGATTGTGATCTTTACTGACGTTGATCATCTGATGCTGTACAAGATCTGTAAATCTCTTTACAGGAGCCCATTCCAGCTTTTCATGCAGTCCAATCACCTGCCCCAAGCGGGCACTATCCATTACTTTATGGGAAACATGTTCCAGCCAGATTTCAGCAGCGGTTCCACGAATCACTTTGTCTCCGTCCAGGAAAATGGTTCCCAGAAACACGTATCCCATTGCATCCAGAGGCTTTTTCATCTGATGAAGTGCCTGTGCTGTACTCAGAACAAGGCTTCGTTCGTATACTTCTGCTATCCCAGAATAAAACAGACAGTTTTTAATGATTTTGGCAAAAACATTCCCCGGCGTATTAGGGAAGCTCCATATGAATGAAGGTATTTCAGAAATATCTTTCTGCTCTGCAATAAAGTATTCTAAGAAAAGCTGATGCACTCTTTTTTTGAGATGATATTTCGGAACGGTGATATTAAGCTCGACCGGATAATAGGAATTCTTTTTGCTGTCGATGGTTTTCCATTTATAATTACCGGTAAGAAATTCCTTAGGAATATCATCATATCCGAAGTCTTTGAATTCTTCAAAAACTTTTTCGGGTGAACGTGTAATTGCTGCAGTCATCCACCATGACGGATGTTCAAATTTTCCTTTCGGAACAGAGTTTTTATTAAAGAAAAAAAGCAGAAGCTCCTTATATTCTCCTTTCAATTTCTGTTCAACATGCTGTAATGCCCCTGAGGTTTTCTCCAGTGAACAGCGCTGCAGTGCAAGCTGTACATCCAGATCATCGGGCTTTAAATTTTTATTCTGATAAATTTCAAATCTTTCTACTAATACTTCGGGACTTATCCAGCATGGCTCATGGGTAACTGTAGACAGCAGCGGAGTTCGGTCTCCTGATGTTATTTTATTAAAAATATGTACTGCGATATGTTTGAACGGCTCCATAGCTAAACCTCCGGCATAGATCTCTTTAAGCGGCTTTAACTTTTTATGGTAAGAAGAATAAGCTTCTCTTGTGGCTTCGTCCTCACGGGTTCTTTTATATATTTTCTCTAAGTTTTTAAGCGGAAGCGGAAATTTTTCCAATAATGAAAGTCCATAATTAATAATGAGATTGCACAGTAATACATTAAAATGATGTACCTCCCATCTGGCAATGGTTTTACATGCTTTTTGAAATACGGGTTCAAACAGTTTTACAGAATCTGTATCAGCTTCATCAGCAAAACGTACAAGTCCTGCCAGCGCCAAATCGTAATAATAAGTTCCGGGATTTTCTATGGCCTGTGGAAGAAGAAACATGAGGTCTTCAAAGCTTTCCGGTTCCTTAACTTTGCATTCTTCATTGATGAGTTCCAGCGTTTCTGTTTCAACAGGATCCAGCTCCAGCTGTCTGTTCTCTATGTATTGTACCAGTGCCGGTCTTACATTTGCCAATATGTTATCTGCATAAAGGGATAAAGTTTCTTTTATTCCTTCTGAAACAGGGATATATTTGAGAATGATCTTTGCCGCTTTGGTCTGTATACTTTCGTCTTTGTTTACAAATGCCGCACTTAAAGCCGTTGCCAGATTTTCTGTATTAATTTTCTTTTTCTGAAATATTTTTTCAGTAACAGCCAAGCTGGCTGAAACAACTGTTTTAACTTCTGAACTTAACAGATTAGGTAGAAAATATGAAAATTCACTGGTTCTGAATGCCGGATCCTGAACTATTTTTTTTAAATGAGCGAGTATGGTATTGACCGCTTTTGACTGTACGGAAGCTAAACCTGCCATCAGTTCATCCTGAAGCATAATCAGTTCATCGTCAGAAGGTTTCAGGATATTGAATGCATCCATGAACCATCCTGTCACATTTTTATTAAAGTTCCTGTTTGCAGCCAGAAGGCATTCTCTGAGGAATCTTTTTCTTTCAACTTTATTTTCGACAATTAGTTTTTGAACCAATGGAAGCCATTCTCTTTTAAAAGGCAGTGATTTTGAAGGAAATTCGCACATATACCAGAAGTGAGTTTCCAGTGTTTCCGGAAATTTATCCAGATGATATGGGTGGAGGCTTAAGTGGTACCCAAGAAGTTCGGGCCTAGGCTGTACATAACCTTTTTCTGACCATCTTAAGATATCATGGTAATTAAATGCTGTAAATTCTGCATCTATAGAATCGTTAATAAAATCCGAAAACCAGTGTGGACATCCCCACTCCAGTATGTTTTCGGTCTGTTCTTTGTCTTTGAAAAGGCTCCAGTAGTTTTTTCCGTAATGCTTCTGATCCATGCAGACAAAAGATGCTATATCAATAATAGAATGCTGCTCTGCAGAACCGGCAGTATGGTAGGAGTTTTTTGTCATTACAATCTTGCTGATCTCCCTGTCCAGCTTTTTTATGGTAGGGACCAGCGCTTTCCTTTCTTCTGCTGTAAGCTGTTTCAAAAATGGAATAATCTCATGTGCTCTTTCCTCACTAAGGATCTCATAAAGTCTTTCTTTCATTTGTTTTTAATTTGATAATAATTTTTTTCAGGTTATTCATTTTCATTCATTTAGCCGTCTGGCTGCAGAATGATCATATAATTCATCACAAGGTTTGTTGGTCTGCGGAAAGTATAGAAATATTTTTGTGCCAGTCTTTATTTAAAAATTTCTTTAGAATGACTGAGGTTTCTTTTTTTCTTTTGGGGTCAGCTTTACAAGAAAAGGAATAATTTCCCTGATTTTATAGTTCAAATAAATCGCCTTCAATTCATCTTCAATAAACATAATTCCAATATTAGGGACTAAAATAATAAAAAATGTCTGATCGACATGAGACTAACCTTTTAAAGTGATTTTTTTTAACAAAAAATTATGCTTTCAATAACAGTTTAAGAGGTATTTCTGAATAAAAGTTAAAAATTTTCCTATTACCTTCAAGGCTTTTTTATGCCCCGATGTATATAATTGATCATGTAAAATAAGTAATATAATTCTCGTTTATTACATAAAAAAGTTCCGGTAAAATTTACCGAAACTAAACTTTAAGAGTCATCAACTCTTCTTTTATAAAGTCAATAATTAAAGCATTCAACTTTTTATTGATTCTTTTCTGTTCTTCTTTTTCAATTGTATTGAAAATATCAGGAAAATCTTTCCCGAAGTCTTCCAAAATATCCTGTGCAAAAAGTCCTATGATCCGGCCTATCATCTTGGGTTCAAATTCTCCAATTTTACTGATAACATTATTCAGTCTGTTTTCTGTCACGTAATTTTGAATCTCTTCCCATATATTCTGAGCTGTTTCACTGAAATGAATCTCCTTTTGAACTGATCTGTCTTTTTTAGCCATTTTAGACTTTTCGATCCATTTTTCGTTCTTGTTTTTAAGAATTACTCTTGCACCGTTTCTAAAATATCTGGTTTTTAAAGTTTTAACAATCGTTCCTTCACATCTATTACTTTCAATCTCGGGTAAGCCAAGCCAATACGGAATTTTAGAATCAAATACATTGGGAAACTTCAAAGCTTCTTCAAGACTGCCCTGGAATAAAATCCTGGCATAGAAAAACCCGGTTTCCTCAAAAACATGATTCACCAAATCTGTATCCAAATAAGTTGTTCCGTTCAATTTAATATCGAATCCATAAAATTCGTTATGAGGAGCGTATTCAATTCCTTTTTGCACTTTCACAGCATCTTTTACGGGTTCTACGTCTTTATGTTTGTAGCCCCCTCCAAATAATTCACCATAGATCACTACAGTTTCTGTTTCAGGATATATGCCTTTCAGTTTTTGGAACAAATCAATTACATTTTTTCTGTAACGTTCTAAAACTTGGTGTGCGTTGTAGAATCTTTCACCTTTTTCAATAAAAGCAGTTCTCTTTCCGATTTTAATTTCTTTTCCGTTGGTAAAGAAAGAGAAATTGGCACCGTGAACCTTTTCCTGCACAATGAAAACCTCATCCCAAAAACCCTGCCATCTGATCTGCTCGATCACGCGGGCCTGATAAGCATTTTCAATAGAGTTATATTTTTTGAAAATCATTTTTTTTATTTTTAATCATTTCTAATTCATTATTTTTCATCTGAGTAAGATGTCGTTGAGCGTGAAGGGAAAGAAAATAAATGTATTCGTACACATTAATTTTCCCCAGTTCATTCACGGTCATTGTCGTTTTATAAAGGAGACCTTCGCCATTCTTCATCAGGTCTAAATATCCTGAACACTGATGATACTGCTGAATCAATAAATTCCTGATTTCACTCAGATCTAACGATCCTTTCGGCTCCATATGTTTCGGTCTTATCCAATCAAAAGCACCGTACTTCCCTACTTCTTCAAATTTGTCATGATCGAAACTGTAGTTTTTTATTTCGGAGTTCAGATCAAGTTCAAGAGTATTCCGCATGGCTTTTTTTGACGCTTTTTCAATGAGAATTAGTAAATAAAAGTTGGTAAGATAAATATGTTCTAAAATCTGTTGAATCGTCCAACCTCCATTTACAGGCAGATTATTCAATATTTTTTCATCTTTTTCAAACCATCTGTCCACTTCATCAAAACTGAGTTTCAAGTGCTTTTTTATATCCTGAATTAATCTGAAAATATCCATTACAATGTTTTAAAGTTTTCCAAAAGGCTTAAAATATTCTTCTTTCCTACCGGATTCATTGAGTGGCAGTAGAATTTGGGTAAATCTAAATAGTTATCCATACAATATTCTATCAGCCATTTGGCACAGTCGTAGCCTGTTTTTTCGGCATATCCGTCAGAATTAGGTTTCAGATAATGTACATCTGCAAGGTCATGGTCAAAAGAAATCATTTCCGGAAGTCCTTTTTCCAAAATCCTGTTGACAAACTGCTCATAATTTCGAGCTATATGCCGGTCTTTTCTAAGGAAAATATCCTGTTTGGTATAATGATACGTTTCAATCGGGTATCTTATATCATCCAGAAATAATAATCTTTTTGTTATTTCCATTGTTTTATTTTTTAAGCCCGAAAGCCTGTGAATACAATTACTCTTATTGTTTAAACCATCATATCAGCACAATTGGAGCTTGCGAATGCATAAGGTTTTACTTTAAACACATATCCCATTCCCAGAATATATCCCATAGCATCTTTCAATGCTGTGTTTGACTTAAAATCAGGGTCGGTATTAATGTCTGCGTGTACCTCCATTTCCACACCATAAGCATCCAGAACGGCACAGATAGCGTAAGCAATTTCTACGGACCTGTTGACCTCGTTCAGCATTCGTTCTTTGATACTGATCTTCTGTATTTGTCTTTCTTTTCTGATAAAGGTAAACGCTCCTTTTCCCTCACGTACAAATACTACTGCCGTAGCATAGCTAATCGCTTCACCGTAAACATGGGAATCTGAGCCCACACATACTTTCAGGCGGTGACCGTTAGCCTGTTCGCGGATGATGGCTTCTTCTACCAATTGTGTGATAGGTTTTTGGAAAAAATTTCCTTTCATATTCTGCCATACTTCTTGTTGCGTTTCCATTTTTTTACATGTTTTAAATTTGTTTTGTTTATATATTAATTTGTTAATTGTGAACTGTCAATTCGCTTTGCTGACAATTTTAAAAATTCACTTGCGTAGCAAAATTCACTATTGACCTTTCACTTTTTTGCGCTCCGAACAGGACTCGAACCGATATCATCAGTTTTGGAGACTGAGATACTGCCATTACACCATCCGAGTAGTTTTTGTTGATTCATCAGGACTTGAACCTGAACAACAAGAGTCAAAGTCTTGTGTGCTGACCCATTACACTATGAATCATTTTTTGTGGATCAAAACCGAATTGAACGGTTCCCCTTTGCTTTTCAGACAAATGTGCAGACCTTCTACACCACTGATCCCTGTTTATGAGTAGTAATGAATAATCCCAAAATAGCCTTATCATCATTTATGTTCTGTACGGGAAAAGGGATTCGAACCCCCAAAACCTTGAGCCTAAATCAAGCGTGTCTACCATTTCCACCATTCCCGCGGTTTTTTTATTAGTAATGAGTAATCTGTAATATTTGTGAATTGTCAATGGTCAGCTGTCAATTTTTTCATGGTTTTTAATTCACATTTGATGAATTCACAATTGACCATTCATTACCAGCCAAATTACTTATTGCTAATTATTCATTACTTATAATTAAGGTCAGAGAAAGTCTGTCTTTAAAACTATGCCTGTAGTTTGTGTTTGTAAGATCTTCTGCGCTGGACAAACCTTTCTCTTTCCTGTTTTTCTGTGAATGATCATATCAATTTATTTCTCAATCTGAACTTTCATGGTATTCATAATTCACAATTGACTTCTGACCATTCACATATGTACTCCATAAGGGAATCGAACCCTTATCATCTGCTCGAAAAACAGGCGTCCTAGCCGTTAGACGAATGGAACGTTTAAACCAACTGACCAGGAGTCGAACCTGAACAACAAGAGTACTTTTCCTGCATGCTGCCCTTACATTATCAGCGGTTTTTGTGGAAGCGGTAGGATTCGAACCTACTCAGCAATAAAGCAACAGATTTACAGTCTGCCCCGGCTCTCCAACTCCGGCGCGCTTCCAGTATAATGAGTAATAGGCAATTAGTAATGGATAATTTCTAACTTCTATTTGAAGAAAAACAAAGCCTGTCTTAATTTTTAGTTTGATATAAGAACTTCTTCGCTCGACAAACTTTTACTTTTTCTCCGGAACTAATCTCATTTTAGTTATTTGAGATGGCTATGGGATTCAAACCCACTCAGCTTATGCAACGGTTTTGCAGACCGCCCCGACTCTTCCACTTCGGCGAACCATCAGATGTGATTATAAATGATAATTGATCAATGATGATTGATAGTTGATAGTTGATAGTTGATAGTGAATTTACACCCCTTCTAACTTCTAACTTCTAACTTCTAACTTCTAACTTCTAATTTCTCTCATCTAACTTCTCAATAAAAAAGAAAAAGGCTGTCGGTATTTTCCATATTTGGCGTAAAGATCTTCTGCTCTCGACATACCTTTTTTCTCTTCTTTTGAAACAATTAACATTTAGTTATCTGCGATCCCGGAAAGATTCGAACTTTCAACTTCCGGTTTAACAGACCGGCGCTCTACCATTGAGCTACGAAATCTTTTTGATGTGAATGGTGAATTGTTAATCCGTTTCACGGTCAATTTTTATTCACTTGCGAAGCAAATTCGCCATTCACTTTTCATCTTTTGTAATTTCGGAAGGGCTCGAACCTTCAGCCTCCGGTGTATCAGACCGACGCTCTAACCAATTGAGCTACGAAATCGTTTTTATTTTTGTGAATTGCAAAATGTCAATCCGTTTCATGGCCAATTTTTAAATTCACTTGCGAAGCAAACTCACAATTTACCATTCACTTTTTTAGTCTGGAAAGCAAGATTCGAACTTGCGACCTCCCGCGTCCAAGACGGGTAAACAACCACCGTTATCTTTCCAGTTTTTGGGTTCAGTTTCCATTTTGCTTCCGGGAGACAGCCGAAATTAAAATTTTCCATGAACCTTGCGGTCTATGCGGGAATCGAACCCGCAGTACCCAAGAGACAGTCGGGCAGGTTAGCCTTTACCTCAATAGACCTTTTTTGTAATTCTGAGAGGGATCGAACCTCTAACCTTCGGTTTAGAAAACCAACGCTCTATCCAATTGAGCTACAAAACTGTTTTGTAATCCCAGAAGGAATTGAACCTTCAACCCCCGGTTTAAAAGACCGGTGCTCTGACCCATTGAGCTATGAGATTGTTTTTTTAATGTGAATGGTCAATTGCTAATTCGCTTTGCTTGTCAATTTTAAATTCACCATTGACCATTTCACATTTCACAAGATTCATCATTCACATGTGTTGGGTATCTTCGGGGATCGAACCCTGTTCTCCGGTTCCACAGACCGGCGCTTTACCAAATAAGCTAAAGAAACCATAAAAAAAGCACCTCTTTTTGGGAGGTGCTGTATATTCTGACGTAAGAGATCATTAGCTGATCCACGTATATAAGCACCTTTTATCTATAAATTCACTATCGAGAATGATACATGCATATCCTTTCGGCTCCTGTCCGTGTAATCTCGAATACTGATTAGATATGTTATGTAATTGTTTCATTATATTCCTGTTATTTAAAAAGTTTTTGAATCCTGAAAACCTGTTGCTTTCAATTTTCGGTTGCAAAGTAAGTATGATTTTTTTTAACTCACAAATTTATTTTTCATTTAAAACATTGATAATCAATTAATTAAATTTAAATTTTAGCATAAGAAATACCTATCCGCAATATCCTGCGGATTTCTTAAATACCTAAATGACTGTCTCTCATCGGGTTACTTATCACTCTTATTTATCGTATTAAATGTTCATTGTTAATTAAAAATTTTTTGTTTTTATGGCTATTTTTTTCCATTCTAAATAATTTATGGCTTAAAACACAAGAAACGCCTCGAGTTATCGAGGCGTTTCTGCGGTATTTTGTTTAAATTTTTACAGGTTTATTGTAAATAATTTTCAAAGCAAGCACATTTCGCCTCATTCCATATCATCCATTCGTATCCGAATAATCCTTTTATTGAAGGGCTATCGCATAGATTTACATTGATATGTGCTCTTTGTAGTGTCATAATTTTCTGGCGCAAAGATATGAAAAATTGTTTTTGAGCAATGAAATTCTTCCTTTTGCTCACTGGGAAGAGAGATAAAACCAAAGTGGCATCAAGCCCCTCAGCTCCCTTGTTTTTGTTGACAGAACATAATTCTGCTTAAACTTTCAATCTTAATTCCTCAACATCTTATTCCTTCCTGTTTTAAACCTCGAAATATCTTTCAGGATCACACTATCCTCAGGGTTGAAATGTTTCAGTTCGTTAATAATCTCGGAACGCGTCCCCACTTTTTCTGCAATAATTGCATAAGCGATACTTCGTATTACAGGCTGTAGTTTTGGATTTTTTTTAAATTCATGCTTCATTGCCTCAAGGTAGATGGTCTTTTTATAGGAAGGTGTTTTCTGATAAAGGTTCTGAATTTCAGTTTCGAGTTTTTTGATGTCATAAACATTGGCAAAATAATTATTCAGGCAGTTGAATGCATCCTTATCTTCGTTCCAACCCTTCAACAGTACTTTTTGGGCTTCTTCCGGCAGCTCCATTTTTTTGCTGTATACCAAAGACGCTTTTACCATCTGGCTGTTGGCCGTATAGTCGTCTGCCACCATCTGATAGTAGCTGTGGGCATTTTTAATATCGTTCAGTTCTTTGTAGAGGTCTCCTACTTTTTCTTTCTGCTGCATTTCTTTATACAGATCAATAGCTTTTTTGTACTGCTTTGCTTTTTCGTAACAGGATGCTGCTTCTGACTTATTGTTTAGTTTTTTTAGATAGACTGCCGCTGCTTCGTTGTAAAAACCTCCATTTTCCAGTGTTTTTGCACCACGAAAATTATCCTGAAGAAGATTCATATACACTTTTGCGGCTTTTTTATAATCCTTTTCAGCGATATATTTTTCGGCAAGCTCTTCATATTTATTTCTGATTCTATCAAATAAAGAGGTTTCAAGATAAAAATTTCCACTTCCGGAACCTCTCCTTCCAGAATTTTTCAGGTTCTGTTCTTTATCTTTTAAAGCTGTGATCACAATCATGATTATAAAAGCTACGACAAGAAAAATCACCAGCGTTCCCACTACACTCCAAAAGCTTTCGTGAAATAACTGTGCTGCGATACCAATGATCTTAAACACCGCCAGGATCATAAATGCAATGAGGAATTTGTCTATAAATTTCTGCTTATTCATCATCTTCAGGATTTAAAATGGTTTTATCTTCGCTGAACAGGCGGTAAAGAAGAAGGATGACACAGATCACCAGGATCCATACAAACCAGTTGTACCCGAACATCTTTATCAATGGGAAAAACAGATAGACCAACATGGAAACAAGGAGGGCAGACAGAATCAGCTTTACCCATAAAGGCACATTATCTCCGCCAAGGTTCAGTGATTTCCTTCTGAAGATGAAAGAATAAATCCCCACTGCTCCAAACATGAAAATCACAAGATACAGGATATCTGAAACTTTTGTTTTTTCAGGTAAACTGCTGTCCCCAGACTCAAGCTGTCCTATTTTTGAATCTTTAACAGGAGTAGGTGGAAGATCCATTATATCAAGTGTTCCGTACAGTTTTCCAAGAGAATCCGCTACGAGTGCCTGTTTTTTCTTTAAAACAAATTTTACCACTTCGCCATTAACCGGCTTTCCCTTACTGTATTGTTTGAGGGAATCTGAAATGCTGCGTTTCATAGTGGCTTCCTGCTGAACCAGATGTTTCGTTATTTTTTTCGAATAAATAATTTTCAGGGAGTCCCTGCTGCTCTGTTCTCTGGCATTGAGCTTTTCAATATCATTTCCAACCTCTCCAAGGTTTCTGCCACCTGATTTTTTATACTGCTCCCTTTCGTTTTTGTCTTTTGACATGGCAGCACCAGCCGCAACATATTCACTGGAAAGCTTTTTTCTTGTTTTTCCGTAAATAGAGTCAATTTTCATGTCAATATCCGTCACACCTGACTGATAAGCGATCATATCTGCCTGTGCTTTTTCAGCTCCGTTCATGATCTTACCGGATGAAACCAGAAAATCCTCTTTCACGGTTCTGTCTTTATCTGAAGGCATAAAGATTCTTAAGAGTATAGCCATCACGACAACACCCCAGAATATCCATCGGAAATTCCGGCTTCCGGCTGTTTCTTTTTTATCGTCCGAACCTCCGAACAGGGCACTCAGCCAGCTGTCTCCAAAAGTGAACTTTCCAAAACCGTCACCACGGGAAGTCCCCATAATATCTAAAGGGACTCCTAATTCTACGGCTCTGTCGGGATATTTTTCTAAATATTTTAAATACTTTTCAATTTCTTTTTTATTTCCTGCCATCACTTTTTTGAGGTCAAAAGGCAGGTTTTTCATCCATTCTTCTTCATTTCTCGGCTGCTGAAGGGTTGCCAGAACTTTTTCATCATCCATTTCAACGGCAAAGCTTTCAATATGCTGAGGTATTTTCACCCCATTCGATGGTTTTCTGACTCTGCCTTCTGCTATTTCGGGTTCATTTAGCACAGAAATCCAGTCAATTTCTTCTGAAAGCTTCACAAAACCAAAATCGGGATGCATAATAACAAACCGGGAGCCGATAGACTTCCAGTCTTCCGGGTTGATCCTTGGATAAAATGTGGTATTCTCAGGAATAAAAAGTCTGTCATCAACGCATTGGAAATAAGCATTTTTCCCGATTTCCTGTGGAGCTTCATCATAAAATACAAGCAAGCATCCGTACAAGACATCAGGCTGACCTGCCGGAATAGCATAAGATTTTACTTTATTGAGATCTATTCCCAATACTTCCATTTCATAAAGCCATACGCAAGGCGACGGGTCTTTGATCAAAAGCCCTTTTTTAGGATAGTTGTTTTTCGGAAAAGGTTTTATTCTAAGCTCCATAATCCAGGATCTGATCAATAAATGCTGTTAAATACTGAGCATACATTTCTTCCATAGTCTTCACTTTCAGCAGGGTCTGTTTCGGAAGGTAATATTCCGAACCTCCATACTCTGTATTGGTTGCTAAGGCCAAAAATCCATACTCCGTGGAAGGAATATAAAATGTAGGAATACCGGTATTGCTGCTTTTAAAAGTAAGCATTCCGCGGGAATCCGTAATGATCTCGCTGCCATCCTGAAATGTAAACTTATTTTTGTTCTGCTCTGCAGGGATTTTAACCGTAAATCTGTTTTTATAAAGGTTTAATGAGTTGTCATACAGCCTGCACAGTTCATTTCCGGAAATGACGAGATTATTATTCTCATTGATTCCTATTTTATTGAAGTTACTGATTATTTTCATGCCGCTTCGATTCAGTTTGACAACTTCTGCTTCTGCTTTTGCTATATTTTTATCTATTTCACTATCATCGTTAAATATGGATTCCACAGAGATATTTCCTTCTAAACTGATCTTATAACGGGAAGAATTCATAGGCTGATGAAGGTAAAAGTTTCTTCCGAAATAGATCAGATGGTATGAACTGGGGATATTGAGTCCGGTAACATTCTGTTCGGAATATTCTTTTGTGTTGAGATTCAGTTTTGAAATAAGCTTTTTATCCGGCTGATACTGACATAAAATAAAATGCTGCTGTTTGTTTTTAGCGAGAGCAAACTCTCCTCTTGGTTTCACAGAAATATCTTCTATTAAAACTTCGCATCCATGATAGGTTTTATAGTAATCATAGGAATTTCGGTCGTAGTAATTATCAGAAAGATAAGTTTTCAACAGCTGTTTTTTTGAACTCAAAATATAAAATTCGCCTTCATAGAGAAACTGGGAAATTTTATTGGATGGAGTCGGAAACAGGATCGGATAGTTTTGCGGCAGATCTGTTTTTTTACCGTTAACATTATGAACCTTTTGCTTACGCTGTGGCGGATTGGCCCATAATTCCTGAAGCGGAAGCCTTATCTTCTGAATATGCTTGCGCGCTCCTTTATGATGTTTATAAAAATTCAGTTCGCCATCTGAAGATGTTGTGATCAGGAATTTCAGTCTGTCCCTGTTTTCGTGGATCACTTTCCTTGTCTTTTCATCAGCAAGGTTTTCCTGGTGAGTAATGAAGAAAACTTCAAGCTCTTTTTCGGTATGCTCTTCATTAAAAAATTTCCCAAGTGCTTCTGAAACATCCAGAATGGGGCTGACCAGATTCAGGGTTTCGATAACATTTTCCGGTTTATCAAGAGAAACGGATATACCTGCCTGTCCCAAGGTAAAAACCTTACACTCCGAATGTGCTTTCGGATGCCTGATCACCGCAATAGCCGATGCAAAGGCCAATACTTTAGGCGTTCCCCAGTTTTTCAGGGAAGTATCAATTAAAATAATACGTTCAAAAATATTTTCTTCCGGCGGAATTTCTCTCTGGATATACAGAGCTTCGTTATTGGCCACGCGGTTCATGAAAACCTCATCGTCATTGGCAAATTCGGACAGCAGCATTCTATGTAGTTCACCCTTATTAGCCATATCTGAGATCCCTCCAATGGGCTGCTCCCCGGGAGAAAGGTGACGCATAGGAATTCTCAGTCCGCTCCAGATTCTTTTGATCAGGCTTCCTACCTGAAATGTTTTGGGCTCTTCAATTAGCTGCTGGATAAAATCTTTATCGGTTTCTACAGTTGTTTCTTCCTCCACGACTTCATCATCCAACTCCGGTTCATCCATGTGATCCCGCATGGCATCAACAATAGACTGGGCTGTGGGGAATTTTTCATTCAGTAGATTAAGTGTACTCAAGTCTCTGTTAATGGCTGACGGTCCGGCATACTTTTTCCCTGCACTAGTTGCCAGCACATGGGGTCTTTTGTAGTAGGTGGTCAGAATCATTTCTGCCTTTCCGGGAGCTGTCCTGTTGTGGGAATTCTGGAAAATTGTCTGGAGTAGTACAATTCTGTTCTGTCCCTGCTTATAGATTTTATTTATAGATTTCAGCTTTTCAAGGAACTCGATGCTTTTTTCTGCAGTAAACTCAAAATTTCCGATGCTGTGAAAATTGGCAGTATGTTTCAAAGGGCCTGCAAAATCGGTATAACCGTCCTGCATCGCATACAAAACCATCAGCAAGGCTCCAAACGGAGGCCATCCCTGTGGCTGAAGCTCTTTCAGGATTTCCATGACGTAAGGTCTGTAGGCTATAGCCCCAACACCGGGAATGGAGACAAGGTTATTGTCATGATACCCGGAATCTCCGGCGATATCCTCGTCGGTTTCCCACTCCCAAAAGTAGTTTTCGTATGACTGGAAATATTCGGTTAAATCCATTCTTTCGTTTTTTCAGTAAGACGGAATGAACTTACAGATAATGGCCGGAAATCTCCTTTTTTAATAGGGAGATAAGTACCGTCTTCGTTCCATAACAGCCATTTTTCTGACTCTTTATTATATTGCTGCTGTAAAAGAGAACTCAAATTTTTAAATTCAAAGTCAAAACCTGCAGGTAAAAGATGGCCATCTCTGGTCCAATAGGTCTTTCCGGGCAGGCTCAGCAACGGTGTTCCCAGAAACAATGCTTTATCATCAATAACTGCCCATTCTATTTTATCCAGTTTGAAATTTGGCTGTGCAGGAATGCTGTCTTTAATTTCTGTTATTGAACTTAAGAGTGCTACGGCAGAATGTTCTTCATTTCCCGGCTTCAATCTGACTTCCACTTTTTCGCTGATCCCAAAATAATTATTGTTGGAAGCAGGAAATGTAAGCCGTAATGCTTTATCTATCGGTGACCAAAGTAAGGCCGTTCTCATTTTTTTACTTGGTACCAATGCCTCTTTTTTGAACAAAAGTCCATCGCGCAATTCGTACAGTATGAAATTAGGAAGCTGCTGAATATCTGCGGATACAGCCTGCTCTTCGGTAAAGTCTTTCAGCCAAACCGTCTCGTCGTCTACTGCAATCTGTACATTTTTCCAGTCCCGGATAGCCCCAAGAAAATCTTCATTGGCCCGGGGAAATTCTGCCCAGAATTCTTTTATACCGTTTGAAGGATTTTCTGCCATAAGCTTTCAATTTCTTGCTGGATATATTGCTTCTGCTCCGGATTTCTGATCCAGTCGCAACGGGTCTGCAGGTATCTCAATTTATCTTTGATCACGTTCTGTTCTTCAAAACTCAACGTTCCGCTGTTCCATTTTTCCACGAGGATTTTTACGTCCTTCATCACTTCCTCCGGATTAGGAGTTTTGTTCTGCATCGCCTGTGGATGAGATTTCGGGTTATCGTCTTTTTCAATGGTTCTGTTGATGATGCCTTCCAGAATCTCGATCTGTTCTTCTGTATCCCAAATATGTTTCAGGACCCAAAGATCGGAAAGCACAGCTTCCTTTCTTCCACAAATCAGGGCGCTTGCTGCGATCAGGTTCTGAAGTTTTACGGCTCTACGGTCGGAAATGGTAATTCCTGTATTTCTCAGGCTGATAATTGTATTTAAATAGACTTCGTAGATGGGCCTCAGATCTATGGTTTTACACAGATTCTGAAGCTCTCTGATTTCATCTGCCTGAATTTCAGGAATATTGTTCTCTGTCTGGTTTTCCAGCTTTCTTCCGGCCAGAAGTACCTGCTGAAGCAGCTCAGGATTTACGTAATCAACATTAATTCTAACCAGAAAACGGTCAAATAATGCGTTCAGAGATTCATCTTCCGGAAGAACATTACTGGCCCCTACGAACATGAGGGCCGGGAGATGTTTTGTTTCTTTTCCTCTTTTGAAGATTTTTTCATTCAAAGCGGTCAGCAGTGAATTAAGGATTGCAGAGTTGGCATTGAATATCTCATCGAGGAAGACCAGTGAAGCTTCGGGCATCATGCCTTCGGTGTTGGTGAGAAGTTCCCCTTCTTTTAATTTACGAATGTCAAAAGGACCGAAAATTTCGTTCGGTTCTGTAAATCTGGTTAATAAATATTCAAAGTTTTTTCCATCTTTTACTGTTTTGGACAGTGTTCTTACGATAGCGGATTTTGCAGTACCCGGAGGTCCGTACAGAAATGCATTTTCTTTGGCCAGAAGGCATATTCCCAAAAGATCTACAACATCATTTTTTCCTACGAAAGTATCTTTTACGTAGTTGAGGACGGTATTAAGTTTTGCAATATTTTGTATCATTAATTTTATTCGGTTATTATTTTTAATTCTCTCCAATACGTATCTTTATACAGCCCAAAATCAGCCAACAGGAGTTGATTAATATAAGGGATTTCTGCAAGAGCATAGGCTTTCTTCTCAACAATCCTTTCGAGATATAATTTCCTGTAGATTTTGTCTTCCAGCTCTTTTTCCCAGTTGACTTTTTCCAGATTAAGATGATATCCAATTCCGGAATAATGAAACTGTGTAAGAATATCTTCCAGAATTTTAACCAACGGATCATAAGGATCAGCAGTTTGCATTAAAGTTATGATCTGGGGAAGAAATCTTAGTGACAGATCTGCAGACAAAATAGAGGAAGTATCGGATGGTATTTTCAGTTTTGGGATCAGCTTATCCAGATCTTTTGCCGTGTTTTCACGGATGAGGTAGAGCTGTGCACTGTAATACAGAACTTTCGCAGCCCAAACTGCAGCTTCTTTATGGCAATGGATTTCAGTAGATAAAAATTCCAGTCTTTCTTTTTCCAATTCTGCTTCAAAATAATCACCAGCTTCCTGTTCTTCTTTTTTTGAGATTTCATGTAAAGTTGAAAAAACGGTAATACAGCCGCTTTTCCGAAGCAGAAAAATAGTGTCTAAAAATGGTGATTTGGTTTCTGTCATCTAACAAAAATAAAACTATTTTGCAGAGAATAAAATTTTTTATGTGAGTGATTGGCAGCTAAATAATCTTTATGATATGACTTAGATATTTGATGTTGTATTTTTACTCTCGCAGATGTCGCAGATATTTTAATCCTGTGAACCTATTTTCAGATTGCAAATCAATCTGTTATTTCGATAATATTGTTTTCGGGATCCAGAATAACACTTTCATAATAGCCGTCGCCTGTTGTACGCGGTTCTCCGGCTATAGTGTAACCGTCTTTTCTTAAAATTTCTGTCAGTTCATCTACTTTTTCTTTGCTGCCTGTCGAGAATGCTAAATGAGTGATCCCATATTGCTGGACATCATAAGAATTTTTGCTTTCCTGAATATCCGGTCTGGTCATGATTTCCAGGCGGCATCCATTATCAAAACTTAAAAAATAGGACTGAAAATGTTTTACGGGATTATGATATTTCTCATTGGAAACGGCTCCAAAATATTTCTGATAAAATTCTCTGACCTTTTCCAGATTTTTTACCCAGAAAGCAATATGTTCAATTTTCATTATGACTAATCTTTTAACTTTTGCTAAAATAAGAAGGAGGTTTCGCAAATACTTCTTCTGTGTTATTCTCTTTTGAAACTGTATTGGCATTACTAAATATTAAACTTCTGATTAAACCTCATAGGTTTTGGAAATCTATGAGGTTTGTTCGGAGAAATTTTTTCCTTTTTTAACCACCCCGTCAACTCTTCGATCTGCCCCCCATCCGGAGGAGGGGAATTTGTACTTAGAAAACTTAGGGTATTGAAATACAAACGTTGAGATGTTACAATCTAAAAGTTGCTATCTTTGTCGCTTCAAAATAACATTATGAGTATTCACATCAGTGCAAAAAAAGGAGAAATTGCCAAAGTAGTATTGCAGCCGGGGGATCCGCTTCGTGCACAATATATTGCTGAAAATTATTTGGAAAATGCTAAACTGGTCAGCAAAACAAGAGGAATCTTTTATTATACCGGTCTTTATAAAGGTAAGGAAATTACTGTAGGAGCCAGTGGAATGGGCTTTCCGAGCATCGGGATCTATTCTTTTGAATTATTTACGGAATATGAAGTAGATACCATCATCAGGATCGGAACGTGCGGAGCCTATACAACAGACCTTAAACTTTTTGATATTTTAAATATTGAAAATGCAGCGAGTGAAAGTACGTATGCAAAATATGCATGGGAAATTGAAGATGAGATTCTTCCTCACCAGGGAAATATCTTTGGAACGATCAATGAAACGGCTCAGGAGCTTTCTTTAGCAACCAAAGCGATCAATGTACACAGCAGCGATATTTTCTACAGAAAAGACCCGAATGTTCCTGCTATTGCTACGAAATACAACTGTCCGGCTGTAGAAATGGAAGCTTTCGGATTATTTGCGAATGCACAATATTTAGGAAAAAATGCAGCGACGATTCTTACGGTAACCGATATTATTCCTACCCACGAAAAGATTTCCGCCGACGAAAGAGAAAAAGCTCTTAAACCAATGATGGAGCTGGCTCTGGAATCAGCGATAAAAAGTCTTTAATAGAAAAGAAGTTAAGCTGCTGTTTCGCAGTTTCGCCATAAAAAAGAGCTTTACCTGATGAGTAGAGCTCTTTTTTATAGTTTGAAAAAATTTCTGGCGGTTTCCGTAGTTTCATGTGCGACTTCTGAAATACTTATCTTCTTTAGGTGTGCGATTGTCTGTGCTACATACGGCAGGAAGGAAGGTTCATTCCGGCGGTTCTGCATTCTCGGCATATTTTTCGGCAGCATGAACGGGGCATCAGTTTCTATCATCATACGATCTATCGGTGTGTATTTTATTACATCTTCCAGCTGTTTAAATCTTTTGTCATCACTTATAGCTCCGGTAAATCCCAGATAAAACCCTTTGTCCAGATAGATTTTAGCTTCCTCCAGCGTTCCTGTGAAACAATGGACAACAGCTTCCGGCAAGTTGGTAAGGTATTCATCTGTAATTTCATTAAATTTTTTAAAAGCTGATCTTTCATGAAGGAAAAGAGGCTTACGAACCTCAACGGCCAATTCCAGCTGGGCTCTGTAGCATTTTTCCTGAATAGGTCTTGGAGAAAAATCCCGGTCAAAATCCAGTCCGCACTCTCCTACCGATACCACATGATTTAATTTTAAAAGGTTTCCAAGTTCCCGGATACTCTCCTGGTTAAAGGATTTGGCATCGTGGGGATGAATTCCTGCTGTAGAAAATAAAATCCCGGGATATTCTTCTGCGATTTCAGCAGATTCTTTGCTTCCACGTACGCTAGTCCCGGTGAGGATCATTTGTTCCACTCCATTATCCAGGGCGCGGTTAACAATTTCTTCGTGTTCATTATAGAACTGTTTATTGGTCAGGTTAATGCCAATATCAATGTATGTATTCATTTGTTTTGTTTTGTATAAAGGACAGATAAGATTGATTTGTATTGTTAATTTTTTGATCTGAAGCTTTATCTCTGCAAAATTATCTGCACGGTACGCAATCTTTTTACGCAAGTAAAGTTTATATGCTATTCATTGATAAATTTTTCCAGGAAACCGATTAACTGTTTTCCTCCGTGGCTCCAACGGATCCCGTGACCTTCTTTTTCCCTGGCTTCAAAAACAAGCTCATGTTTGTAATGATAGAAAACATTCCACCAGGTTCTGTTGTCCAGAATATGGCTGATCTTTTCCATGACTTTTTCCTGTTTCTGGAGATTATTTCCTTTGATCTCGCCCCAAAACTCATCATCCATTCTTCCGATATGTTTTTCCCAGGCTCTCTGCGCAATGGTAATTTCGCAGTTAAAAGGTTTCCGGCAGGCTTCAAGCAAAGTATCTTTCAAAGGTGGAACAGCATTTTCATCACGAACGCTGGTAGAAGTCAGGCGCTGTCCCAAAATATTCAACCAGTGTTCAAAAGGTATTTTTTCAAGATGAGCTGCTTTTACCTCATCAGTATCCTTGTTTTGAAATATATTGATAAAAAGCTCAAAACTTTCTTTTCTGTCTGTTTTAATTTCTTCATTAAAATATGGCTGCTCCCATTCCAGACTCTTGTTCTGAAATTTCATGATATTATTTTCCATAGTTTGTAGATGCTCTCTGGCAAGAACAGCCCGATATTTTTCTTTCCAGGGATCTGAAATTAATGAAATACAGGATTTAAACATATCCATTTACAGATATTTTATAAGATTGATATACAGAATAAAGATTGTTTACAAAGCTCTGAATTACATCAATTCCTTCCACCATTTTTTCCAGGTTATTTCTCCCAGCTGATCGAGATCTGTTTTTTCTCCGATCATAGGAAGTGTAACCGGAATACCATTTTCTTCTGCATATTTTGAAACAAGCTCCAATGGCTCAAACCATGGATGCTGGGCTAATTTAAATTTAGAATTATGTACCGGAATAAAGTTTTGGGCTTTGATTTCCTGAACTTCTTTGATGATCTGCTCCGGAAGGCTGTGAATGTAAGGCCATTTTTCATTGTACTGACCGCATTCCATCACCGCAAGATCAAATGATCCGTACTTCTCCCCGATCTCTTTAAAGTGATCTCCGTAACCGCTGTCACCGCCTAAGAACAATTTTTTAGATGGAGTCTGTAAAATAAATGATGTCCACAGGGAGATATTCCGGTTCAGAAGTCTTCCTGAGAAATGTCTTGCAGGAGTCAGTGTAATGGTGAAGCCATCTGCTAAATGAATGATGTCCCACCAGTTTTTTTCAATAATTTTTTCTGAATCCCAGCCCCAGTACTCGAAATGCTGCCCTGTCCCCAGTCCGCATATCACCTGACCTACTTTGTTTTTAAGCGTCTGAACAGTGGAATAATCCAGATGATCCCAATGATCATGGGAAATCAGGAGGAAGTCTATATCCGGCATATCTTCCGGTTTGTAATGATCTGATCCCGGAAAAGCTTTTATGGAACCGGGCATTGGTGAAGCATTGCCACTGAAAACAGGATCTACAAGGAATTTTTTGCCATCGATCTGGATAAAGTAAGAGCTGTGCCCGAACCATACAAGAACATTTTCTTCCGGTTTAAGGTTTTTCAGATCTGTGATCACAAAGGGAATGGATGATTTCGGACTTGTATTCTCAACTTTGCATAGTGCCTGCAGGAGTAATTTAGTCATGCTTTCTCCTTCCAGTAATGCAGGTGTGGGAAGTATATTCTGAAATTTTCCGTTGGTATAGTTGGTCAGCGTGCTGAAATAGGTTTTTCTTTTTTCGTTGGGAAACTGCCCCATTTGTTTCTTTAAATTCATTATCACTGTTTTTATGCTCTGAATCCTGATCATTAAAATGTATCAGATGAATAAATATAAGAATAGATTTCTTATTTATATGAATCAACGAATAAAGGAAGTATTTTACTTTATATCGTCAAAGATCTTCTGTACAATAGTCTGTAACTGCCTTGCATTAAACAATAAAGCTGATTAGCCTGACACCTCTTATGGAGTATGATTTTCAATAAAGATAACGGTATCTGTGAATTTTTCATTTATTTTCCCGATGTGATGTAACAAACCTCCTTTAATAACTGTCTTATTGGTGAAATATCACTTTGAATGAGAATAATTATATCTTCCGCTGCTCTATTAATCGGTTCTTTAGCATTTGCACAAGTAAAAAATGACACCATCAAGGAGAAGGAAAATCAGATTGAGGGGGTTACATTAACAGCCAGAAAACCGACTGTAGAATCTAAGGTGGACAGAACAGTGTTTAATGTATCCAACAGCTCTATCCTTGCAGGAAATACAACCTGGGATGTGCTTAGAATGACGCCTTTGGTGAGTATTGATAATAATGATGCTATAAAAGCGGAAGGTGAATCGGTGACGGTCTACATCAACGACAGGAAATCTGTTTTTACAGGGAAGGAATTAAAGGAATATCTGAAAACCATTCCTGCGGATAACCTGATGAAAATTGAGGTGATCACAAGTCCGTCATCCCGTTATGAAACAGCCGGATCGGTCATCAATATTGTACTCAAAAAGAGAGACGATGAAGGAATGAAGGGCAGTGTAACCTTCAATAACAGACAGAATACTAAAAATTCACAGTATACGAATCTTAATCTTAATTATCATAAGAAAAATTTCACACAAACCTTTGTCGGAAATTACGGTGACAATACATGGGCACAGAGAAGTCTATACATCAACTCTTTATATAAGGATAATGATGTTACCCAAACCAACAATGAAAATATAAGCAGAAATAAAAGTCCTTCTCTTTCGTCTACCTCTGAATATGAACTGAATGATAAAAATAATATAGGGCTTATTCTTGAATATTATCAAAGTAAAAGTTCCACATCATCGGATTCTGACTTTATCAGATCGAAAAATGATGTGCTGTTTGATTCTTACCATCAGGATCAGGATGCAACAGGGCGTTACCGGACGCTGGGAACCAATATCTTTTATAAATATTATGATAAAGAGAAAAACAGGATATTAGATGTCAATTTAGGAACCAATTATAATTCTCAGGAAAACAGAAATGAGTTTTTAAAAACATCTAACATAACACCGGCTGTGAGCCTGTTAGGCCTGAATTCTCATGAACAGACTCGAAATTATTATCTGAAAGTAGATTATACACAACCGCTTGGAAAGGGCGGAAACTTTGAAGTGGGTGGAAAAATGGATTTCAACAACAATGTGATCCCGAATAATGTGTCCGGAAACAATGCAGATAATCTCCGTCCGAAGGATGTTTTCCACTATGAAGATAATATCAATTCCCTGTATGTGAACTACAGCAAAACTTTCTTCGAGAAGCTGGAAACAAGAGTGGGAGTCCGTTATGAACATATTGATTATAAAATGAGACAGGATGTAGCCGGTACGGAAAGAAAAGATTCTTACGGTACTTTACTTCCCAATCTCTTGGTGAAATATTCTTTTTCGGATAAATATGATCTGAGTCTGACTTATAACCGTAATCTCTGGCGCCCCTGGTATTCGGAGTTTAATCCGTTTCTTGTGCCTACCAATGACGGAACATACTCTCGAGGAAATATGGACCTGGAGCCTAACCCCAGTCACAGGCTCTATATGAAATTCGGAATTCTGAAAAAGTATTTTCTTTCGGCCAGATATATGTACACTGACAGGGATTACTGGACATCTATTGCGGAGGAAAATGGAAGAACGGTTACCCTACCTGCTAATTTCAACGGAAAAGTACAGAAGTATTATCTGTTTGCGAATACCAACCAGACTTTCCTGAAAAATAAAATGAACGTGAATGTAGGAGTCGGATGGTATTATATTGACAATCATGATTTCAACGAGGTTAATGACCTGAAGGGTAAAAATTATATAAGCTATCTGGGTGCTTCAGCGAATCTGTCGTACACCAACCTGTTTGATAAAAACATTAACCTGAGTGCCTGGGTAGAGCTATCCAACCAGAACAACGGAAATTCCTATGCAAATAAAACGAATATTTTCCACAATATCTCTGCTACCAAAATATTCCCTAAAACGCAGATGGAAGTAAGCCTTCAACTGATGAATATTTTCAGCAGACCCAATTTTGATTCCACCAGCTTCAGCCAGGTCGGAACCACCAGAAGTTCTACAAGATCTGACTGGTATGGATTTTCACTCACTTTTGTGAAACGTTTTGGAAATCAGAAGGTAAAAGGAAATACCAAAACGGATGTTGAAAAAAGCAGCGGCGGAGGAAAATAAAAGGAAGAAAATCATTGCCGGCAGACTATTTACAAACGAGATAAGCAAACAAAATAATAGCTAAAAAAGACACTTGCGTTGATGTAAGTGTCTTTTTATTATATTTTAAGGATATCCTTAGTTCAGGATTTCATTCATCTGTGTTAAAATAATGGGTTTTCCATCCGTCACCACAATGGTATGTTCGTGCTGTGCCATATAACCGCCTTTGTTTCCTACCATAGTCCAACCGTCATTGAGCTCTACAGCAAGGTTTGAAGATGTTGAAATAAATGTCTCTATGGCCACCACAGAATTCTTTTTGAACCGTCTGGAATCGAAACGGTTTTTATAATTAAACAGCTCATCAGGCTGCTCATGTAAGCTTTTCCCAACACCATGCCCGGCAAGATTCTTAATTACTTTAAAACCTCTTTTCTTAGCTTCAGTCTCCATAAGAAATCCAATATCAGCTATTTTTACGCCTCCTTTTATACTATTGATGGCTTTTTGTAAAATATCTTTGGAAGCATCTACCAGTTTTTGGTGGGAATTAATATCTTTTCCAATAACAAAAGAACCCCCGTTATCTGCCCAATATCCGTTGAGTTCTGCTGAAACATCAATATTAATCAGATCTCCTTCTTTTAAAATCCGTTGATCAGTTGGAATACCATGACAAAATTCATTATCCACACTGATACAGGTCCAACCCGGAAAACCATACGTTAAATAAGGAGCTGATTTTGCCCCAAAATCTGAAAGAATCTTCGCCCCGTATTCATCAATTTCTTTTGTTGTCATACCGGGTTGGGCATAATTAATCATTTCTTTTAAGGTATAGGCTACAGCTTCACTCACTTTCTGCATTCCTGCCAATTCATGTTCATTCGTTATTGACATGGCTATTTCTTTTTGGTTATACGTGGAAAATATTTTTCAGGAGTTCAATAAATACCCCTTGAAAACGACAAAGTTAAGGATTTGAAATATTATTTATCTCGCGCAGAAGCGCATTAAGTTTATTTTAAACTAAAAATATTAAATTAAGAAAATTTCAAGGGAAAATCTAAAAATGATCAAGGAGGATAAGATGTTTCAATGAAGAACAACATTGTGGAGAAAGCTTCTGCTGTGCCAATAGTACTGTATTTGCCGACCGATAGATTCTACTTATTACTAATTGAGCTGTAATCAAGCATGTGCTTCAAATAGTACCTCTGAATGATCAGAGGGCTTTTTCATGAGATTCAAAAGCTTAGTTTGTTCGAGTACTCCTGTACCATAGTTCGCTATAATTTATTAAGTAAATAATAATTAATTAATTTTGAAAATAACACTTATTTTTTAAGTTGTTTAATACAAAAACTAAATGCACAATATAAATACAATGCGTAAATTTGAACATTATGCGCAATAAAAAAATCGTATGTCCACACTGAAACAGATAAGGGAACAACAGAATTTAACTCAGGAAGAACTCTCTGAAAGATCAGGTATTTCTGTCAGAACAATTCAAAGGATAGAGTCAGGAATTAAACCTAAAGGACATACACTTAAAACGCTTTCTAAAACTTTAGAAATACCCGAATACGAATTATTAAATAAAGCAATAGAACCTGAAGCCGAAGTAGCAATTGAAGAATCAGTACAAAATCCTGAAGATCATTCTATAGATTATTCAAAAGCTAAGCTTATCAATTTTTCTTCTATTCTATTTGTCATTCTTCCTCCCCTTAATATTTTGGTTCCTTTTATTCTTTCCAGCCTATTAAAACAGAAAAATTTTATCACAAAACAGATCATTACCCTTCAGATTTTTTGGACTGTTCTGGCACCTATTATTTTTATGCTGGGAATCTTTTTAAAACTTGGACGCTCATTTACAATGGTATTAATTACCCTGATTGTTTTATCCAATATTTTTCTTATTCTTAGGAATACGGCCGAAATAGACAGAAATAAAAAGCTTCGTTATAAACTGAATTTCAATATACTATAATTTCGCCGGGCAATTGTCGGGTTTTTGTCGGGTTGATTTTTTGGCATTGAAATGTCTAATTTTCAATCTTTACAGAAAATTATAACAATGACAAAAATTCGTTTTTTACTGCTCCTTATTTTTATATTCTTATCTCAAAAAACTGAGGCACAGGCAGGCCCGTCGAGCGATCTTTACAAAACCATTTTAGCCAAGGACAGTCTGCTTTTTTCCATAGGTTTTAATACTTGTGATATTAAGCAATATGAAAATTTATTGAGTGAAAATCTAAAATTTTATCATGATAAAGATGGAATCTCTGATAAAGCAAAATTCTTAAATGACTTAAAAAACGGACTTTGCAAAAATCCTGAAATTCGTCAGGTGAAAAGAACTCTAGTAAAAAGAAGCACAGAAATTTTTCCCCTTTACAAAAATGAAATTCTTTATGGTGCTGTTCAACACGGAGCACATATATTCAACGAGGCTCCCGGGAGCGAACAAGGCTTTGCCAGGTTCTCGAATGTTTGGGAACTGGAAAATGGAGACTGGAAGCTGACAACATCTTTAAGCTTCGGTCATCGACCTTATTCACCGCAACAAACTGAGATTTCAATTTTTGATAACAACATCGCAATAGAAAGCTGGCTGAAAGAAAATAATATTAAAACCCTTGGACTAGGAATTATTGAAGAAGGAAAGTTAAAGCAGGTAAAAGTTTTCGGAGAAATTAAAAATGGAATTTCAGCACCTTACAACACGATTTTCAATGTTGCTTCCCTTACCAAACCGGTCACGGCAATGGTTGCCCTGCAATTGATAAATTCAGGTCAATGGAACCTTGATGAACCTCTCTATAAATATTGGACAGATCCGGATATATTAAAAGATCCCAGAAATAAGAAACTAACGACAAGACTTATTTTGAGTCATCAAACCGGTTTTCGAAACTGGAGGTGGCAAACGGAAAATAAAAAACTAAAATTTGAATTTGATCCCGGCACAAAATACCAGTATTCCGGAGAAGGATTTGAATATCTGCGAAAAGCACTTGAAGATAAATTTAAAAAACCACTGGAGCAATTAGCAGCAGAACTCGTTTTCCGTCCATTAAACATGAGTAATACAGATTATGTCTGGAGTAAGAATACGGCAGAATCCAGATTTGCAATTGGCTATGATAAAGCGGGAAAACCATACGAAATTGTCAAAAATAAAACAGCAAATGCAGCTGATGATCTGCATACCACCATAGAAGATTATGGAAATTTCCTTGTCAACATTTTGAATGGTGGAGGCTTAACAGAAAATGTTTATCAGGAAATGTTCAAAAAGCAGGTTAAAACCAAAGAAAACAAATACTTTGGATTGGGTTTCGAAATATATGACCTCGGAAAAGGAGATTTTGCCATTTCTCATGGCGGTTCAGATTCCGGAACACAATGTATCACTTTCTTACTTCCAAAAACTAAGCAGGGAATTCTCATTTTCACCAATTCCGATACAGGCTATAAAGTTTATGAAAAGCTTCTTACCCATTATTTAGGAGAAAACGGGAAAAAACTTATTGAGATTGAAACCAAATAAAGCCCATCTTATTATTAAAAGGTAAGACGGGCTGCTGTTAAATATTAATAAATATATTTTGCATCACTCTTTCTCCAAGTGACCAAACTCCTCTTGGGATATTCCAAGCTTCTCGCTTCTGCTAGGATGTTAAACTTTAAAAGTATTAAAATCATGTAATAACAAAGGTGATAATTCCAACAAATAGATTCTTAATTTATTTTTACAGATAAATTACCATCTAAGATTCTATAATATATAAATCTTAGAGTATTCTAACATAAATAACAATTATGTGAAATAAAACACTAAAATATTAAAAATAAAATTATACATTAGCGTAAAACTAAACCAAAACTCACACAATATGGATACTGAAAATTTTAGTACCCTTGAACTCCTTCGCCAGCAGTTCAGGTACCCATTCCCTACATTAAAAAACCCCAATGCCGAACAATTACAACAGATCACTGAAAATCAATGGATCGACGGAGAATATCTCTGGTTGTATGAGCAGAACCCCGACCTTCGGAAAAAGTACAAAAAAACCAAAACAGCACATATTGCAGCCCAATGGTTTCCAACAGCACCACCTGAACGGTTCAAACCCATCTGCAGGTTAATGCTATGGACTCTGTACAATGATGATCTCTATGAAGAAAGTGAGCCGGAAGATATCGGGTATGTACACACCCAGTCTATTGCGATATTGAAAGGTGAAATAACTGCTAAGGATTCAGGAATACCTTTAGGACCTATGCTAGCTTCTTTAAGAGAAGAACTCCTGGAATTTATCCCACAGGAATCAGTTGCCCGTTTTACGCAAATGATCAGTAGGTATTTTACAGGATTAGAAACGGAATTAAAATACAAGAAAAATAAAGCCTATCCCAGTGTGAGCGAATGTATTGCATTGCGTGAAAATTCTATCTGCCTCTATCCCTTTCTACAGCTTACAGAGTTAGAAACAGGAATAGTGCTTCCGCCGGAGATTCACGCACATCCAGTAATCATTCGCCTGCAAACACTTGCCTGCCATCTGGTTACTTTTTTTAATGAAGTACAATCTGTACTAAAGGATGAAGTAACTGGCAGTATTTATTACAATATCGTAAAAGTGATCCAACACGAACGGCAGATGTCCCTCAAAGAAGCTTGTATTGAAGATTTACGTCTTCACAATGAAGATCTGAAAGAATTTTTAGAACTACAAGCCAATCTTCCTGATTTTGGGATCTGGCAGGACGCGGTAGTCAACTGGGTACATTATATGAGCATGGTACTGAGCGGATGGAAAAATATATCTACAAAACTGGATCGTTATACCGCAGCTGAATTTCCTGGAGCAGCAGAACTAAAAGCAAAGCTGAATCAGGTTCAATAATACTTTGTATAAGAATATTTTTAAATTAAAAATATTCTATCATAACACCAAACTATCAAACATCAATTTATCACTTTAATTTAAAAAAATGAAACCAGAAGATTACAACCCGTCGAATTACCTACCTCAAGGTTATTACCCTTGGCCAGATAAAATCAATCCGAATGTGGAACAAATGGGTATTGATTACAGAAACTGGATTGATACTGATTATGTATATTTATCTGAAAATATACGTGAACGATACAAGAGCATGAACCTGCACAGGTGTTCGGCAAGAATGTATCCTTATGCAAGTTATGAGCGCGTAACACCTATGCATCGGTATGTCGTTTTCCATACCATATTTGATGATCAGCTTGAATATGCAACCGAAGAAGAAGTCAGTAAATATTGCGAGCGACTCGTAGCAATATTCAGGGGGGACAGCCTTACTCCGGAAGATCCCGGTTATTTCATCCAGGCCGCCAAAATCAGAGATGAATTTCGCGCTTTTATGCCTGATGAATGGATGAAACGCTTGGCAGATACTTTTTACACCGTTACAAGATATGGTGCCCAAGAAGAGGCAACTTATAAGGCAACCCAAACAGTACCTTCACTTGCATTGTTTAAAGTAATCCGCGAATATTCAATTGTAATATTTCCTTATTTCTATCTGGTTGATGCAGAGTTTTGCACCTTTTTAACAGAAGAGGTAGAACGCCATCCTGTAATACAACGTGTTCGATCCCTATGGTCCAGAATTATTGCCTGGCAGAATGATATCCAGGGATTGAAAAAAGAACTCAGCAAGGATACCGAAGTTATGAATATCGTTATCGTCTTACAGCGAAACTATAACTTGTCATTAGAAGATGCCATGACTGAAGCCATGAAAATTCATGATGATGATCTTGCAGAACTTGTTGCTTTACAGGAAGATCTTCCTGATTTTGGGAAGTACCAGGAACAGGTAAAACAATTGTTCCTAGGCTGGGGCAGTCTGATACAAGGTCTGAATACTTTTTACCTGGTAGATACAAATCGTTATGATCCCGAATGCTTTGCATGGCCGGATAGGGAAACTGAAAATACATCACTTTAGATTATAACTGATCTCATCACAAAAATTATAGATAATGATTATAATGTTTTAGAACTATTTTTTTAGTGATTATCAAATTCCTCCGACAAACGTTGCAGGAATTTTTATTGCATTTCGGAGTGTAAGAGATTATAATATCTCGAAATTCAGCAACTACCAGACAACAGTAAAAACTTCTCCACCCAGATTTTTAGAGAATAACAATGAAAAGGGGGCTTTATTACTTTCATATTCAAAAATAAGGAAAAGTTAGAATAGGAAAAATTGTGTTACCTATGTGTTACCCATCACAAAACAAAAGCACCTACATCTCTGTAAGTGCTTGATTTAAAAAGTGGTCCCACCTGGGCTCGAACCAGGGACCACCTGATTATGAGTCAGTCTAGTATATTTATCAATTACGTTCATTTCTTTTCATTTAATTGGTTTCCAATAATTTAATCAAATTCTAATTTTTATTCAATTTCAATCATTTTCATCCTTTTATACAAAATGTTGCAGTATTGTTGCAGCAGAAACTTAATCTTATTTTTAGGATGTAAGAATGTAATTATTGCAATTCCTGTAATTTGGTATTAAATATTCAATCAATTATCTGATAAGCATTTCACAATAATCAATAAACTTAAATAGACGAAAAAACCTGTTAATAAGGTCTTCCAAAACTCTTTATCTTTAAGAACTATAGGCATTGGTCTATAATCATCCAAAGGACTTTTAAAACGATCTCCTTCATTGATGAAACGAATAAGGCTACCTAACACCAAGCTTAGGAAGACAGAAACAATGATCAATACTGGTATTACCAGTATCAGAAGTAAATATTCCATGTATGATATAGATTAATTGATTTTATGACAAACAGCTTCAAATAGCCCTTCACTTACTGAACCTGGTACAATTCTTCGTGTAATATTCGAGAACCTTTCATCTCGATTAATAAGTTTTCCAATAGAGTTATACTGTAATACTTCTCCTCCTGTATAGGCTTTTCCAGTGCAATCAAAGTTCATATACTCCAAGTAATACCCAGTATCAATTTTCTTTAGTTTTCCATTCTTACCCTTTGTTTTAGAGGTATAGTTATACTTCACCCAAACATCTACAGATATGATCGTCTTATCAAATAGCTTCTGGGACTTGTCAACCTTTACATAATATCTTTTACCGTCTACGGATGTGGTTACGTATTGAAAACCTTGTTCATCCAACGTTTTGTCATATTGAGGAATATATATTGAATCAACTGCTTGCTGACCGAACATTGAAATTGATAATAATAAGGCTGTAATAAATAGTAGTTTTTTCATAGTGTATTTTAAATGTTAAATTAAAAATTGTCATATATGACATTTATTCAGGCAAATATATCCAGTTTCTTTGACTTGTCAAATAAGTCAAGTTGGAAAAATCTGAGATTCAAATAATCGTAGGAAAAAGAATTAAGGAATTGAGAATACAAAAAGGTATCACTCAGGTTGAACTGGTGGGCAGAATGAGAGGTGAAATTGATCCTACTAATATTTCCAGAATGGAATCCGGCAAAACTAATATTACAATTTATCAGTTATATAGACTTAGTGAAGGGTTAGAAATTCCAATGAAAGATTTCTTAGATTTTGAGCTACCAGAAAAATAAATTTCAGCTATTAATACTAATCCAAACAAATTTTAAAATCAATAAATACTGCAAAATATGTCCTATCTGTGTAGTACATGCGCTAGTTTGAACTATAAAAAATTATCTTCTTTGTTAAGGCTATAATAATCGTTTCTTGTAATAATTAAATGATCCAAAAGTGTTAAATTCAGTAAATCACAAGCCTTACTTAACTTTTCAGTTATGTTTTTGTCTGAATTGCTTGGCGTGAGGCTTCCACTAGGATGATTATGTACCAGTATCAGTTGAGTAGCATTACATTTAAGAGCTACAGCTAAAATAATTCTTATATCAACTACTGAACTATCTATACCGCCTTTGGAAACATCGAAAATACCCAAAACGAAATTTCCTTTATTCATTAAAATTACTTTACATTCTTCTTGAAATTCAATGATATTAAGATTCCAATTCTTAATAATTAATTCATAAGCCTCCTTATGGCTAGTTATTCTTACTCTTTGTTGGTTAGTCGTGTTATAATTGACTGATATTTCCATTAATTGATTCATATATTTATAATGCTAGGGTTAAAAAATGCCAAAGTGCCGGAATATTTGAAAACTATTTCTTTTACTCATGATCCACTTTGAAGTAAGCAGATTCTAAATTTTAAGATTTGAAGTTTTACAAAAATTCGGCACTTTGGCACTTTGTATGTTGAGTGAAGCTGCTATGCTTCTGTCAATACATGTTTTCCATTTCTTGAAAAGGATTCAACATCACTAGCAAAGCTATTGGTTATCTGTTCCTTAACAGTATTTTCTTTTCCTGGTTCCTGCGGTGAATACACAAATCTGTGATGAAGTAAAATCACTTCCCCTGTATCTTTAACAGTATACTCATAAGGGTTACATTCCTGCTTAATAATACTTCCTTGCATCTGAGTACCCATCAGAGCTTGACAAGTAACCTCATCAAATGTTGATGTGATTGAAGCTTTCTTAGATGTAGCATAGAATTGTCCCGTAGTTTGGCTCATAACCATTTCAACACCTCCCTGAACTTCTAGTACATAGAATGTAGAATCGTCTTCTTTTTGTCTTTTTTTGTAGTTGATAATTGTTACCATTGTTTTTGATTTTTAAGTTAGATAAAACACCAGGAACAAAAGAATTATGAGCAATAGTATATCAGCTATCACCTTGATTGTATTACTGCTTGCGAAATTTTCTCTTTATTTTACTGGTGGGGGGATACTTCCACCCTCCAAAATCGGTGGGGGTATTATACAGGGGGACTCACAAAAAAATAAATATATTTTGATATTTTTTTGAAAATTAAAATAAGATTAGTAGTAAGTTGGAAGCGATAGCTTTTAGTTAAGAAATATAAATTGAGAAATCTTTTGTGTAATATTGATATAACAGATGCTATTTTAAATTTGAGATTTTAGTGTTACTAATAATTTACTAAAGGTTATTTCTCTTTTAGCCTTATTATTAATGTCACATTCCCAAATTATTAAAACATTCCATCCCAATTTTTTTAACTCATTATAATTAGACGAATCTCTTAAAATATTTTTAGAAATTTTCTCTTCCCAAAACTCTATTCTTGTTGCAGGCAACTTGGCCTTTTTACAATTTTCATGTCCATGCCAAAAACATCCGTGAATAAAAATAACTGTTTTATATTTTGGTAAAACTATATCTGGTGTACCAGGAAAACGTTTGTCGTTTTTTCTAAATCTAAACCCATTTGCAAATAGAAACTTTCTGACTAATATTTCCGGTTTTGTTTCTTTTCCAGATATATTAGACATTATTTCAGACCGTTTTTGCGCAGAAAATATATCAGACATTTGTATATTTGGGTTTATGAGTAAGATTATACCACAAAAATCATTCCTTCATGACTAGAGATTATTGGATATTTAAAACCGTAGCGGAAGTAGATAGGTCATTTCAAACTATTGATAGCTACGAAGATAGTATAAGTGAGTATTATAATTATGATAGTCTGGTTCCTAATTCAAAACAAATTAAGAAAAACGACATTGCAATTATTACAGATAAAAAAAAGATACTTGGTTTTGCAAGCATTGCTTACATTGATATATCAAAAGGGGAAAAAATAATTCGTAGATGTCCTCAATGTCCAAGTACAACAATAGATTCACGCAAAACAAAATTTCCAAAATACCGGTGCAATAAAGGACATGCATTTGATATTCCTCTAGAGGAACCTAAAGTTGTAACAAAGTTTAAAGCTGTTTTTAATACTTTTCTACCATTTAAAGGGCAAAGGGAAGATCTTTTACAAATTCGTCCGTTTTATACTAAGGGCTACAATCAAAACATGTCCATGCAACGGTTAGATTCAAAAGTATTTAAACTTTTTGGTGACATTGAACAAAAATTACAATTGGATTCCTACAATAATATTTTATCTCCGGAGCAAGGATACGTAAAAGAGGAACAATCTCCTTATACTGTTAAAATGAAGGATGAAAGAGAGATTATTTTACAAGCAATAAAGCTTAGAAGGGGGCAACAAAGCTTCAGAAAGAAATTACTTGAGAAATATAATCGAACATGTATTATAACGGGATGTAATGTAGTTGACATATTAGAAGCTGCACATATTAAGCCATATAGAGGAGAAAACGACCACCATCCAAACAATGGATTGCTATTAAGAGCTGATATTCATACTTTATTCGATCTGAATCTTATTTCAATTAATCCTTCTACGTTTGAAGTTATAGTATCTGATCTTCTTATTAATTCAGAATATATAAAATATAATAAACAAAAATTATCATCTACAGTAATTGAGTCATTATCAGGAGATGCTCTCAAATTTAAATGGAAAACTTTTTTAAAAAACATGAATAATGAATGATTATTATAGAACAATATTGGATGGACAAATAAAAAAAGCATTATCAGATGCTAAATCAGCAATACAGCTAAAACATCCATATTTAACCGGAAGACTCCGGGAAATTGTTTTACATCAATTATTTGAACCGTTATTGAATAATAATTATTCTATCGGTAATGGTAAAATTATTGATTATGATGGCAATATATCAAGTGAAATAGACATATGCATATATAGTAAAAATCTACATCCTCCAATATTTTTTTCAACAAATGATAAATTAGGACTTTTCCCTATTGAGTCAGTATTAAAGACTATTGAAGTTAAATCAGTTTTCAATATGAGGAATTTGAAAGATACTTTTGCTAAATTTAATGATTTGGACCAAAAATTAATCTGTACCCCAGCGCTACATGATGAAAATAATTACGCAATACCTACACATTTTATAAAGCCTCATTATTCATTATTTACGTTTGACATTAACCAGAAAAATTACAAACCTGAAAAAATTTTAGAGATGTATAGTGATATAGATGAGAACTGGGAAACTCTGCCACTTATTAGTAGTATTTGTATTGCAAATAAAGGCTGGTTGTGTAATACTCAACAAGGCTGGATACATAAAGCGTACAATGATAATAACACCAACGACGAAATTGTTGGCTTTCTAACGACCATGATTAATGACTTACCTAGAATCGAATTAAGTAGAGGTAATCCTCAAATTGGGTACTATCTTTTTGATGCTATTAATATTGATAAATTTATTGATAGAAAATTCATAAATAAACCTTGGGGAGAAGGAAAATATATTATTAAAAATAAAGAATTAGAAAATCATCAACTTATCTATCAAGTCTAACAGAAATTAATCGGTTTTTAATTAAAAACCGATTAATATGGTCTTATTTCTTCACAAAATCTACACCTACACGTACTGGATGTCCAAATGCATGATTAGCTATACGCTGAGCATAATTCTGCTTTAAAGTAAATACATAATTTAACGAAAGTGATAACGGACATTTGTCTAACCAATCAAAGGCCGTTAAAGCATTACTTTTAATCTCAGGTTCAGGAATATATAATTGAAAAGGTTTTATATATTCATCATTATTCCAATTTATTGAAATCTCTTCATTAATATAAGAAATAAACCCTCCGTCACCTTTTTTGAATGCAGATTCTAATTTCAACTTTTGTCCCTTTACAAAATAATATTTAAAAGATATATTACTTTTGTTATCTCTGATTATACAATCACATAGTGCAGTAATACATAAGTAATAATTTTTATTTTCATCTATTAGTATATCGCCAAAATTCAAAAATTTATCTCCATTTATTTTGGCTCCATTATAAAAACAATTTATTAAAGCCAAATTTTCATTTTTAACATTCTTTATAATTGGTTTGAAAGAATCTAAAAAAGCATCATCAAGCATCTCTAAACTTGTATTAGTTAAGTTCAATTTAGCATTCTCAAGCAATAAATCTTTTAAAAAATCATCAAAAGAAGGCTTAGCCCCTAATGAATTTATTTGTTTCCTATGAAACATAAAAGTATTTAACGAAATATTTAAAATCTCAGGATTTATGAAAGCTCCCTTTTTGGAAAATTCATTTTGCATGTCCAATCCCAAAATTTTAAAAAAGCTTTTATCTCTCTCTTTTGATATATGCTTAGAAAAATTTTTAATTAATTGAGTTGGCTTATTTACCTTTTTCTTTAAAATTGAAATTATTGTATTATTAATAATTAAGCTATATTCATCTCCTATTTTAGAAATAATCTCTGAAGAATAACCTAAAGGAATCTCTGATTTTGGTAAACCATTATTTATTGACAAAGCCATTGGTATTAATGCTTTTTTGTCTTTTAAATCGGTTATCGCTACAATATTATTCCAAATTGTCGCATCAATACCTTTTATTTGTCCTATAAACCTCCCCTCTGGTGCACTTACATCAATTTGCTTAACCAAATTTACAACATCATCATTATGTTCGAAAATAGATCGTACAGTATCCAGTTGCTCTCTTGAATATCCTGAAAAAAAAGACTCAATTTTTTTAATTATAGAATCAAAATCAGGACTTGAACTATATATACAACAAAAGTGAATATGTGGTTGCTTAATAATATTATCCAAAAGTTTTAATGCGGAATGATTTAAAGCGTCAGTATCTAGATCCCAGTCTAGTAATACCAAGTCAATATCATCAAAAAGGTACTTTTTTATAGGGTTATCTAATGGTAAATCTTCTTCACCTGGTGAAAACTTATGGATATTAAGGTTAATCCCCTCACTTTTTAAATTATCATATAATTTTTTGGAAATTACATGCTCCTCTATACTATCGTTATATCGATTTTCAAATGGATTCCATGCCTTTTCGTCAATATAGACAACTGATTTTATAGAATCTTTAATAATTTTATGAGCTTTAGAGTTATATATTTGAGTTTTGGTCATGGTCACTATTTTGATAAAGTTTTTATAATAAAGCAAGCACCCCCTAAATAATTATATTCTTGTTCATTTGATGCTTCTATGTCGTAATAATTTTCGTTAAGGCTTTCTTTAGCTAAGTAAAGGCCTATGCCTCTACCACCTGGACGATTAGAATGAAAAAGGCCAAATATTTTTGAAAGTCGATGTTCTTCTATTTTTTTCCCCGAATTTAGTATCAGTATTTCTTGGGTGTTTTTAAGGTAATCAAAACGAATTTCTTTCCTTTCTGCATTTCTCATCCAGTAAATCGCATTGTTAACAATATTTATAATTACAGTATAAAGTGTTGGTTCTTTAATTAGAATAATATGTTTGAAAAATGAATTACTATATGTGATTTCTATTTTATCATCAGACAATTGTTTTCCAAAGAAGTCTTTAACATAGCTTATAACATTAGCTCCAGGGATTTCTTTAATGCTGCCTCCGTTTATTCTATATAGGGGAGACAAAAGATCATATTTATCTTCCAAAGTCCGGAATGTACTCTCAAGTTGTAAATATTGTTTATTTTCAATAAAAAGATTGTTGCCATCTAAATCTTCGAGCAATCTATTTATACGTGCATATAAAACATTAAATTCATGATCAATAATTTCCACAGCGATTCCTAATTGTGCCGTTTCCTGAATCATTGACCATTGTTGGAGCATTTGATCATATCTGGCTTTATAAGCTCCTTGTAATAACTCTTCATCAATATCGAAGTTCATTTTTTCAATATGTTCGATGAATGGAATTAACGTTTTATTTAATTCATCCTTTCTTTGATCGAAAAATAATTTTAAAGCTCTACTCTGCTCTGCTATGTCTTTCTTTGTTACGATTTGTTCAATAGCATTATTTTCAGCTATTTTATAAGTAGATAAAATATTTGAAGAACGATCTTCATATTCTTTTTGAGTATCTTGAAACTTTACTTTTAATCTTTTAGAATACTCTAAGACAATACTTTCCAGTTCACTTCTATAGACTTCAGCATTTTTTGTAAAAGCTTGTTTTAATTCATGAAGTTCAAGTTTTTCATTAACCTTCTTCATCACTTTAATACTACTTTTCTTAACATTCTTATTAAAAGCAAAAATTTGCTCTTCATAATTATTAAGCCTATCTAATTGTAAATCTGTAGGTTTATATCTTTTAGGCATTTCAGGAAGCAAAGATTCGAATTCTATATCTAATTTATGTAGTTCATCTAATAAATCTTCAATATCATTGTAAGTACTATTTGCTAAACTAATCTTTTTTTCAATTTCATTAAGTATACTTAGATATTGCTTCTCATAATTTTTAAAACGGCTAGGATATGCAGACAAAGTACGACTAAATAATTTTTTTTCTTCTGTTTCTCGTTTTTTATCATCAGCAATAGCCTGGCTTTCCTCATTTAATTTCTTTTTTTCATCTAAGAATATAGATTCTTCAGCTTTATCTGAAAAATAATCTTTTGCAACTTGAATAAAAAAAGCGATTATATCAGATTCGAATGCAGAATATGGATCATTATTAATTAATCCTTCCCTACTGGATTTATCTTTTAATTCAGGGTTTTCATCTCTTGAGATTCCAAGATAACCAAACATACGACGGTAAGAAAAGAAATATGTTCCTATACGCTTATTTCTTCGTTCTTCAAATTTTAAAAAATCCGCATTTGGCCTTCCATATGGTAATACTCTGAAGTTATCTCTATAAATATACAAACCTCCATTTCTAGTTACTTTATCATTTATCTTTTTGAAAGCAGTTTCACTAAGCTTTGAGTCTATTAATTTACCTTGACTATATCCTAATTTTATAAATACATTTCCATAGTATTTTCTTTTAAACTTCCTTCTATTAGAATCATAATCATATGAAATAACTTTATCATAGATTTTAAGCGATCCATTGAATTCCCCATTACCATTAAAATTACCTTCAATTAAAATATCTGCAAAATCGTAGTCTTCTTTTGTGAAAAACTTAGCTTCTTCATTAAAAATTTCTTTGTCTTTTCCTAAAGTTTGATGTATATAAAAATAGGTATTTACTTTATTTTTTTCATTTTTTGCCAGTATAAACGGATTAAAGAATCCCGATAAACTAGATATAATAAAATCTCTATTTTCTCTCAAATCATCCTGGTTCTCCTTTGCCAAATCAAGTATTTGATCAATAGGCTCAAATATTAAAAATTTAGTACCATGCGAATCTTTTAAATTATCAAAGTTGTTAAGAAGTGTATTTGTTATTTTATCAGAAAGCTTAGCTTTTGCAACTGAATTAATAATTTCATTTTTTAATTCTTCTTGATTATCTTCCCATATAATATTTCCTTCTGAATCTTCTTTCTTATCAAAGTTTTTTAAAAATTCTTTTTTAAGTTGCAGAAATATTTTGCCAAAATCACTTTCTGATGTTAGTGAGGCTACGGGAATATTAATATCATCTAAATACAAATTAAAATTCTCTAATAAGCGCCAATCAAAAAAAAGTAATTGTAAAGGAAATCCGATTCTTTTTGTCAACATCAACATAGGGTTTCCTAAAAAAGCAACGGAAAGACGACCAATGCCTTTTTCACCAGCTTTAACTCTAGGTTTTTTCCATAGTGTTTCTTTATCTGGCTTAATCTCTAATAAGGCCCTACTTTTAGAATCTGTCCCTAAAACAAGCCATTTATCCAATATATCTGATTGAGACATTCCTTTGCCATCATCCGTGAGAAGAAATAAATCATTTTCCAAATCAGCATATTCTTTTTGGAAAATTTCAGCAGTTAAATTATCCGCATATGCATCATAGCCATTTTTCCAAAGTTCTATAATTGCTGTTGGTAAATCAGCAATTTGTCCTTTCCCTAATAAATCGACAGCTCTAGCCTTTGTTCTAAATTGCATTGTTATAATTTTGAATTATCGCTTTACCAATCGCCGTTGCATATTTTGGTGGCACGGCATTACCAATCATCCTTGCAATATTTGCTGTACTTGTACCATCGAATTTATATGTTAAAGGAAAGGATTGCAATGTTGCTCCTTCCCTAATTGACAAAGCTCTATTTTCTTCGGGATGTACAAATCTACCGTTAGAAATACTAAAAAATTTTGTTGTAATTGTTGGAGCAGGTTTGTCCCACCATAATCGACCAAACGTATCCTTAAAAGAATCATCTTTACCAACAAAACAATCCAATTGTAATTCCGGATCATCTGCAAAGCCTAATCTGTTCCCCCCATTTTTTTCAACCTTTTCAAGTCTTTTTTTGTTGATTTCACTAATATTAGGAACTGAATGAAGAAATTCTGATTCGTCTTTATGTCCAGGCTGAATTTTTGGAAACCCATTTCCTACCCCTAAAACATCTTTTACTAAAGGTTTTTCACCTTCCATCTCTATAGGTTTAATCTCATCCTGAGATATACGAGTAGCTATCAAAGTAAATCTTTTTCTGTTTTGAGGAACTCCATAATCATTCACATTGTGGACTTTAAAATGAGGATTTTCATAACCATTACTTTTTAACCACTCAATAAAACCATTTAAGCCACTTTCCTCTTTACGTCGTAACACTCCCGGAACATTTTCAACAACAACATATCCAGGACGAAAATATTTAACAAATCGAGAAAACTCTACTAATAAATTTTTTGATTTCTCAGATTTTGCTTTGTTTGTATTAATTATGCTCCAAAATTGACAAGGACTGCAACCAATTAAAACAAGTTCATCATCATTTCTTTTTAATGAAAGTCTATTTTCAAGCTCAGTTTCTTTTAAATCAAATACATCGGCATGGACAAATTCAGCGCCTTCTATATTAGCTTCATAAGTCTCCTTACAATTCTTATCAAAGTCTATTCCAGCAAGAATCTGTATCCCTGCACTTTGCATTCCATAACTCATTCCTCCTCCGGAACAAAAAAAATCTACCGCTTTTAATTTATTCATTTTAAAGTGAAAACCTTAGTTAACAAATTTAATACTTATAATCTCCACATAATTACGGGATTCCGTAATTATGTTTTGTTCAAAAATATACCTTTTATCAATACAAAAAAACATCAATTCCCAATTGAAAAAAATGTTTTTAAATTTCCTAAAAATATATCAAAAAATAATCCGTAAAAATACGGTATTTATTGAGTTTGAGACTTAAAATTCTATATATTTCTTTACTACTGTTTCTATTCTTTCATCTGATAGTGCTTGAAACGTTGGAACTTCACCTGCACCAAAAGCTATTTCAAGAGAAAATTTAGCTATAGTTTCGTCGGTAGGAATTCTTTTATTAATCTTTTTGTACTCAGTTACAAATAAATCTTGGATTCTCTTGATTTCTCCTACAACATATTCTTCCTTACAGTAGGAGTCAATAATTTTTTTTCTTTTTGTATTAGCTATATTTCTTATTATAAATGTATCTTCATAATAGTTAATATCTTTTTCTGATATATCGTCATTTAACCCATGGTAATTCTGGATTTCCGAGAATAATGGTTTATTACTTGAATCCTCAAAAAATTCAATTACAAAATCACACAAAAAGAATCTAAAAGGATTATTTGTTTTTGGAATAAAAATTAAATTGGAGCTGGATTCCTCTTCTGGTGTTTCCAAATAATTTACTATAAGTGGATATTTAACAATTTCTTTTATAAAAGATCCACTCAAACCTTTCTCATACCCTAAACATCCCTCGTAAATATATTTTCTTAAATCTTCTTCAATAGCTTTATTAGGCAAGCACCAATCATTATAGCTATATGACGAAGCTCTCCAAATCTGTATATAAAAATAAAGTCTTATAAGAATATTGTTTGGATATTCATAACTATAAATACCATTATCACGAATGTTTGTTAATATTTTTGATGAAAAATCACTCTCAATAATACCGAATAGTTTTTCACAATTTGAGCAATATATATTGTCAACAACGGCACCGTTAGTATTATTTTCAATTTCGTCATCAGTCAATTCACGACCTAAGACTTCAGCCAAATTATCAGGTAGCACTTTTCTTCCAACGAAAAGACTTTTTTCTCCAGATTGAGAGAAACCAAACATTATCTCTCTGTCCCTACCGTTCTTACCTTGTTCATTTATACACTTGCTAATAAGAGAATGTGTAAAAATATGTGATCCCGTTTGGTTTGCTTCATTTTCTTTACAAAGTAAACAATTCATATAGTTCAAGTTATTAGTATTTACATTTCCAATTTTTCAGTAGGCTAATTGAGAATTTAATTTTTATCTCTACAGAAATCAAATTTTTAAGAATTCACAATTAGTTCAAAATACTGATTATTAGAATTAAGCAATTTTACAAAATATTTTTCAAAAATAACCTACGCAAACAATAAAGAAAACTGCCCCATACTTATATGAGGCAGAACTTTAACTCAAAAACCAATAGTAACTGGAATTACCATTGAGCGTTTTCTGAATACCTTTGCTAAATTCAAAAGCGTTCAGATTCCTATCCAGGAAAGTATCTATATATGAGGACTTATTAGCCTGTGTGAAGAGGTTATACACTGACCACAAATTGATGTTTCCATCTTCCTGTCTGCAAAAGTTCTTATCTTCGTAATAATCCTTTGCCATTGTATTAATATGACTATCATTAAAATTGAGCAATGGAATATTTTGTTTTTCCGGTTTTGGTAAGTGTTGATACAACCTGCTTCTACCTATAAGCTGCGCAAACTGATGTTCAGAGAGAGAATCATGAGTAAGTTCTTTCATTTCATTTAAATGAAGCTCTGCATTATAATTCTGCATTACTTCCAATGCTTTGGAATACAAATCCTGAGTTCCTGATACCCTCATATCTTCCTTAAATCCATCTGTTGATACACATAAATTACAACACACCTGGTTCTGAAAACCAATGAAGAACTTAATTCGCTCCAATGTTTTCTTATTGTAAAGATTTTCCAGATTATAACTTCTGACACCACCTATTGTAAGAGATAGTTCATTTCCATTTACTATATCAGTGATACCAGGAATCCTGATAATAAATGCCATTCTTTCGTAATAAATAGTTTTTTGGTGATCCAATAAATCTTTTACATTTAAGTGTATGGCATCTGGTGTTCTGCCTTTAATCTGGTGCGATACTCTTATCTCCGGTTCTGTAATACTTTGAATAGGAAATACCTTTTGTGCTGCATTCATCACCACATCGATAAATTCTTGGTGTGCAATTGTTTTTTCGTTATCCTTGCTGAAGACTGGTATTATGCAGTCATTCTTCAAATGGTAGAGATTGACCGCTTGTGTATTGGCTTCAATGAGGGGGTATGTTCATATTGTATCACTTCCATTGGTTTGAGCTCCTGGTGAACTTCAATTCTTTGAAGAGAATTATCAAATTCTTGATACTCCTTACTTTGCTCTATCTCTTCCAGTTCTCTTGATTCTACTTCAGTTGAAACAGTACCAGGAACAAAATAACCCTGATTTGAATGGTGATGGACGTCATTGTTCATCCTGCTTTCATACAAAGAAATCTCTTTAATATTCTGTGCTGGTCTAAGTTTAAATGCTTCTTCTAATGCAGCTGGTCTGATTTTATTAATAGTGTCCATTGGTTGAAAAGTTTTGAGGATTGGATAATTTGATTAAAAATGATTTTCTTGTTTCGTACTCAGGCTTCAATTCCTGTTGATATTCCGGATACTGTTTGTAAATAGCCAAAAGTTCAGCAATCGTATTACTGGTGCTGATTTTATACAGGATACTATCCTTACTGGTGCTGCTGTTAACACCATGTTCTTTCGGGAAGCGTGCATCACAAGGACTAAAATAATCTGTTGAGTTCGGAGAAGTGACAGAGGATTCAGAAGAGCTTGCAAAACTTGCAGTTTCTGCAATACCGGAACTACACCACTCTAAAATTATTCTGCCTGTTTCAGAGGTAATAATAAATTCAGGCTTGTTCATAAATAGTCCTGTTCTATCTTTACTTGCCTTGGCTAAATGGTTCTCGTTCACTAATTCAAAATTGATGGTCAGCTCGTATTCAAAACCGTCCCTAGTTATCTCTTTAGTTCCATGTTTTACTACTTTGGTTTTACCATTGCTACCAACATCTAAAGAATAGTCTATTTTTCTCCTGGTGGTAGTAATAATGTGACAGCTTGACTGTAATATCTTATTGATAAATGCCTGATGTCTTGGTGTGACATTAGCCCAGTCTTGAAATCTTCCTCCCAGTTTCTCGTGAATATCAAGACATCCACCAGTACCATTCCATTCATGGCTCGCTGAATCAATAATTATTACTTCAATCCCTGATTTCTCACACAATTCAATAGCCTGAATATATCTTTCAGGAGAGTAAGGTGCTTGTAGATCGAGAACGTTGTAATTCCCTAAATCTGAATACAAAGAAGCAGAGGAATTTTCTGTATCTATAACAGCTATTTTACTCCAATCTTGTGTCATTCCATAAGCTAATAATAAGGCTGATTTGGTCTTTCCAAACCCTGATGCTCCAGATAGTCCTAATCTGAGTTTTACCTGTTGGCGTTGTGATTGTTTTAACTGCATAATTTTTAAAATTTAATGGTTAATATTCTTTGTTTAATTACTAATTAACAAAATGAAAAAAGGTTAATTCCAAATTGGAACTAACCTCATATCTTTATTTGACAATTGTCGTCAGAATTAAATAAATCATTGCTTATAAGTTTAAGAGTTTTCGATTTTCTTTATCTAATTCTTCATTTTCAAAATCTTTCAAATAACTCATGGTAATCTGAATATTACCATGTCCCATCATTTCTGAAATTCTTTCAACACTTGTTCCCAAGTTTTTAAGTATCGTGGCAAAACTATGTCTAGCCACATATGATGTTATACTTCTATCTACTTCTGCTAACTCTACAATTTTCTTTAATTTAGCGTTATATCTGGCTAATACTTTGTGTTTACGGTCAGCAATTTGTTTAGGAGTTAAATCATCCTTTAGAAGGATAGGAAAAACATAGCCAGATTCTCTATTCAGACTTTTATATATGTCTAATATTTCTTGTATTCCTTCATTTATTTCAATATTGAAACTATGTCCTGTTTTCGATCTTTTATAATAAATCCGATTGTTTGTAATATCTGACCATTTTAACTTAGCCATATCAGCGAAATTCATCCCTCTTGTGTATACTGAAAACATAAAGTAATTATAAGCTTCATGTAAATGTGGAAATTTTGATAAATCGACATTTTTAATTTTTTTAAAATCTTCTATACTAAGAGCGATTTTATTATTCCCAGCTTTAAGTTTAGAAATTTTATATTCCCTAAATGGATAGTTTTCTTTTGACATGACTTTTCTATTAATTGCCATGTTAAACAAGGCTCTTAAATGTCTCATTTTAAAGCTAATTCCACCACTTTCATTCCCTTTCTCTCGTAAATTGACCTCGTATTTTTCAATGAGTACAGTAGTAATATCACTAAATACTATTTTATTTCCTGTAAATTTTAAGAAAGAGATTTTGGTATCCTTAAAAGCTTTTGCATAGCCCATTCTCCCAGATCTTTCAAACTCTTCAATAATTTCATCATAAAAATCAGATACTTTACAATTCTTAATGTCAGATTTACCTTTGAATTTCTTTTCAAACTCATCAAGACTGAAGTTTTTGGCCTCGTTTTGAAAGTCCCTTATAATCTTATTGGCTCTTGCTTTGAAGCTGATAAGTAAGTCGTTCTCGACTTTATAGTCTGGATGACCTTTAAGAAACTGTTCATTTTCGAAGTGTTCTTTCCTACACTTTAGACCTAAAGCTATATTTTTTCTTTTTCTATCCTTGATAATTCTAAGGTATACTGTGTACAAATTATTAGACATAGGTCTACTGTCAAGTACAATTTTTATACTTGTATTCATTATTTTTATCTTTTAAATAGGTTAAGGAAATAGCTGCCCAATGGAATGTTTAATAAATTGGGCAGCTGATTTTAGTGCAATCTTTTTGGAATTGCAGAAACTGCAACTTTTACGTCTTTTACATGAAATTTTTATTACGTCTATAAAGCCCTTGCCTTATGGGAGTAATAATGTATTTTTTCTTCCATTGTTTGAGCTTATCATCCATCGTTCTTTTAGGTATATTATGCATTTCTGCTAGCTTAATAGCTTCGGCTCTAGTAAATTGAAAAGGCAGTCCAAATAATAATTTTTCATCATTTTCTGACAATATACCGTCATCAAATGTATTATAAGTAACCAATGAGTGTTTTAGAAAAACCTTTGTTATCTCTAACGCTAATATAAAATCCATATTGGAACAAACTAATTCTTTACCAGTAACAGGAATATTGTTAATATTACGTAAAGCTGTTAATATCATGGCTACTCTGAATAAAATAAGTCCATGTCTATTGAGATTGGATATAAAAGATTGAGGATGAAAGTCCAGTATTACCCCATGCATAACAGTAAGTTCTTTTAGAAACTTTCTTACCTGATTTTCAGTGAGCTTAAATTCTATCTCTTCCTTTTTTAAACCTGCTAGTGCTTCATAAAGATTAAATACTTGTTTCGCTTCTTCTTCAAATACAGCATTATTGTTCCTGGTGCTAATCGAAAATACATTTTTAAACTGGCTTATTTCATCAAACGTGTATACAATAAACCTCGAATACAAACCATTTTCTTTGGATTTAATTAATGTTTTTAATTGTTCCGGTGTTCCACTCATTACTAATGACAGCTTTGGCTCTTTAATATCTTCAAATATTTTCTCCATTTTCCGGCTGATTGAAATAGGCTCATGGTGAAAACATTTTCTTAATATATCAGAATAATTACTCCAGTCATTATTGAGCATATTGCTCATGGTATCTGCTTCTGATTCTATAATAAGCACCCCATGATTGGAAGCGCCCATATAAGTATACATTTCTGCCGTGGAAATATTGGCTGGCATTATTTTGATTTCTAATGATGGGCAATCATCAGAGCCTTTTTTTTCTTTCGATTTCTTTTTTTCTTCTTTACAGTCTTTCTGAATGTTAATACTATCATTTAGTACTTTATCGTGAATTTTATCAATTAAAATCCTTGATTTGTTCATCACACCCTTACCTGATGCCGCAGGAGCAATAATCATCACATACACATTAGGATAAATCTTATCTCCATCATAAATTCCGTAAATATTGGGTAAACAAGTACTTAATACTCCTAGAGCTGATGTTAATACAATATCTCTTTCACGTCCTGTAAACGGTTGCGTGATGTTTTGTAATATTTGAGGTAATCTGCGATATACCGATTCCTCTATAAGATCATTAGCGATTCCTTCATTTATTTTAATCTTTTCCATAATCTTATCCTTTTAATATTTTAGTAGTGATATTTTCTGAAACTTTTGGAATGATAAAATACCCACGATTATCATTTTTCATTCTATCATCATAAGGTAGACTAAATTTACTTTTCGGTGAAGTATTTAATAAAAATCCATTTGAATAAAAAGCTAAATAATTAACCAGAATATCGGCTAGTTTATAGTCATATTTACTACTTGAAGGAAAAATTGAAATTTCAATTTTTTTTGGATAATAAGAAATACGAATACCCTTATTAGTTTTTTGATCTACTTCATATAAGTAGCTATTAGACACAATTTCAGTAATTGAAAGGCTTTCAATAGTTCTTAAAATTCTTTTATTAAATTCATGAAAATTAACTTCACCTTCATGATTTATTGAATAGTTTTCTAATTTCTTATACATCTTTTCTCACTTTTAATTTGTTAAATAATTCGTCTTCTAAAAGCTCCTTGCTTTTATTTTCATTTTGAAGCATCCAGCTATCCAAATCTGTTTTCTTGAAGTAGATTTTACCTCCATTGGGCTTGAAATACCGGATTGTTCTCTGTGAGGTCTGCTTATAAAGGAAGCTTTTTGATACATCCAAGTATCCGAGTGCTTCTTTAAAGCTTAAAATTTCCTTTTGGGAAGTTGTTTCCATTTTAACTATATTTATAATGCTGCTTGTGCGCACAATTTGCATTGGTTTGACACAGCAATATTAGTACATGTAAAAAGTGGAAATCAGAAAGTATGAGTGAGGTGTGAGAAAAAGTGTGAGATTATCTACAAAGAAAATTTCTCTTGGAAAAAGCTTTCAATAAGGACGTAGTCTTTACTCGATTTATCCTTAGTTCTGTTTTTAACTGCATATAAATTCTGAGCTGTTATGATAGTTCCTCTTTTAGTAATAAATCTTCCTGATTCTTCTATTGACTTTGGAGTAAGATCATTAAATAGCCTTTGTACTTCGTTTAATATTTTACTTGCTATAGTGGTAGGACAATTAAAGCGTATTGTTTTGGATGTATCCAAATCATTTAATGCAGAATAAAAATCGTCATAAGAAGTAATATCTTCATTTAAGTAATCATTATCAATTAAAAATTCATAGACTTTTTCAATGTCTGACCTTTTAACAAATGGCTTAACTCCAAAATAAGAATTAGTATTCTGCTTATCAGAATGATGAAAATTATATTTAGCAGATAAATAGGTTTTAATTTCTTCAAAAAGGAAGGAGCAAATAGGAAATAGCTTGAATAACTCGGATTGATGATCTTTTATATAATCGAAAGTGATAAATACATTTTTAAAATATCTGTTTCGTTCATTAGATGAATATAGGTAAATTGAATTATCAATATCTACTTTTAGAGAACTTATTAACCGCTCTAAATACTTTTTTAACTCAGTTTCAAATCTAATCCATACAAATTCTGCTTTATCTGAATGATAATATTCAAATTCTCCTTTTTCAGAGTCGATTGAATGATAAGATTCATCTGGGTCTATTTTTTCCTTTATAAACTGGTCTTTTAACTTTACGACATTGGAGTATGTCATAAAGTTTTGGAGTTCGTTTAGTGCTAAAAGTTTCTCCTTTTCCATTTAAAGCTAAAATACAAAAATGTTGCAGTATTGTTGCAGTCAAAAAATAAAAAAAGCACCTACATTTCTGTAAGTGCTTGATTATAAAAGTGGTCCCACCTGGGCTCGAACCAGGGACCACCTGATTATGAGTCAGGTGCTCTAACCAACTGAGCTATAGGACCTCAAAACTTGGTTAAATTTTGTGATTGCAAAAATAGCAAAATTTCTTTCACTACAAAACTTTTTATTGCTTTTCTTGACAAAGTTCTACCAACACACCATTCGTAGATTTTGGGTGCAGGAAGACAACTAATTTGTTATCAGCACCTTCTTTGGGTTCTTCAGAGATAAACTGGAAACCTTCTTTTTTTAATCTTTCAATCTCTTCAAGGATATTTTCTACACCAAATGCAAGGTGATGGATACCTTCACCCTTTTTATCGATAAATTTTGAGATCGGACTTTCAGGATTACTGGCTTCTAGCAGCTCAATTTTGCTTTCTCCGGTTCCGTAAAAAGAAGTGACAACCCCTTCCCTTTTTACACTTTCTTTTTTATAAGATTCCTTTCCTAATAATTTGGCAAAAAGATCATCAGAGACTCCTAAAGATTTTACGGCAATACCAATATGTTCTAGCTTCATAAGTAGTAATAAATATAATTAAATCGTAAATTTGATACCGGAGCTGAATTTCAAAGGTATCAATTCAAACAAAAGTACTAAATTTGCATAACTTATGGAAAGTAACAGACAAAGAAAAGTAGCACAGATCATCCAGGAAGACTTCGCAGAGCTTTTCCGCAAACAGGCTTCAGAAAGCAAGCAGAGCATACTGGTATCCGTTTCAGACGTAAAAATATCAGCAGATCTGGGTATTGCTAAAATTTATTTAAGCATTTTCCCGCAGGAATTCCGTTCCGCGGTGATGAAAGAGATTGAAGAAAACAAACCTCAGTACAGAAATTTTATTGGCCAGAAAATGGCAAAACAGGTACGTATAATTCCACAGCTTAACTTTTATCTGGACACCGCTCTTGATGATGTTGAAAAATTAGAAAGAGAATTAAGAGGCGAAGGTGACAATCCTGTTTTATAAATCTTGAAAAATATTGCATTTTACATAGCATCCAGATACCTTTTGGCTAAAAAGGGAAGCACTGCCGTGACATTCATCACGTGGCTTTCGGTAGGGGCCATGACGGTTGCTGTGACTGCAATGTTTGTAATTATTTCAGTATTTTCGGGCCTCGAGACCCTGAACAAAGACCTGATTTCAAACCTTCATGCAGATCTCACCCTGAAAAGTACTTCAGGAAAAACAGTGAAAGATCTGGATAAGATCACTACAGTTTTAAAAAACAACAAGGCAATCAGCAGTTTTTCCCGCGTGATTGAGGAAAAAGTGTATGTTAACTATAAAGGTAAAGGTGATATTGCTTATTTAAGAGGAGTGGATTCTGCTTATACAAAAGTGAATCCTATTGATAAAGATGTATTCTATGGAAATTACCCAAGTTTCGAATTTTCCAATGAAGTATTGATGGAAACCAACCTGCACAACAGGCTATCGATTCCCATAGATTCTACAAGCAACTACGCTACAATCTTTATGCCCAAGCCCGGAACCGGCATCATTAACAAAGAGGAAGACATCTATAATAAAAGAGATTTTGTTGTGACAGGAGTTTTTCCGGGAAAAGAGCAGCTGGACAGTTATATCATTGCCCCAATAGAACTTACCGAGGAATTACTCAGTCTACCAAAAAAATCAGCGTACCATATTGTAATCAAATTAAAAAACCCGGAAAATGCTGATGCTGTAAAACAGAACCTTCTTAATTCATTGGGAAAAAATATTGAAATAAAAACTAAGGAAGAAGAAAATGCGGCGTTCTGGAAGATGATCAATACAGAAAAACTGTTCATCTATCTCATCTTTGCACTTGTGATTTTTATTACAACCTTCAATCTGGCCGGAGCAATCATCATTCTTCAGCTTGACAAAAGAGAACAGTCAAGGTCTCTTATTTCACTTGGCTTTCCGATCAGCCATTTAAGAATGACCTATTTCTATACCGGACTTCTTATCGTGATTTCCGGAGTGATTTCTGGGTTGATTGCAGGAACTCTGCTCTGCTATTTCCAACTTTATACAGAATTTTTCAGAGCCAATGAGATACTTCCCTTCCCTGTAAAAATTGTTGGAAAAAATTACCTTATCGTCGCGTTTACCGCCTCACTGTTCGGAGTCATTATTTCCTGGTTTTTTTCCAAAATCAGCAAAGACTATATTACTAAAAGTTAATATATTCTATTTGAAATAAAATCAGCTTCATTTTCAATTTTTTGTACCTTTACGGCCCAATTTTTTTTAAATGAAACGAATTTTATCTTTTTTTCTGCTGAGTGCTGTATTTATTTTCGCTTCAGCTCAGGCTCCTGCCGGTTATTATGATAATGCTGCAGGCCATACAGGTGCCCCACTTAAAACGGCTCTTAAAAATATAATTAAACAAGGACATCAGGACCATGGTTACGGCGGCCTGTGGACAGGCTACGCAACGACTGACCGTGACTTTTTCTACGAAAATGACGGAACTATTCTGGATATTTATTCAGAAAACCCTAACGGGCCGGATTCTTACGCATATACTGTAGGTACAAATCAATGTGGCAGCAGTGGTTATAACAGTGAAGGTGACTGCTACAACAGAGAGCACATTGTACCTCAAAGCTTATTCAGTTCGGCCGGTCCAATGGTATCAGATATCCATTTCATCCGTGCTACCGATGGAAAGGTGAATGGGATGAGATCAAACTACCCTTTTGGTAAAGTACAAACTGCCTCTTTTACATCAGATAACGGATCTAAACTTGGAAATTCAGCATCACCGGGATATGGAGGGACCGTTTTTGAGCCCATTGATGCTTTTAAAGGTGACGTAGCCAGAATGATCTTCTATTTTGTAACGAGATATGAAGCTGAACTTCCAGGTTTCAGTACCGGAAATATGCTGGGTGGATCTACATATCCTGGGCTTCAGACATGGGAACTGAATCAGCTTTTGGCATGGCATGTAATGGATCCAGTTTCTCCTGAAGAGATTTCCAGAAACAACGCATCATATACGTATCAGGGAAACAGAAATCCATTTATAGACAACCCTTCTTATGCTGAACAAATCTGGGGAGCACCGGTTATAGATACCCAGGCTCCTACCGCTCCAACAAACCTTATTACTCTAAATCCCACTTCGAATACCATTTCTTTAAGCTGGACAGCTGCTACGGATAATATTGGGGTTACAGGTTATGATGTATATGCTAACGGAGTATTCAAAATGACGGTTTCAGGAACTACTGCTACTGTTCAGGGATTGGCACCGTCTACCACTTATACTTTCTACGTGATTGCTAAAGATGCTTCAGGAAACTCTTCTCCACCAAGTAACAATGCAAATGGAACTACGCTGGCAGGACAGCCTGGAAATACCAGCTGCGGAACAGAAAACTTTGAGAATATTCCGGCATCAGATTCCCAATATTTAACAAGAACATGGACAAACAATAATATTTCATGGACAGCTAACTTTGCAAGAACAGACCAGACCATTAACGGAAGAGCAATTACTATTCAAGGTGGAGATTTAACAAGTTCTACAATTTCAGGAGGAGTACAGTCTATAACGATAACCACTCAACGAAAATTCACGACGGGTTCAAATGGTAATTTAAATATTGAAGTTAATGGGACTGTAATAGGAACTGTTCCATACAGCACAACAGTAACTACGACAACAGTTAACGCAAATATCAGTGGAAATGCAATTATTAAGATTAGTAACCCTGGTTCAAACAGAGTTGCCATAGATGACCTTACATGGACATGTTTCGGTTCGCTGGGAATTTCTGACATTAAAAAAGACAATTCTGAATTCACCATCTACCCTAACCCGGTAAAAAACAATGAATTATTTGTAAAAGGTGAAAACTTAAGCAAAATTTCAAAAGCTGAGATCTATGATCTTTCAGGAAAACTGATAGAAGTAATTGCAAATCCTTTCAAAAACTCCAATAAGATCAATATTAAAGAACTTACTAAAGGAAACTATATCTTGAAAACAGACCGTTTCTCTACAAAATTCATGGTAGACTAAACCGTAAAAATATTTGATAATAAAGACCGATTTATTCGGTCTTTTTTTTATTTTTGATACATGGATTCCAATAAAAAATTAGGACTGATAGGAAAGAATATTTCCTATTCCTTTTCCAAAAAATTCTTTGAAGACAAGTTCCAGAAGCTGATGCTGAAAGACTTTACCTACGATATTTTTGACCTCAATGAAATTGATGAAGTAGAAAACCTCCTGAATGATCCTGAACTTTTAGGATTCAATGTTACTATTCCTTATAAAGAAAAGGTTGTTGACTATCTTGACGAGCTCAGCGACGAAGCTGAAAAGATTGGTGCTGTCAATTGTGTTCTGATCAGAGATGGTAAAAAAACAGGTTATAATACTGATGCTTTTGGTTTTGAAAAAACACTTCTGCTCCACAAAAAATCCCATCAGAACAAAGCATTGATTCTGGGAAACGGAGGTGCCGCAAAAGCCGTGAAATATATTATGGATAAACATGGAATTCCATCCGTTACCATTTCAAGAAATACAGAAATCAATTTCATAAATCTGGACAGCGAGACGGTCCGCGACCATAAGATCATCATCCAGTGTACTCCTGTAGGTACATTCCCAAATGTAGAAGACTGCCTGGAATTCCCTTTTGAAGGAATCACCCCGGAACACCTGATTATTGACCTGATCTACAATCCGAACTACACCCAATTCATCATTAAATCCTCCGAAAAAGGAGCCAAAACAGTCAATGGTTATTATATGCTTGAACAGCAAGCAGAAAAAGCTTGGGAAATTTGGAATTTTCAAAAAAAATAAACTAAATTAGTACCTTAATTGGCTTTACTGCTATATACAAAAGGATATTAACGCCACTCACATAAAAGATTTGCTATGATTACAGAAAACAATCTTTCTGAAAACGAAGAAAACAAAAATTCTAACGAAGTATCTCAAGAAGAAACATCCGAAACACCTGTACCTCATGGTGAAAGTACTCATGAAGATGACGCAGAACACCTGGAAGGAGATCATGCTGATGATATTTCTCTGGCCGATGCTTTAAAAGAAATGGAAACCATCATCAACTCGGTGAATGCCGGCGAGAATTTCAAAAGATTCAATCAGTTAAAAGAAAAAGCAGGTCATTACATTCATGATGAAGTGGAAGACAAAAAGCATGAGTATGTAGAAGGTGGGAATCCTCCTGAAAACTTCAGCTACGAGCATCCTTTACAGTCCAAATTCTCCGCTCTGGTTAATATTTTCAGGGAAAAACATGACAACTACCAGAAGTCTCAGGATGAAGAGCAGAAAAAAAATCTTGATCACCGCCAGAGTATCATAGAAAGACTTAAAAACCTTTATACTAACTCCGAACCGGGAACCAACCTCTTCAAATCCATCCGTGAAATCAAAGAAGAATGGTCAAAAGCAGGCCAGGTTGCAAAATCTGAATTTAAGATCCTTAATAATAATTACTTCCACCATCTGAACCAGTTTTATCAGATGCTGGACCTGAATAAAGAATTTCTGGAGCAGGAATTCAGCCATAATTTAGAGAAAAGACAGCACATCATTGCGCGTGCTAAAGAACTGGAAAGTGAGCCTGTAATTCAGAAAGCCCTGAATGAACTTCAATATCTTCATAAGCTTTGGAAAGAAGAAGCTGAGCCTGTAGCAGAAGAATTCCGTGAAAAAACATGGGAAGAGTTCAAAGAGATCTCCAACAAGATTCACGAAAGAAAATCTGAACTCTCTGCAGCTATTGAAGGTGAACAGAATGATAATCTGGAAAAGAAAAACCAGATCATCGCAGAAATCAAGAAATTGTCTGAGCCTTCCGAAACTCCTAACCACAGCTACTGGCAGAATTCTATCAAAAGAGTAGAGGACCTTCGTACAGAGTTTTTAAAAACAGGAAGCGTTCCAAGAAAACTTTCCAATCAGAACTGGAATGATTTCAAAACAACACTCAGAGCTTTCAATACAACAAAGAATAACTATTATAAATCTCTCAAAGGTTCCCAGCAAACCAATCTGGAAGAGAAATTAAAGCTCATCCAGACTGCGCAGGACAATATGAATAATGAAGAATGGGATATCGCCGTTCCTCTGTTCAAAAAACTTCAGGAAGACTGGAAAAAAATCGGGCACGTTCCTAAGAGCATGACCAATAAAATCTGGGACGAATTCCGTGATGCATGTAACACATTCTTCAACAATTACAGAGAGAAAAACAATGCTTCCAACGATAACTGGAAAGAAAACTATAAGCAGAAAAAAGAAATTCTGGAAGATCTGAAAACCGTATCCAATGACGAAGGCAGTATTGAAAGAATAGAAGCAATAAAAACCGCCTGGAACAACATCGGGAAAGTACCAAGGGACAAAATCTCAATCAATACCGAATTCAACAGAACGCTAAGAGAAAAGCTGAAGCTGAATAAGATCAATGAGCTTGAACTGAAAGAAGAAGGCTTAACGGAAAACCAGCTTACAGACAAGGCCAGAAAGATCAAGAGCCAGATTTCTGATCTTGAAGGTGAAATTGTAAAACTGGAAAACAACCTCGCATTCTTCAACAAACCGTCAAGAGAAAATCCTCTTCTGAGAGATACATTCAACACCATCGACGATAAGAAGGCTCATCTGGAAACCTTAAAGCAGAATCTTCACAATATCATTGCCGGAGATTAATTAACTAAATAATACAAAAAAAGGCGGAGCAAAGAAATTTGTCTTCGCTTTTCTTTTTACTTTATGAACAACGACGAATTATATATAAAAAGATGCATTGAGCTCGCTCAAAAAGCATTGGGCAAAACTTACCCCAATCCTGTTGTAGGCAGCGTGATTGTCCATAACGGAAAGATTATCGGGGAAGGATACCATCATAAAGCCGGAGAAAACCACGCTGAGATTAATGCAATCAATTCTGTCGAAAACAAAGATCTTATACCCGAATCTACGATCTATGTTTCACTGGAGCCCTGCGCCCATTACGGTAAAACACCGCCATGTGCTTTAAAAATTAAAGAACTTGGTTTCAGAAAAGTAATTATAGGTGCTATGGATTCTCATGATAAAGTGAATGGGAAAGGAAAAAAAATCATTCAGGATGCGGGTATTGAAGTTGTTTCAGGAGTACTGGAAAAGGAATGTATTGAACTGAATAGAAGATTTTTCACCTATCATCAAAAGAAAAGACCTTACATTATCCTGAAGTGGGCAGAATCGGGAGACGGATTTTTAGATAAAGACTTTAAACCAACAGCCATTTCAAATTCTTTAGTCAACCAATTTGTACATCAACTAAGAGCCGACGAACATGCTATTTTGGTTGGGACACAGACTGCCTTAAATGACAATCCGAGCCTCACAGTAAGAAATGCTGAAGGAATAAATCCTATAAGAATACTCATTGATTTTGATCTGAAAGTATCCGGAAATTTCAAAATCTATAATGATGAGGCACCGACTTTGGTAATCAACAGCAAAAAAGAAGGTACTGAAAACAACATTAAATTTATAAAAACCGGAAAAGAAAATTTCCTGCAGGATCTGATAAATGCTCTTTATAAGCAACAGATACAATCCATCATCATAGAAGGCGGAAGCTATACCTTACAGCAGTTTATCAATAAAAACCTTTGGGATGAAGCTATTGTAATCAGAAATGAAAGTCTGAAACTGGAAAATGGAACCCAGGCACCCGAACTGGATTTAAAACCTCATGAAATCAAAACATTCAGAGACAACACAATTTCGTTTTACCGTCCAAACATATAAGGCTGACTTATTTATTAGCTTCAACATAATCCTTATATTACTATTTAATGGTTTAATATTATCATACATCAATTTAACATAACAAAATTGTTTCAAAATCCCATTTTTAATTTAAAATAAATAATTAACTTTAAGGTGAATTAAAATATAACCAAATAGTGATCAAATGAAAAATCTAAAGAAAATTTCAAGAATCGGGCTAAAGAGCATTAATGGCGGGGCATTTGTAACCTGCACATTACCTAACGGACAACCGACCAGATGCAGAGACAGATGTCCTCAGGATTTCTGTGGACCTACAACCTATTTATGCTTAATTCCAGCGGACCTGTGCGAATAACAGCATGAACAATTTACTATAAGATACAGCAAGCCGTTAAAATTTTAACGGCTTCTTTCTATTGGATTATTGTGTAACTTATCAGGCATTTTATAATTTTGCATTGATAAAGCCGGCTGTAATGACGTTCGAATACAAAACCATAGAAAAACCCATAGAAAATACTTTACTGAAAGAAAAAGGAAGCAAATTCATCGGATTTGCCTTTCCGGTCAATAACGAAAGGGAGCTGAAGGAAGCACTGGAGAAAATCAGGGCAGAGCATCCTAAGGCTACCCATCACTGTTATGCATTCAGAATAGGCCTGGAAGGTGAAAACTACCGGGCAAACGATGACGGCGAACCATCAGGAAGTGCAGGTCTTCCTATCTACAATCAGCTTTTAGCACACGAAATCACCAACGTTCTGGTTATATCGGTCCGTTATTATGGCGGAACAAAACTCGGGGTTTCAGGGCTTGTAAAAGCCTATAAAGAATGTGCAAAGATCACATTGGAAGAGGCCAATATCATCACAAAAGAGCTTGAAACAGAAATTGAGATACAGTTCAACTTCAATCAGCAGAATACTATTTTTACCCTGCTTTCCAAATTTGATGCTAAAGTTCTGAATTTTGATGCTAATGAAAACTGCATCCTCACTGCATCTTTAAAATTAGCCCAAAAAGAAAGCATTTCAGATAAATTATCCGAAATGCAGTATGTTTCATTTGAATTTATAGATTAACCTGAGTTCGGGATAAGAAAATACCTGAAATTATAATCTTTATCGCAAAGGCAAACAAAGCAGATCTCTTGACATGGTAATAAGAAAAACAAGGGGCATTCCATTCAGCAAAGTAAGACCAATATATTTTCCTGTATTGCTTAAGTGAAACGACTCTGTTTTGTTTACCCTTGCGTTTAATTTAATCCTTATTCCGAATTCAGGTTAGATTAATTTCTTCTTCCACCAAGCAGTAAAGAACCCCAGTAAAGAAGCTGGGCCAGCGATCCAAGAGCTGCCACCACATAAGTTCTTGCTGCCCATTTCAAACTGTCCTGTACCCCGACAAATTCCTCCTGTGTAACTGTTCCTGTATCTCTAATCCACTTCATTGCTCTATTACTAGCATCATATTCCACCGGAAGAGTTACAAAAGCAAAAAGCGTAGTCATAGCAAACATAGCCACTCCTATCGCCAGAACCGTAGTATTACCGTTGGGATCATCAATAGATCTTGTTGCTGCCATAATCCCGATTCCTGCGATAAGGACAAACTGCATCAGATTAGAGCTTATATTGACAACAGGAACCAGCTTTGAACGCAGGTTCAGCATAGAATATCCTACAGCATGTTGTACCGCATGTCCGCATTCGTGTGCCGCCACTGCAGCAGCTGCCGCATTTCTCTGCATATAGACTCCTTCTGAAAGATTAACCGTTTTATCTGCCGGATTATAATGGTCCGTCAGCTGGCCGGGAACAGAAATTACCTGTACATCAGTGATCCCGTTATCTCTAAGCATTTTTTCTGCAACTTCTTTTCCTGAAAGCCCATTTCTTAGATGTACATTGGAATAGTATTCAAATTTCGATTTTAATCTGGACGAAACCCACCAGCTTACCAGCATTGAAACACCGATAATAATATAATAACCCATCATTTTATATAGATTTTTTGTGTTTAATTTTAAGCATAATGATGTAAAAACTGTGCCAAAGTATTACATTTTATTATCTATATTTGTTCCCTAATTATCCCCTTATCTATGTCTAAAGTTTCAGTTATTGAAGTGAAAAATCAGGACGAATTAAAAAAATTCGTAAGATTTCCAATGGATCTTTATAAAAACAACCCTTATTATGTCCCTTCCTTTATCAAAGACGAATTCAAAATTTGGGACACAAAAGAAAATCCGGCTTTAAATTATTCAAAATCCAGGCAGTTTCTTGCACTTAAAGACAATAAAGTGGTGGGTAGAATAGCAGTGATCATCAATCACAAAGAAGAAAAGGAATTAGGTATCAGAAAAGTACGCTTCGGGTGGATTGATTTTATTGATGATCAGGAAGTTTCTCAGGCGCTAATCCAAAAAGCAATAGATTACGCCAAAGAAAATAATATTGACAAAATTGAGGGTCCAATGGGCTTTACCAATCTTGATAAAGCAGGCATGCTTACCATGGGTTTTGATAAGCTGGCTACCATGATAGGAATCTACAATTATGAATACTACCCTAAGCACATGGAAGAACTTGGACTGACAAAAGAAAAAGAATGGGTGGAATATGAAATGAATTTCCCGAAAGTGTTACCTGAAAAAGTAGAAAAATTCAGTGGCCTGATTGCACAGAAATACAAGCTTAAGGTCCTCAATTTCAAATCAAAACAGGAAATCCTGCCGTTTGTAGAGCCTATGTTTAAACTGCTTGACGAAACCTATAAGCACCTTTCAACCTACACCCCTATTTCGGACGAACAGATACAGACTTACAGGGAAAAATACTTTCCTTTTATAGACAAAAACTACGTGATCTGCGTAGTGGATGAAAATAACGAACTTGTGTCATTTGCCATCACAATGCCTTCTTATTCAAAGGCTTTACAGAAATCTAAAGGAAAACTGTTTCCTTTCGGATGGTGGCATTTTTTACAGGCAGGAAAGAAAAATGACCGTGCAAACTTTTACCTGATCGGGATTCATCCCGAATATCAAAGGAGAGGTGTTACAGCTATTATATTTAAAGAGATTTTTGTTCGTTTTACAAGCATGGGAATTGATTTTGCCGAAACCAATCCTGAACTGGAAGAAAATAAAAGTGTGCAATTACTTTGGCAGGACTACAATCCAGTCAATCACAAAAGAAGAAGAACCTATTCATTAACGATTAATGATCAGTGATAAAATAATGAGTTATTATCGACTTATTTAATCCGAAAGTAAATAACTCGTACTTTCCGCTTAAAAAAATGTACCTGAAAAACTGAATTCTTTTTGTAAATTCATCATATGAAACCACATCTCATTGTTTTCGCTGTTCTGATTGCAGCATTTATTGCTTACAACTTATTTTTTCAGATAGAAGATGACCGAATGAATACTGTAGTTAATATAACACTTGCCAGCATTCTTTTTGGATACATATCATTCATGGCCTACTCTCTACTTAAAAAAATGAAAAAATAAGTACTATTTTTATTGATTCTAAATTACCACTTTTCCCTATTTTAACCCCACTTTTAAGCTTATTAATTTCATGCTTTCTTGTTTATTCGCTAAATTTGCAAATTGAGATAATAATGCAAAAATGAATTTACCTGAAAGTTATATTCCAATCCTTATTCAAGCAGGTGTAGCTATCGCATTCGTAGCCGTTTCTTTGCTTGGAGCCCATTTTCTGGGACCAAAACAGAAAAAAGGAAATTCTGTAAAAAACCAAAGCTGGGAATGTGGAGTTCCCGTAGAAGGAAATGCGAGAACACCGTTTTCTATCAAGTATTTCCTGACGGCGGTATTATTCGTGCTTTTCGATATTGAAATCGTATTTTTTTACCCATATGCTGTAAACTTCAGAGAATTCGGGATGGAAGGCTTCCTTGCTGTACTTACATTCGTGGCAATTTTCTTTATGGCATTTTTCTATGTATGGAAGCGTGGCGCATTAGATTGGGATAAATAAAGAATAGAAATTTTAAATGACAATTTTAGATCAGGAAAATTAGAGTTAAGTTAACATTAACACCAATTTAGAATCTAAATTAAAATCTTAAATCAATCAAATGTCAGATAACAAACCAGTAATAAGAACAGATGCACCTGCTCCCGAAGGATTTGAAGGAGAAGGGTTTTTCGCAACGAAACTGAGCAGTGTAATCGGGATGGCCAGAAAATTCTCTCTTTGGCCGTTACCATTTGCAACCTCTTGTTGTGGTATCGAGTTTATGGCTACCCTGAACCCTACGTATGACGCTTCAAGATTTGGTATGGAAAGAAACTCTTTCTCACCAAGACAGGCAGATATGCTGATGGTTTGCGGGACTATATCTAAAAAATTAGGACCTGTCCTAAAAGAAGTGTACACTCAGATGGCCGAGCCAAAATGGGTGGTTGCTGTTGGAGCCTGTGCTTCCAGCGGTGGTATTTTTGACACCTACTCTGTTTTACAGGGAATTGATAAAATTATTCCGGTTGACGTTTATGTTCCGGGATGCCCTCCAAGACCGGAGCAGATTATTGAAGGCGTAATGCAGGTTCAGGCTTTGGCGGAAAGCGAAAGCATCAGAAGAAGAGATATGCCTGAATATCAAAAATTGTTAGATTCTTACAACATTAGCAACTAAAACGGAAATGACGAACGAATTTGTATTAGAAGCAATCACAAGAGAATTTCCGGAGTCTGTAATCTCTAGTTCAGAGCCTTATGGAATGTTAACTATTGAAGTAAAAAAAGATGATATCAAAAAGATTATTCATTATCTGAAAGATTCATCATTGGAATTTAACTTTCTTACCGATATCTGCGGTATCCATTACCCTGAATTTCCAGACAAGGAAATCGGCGTTGTGTATCACCTCCACAATATGATGGCTAATGTCAGATTACGCCTGAAGATTTTTATGTCCAGAGAAAATATCGAAGTGGATTCTCTTGTAGATTTATTTGCCGGAGCCAACTGGATGGAAAGAGAAACGTTTGATTTCTACGGAATTAAATTTAAAGGACATCCTGACCTGAGACCTATCCTGAATATGGAAGATCTCGGGTACCACCCGATGCTGAAGGAATACCGTCTTGAAGATGGTACCAGAACAGATAAGGACGATAATATGTTCGGAAGATAAAAATAATGCAATAAGCAGTAAGCAATAAGCAATAAGCTTAAAGCCTAAAGCCTAGAGCCTAAAGCATTTAAATTATGAAAGATAACTCATTATCTAATATACTTAACCAATACGAAAGTAAGGAGCAGATTGACGGGCAGCTTTACACCCTCAATTTGGGACCTACCCACCCTGCAACCCACGGGATCTTCCAGAATATCTTAACGATGGACGGAGAAAGAATCCTTCACGCGGAGCAAACAGTAGGCTATATCCACAGAGCATTTGAAAAAATTTCTGAAAGAAGAAACTATGCTCAGATCACTACCCTTACCGACCGTATGAATTACTGTTCAGCACCAATCAATAACCTTGGCTGGCACATGACAGTAGAAAAGCTGATCGGCATACAAGTTCCAAAACGTGTAGATTATATGCGTGTTATCTTAATGGAATTGGCCAGAATCGGTGATCATCTGATCTGTAACGGGGTAACCGGAATGGATGCAGGAGCTATTACAGGTCTTACCTATATGTTCATCGAAAGAGAGCGTATTTACGATATGTACGAACAGATCTGCGGAGCGAGAATGACAACGAATATGGGAAGAATCGGAGGTTTTGAAAGAGATTTCACCCCGAAATTCCATGAGCTGTTACAGGATTTCTTAAAAACTTTCCCGGCAAGATTCAAAGAATTCGGAACTTTACTGGAAAGAAACAGAATCTTTATGGACAGAACCATTGGAGCAGGAGCAATTTCAGCGGAAAGAGCTTTAAGCTATGGTTTTACAGGTCCAAACCTGCGTGCTTCAGGTGTAGATTATGATGTGAGAGTTGCACAGCCCTATTCTTCTTATGAAGATTTCGATTTCATTATTCCGGTAGGAACTGCAGGTGACACTTACGACCGTTTCATGGTTCGTCAGCAGGAAATCTGGGAATCCCTTAAAATTATCAAGCAGGCATACGAAAACCTTCCAGAAGGGCCATTCCATGCGGATGTTCCGGATTTCTATCTTCCTGAAAAGGCGGATGTTTATCAGAAAATGGAAGCTTTGATCTACCATTTCAAAATTGTTATGGGAGAAACCGATGTGCCAAAAGGAGAAGTTTATCATGCTGTAGAAGGTGGAAACGGAGAATTAGGTTTCTATTTAGTGAGCGACGGAGGAAGAAGCCCGTACAGACTTCACTTCAGGAGACCATGCTTCATCTATTATCAGGCATATCCCGAAATGATCACAGGTTCTGTAATTTCAGATGCGATCGTTACGATGTGTAGTATGAATATTATTGCGGGAGAGTTAGACGCATAATACATTAGACAAAAAGATAAAAGAAGAAAGATTAAAGACTTTCTTCGAATTAAATAAAATTGAATTTAGATCACGAATCAAAAAGTCTTTTCTCTTGGTTCTTTGTTCTTTAATCTATATAAAAAAATGAGCGAAACAATAGCTTTTAAACCGGAAAGTTTAGAACAGGTACACAAAATTATCGCAAGATATCCTGAGGGAAGACAAAAATCTGCTCTTCTTCCTGTACTTCACTTAGCACAGAAAGAATTCGGAGGATGGTTAGACGTTCCTGTGATGGATTATGTTGCTGAATTATTAAGTATTAAGCCAATTGAAGTATATGAAGTAGCTACTTTTTATACCATGTTCAATATGAAGCCGGTTGGTAAATATGTTTTGGAAGTATGCAGAACGGGGCCTTGTATGGTTTGCGGAAGCGAAAAGATCCTTGATCATATCAGAACCAAGCTGAATATTAAAGACGGAGAAACTACTGAAGACGGTATGTTTACCCTAAAACCTGCTGAATGTCTTGGAGCCTGCGGATACGCACCAATGATGCAGTTAGGAAAATTCTTTCATGAAAATTTAACGATAGAAAAAGTAGACGAAATCCTTGATCTTTGCAGACAGGGACAGGTTGCTTTAGATTAATTAAAATATACGATGAGTAAAAAACTTTTACTTAAAGATGCACATATAGAAGGCATTCGCTACTTTGAAACTTACCGCAAACAGGGAGGTTACACTGCAGCAGAAAAGGCCTTGAAAATGACCCCCGATGAAATTCTTGAAGAAGTAAAAGCTTCAGGACTTCGTGGACGTGGTGGAGCTGGATTCCCGACAGGAATGAAATGGAGCTTTCTGGCCAAACCGGAAGGCGTGCCAAGGCACCTTGTTGTGAATGCTGATGAATCTGAACCGGGAACTTTCAAAGACAGATATCTGATGGAATTCCTTCCTCATTTACTGATCGAAGGAATGCTTATATCCTCTTTCTGTTTAGGTTCAAACGTTTCTTATATCTATATCCGTGGAGAATACTCATGGATTCCTGATATTTTAGAAGAAGCGATTGAAGAAGCCAAAGCAGCAGGATTTTTAGGTAAAAATATCATGGGAACCGGCTTCGATTGTGAAATTTACGTTCAGAGAGGAGGAGGAGCATATATCTGTGGTGAAGAAACTGCATTGCTTGAATCTCTTGAAGGTAAAAGAGGAAACCCAAGATTAAAACCGCCATTCCCTGCTGTAAAAGGACTTTGGGAAAGACCAACGGTGGTTAATAACGTGGAATCTATCGCAGCTATCGTTCCGATCATTGATATTACAGGAGCAGAATACGCTAAAATCGGGGTAGGAAGATCTACGGGAACGAAATTAATTTCGGCTTGTGGAAACATCAACAAACCTGGAGTGTATGAGATCGATATGACCATTACTGTTGAAGAATTCATCTATTCTGATGAATACTGCGGTGGTATTGCCAACGGGAAAAAGTTAAAGGCTTGTATTCCGGGAGGAAGCTCTGTTCCGATTGTTCCTGCCAACCTATTATTAAGAACCGTAAACGGAGAACCAAGATACATGAACTATGAATCATTGGCTGACGGCGGTTTCGCTACCGGAACCATGATGGGTTCAGGAGGTTTCATCGTTTTAGATGAAGATCAGTGTATCGTGGAGCACACCATGACTTTAGCGAGATTCTACAATCACGAAAGTTGTGGACAATGTACACCTTGCCGTGAAGGAACAGGATGGATGTACAAAATCTTGAAAAAAATTGAAAAAGGAGAAGGAAAAATGGAAGATATTGACCTTCTTTGGGATATACAGAGAAAGATCGAAGGAAACACGATCTGTCCGTTGGGTGATGCAGCAGCTTGGCCGGTTGCAGCAGCAATTCGCCATTTCAGAGATGAATTTGAATGGCATATTAAAAACCCGGAACTATCACAAACACAAAATTATGGATTGGCAAATTATGCAGACCCAATTCCGGCTGTTGAAAAAAATGCGTAGTTAAAAAATTGATGAAGAAGTTATTGGTTGTCGGCTTAATGATGTCGGGACTTGTTGCTTTTGGGCAAGTAAAAAAAGATACATTAAATAAAGAATATAAACTGGAGGTAGCTCCTTATAAAGATAAAACTGAAAAGAAACAGAAACCCAATCCTTTGAGCAAGAAAGGACAAGTGTTTGTTTTCTTTGGCTGGAACAGAGGAGCTTTTAGTAACTCGGATATCCATTTTACCGGAAACGGTTATGATTTTCAGTTGAATAATGTACAGGCAAGAGATAAACCTACAAAATTTGGGATCGTTTATTTTGATCCAAGCTGGTTTACCGTAACGCAGTACAATTTCAGAATAGGATATTTCATAAAAGATAACCTGGCCCTTGTTTTAGGAATCGATCATATGAAATATGTAATGAAGCAGGACCAGACGGTTGATTTTTCAGGAACAATTTCAGATCCTAAATATGCAGCGATGGTACATAACGGACAGGTAAATCTGGCAGATACAGAGTTCCTTACTTTCGAGCATACAGACGGACTTAATTATGAAAATTTAGGTCTTGAGAAATATAAAAATCTTATTCATAAGAAAAATATAGATTTGGTATGGTCTTATGGAGCAGGAATCGGGGTCATGTTTCCTAAAAGTAATGTAAGGCTTTTTGGAAATGAAAGAAGTGACCGTTTTCACGTTGCAGGGATGGGAACCGACCTTAGAACCAGCCTTAACATGGTTTTCTGGAAAAACTGGATGATCAGAGCAGAGGCAAAAGCGGGATATATCAATATGTGGGATATTAAAACTACATTAAATAACAAGCCGGATAAAGCCCGTCAGGATTTTGTTTTCGGACAGGTCCTTGCAGGAGTCGGATATACATTTAACACGAAGAAGTATAATTAAAATATAGCTTAACGCCTTAAAAGCATAAGCGAAAGCATAGAATATGAGCGAAGAGGTTAAAAAATTCAAAATAACTATAGACGGACAGACTACTGAAGTTTTGCCTGGAACTTCTATTTTGGAAGCTGCCAGACAAATCGGTGGAAAATCTGTACCTCCTGCAATGTGCTACTACAGCAAATTGGAAACCAGCGGAGGGAGATGTAGAACTTGCTTGGTTGAAGTTTCAAAAGGATCCGAAGCAGATCCGCGCCCTATGCCAAAATTAGTCGCGAGTTGCAGAACTAACGTGATGGACGGCATGGAAGTGAAGAATCTTTCTTCCGAAAAAGCTCAGGAAGGCAGAAAAGCCGTTACCGAATTCCTATTGGTGAACCACCCTCTGGACTGTCCTATCTGTGACCAGGCTGGGGAATGTCATCTTCAGGACCTTGGCTATGAGCACGGAAATCTTGAAACCAGAACCGAATTCGAAAGAAATACTTACGAAGCAGACGATCTTGGTCCGAATATCAAGCTGAATATGAACCGTTGTATTCTTTGTGCAAGATGTGTATTGGCAGCCAACCAGTTAACAGGTGAAAGAGAGCACGGAATTCTTTTCAGAGGAGATCACGCTGAAATTTCCACTTATTTAAATAAAGCTTTGGATAACGACTTCATTGGAAACATTATTGATGTCTGCCCGGTTGGAGCATTAACAGACAGAACTTCCCGTTTTGCAAGCAGAGTTTGGTTCACAAAACCAATGAATGCTACCTGCAAATGTGATAAATGTTCAGGAAAAGCCGTAGTTTGGATGAAAGGTGACGAAATTGTAAGAGTTACTGCCAGAAAAGATCAGTGGGGAGAAGTGGAAGAATTTATCTGCGATACCTGTCGCTTTGAAAGAAAAGAACTCTCTGACTGGAATATCGAAGGTCCTAGACATATCGACAGACACTCGGTAATTTCATTGAACCACTATGAAAAACCTAAGGATGAGCTAAGAGTATTAGACAATCCTATGGCAAAAGAAATCAGTGAAAAAGACGAAAAATAATTGATAATGAGTTGATGTGATGATTAGATGATACGATAATTAATCTCTATCTTCTAACATCTAACTTCTAATATCTAACATCTAAAAATAAAAATGGATTTACTAACATTTAAAATTATACTTGTACTGGCGCTTTTCCTGTTGTCTCTTACAATAGCGGCCTACTCTACCTGGGCAGAAAGAAAAGTAGCATCTATTATGCAGGATAGAATCGGTCCCAACAGAGCCGGACCTTTCGGACTCTTGCAGCCCCTTGCCGATGGTGGGAAGTTTTTCTTTAAAGAAGATTTTACCCCTGCCAATGCTGAAAAGTTTCTTTTCGTATTAGGACCGGCTTTAGTTATGTTTATTTCATTGATCACAGGAGCAGTTATCCCTTGGGGTAAAACCCTTAATTTTGGTGGAGTTTCTTACGATTTACAAGTAGCAAATATCGATGTTGGTGTACTTTTCATCATCGGAATGGCTTCCATTGGTGTATACGGAATCATGATCGGAGGTTGGGCTTCGAATAACAAATATTCATTATTAGGTGCTATCCGTGCTTCTTCACAGATGATCTCTTACGAATTGGCGATGGGATTAGCATTACTTTCTATCATTATGATGACGGGAAGTTTAGATTTAAAAGAAATTACGGAAAGTCAGACAGGCGGAAAACTATGGGGAGTGATTCCCTGGGTTTCCGGGATGAACTGGAATATTTTCTACCAGCCGATTGCTTTCCTTGTTTTCTTTGTAGCTGCTTTGGCAGAAACCAACAGACACCCTTTCGATTTACCTGAATGTGAATCTGAACTGGTAACAGGATATTCTACGGAATACTCTTCTATGAAACTGGGATTATATATGTTCGGTGAATATGTAAACATGTTTATCTCCAATGCTTTTATGGTTGTTCTTTTCTTCGGTGGTTACAACTATCCGGGAATTGAATGGGTAACTCAGAACTGGGGTGAAAATATTGCTGGAATCCTGAGTATCGTAGCATTTTTAACAAAAACGGTAATCGGAATTCTGATCTTTATGTGGATCAGATGGACGCTTCCAAGATTTAGATATGACCAATTGATGCACTTAGGATGGAAAACTCTGATCCCAATGGCATTAGTAAACCTATTGATTACAGGTGCTGTAATTTTAGCATTTGCAAACTAGAATAATTTGAAAATGAGATGATGTAATGATGTGATAATATGGTGATCCGGGATAAATACCCACTTCCATCTTCTAACATCTAACGTCTAACATCTAACATCTATAATTAAATGAAACTTACAAACAGATCAAAAGTTGTTTCCAAAAAAGAAATGACCCTTGCTGAAAAAATCTACCTTCCTGCTATTTTTACAGGAATGGGGATTACCTTTAAGCATGCTGTAAGAACCGTGATAAAAGGTGCTCCCGCAGTATATTCATATCCGGAAGTACAGAAACCGAGAACTACCATCTGGAGAGGTCAGCACGTTCTGAAAAGAGACGAAGAAGGCAGAGAAAGATGTACGGCTTGTGGACTTTGTGCTGTAGCCTGTCCTGCAGAAGCCATTACCATGACAGCTGCAGAAAGAACAAAAGAGGAAAAAGGTCTTTACAGAGAAGAAAAATATGCTTCTGTATATGAAATCAATATGCTGAGATGTATTTTCTGCGGAATGTGTGAAGAAGCCTGCCCGAAATCTGCTATTTATCTTACAGACAGATTGGTGGATGTAGAAACCAACAGAGGTTCTTTCATCTACGGAAAAGATAAGTTGGTTGAAAAAATAAATGAAAGGATTGATATTACGACAAGACAGTCCGAGAAACAAAAAAATGCGGTAAAATAATGGATCAGTTTTTATTTTTCTTGGTGGCATTTTTAGCAGTAGCTAGTGCAGTATATTTTGTATTTGCAAGAAATCCTCTCTATGCTATTCTGTCATTAATTGTTACGATGTTTTCAATTGCAGGAATGTACATTCTTCTGAATGCCCAGTTTCTTGCCATCATTCAGATCATAGTATATGCCGGTGCCATTATGGTATTGTTCCTTTATATCCTGATGATGCTTAACCTTAATAAACAAGACGAAAGTAAGAAGAACAATACTTTAAAATTTGTTGGAGTTTTTACAGCCGGTCTTTTATTAATTGGAATTTTAGGCGTATTCAGAGGTGTTCAGGATAATCACATTGTTGTTGAAAATGTAGACAAGGGTGTAGGTCTTACGAAAAATCTGGGCAGACTTTTGTTTAATCAATATGTTTTACCGTTTGAGCTTGCATCCATCCTTATTTTGGCAGGTATTGTAGGTGCGGTATTAATCGGTAAAAAAGATTTATAAATTATGGGAGAAGTAAATACATTTATACAAAGCGTCCCTCTTAACTATTTCATCATTCTTTCCTCTGTATTGTTTTCTTTGGGAGTATTGGGAGTATTGTTGAGAAAAAACGCTATTGTTATTTTGGGCTGTGTAGAGCTTATGCTGAATTCTGTAAACCTTTTATTAGCTGCTTTTTCAGCCTATAAGGGAAACGGGGACGGACAGCTTTTAGTTTTCTTCATTATGGTGGTAGCCGCCGCTGAAGTAGCGGTAGGTCTGGCAATTATTGCTATGCTGTATAGAAATACCCGTTCTGTAGATGTTAGTATATTTAATAAATTAAGAGGATAAGGAATGGAAAATTTAGTGTATGCAATAATACTTTTACCACTTTTAGGGTTTCTTATTAACGGTTTATTCGGGAAAAATCTTCCAAAAATATTGGTAGGCTCTCTGGCAACGGCAATGGTTTTCGGGTCATTCTGTATTGCGGTAAGCCTTTTTATGAAATTTGATTCTGAAAGCCAGCCGATCATCGTAAAAGCATTTGAGTGGTTTACAGTCAACGGGGTTCAGATCAATTTCGGATTCCAGATCGATCAGCTTTCTTTAATGATGGTGATGATTATCACAGGTATCGGTTCCCTGATCCATTTATATTCTATCGGATATATGAGCCACGACAAAGGTTTCTATAAGTTTTTCACTTATCTGAATCTTTTCATCTTCTCTATGTTACTTTTAGTGATGGGAAGCAACTACCTGATCCTGTTCATCGGATGGGAAGGTGTAGGTCTTTGTTCTTACCTGTTGATCGGATTCTGGTATACCAATGAAGAATACGGTAAAGCAGCAAGAAAAGCTTTCATCATGAACAGAATTGGTGACCTTGCCTTACTGATCGGGATCTTTATGATTGCTTCTCAGACCAATGCGGTAGATTTCCTTACCGTAGCACAGAACTCTTCAAAATTTGAATTAGACGGAACAGTAATTATCTTTATTACAGCCAGTTTATTTATCGGGGCTACCGGTAAATCGGCTCAGGTTCCTTTATATACTTGGTTACCGGATGCAATGGCAGGTCCTACTCCGGTTTCAGCGTTGATCCACGCGGCAACGATGGTAACGGCAGGGATCTACTTAGTGGTAAGATCAAACTTCTTATTTACTCTGGCACCTACGGTTCAGGGAGGAATTTTATTCATCGGATTCTTAACAGCTGCTTTGGCTGGATTCTATGCACTTCGTCAGAACGACATCAAAAAAGTATTGGCTTACTCTACCGTTTCTCAGCTTGGATTTATGTTCATTGCTTTAGGACTGGGAGCTTATACTACAGCGATGTTCCACGTAATGACACATGCATTCTTCAAAGCACTATTATTCCTGGGAGCAGGTTCTGTGATCCACGCGATGAGCAACGAGCAGGATATGCGTTTCATGGGAGGTCTGAAAAAATACATTCCTATTACACACGCTACTTTCCTTATCGGAACATTAGCCATCTCAGGTTTTCCTTTACTTTCAGGGATGATCTCAAAAGACGAAATTTTAGTAGCAGCATTCGCTAAAAACCCTGTTTACTGGGTGATCTTATTTGTTTTAGCCGCAATGACTGCAACGTATATGTTCAGACTGTATTACCTGACATTCCACGGAGAGTTCAGAGGTACGGAAGATCAAAAGCATCACTTACACGAAAGCCCTTCCAATATGACCCTTCCGTTGATCGTTCTGGCTATCCTTTCTGTGCTTGGAGGTTTCATTAACCTTCCTCACTTCATCGGACACGGTCATTATGCGAAACTAATGGAATGGCTGAAGCCTGTTCTTACCGAGCAGAGCTACAAACAAATGGAAGCGACTCTTTCGGGAGTTCCGTTTGGGACTGAAATGATCTTATTAGGCGCTACAGTGCTGATGTTCTTCACCGTATGGTTTATCGTAAAAAATACCTACGTGAAAAAGAAAAAAATGGCTCTGGCAGAAGAAAGCTATACCGGATGGGAGAAACTTTCTGCTAAGAAATTATATGTAGACGAACTTTACAATGCATTGATTGTAAAAACTGTTGAAGGATTAGGACGCGGAGGAAAGATGTTTGATAAAGGGATCTTAGACCGTTTTGTAGACTTCGTGGGCGAAGGCGCTGAAGACAGCGGAAAAGCGATGAAGCGTATCCAGAACGGAAATGTAGAGACTTATATTCTTATCATGTCTTTAGCAGTGGGAATTATACTGATTGTTAACTTTATATTACAATAATGTCTGGTTTATTATTAACATTATTACTATTACCTCTAGTAGGTTCGGGATTAGTTTTTGCATGGAAAAATAAATCCAGCAAATATTTGGCGCTAGGAATAGCTTTGATCCAAATGCTTATTACATTCTATATCACAGCGGATTTTAATTTTAATCCGACGGTAGACAGTGTACTGCAGCACGAGATCAACTACCCTTGGTCACAATTTATTAAAAGCTCACTTCATTTCGGGATTGACGGAATGAGTCTGCTGCTTTTACTGTTGACCAATATCTTAACGCCCATTATTATTTTATCTTCGTTCAACGAAAATGTAAGCTACAGAAATACATTCTACGGCCTGATCCTGCTGATGCAGTTCGGCCTTGTTGGGGTGTTCACTTCTTTAGACGGACTGTTGTTCTACATTTTCTGGGAAGTAACCCTTATTCCGATCTGGTTCATTGCCGGACTTTGGGGCCAGGAAAATAAAAGATTTGAATTCACTACGAAATTCTTCGTTTATACATTCGTTGGGTCATTATTTATGTTAGCCGGATTGATCTATGTGTACAACCACTCTGCATCATTCGCTTTAACAGATCTATACAATGCTCAGCTTAATGAGGCACAGCAAACGGTGGTATTCTGGTTTATCTTCTTTGCCTTTGCAGTGAAATTACCGGTATTTCCTTTCCATACATGGCAGCCGGATACCTATACCTACTCTCCTACTCAGGGATCCATGCTTTTATCAGGGATCATGCTGAAGATGGCAGTGTACGGTGTTATCCGTTACCTTCTTCCAATCACACCGCTTCCTATTGCCGGAATTTCAGGACAGATCGTCATTATCCTGGCTATTGTAGGAATTGTTCACGGTGCACTGATTGCCATCATCCAGACCGATATGAAGAGAATCATTGCGTATTCATCTTTCTCTCACGTAGGATTAATGGTGGCAGGGATCTTCTCTTCCGCAGTCATCACTTTAAGAGGAACATTCAATATTGAAGGAGCTGAAGGAGCATTGGTTCAGACTTTTGCCCACGGTATCAACGTAGTTGGATTGTTCTACTGCTGTGATATCTTATACAAACGATTTAAATCAAGAGACATCAGACAAATGGGAGGTTTAGCGAAAGTAGCCCCTAAATTTGCCGTGTTGTTCCTGATCATTATATTAGGCTCAATGGGTGTTCCATTGACTAACGGATTCATCGGAGAATTTATTTTGCTGAAATCGGTATATGATTTCAACGGTTTGGCTGCAGTAATTGCTGGTCTTACAGTAATCTTTGCTGCTGTATATTTATTGAGATTCTATGGAAAAGCAATGTTCGGACAGGGAGATGATGCAGTATTGAGTACCGTAAAAGATTTATCTGCAGTAGAGTTTTCCGTATTGGCAAGCATAGCGGTTTTTGTAATTGTATTTGGTATCTTCCCTCAACCGATAATCAACATGGTGAATAGTTCGCTGACGTTTATCTACACAGCGATGGCCAGCTAAAAAATTAAAAGATTTAAAAATTAAAAAATTAAGAGATCAGAGAAGAGTAAAAGAAAAGAGACAAGGAGATTAGAGACAGGAGATTATTCCACTGAACTTTAAACCTTGAGCTTTAACTCTCAACTCAAAATCTCACATCTCAAATCTATATTATGAGTGTTTTAATTATTGTTTTCCTAACGGCAGTTATTGCGTTATTTTCAGGAGTTTTCGAACAGGGAAAATTCGCAAGATACATTGGGATTTTAGGATTGATCGTCGCTTTATATGTAAGCTTCTTACCTGAATGTGCTTTCTTCGAAAAGTACAGACACATGTATGAATATACTGCAAATACAGCGTTATTCACCAAAATATCTATTGTAACAACCCTATTGTTATTCTTCCTGGGAGGTTTTGCGTTCAGCAACCATAGAAGCCACCAGTCGGAATTATATGCACTGATGCTTTTTGCATTATGCGGAGGAATTATTCTTTTTGGATTCCAGAACATGGTAACCCTTTTCTTAGGGATAGAAATTCTTTCCATTCCGTTGTATGTAATGGCGGGTGCCAACAAAACTGATTTAAGATCCAACGAAGCTTCGATCAAGTATTTCCTGATGGGTGCTTTTGCGACAGGTTTCTTACTGTTCGGTATTGCATTTATTTACGGAAGCACCGGAAGTTTTGATTTATATACAATCCAGGATTTCGGAGTTAAAAACCCTAAAGATGTTATGTTCATTTTAGGAGTTCTTCTTATTCTTTGTGCACTGGCATTCAAAGTAGCATTAGCACCTTTCCACATGTGGAGTCCTGATGTATATTATGGAGCCCCTTCACTGATCACGGCATTTATGGCGAGTGTGGTAAAGATCTCAGGATTTTTTGCTTTATTCAGATTAATGACTATTGGATTTGGAGGCGTTACTGAAGAATGGATCAATGTGTTTGGCGTATTCCTGATCATCACATTACTTTTAGCCAACGTTATGGGGCTTGCCCAGACCAATGCCAAAAGAATGCTGGCTTACTCTTCTGTATCTCACGCTGGATACATCGGATTGGTTTTCTTCGGAATGACGAGCCTTTCTACTTATAATTTAGCGTTCTATTTATTTGCTTATGCTTTATCAACGGTAGGAGTTTTCATGTGCCTGATTTATGTTGAAAAATTAAAAAGAGAAACCTCTTTCGGAGCTTTCAAAGGATTGGCAAAGTCTGAACCTCTATTAGCCACAGTTGCGGCGATCTCTATGCTTTCAATGGCAGGAGTTCCGCTAACAGCCGGTTTCATGGGGAAATTTGCTTTATTCTCCCAGGCAATGAATTCAACGCACGGAGTTTTCTTAGTATTGGTAGCTGTATTAGGTTCTGCAGTATCTATTGCATACTATTTAAGACTGATTATTTCAATGTTCTTCTTCAAAGAAACAACATTCAAATCTTCAGAAAAAGTAACGCTTACTTATAATATCGTGGCGGTATTTGTCATTGCTTCAATTATTGTGTTAGGAGTTTTCCCTGATCTGTTTGCAAGACAGTTTGGATTATAAATCCCAATATATAAAATATACAGAAGCACAACTTTTTCGGTTGTGCTTTTTTGTTACCAATAGGTGCAACGGCTCTGTCTATCTTAAAAATCAAATGAATGCTTTTTAAAAGCCTTGCCTATCCTTGTGTTTAATTTAAGAAACTGCAGAGTTTTTCATAAAGAAAAAAAATAACAGATAATGTTTTACCTCTATCCGGATTTTGTTTAGGAAAAATAACCAAAGCCCTTATAAATGTGCCTTCCACCAATTTGCAATAAGTTGGAAGTGATCTTTTTTTCATAACTTTACTTTAAATTTCAGCCCTTGGCCAACCTTTACAAAAAAGACGCTCCATTTCAGGTTCTTATATCATTCAAAAAATATTTGGATGTTCTGGAACACATCCGTTATAACGACCGTCTGGAATACCGTGTCAATTATGCTGAATCTTTAATTGAGAGGACAAAAAAAATTCCTGAGCTAAGAGACGGATTCCTGGATGAAGCCCTTCTTGAAAAACATGAAGACCTCATCAGACAGATTCTTGCAGACCTCTTCCCTACCGGTCTTACACACAATGAGATCAAAGCGGCCAGTGTTCCGCTTTCCAAAACTACTTTCAACTATACCGAAAGATTTAAGGGTATACTTAAAGATGCCGGAAAGGACTTTGAAATAGAGCTGAGAAATATCGGGGACGATGAGTTTTATGTATTCTGCTGCTGCCTTATCTTGCAGAGCTATTTCAAAAGGGACATCAAAAGTACCATGCCCCTTTATTATGATATCCCGAACAGACTGGGAATCATGAAACATTATAAGATCACGGTAAATTCAGATTTTACTGAGATATATCCTACTGAAAACGCAAAAATCCCTTCAGATGATATACTGGATATGTTGTTGGAAAATCTGGATGATTTTAAGCTCTGGAAAAAATATTTCCCTTCAAAATCATGGGTTTTAAAAGGCTTTACTATTGTTTCTTTGGTAGACTGTACTTCTGAGGTAGCCCTGTCCGATCTTAAGTCGAGTATGATAGAAATTGATCCGGAGGATTTGAGCCCGGATGAAAATCTTGTTGAAATTTTCAAATCCTATTTCGATGTCCCGGAACTTAATTTCGGACTGATGCTTTTCGATAAGAAAGATCAGAAGCTCGGCAAACTTCCAATCTACGAAAATGTTTTCACCCATCATGTTCTGGATTTCTGGATCAATGCATTTGATGAAGAAACCCGGAAAAGTACTTTTAACAATTTAAATCACAATTCCAAACCGATTGTCATCTCGAATGTCGACAATCTGGATGACAATATCAAAGAACTTCCTTCTTTTAGTATTTTAAGGAACAACAATATTAACAGCTTCATGGTAATCCCGATCATGAAAGATAACGAGCTTTTGGCCATTATGGAATTTACCTCTCCGCAAGCCAATAGTTTCAACGGATTAAAGCTGAAAAAAATGGAATTTTTCACCGATATGATCCTGTTCTCACTGAACAGATTCAGCTTTGAAAAAAACTACCAGATAGAAGCCATCATCCAGCGTGAATATACCTCCATTCACGACAGCGTGGTCTGGAAATTCAGAAATGAAGCCGAAAAATATTTCAATGCTTCGTTGGGAAAAAAAATGTATACACTGAAGCAGATCTCTTTCAAAAACCTGACCCCGCTGTTCGGGTTCTCGGATATCCGCTCTTCTTCAGAGAAGCGTTTTAATCTTATGCTTGAAGACCTCAACCAACAGCTTGAAAATCTTCATAATATTTTCACACTCATCAATTCCGATTCAGAAAAATACCTTCTGGCTCTTGATGTTTTTGAAAATGAACTGAACAACGAGATCAAAGCTGATACGGAACAGCGCCTTCAGAGATTTTTGAGAGAAGAAATCCATCCTTATCTGCAAGGGAAACTGGAACTGAAAACGGACAGGGAAATAAAAAATAAAATCAAAGATTATTTTGTGCAGGTTTTTGCCCAGACCGATCTATTTTACGCCAACAGAAAAAATCTAGATGATTCCATAACGCTGGTTAACAGAAAATTGGCCGATATGCTGGATGAAAGCCAGGTCAAAGCACAGCAGATCTTTCCGCACTATTATGAAAGGTTTAAATCCGATGGTGTAGAGCACAATCTCTATATCGGACATAATATTGCTCCGGATCTCAGCTATACCTCCAAAGTGGTCCACAAATTAAGATACTGGCAGCTGAAAACCATCTGCAGCATGGAACGTGAATTCCAGACTTTTAAAAAAAGCCTGCCAATACAGCTTGATATTGCCTCACTGCTTTTTGTGTATAATGAAAAGATAGATATCCGCTTCAGAATGGATGAAAAGCGTTTTGATGTAGATGGTGCCTACAATTCGTATTATGAAATTGTAAAAAAACGTCTGGATAAAGCCCATGTCAAAGATTCTTCGGAAAGAATTACCTGTCCCGGAAAAATTACCATTGTTTATTTCGGAATGGAAAACCAGAAAGAATACCTGGAATACATCAACAAGCTTCAGAAAAAAGGAATTCTGCAGAATGATATAGAGTTTTTAAAAGTGGAAGATCTCCAGGGAATTACGGGATTGCTGGCATTGAGGATCTCTCTAGCTCAAGATTAATCTATAAAATAAGAATCCGGCTTTTTCAGCTCGCCCTGTGGCATTCCTGCCTGTTCGAAAATAGAATACTCAATCGTTCTGCACATACTGTTCAGGGCAAGATCATTTTCCTCCTCTCCAAACGGCTCACCTATTTCCTGGATAATAGCATCCAGGGCAATAAATGTATAGCTGATCAGCAGAACGATCAGAGGCATCATCCAGCCCAGACTGTCAACCAATCCGAACGGCAGCCAGAAACAGTAGAGATAAACCGTACGGTGCAGCAGCACACTGTAAGCAAAAGGCAAAGGCGTATTATAAATCCTCTCACAACCTCCTGAAATATTGGAAAACTGGTTCAGCTGGTGATCCATCGAGGTCATAACGATTGTATCAATGTTTCCTTTCTGCTGCTGTTCATTCAGCCAGTCTGCAATAAAACCGAGTATGATGCTGGGGATAAATTTTTTATCTTTGAGCTGTTCTGCATGTTCTGGAGAAAGAAGCCTTGTTAAATGTTCTGTTCCGGATTTTTCTCTCAGCTGATCATTCAGAGACCAGCAGAATGCCGAAACCATTTTAATGATTTTTTCTTTCTCTTCTCTGGCTCCCGGCGAAGGATCATTCACCATTGAGAGGATCTGCCTTGTAAAAGATCTTGTTTCTATCACCAACAATCCCCACAGCTTGCGTCCTTCCCAGAAGCGGTCATAGCTTGCAGAATTGCAGAATCCCATGAAAATAGCCAGTGCAAGACCTATGAGTGTAAAAATAGTAGGATTAAGATGTACTTTATAATCGAAGATCTTTCCTTTAAAAAAATAGATCAGCAGTGAAAATATTAAAATAACACCCAGCTGGACAACAATTTTCTTCAATACGGAACCTCTCCATATAAACAACATTTTCAACCAGTTGGTCCGCTGTCTTACAATCATTTGTTTCTGTTTTTATTAAAGGGAAAGAAAAGCATAGGCAAAAGAAAGTACAGAAATAATAATTCCTGCCATAAATATCTTATAGGTTACAGATAAAAGCTTGTATTTTCTGTCAAGGACCTTCCCAAGGAAATAAAGGTCTTTCACCATAGAATCATAAATATAATCCCTGTCCTTAATGAGGTCCTTCATGGCATCATGGTATTCATTAAACAGCATCTGATGAAAGTTTCCAAAAAACAGCAGGTTTACTTTTCTGTCTGCAATATCCTGGGCCGTAAAATTGGTTTTCGTTACATTCGGTTTTGTAGACAGGATCGCAAATATAATGGTCAGAACACTTGAAGTAAGCAATATAAAGCTAGGAATGATAAGGTGCGCATTCTTTGGGGTATCCAATTTAGGAACCAGTACAGAAAGGCAGACTGAAATAATGATAGCATTAACGGAAAGAAGAATATTCGCCTTACTGTCAGCAATATCACTCAGCCTGGTGTGGTTATTCAATGTTACTCTGAACAGGGTATCTACGCTGCGGTCAGATTTTGGTTCTTTCGGCTCTTTTTTATTATCTGCGTTTTCTTTTTTATCCTCTTCTTTTTCAAGCTTTTTTTCTATTTTCTTTATGTTCTTCTTTTTCAGAGGTTCCCAGTTTTCCTTGGCATAGTCTGTATAATAATGATGCTTGTCTTTAAGCATTTCAAGATTTCCGGCGTTCCATTCATCATTGGAGAAGCATCTTACGTTGGTAAGTTCCCATTCTTTTCTAAGCGCATCGGAAATATCATTATAATCGTGGCTGGCAAAGTGACTGCAGTCCGCATCTTTTACGATCTTTTCCAGAAGATTTTGGGGTTCATAGGTGATTTTAGTCGCCAGAATCAGTTTAGAAACATCCTCAATATAGTTTTCAGGATAATTTTCCTGCTTCAGAAAATCGGTAAGGATGAGCACACCTTTTTCTTCATGATCCTGTGCACATTCTACATAACCCGTATCATGAAACCAGAGTGCCAGAAGCACTTTCTCCTGATCCTCTTTGGAAACAGGCGTATTCCGCATGATCTCTTCGGCCTTGTTTACCGTATAGGTCGTGTGAATAAAATTATGATAAAAGTATACAGAAGATAACTTATCTTTGAATAAGATTTCTACATAATCTTTAGCTTTGTGTAAAATATTCATCCCTGAATTTTTGTTAATGTAAATTTATGAATTTATCCTTTAAAACTCATTTAAAAAAAACCTCTATTGCCTTTCGGGCAGTATTATCTGCAGGAGTTCTCTATTCGTGCGCAACATATAACGTAAAAAAGGGTAAAAACTTATTTGAAGTTAAAAATTCTGATGTAAAATCTGAAAATGATTTTAAAGTTTTCCTGATCGGGGATGCCGGAAATGCAGATGAACCTCAGGCACAGAACACATTAAATTTACTTAAAAACAAACTGGATTCGGCAGACAGCAATTCCATGCTGATCTTCTTGGGCGATAATATCTACCCCAACGGATTGCCTAAAGATTCTGATAAAGAGTATGCGCTGGCTAAGCAAAAGCTGGAAAATCAGCTTGCCATTACTAAAAATTTCAAAGGAAAAACATTGGTTATTCCGGGAAATCATGACTGGAACAGCGGGCTTGACGGATTAAAAGCACAGGAAAATCTGATAAAAGCCTATTTCAATGACAAGAAAGCTTTCCTTCCTAAAAATTCCTGCGGAATTGATGATATCAATCTTTCGAAAGATATTAAACTTATCGTTATTGACTCCGAATGGGCACTTGTCAACTGGGATCAATATCCCGGGATCAATAAAAACTGCACGATTAAAACACGTGAAGATTTCTTCACAGAGTTTAAAGATCTTGTTACCAAAAACCAGGATAAAAGGATCATTGTTGCCCTACATCACCCAGTGATCAGCAGCGGAACACATGCAGGATTCAATTCTGCAAAAGCACATCTTTATCCGTTGAAAAGTAAAGTTCCTTTTCCCATTGCAGCAAGTTTCATTAATATATTAAGAAGTTCTTCAGGAGCAAATCCAGAGGATATTAATAATCAGCACTATGCAGATCTCGCCAACCGGTTAAAAAGCATCGTTCAGGATAAAGAAAATATTATTTTTGTTTCCGGGCATGATCATAATCTGCAGTATCATGAAGAAAGGAATATCAGGCAGATCATCAGCGGTGCGGGCTCCAAAACAGATCCTGCTACCATTGCTGAAAAAACTGATTTCTCTTACGGAGGAAGTGGATTCGCCGTTCTGAATATCAGAAAAGACCAGAGTACAGATGTAGAATATTTTTCAACAAAAGATAACAGCATTAAAAAGCTTGCTCATATTTCTGTAATCTCCAAACCGGATGTTTTTGTGAATAATTATCCAAAAGACTTTCCGGCTACAGCCACTTCAAGCGTCTATCCGGTGAAGCTTACCCAAAAAGGACCTGTTTACCTTTGGTTATGGGGCGAGCATTACAGGAAATATTACGGAATTCCAATTGAGGCACCTACGGCAGACCTTGCGTCCCTGAATGGCGGCTTTACCCCTTTCAGGGAAGGTGGAGGAAACCAATCGAACAGCTTAAGACTGAAAGCTGCAGACGGGCAGGAATTTGTGATGCGGGGCGTGAAAAAAAGTGCCGTCCGTTTTCTGAATAATATGGCTTTCAAAAAAAGTACTTTCGGGAATGAGCTGAACAATACATTTCCTGAAAAGTTCCTGCTTGATTTTTATACGACCAATCATCCGTTTACCCCCTTTTCAGTAGGAAATATGGCTGATAAACTCGGTATTTTTCATAGTAATCCTAAATTATATTACATTCCGAAGCAATATACCTTAGGAGAATATAATAAAAATTATGGTGATGAAATGTACATGATTGAGGAACGCTTTTCTTCTGATCCTAAAACACTGGCCTCGCTGGACAATGCTAAAGACATTGTTTCTACGGATGATGTTTTGAGAAATTTCACCAAAAATTATAAATATTCCGTAGACCGCGAATCATATATAAGAGCAAGAATTTTTGACATGCTGATCGGCGACTGGGACAGGCATTCAGATCAGTGGAAATGGGCAGAATACCAGGATGGTGACAATGTGGTTTATAAACCGGTCCCGAAAGACAGGGATCAGGCCTTCAGCCGATATGACGGGGCTGCCTTCAAGCTTATTATGAATGTTCCGGCTATCCGCCATATGAAAACTTTTAAAGAGGAGATCAAAAATGTAAAGTGGATGAATATGGAGCCATATCCGCTGGATCTTATCTTTTTAAAAGGTGCATCACAGGAAGAATGGACTGCGCAGGCAAAGTATATCCAGGAGCATCTTACTGATGCGGACATTGATGATGCATTCAGCAATCTTCCTAAAGAAGTAAAAGATGAGACCATTGCTGATATTCAACGTAAATTAAAAATCAGAAAAACAAAGCTGCAGGATTACGCTGCCCAGTATTATGATGTGCTGCAGGAAAAGGTTCCTCTTGCCGGGACGGTGAATCCTGATAAGTTTGTCATTACAAAAACGGCCCATTCCATCAATGTAAAGCAGTATAAATTAGATAAAAACAAAGAGAATCCTGAATTGGTTTTTGAAAAAACGTACGAGGATTCCAAAACAAAGGAGCTCTGGATTTACGGTCTTGAAGATGATGATATTTATGAAGTGTCCGGGGAAGGAAGACCTAAGACGAACATCAGGTTGATTGGCGGTTACAACCACGATGTCTACAATATTGCGGACGGAAAAAGTGTGAAGATTTATGACTTTAAAAGTCAGAAAAATACATACAACGGCTCCGGAACAAAAAATATTTCTGATGATTACGACATCAACACTTACAATTATAAGCATCCGAAATATAACTTCTATGCCGGCTATCCGAACGCTGATTACAACCCGGATGACGGTGTGATCTTAGGGGTTCTGGCTAATTATACGGTTAATAATTTCATCCGTGCTCCTTACACCCAAAAACATAGTCTTAAAGTAAATTTTTATACTGCAACCGGAGGATTTAATGCGACTTATAAAGGAATTTTTAAAAAAGCAATATCCGGATGGGATTTCAATCTTGATGCGACTTATACGACTCCCCGATTTTCCGAAAATTTCTTCGGACTGTCGAATGAAAGTAAATACGATAAGGAAAATACGGAAAGGGAATATAACAGGGCAAGAATTTCCAAGTTCAATTTTGCTCCATCTATCTCTAAGAAAAGCTGGATGAATCTTCAGCATCAATTCCAGCTGACCTTTGAGGATAATAAGGTGCAGAGGAATGGTGACCGTTTTGTAGACCAGTCACCCGATGTGAGACCTGAAGTCTTCAAGAGCCAGCAGTTTGCAGGTGCCAACTATACATTCAGCTTCAAAAATTTAGATAATAATGCCTTCCCTACTTTAGGTCTTGAATTAGTAATGAATGCAGACTGGAGAACCAACTTATCCAATACTGAAAAAAATTTCTTCACCCTTAACGGAACACTGACTATAGATCACAGGCTTGACAAAAGAGGAAATTTTGTTTTTGCAAATTCCAGCAATGCCATGTGGATCAGCAATAATACCTTCGAATTCTATCAGGCGGCAAGCATAGGCGGCAACAATGGTATGAGGGCTTTCCGGAACGACAGGTTTTCAGGTAAGTCTTATTTCACCAACAATTCTGAGATCCGCTGGGATTTCGGAAGGGTAAGAAATAATATTATTCCTGCCAATATGGGTGTCCTGATCGGATATGACCTTGGACGTGTCTGGAATGACGGTGAGAATTCTAAAAAGTGGCATCAGTCTGTAGGAGCAGGTTTCTGGATGAGTGTTGTAGAGATGTTTTCCGCAAGACTGAATTATTTTCATGGTTCCGACGGAGGAAGGATTTCTGCAGGTGTAGGAATGACTTTCTAAACTAATCCATTTTCTTATTTATGCTTTAGATTCTGTATTTTATTATACAGAAAGATTGATTTATCTATTAATTTTAATATATTTTTAATCTCCATTTCAATTTGTATATCATTACATATAAATTAAATACAATCAGAAAAACTAACTCATATTTTTTACTGCTTTAAAAAAGCACATCCATAGGGTTATATGCTTATATATCTATTAAAAATTCTATATTTTTAGAAGGATCTATATTTGTTTAAAATTATTTCAACAAAAAAACTATTGGATGAAAAAAACGCTATTATGCATGGCAGTATTTGTCATGTCCTTAAATGTAAAGGCACAAGTGGGTATAGAGACGTCAACACCACAAAATACATTGCATGTTAACGGAAGCCTACAGGTTGTAAAAGATCTTAATGTGGGCGGTGATGCCAAAACTAAGGGAAATTCCGGAAACCGTGGTGAAGTCCTGATGTCTAACGGATCAGGCAGTGCTCCTTCATGGGGGACTATTGAATCTCAGAACTTTTTAAAAGTAATATTTGTCGGTAATAAGACCGACATCAATCCCAGTTCAGGAAGTTATACCGGTACCGGAAGCAATCCGATAAGCACCCATGAAAGCTATACAAAAACCTATGTGTATAATGTAAGTAATAAGATAGACAACAATTATCTCAAGTACAATTCAACTACGGGAGTATTTACTGTCATAAAACCCGGATATTACAATATAGTTCCCTATATCACATATGATCTCAGCTTAAATGGCAACGGGTATACGGCCGGAACAGCAAAGTCTTCTATTCAAAAGGTTTCTCCAGCCACAGAAACACTGGCATCCATATCTACCGGGCATGGTGAACGGACATTAGCAGTCAATCATAATCTGTCTTCAATTACGTATTTTAATACGAACGATACATTTAGGGTACGCTGCGTCTACACCCAAAATTTCAGGTTATCCGCTGGAAACATTCATATTTCTTATCTTACTCCGTAAAATATTTTTTGAATTTAACCCTTGCCGTTATTTAGCTTGAGGGTTAAATTCAAATTTATATACATTTCCGCCTGTTTCCTTATCTTTTTCGTCTGCAATCAGCAGGTTTTTATCATCCAGGAAAACAACGGCTTCTTTCTGCGAATTATGATTTAATGATACCTTCTCAATTTTAGCAGTATTAAAATTATCTGCCGTGAATCCGGAAAGTACATGAATGTTTTTATGGGTAAGCAGAACAATCTTATCATTAGTACTGTTGATCGCTGCCGAAGTGATGGCTGCATCACTATATTTTCCTTCAAGCCTAAGCCTTCCTATCAATTTGGCTTCAAAATCCCCTTCTTTATTGGGGATCTGGTATACAAGGAAAGTTCCGTCAAAACCTTTGCTTCTGTTTTTGGTGAAAAGATAGAAACTTCCGTTCATTTCTACGAAAGCTTCGCAGTCATAGAGCCAGTTTGATTTCTTTGGAGGAAATTCAGTCTGCCCTTCGTAATGAAATTTTGTAGTCTGAACAACTTTTGTTGTTTTTTGGGAAGCATCCTTCAAATCCAATTTTAAAATAGAAAGATTCTGTCTGTTATTGTCATTATTCCCAAAATCCCCAATATAAATATTTCCCTGAGCATCTTTGGTAATATCTTCCCAATCATTGTTTTCAGTATTTTCTACCAAAACATCTGCCACCAGTTTCCCTTGCTTATCCAAGCCGTAAACTACATTTTTATTCCCCTGGTCTTCTATAGCCCACATGGTATTTTTATCCTGAGACAGAATGATTCCCGAAACTTCTTTCAGTTTTTTCGGGAAGGTAAATTCCACTGTCAATTCATCGGTTTTAGGAGTGTCCTGAGCTTTCGGATTACAGCTCCACAATAAAAAAGCGAATAAGGTAAGTATACGCAACATAGCTAGTTTTTTAATTTTTTAAACTGAAAATACGAGTACCGTATATTTTTCTCTAAGTTATTAATAATCTGCTGATGATGGAGAAAAAAGCCAGCTGCCAGCCCAATTAAACTTCCGATAATGGTATCCAGAAGTCTTGCATGCATCAGATTTTCTACATTATGATGAATCAGGCTTCCGGTTTCCGTTAAAAGAATCGTTAAGGGCGTTATAAATATCACCGCAAAACCGTAATTCCTTACAATAAGCAATTCTATAATAAACTGCAGCACCGTAATAATGATGATCATTTCTATTTTGGCAGGATCAAACAGCAGGATGAGCCATGCAAAACCTATTCCAATAAAGGTTCCCAGAATTCTGTGCATATTCCGCTGGCGTACATGTTCAAAATTCCGCCCCTGTATAACAGCTACTGCAGCAATAGAGATCCAGTAGGTATTTTCAAATTTCAGAAGATGTCCTACGATCAGGCTAAGCATCATAAAGAGACCGATAATGCTGCTTTCTACAAATTTGGTATATCTTCTTTTATTAAACCTTCTTCTCCTTGGAATGGGTACAACATTTTCTTTCTCTATAAAAACGGAATACAGAAAAGCAAGTGTGCATGACAGGATTGCCCCCATAGCCACGAGCCCTACTCTTGTCGGGATCATTTCCGGATCGAACTGGTAGGTGCTTGCCATAGCCGCCAGCATAATAAAGAAAAAGTTTCCGGGCGGAGGAACTTTAAAATAAGAGGTAATAAAATGTGCCAGAAAAGAGACAATACCTAAAGACAAACCTGCTGCATAAGCATTAAAGCTAAAAAACAGGCTTATGGTAAAGGAAAAAACCATCCCGAATGCACAAATCGCCAGATGCACCATCCGTTGTGTGATAGGTGCTGAAGTAAAATATAAAATCGTCAGAGCCCCAAGACTAGACAAACTTCCGTAATTGGGCTTTCCTAAAAAATAACCAATAAAAAGGCAGCTTCCAATACAAAGTGCCGCAAGGAATGGAAAATGCCATTTCCTTTCTGTTTTTTTGAATTCCAGAAGATACTGAAATCTATGGTGTATGGAATGCTGAACTTTCATTTTATGACATCCGTTTTGCTTTTTCCCACAACACGTCCATTTCTTCCAGAGACAGGTCAGCCAGCTTTACATTTGATTCTTCTGCCAGCTCTTCCATTTTCTGGAATCTTGAGATAAATTTCAGGTTGGTTCTTTCCAACGCAGAATCGGGATTCAGTCCTGAAATTCTTGCATAGTTGATCAGTGAGAAAAATACATCACCCAACTCCAGCTCTTTTTTATCTGAATCAGTTTCTGCATGAAATTCCTGAATTTCTTCATCTACTTTTTTCCAGGCATCTTCCGCATCATGAAACTCAAACCCGATCCCTTTTACTTTATCCTGAATCCGGAAGGCTTTTACTAAACTTGGAAGGCTTTTCGGAACACCACCTAAAATCGATTTATTCCCTTCTTTCAGCTTCAGCTTTTCCCAATTCTGCTTTACTTCTTCTTCATCTTTCACTTTTGTATCACCATAAATATGGGGATGGCGGAAAATTAATTTTTCGTTTAAAGAATTGATGACATCTGCAATATCGAAACTCTCTTTTTCAGATCCTATTTTAGCATAAAAAACAAGATGGAGCAAAACATCACCCAGCTCTTTTTTGATTTCCTGCAAATCTTCCTGTAGGATGGCATCCGAAAGCTCGTACGTTTCTTCGAGGGTCAAATGGCGAAGTGACTGCAGGGTCTGCTTCTGATCCCACGGACATTTTTCGCGCAGATCATCCATAATGTCTAATAATCTTCCGAAAGCTTCTAGTTTTTCTTGTCTGGTATTCATAATTGAGGATTCAAAGTAATGCAAATTTAGGGTAAATCTTTATTTAATTAAGCTTGGAGTTTTTGCTGAAAATCAAAAACCCTGTCAAAGAATCTTGACAGGGCTCTGTATTTACAATCGGGATAAATTATCCCTTCTTAGTATGTGTACTTTTTGGAGCTGCTTTGGCTGCAGAAGTAGCTTTTACTTTTGGAGTTGCAGGTTTTTCTGCTTTTGGGGCAGCCTTTTTAGGAGCTTCTTTTTCAATGCTTACTTCTTCCTGTGCACCATCCAATGTTTCAGGCTCTGCTTTTACGAAGCTCTCAGGAGTAATGTATCCTGCTTTCTGAAGCAGGTTATACCACTGAGCCAATTTCTTGATATCTGAAGCATACACTCTTTCTGTATCATAGTTAGGTAGAGAAGCCGTCATGAATTCTTTCAGAACATCATCAGAAGATTTGTGAGAAATCGTTTCTTTATAATCGTAGTTTTTAGCAATATTTTCAAAAACCTCGAACAAAGGAACTTCTTTATCAAATGTAAACATAGCGATATTATCCAATAAACTCACCTGACTTGAGTTTCCAATGCTCACTTTTTTCTTAGTCGTAACATCTTCAATGATAAAACCGTTTCTTAGTTGAGAAACTAATTTGAAAAGTCCTGGCTTTCCAGAAATTGAAATTATTTTTTCTAACAGCATAATTTTATTTTTTGTAAATTCTGCAATCAGCACGGGGCTTTTTGCTGTTTATTATTTTGTTTTTAATCCTTGTTTAAATTACTTTGGAAATCTCATTTTATAGCTGATACTTACATCCCCTTGTGAGATTTTTGCCAGCTTACCTTTTACGAGCTTTTTCTTCAATACGCTCAGATGATCAGTAAACAGCACGCCTTCAATATGATCATATTCATGCTGAATTACGCGGGCTCTAATATCGGAAAAAGTTTCTGTATGTTTCACAAAATTTTCGTCATAATATTCAATAACAATCGTTCCTTTTCTCTTCACATCTTCTCTTACATCCGGAATAGAAAGACATCCTTCATTGAATTTCCATTCTTCTCCGGATTCTTCAAGAATCGTAGCGTTAATGAAAACTTTTTTAAACTCCGCCAGTTCGTCTTTGATATCTTCATAATCTTCATCATCTGCAAGTGGAGTCACGTCGATCACAAACAGACGTAAATCCAACCCGATTTGCGGTGCAGCAAGTCCTATGCCATTCGCACTGTACATCGTTTCGAACATATTATCTATAAGTTCCTGTAAATCGGGATAATCTTTGTCTATATCTTTTCCCACTTTTCTTAAAACAGGATCCCCAAAAGCTCTTATCGGTAAAATCATCTTATTCTTTGTTCTAAAAAATTCTGCAATATAATCGTTGCGCTTACTTTATCTATTAATCCTTTTTCCTGTTTCTTTTTTTTACTTTTTCCACTTTGGGAAATAAAAAAAGAAGCCATTTTGGAAGTAAATCTTTCATCTAAACGGTGAACTGGAATACCGGAAAATTCTTTCTGAAATTCTTCAATGAATTTTAAAATATCCGTCTCCACTTCGGAAACATTTCCTTTCAAATCTGTTGGAAGACCTACTACCACATCATTCACTTTGTTTTCGGTGAAATATTTTTTCAGAAATTCCATCAAAAACCGGGTCTCAACGGTATCAAGGCCGCTTGCAATAATCTGCATATCATCTGTTGCAGCAATACCGCAGCGTGCTTTTCCATAGTCTATTGCAAGGATCTGTCCCATAAGTGTGCAAATTTAGTAAAATTTAATGATTTTATTCATAACGCAGTTTTTTTATAAAAATCATGTTTTATTCCATTATTTTTTTTATAATTTTAATCTTCCAAAAAACGAAAATATGAAGAAACTCATCCTCGTAAGACATGCGAAGAGCGATTGGCCTGAAGAAACGGAGGACTTCGACAGACCTTTGGCAGACAAAGGGTTGAAAGATGCCATGAACATGTCCAGATTTATGAAAAATAATAATATTTCCATTGATCAGTTTGTTTCCAGCCCGGCAGTACGTGCCCTGAATACGTGTAAAATCTTTAATCAGACCTATCAGCTTAATGTCTCTACTGAGGATAAGCTTTATAATCCCTCGGAAAGAAATTTTGAATCTGTGATCTACGACCTGGATGACAATGTGAGCTCTGTAGCTTTTTTCTCCCATAACAACGGAATTTCCAATTTTGCAAATTCCATCTCAGAAGATATTTTCCATTTCCCAACTTGTGGAGTTGCCGGTTTTGAAATAGATTGTAATTCTTGGTCTGAATTTGATGGTGCCAAGAAAAAACTCCTGTTCTTTTATGAACCGGGGAAAATATAATTGTATCTGTTTTTCTGTTTGCTCTAACTCCTTTTTTCATATGCTAAAAGGAGAAACTATATTGACACCTGCTTTGGCTAAAGCCAAATTTTATTCATAAAAAAACGGGCTAAAGCCCAATGTCATTAAGTTAATGATTTAACATTTTGACTTACAGTTATTTACTCTTGTTTTTAAGACTTATTTTTCGTATATTTAACAGTGAATCAATCAG
>NZ_QNUH01000012.1 GCF_003385495.1 Chryseobacterium elymi | reverse complement strand
TTTGTGTGTATTAGTTGGTATAATTCTGCAAATTTAACGTTTTTTAACGTATCAAAGTCATATGAATGTGATTTAATATCAATTTTATCACTTATTCGTTTTTTTATTGGTGTGCCAAGTTGTTATAATACAAAAGTATTACTACAAAGCGACAAAACCTGTCGTATTAAATTTATAGAATATCAATATTTATTTGGATTGTGAAATATTTTATTATTAACCGATATATTTTCGTATTATAATGGATATCAACACCTAAATAACCATAAGTCATTATATTGGGGGGATAAGCTATATGTTATAAAAAAGTCTTTAAAACTATTATTTTAAAGACTTTTTGCTGCCACATGAAATCCCATTCTTTAGAAATAATTGTTTGCTTAAAAGTTAATATCTCGAAATCACCACCCAGGCTGAACCGGTACTTTGCACCACAATTGCTCTTCCCCAATCACTGTTATTCAAACCATAATTGGTAAAATTGCCCCCGTTAATCCTAAAACTTCCATTAATAGTAACATTTCCAGCTGTATCATTGACCAAATTATAAACTTTCCCTTGATTGGCTGCAGTTGCAGCCGGAAGTGAAATATCTCCTGTAACAAGGATGGTGTAATCATCTGGTGCAACAGCTCCTGAAGACAGTGTTCTTATTTTTGCATTTAAAGATGAAGCATCTCTCCAGGATAACGTTCCAGCCCCGTCTGTCGCTAAAACCTGACTGGCCTGGCCGCTCGTTCTTGGAAAAGTATAATTTCCCTGAGGTGCACCGGATGCATCTTTATAAGAAAAACTAACTCCTTTAAGCTTTTCAAGGGTAATATCCGTTGATGCTGTCCCAGCTCCATTATGGCTCAGGGTAAGATTACTGATACTTCCATTGCTTATCCCCCAAATGGAAGCGCTTATACTTTGATCCAGATTATTTGAGACTAAGGCAAAAGAGCCACCGGTAGACTCTGAGAAAGCAGCAATACTTCCCCCTCCTAATCCATTATTGGATTGTAAAGTGCTTATTCCCGGTCTTGTCATCACTACACTTGTATTTGTAGCAGCAGAAAGATCACTATTATCTGAATAATAGAAACCATTCCCTACCCCCAAAAGATTAGTATCTATACCAAAGTAATTGCTGCCGGTTCCATATTGAGCTTTCATATCACCTTTCACTTCAAACTGTCTGTCAGATACAGCATCAGCAGGAGTAAATCCAATCCCTACCTTTCCATTTTGATAAATATTTTGATTATTAGAGACCGCAGGATTGGCAGTATTTTGTAAATTCCATGGAACTGCAGAAATTCCAGTATTTAGCTTTACCCATTTATTCAAATCCCCGTTAAAATAGTAATATCCAGCGGTGCTTACATCAGCAGTTTGTCCATTTAAGGCCCCGGCAGCGGTCACATATACCAACGCTCCAGTTTGTAAAGGTGTATAAGTTTTGAGATTCAATTGATCACCTGTAATCCTAGGCGCAATAATTCCATCAAATTTTAAGATATCGGTCGGATTCCCCGCTACATCCAGCGTAGCATTTGGAAGATCTGTATTCACTCCCACTTGGGCAAAACTAAATGACCCTACCAATAATAGGGCAGGAAATAATTTTTTTAACATAACGTATTTGTTTTTTCTCAACAAATATATAATTAATTTAAATATTATATCATTTTACAAATTGATTTATAAAAATATCTATAAAAAAAGACAGCTTTCACAGCTGTCTTCGCAATATTATGTTAAGTTTACAATTACTTTAAATCAAATCTATCAGAATTCATCACTTTAACCCAGGCGGAAACAAAATCATTTACAAATTTTCTCTGGGCATCGGAACTGGCATACACTTCCGCAATCGCTCTCAATTCAGAATTGGAACCGAATACAAGATCTGCGCGGGTAGCGGTCCATTTTGGCTGTCCTGTGAACCTATCTGTGCCCATATACAGTTCCTGATCTTCCGAAATAGCTTTCCATTGCGTTCCCATGTCGAGAAGATTAACAAAAAAGTCATTGGTAAGTACTCCCGGACGGTTGGTAAACACCCCGTGTTTTGATCCGTCAAAATTCGTATCCAATGCGCGCATTCCGCCTATAAGCACGGTAAGTTCAGGCGCTGTTAAGGTTAAAAGCTGTGCCTTATCAATCAGTAAGGATTCTGTAGATACACTGAATTTCTTTATCAGATAGTTACGGAATCCATCTGCTGCAGGCTCCAGATAGCTCATGGATTCTATATCGGTCTGTTCCTGTGAAGCATCCATTCTTCCGGGTGCAAAAGGAACTTTGATATCATGCCCTGCTTCTTTTGCAGCTTTTTCAACTCCTACACTCCCTGCAAGAACAATTACATCCGCCAATGATACTTTTTTATTGACAATTTGAGTGTTGTTGAATTCTTTTTGAATGTTTTCTAAAACTCCTAAAACTTTCTGAAGCTGAACGGGGTTATTTACCTCCCAGTCTTTTTGTGGAGCCAGTCTTATTCTTGCTCCGTTGGCACCACCGCGTTTATCGCTTCCTCTAAATGTAGATGCAGAAGCCCATGCAGTAGATACTAATTCTGAAACACTTAATCCTGAATTTAATATTTTCTCCTTTAAGGTCTCAATATCTGCATCATCAATCAGCTCATGATCAACCTGAGGAATAGGATCCTGCCAAATCAGTTCTTCCTGGGGAACGTCCGGCCCAAGATATCTCGCTTTGGGGCCCATGTCTCTATGGGTAAGCTTAAACCAAGCTCTCGAGAAGGCATCTGCAAATGCATCCGGATTTTCATAGAAATGTCTTGATATTTTTTCATACACAGGATCCATCCTTAAGGAAAGATCTGTTGTCAACATCGTAGGTCTGTGCTTTTTTGACGGATCAAAGGCATCAGGAATGATTTCTGCTCCGTCTTTGGCTACCCATTGGTGAGCTCCGGCAGGGCTTTTGGTGAGCTCCCATTCATTTTCAAATAAATTCTTAAAAAAATAATTACTCCATTCGGTTGGTGTTTCCGTCCATGTTACTTCCAGACCGCTGGAAATAGCATCTGCCCCTTTTCCTGATTTATAAGTGCTGCTCCATCCTAATCCCTGAAGTTCAATTCCTGCTGCTTCCGGTTCTTTTCCTACATTATCGGCAGGGCCGGCCCCATGAGTTTTTCCAAAAGTATGTCCACCGGCAATTAAAGCAACGGTTTCTTCATCATTCATTGCCATGCGTCCGAATGTATCACGGATATCTTTGGCTGCTGCAATAGGATCAGGATTTCCGTCCGGACCTTCTGGATTCACGTAAATAAGTCCCATCTGCACGGCAGCAAGGGGTTTTTCAAGGTTTCTGGAGTGAATATCACCATCTGCATCATCATCAGTAGGAAGCACTCCGTGTTTTTCAGGTACTCCTTCTGAACCGTGAGCATAGCGCAGGTCTCCTCCCAGCCATGTTTTTTCCGAACCCCAGTAAACATCCATATCCGGTTCCCAAACATCTTCACGACCTCCTGCAAAACCAAATGTTTTAAAGCCCATAGACTCTAAAGCAATATTCCCGGTAAGGACCAAAAGATCTGCCCATGAGATTTTATTTCCATATTTCTGCTTGATGGGCCACAGCAATCTTCTGGCTTTATCCAAACTCACATTATCCGGCCAGCTGTTCAGTGGAGCAAAACGCTGCTGTCCTGCACCGGCTCCTCCTCTTCCGTCCCCAACACGGTAGGTACCGGCACTGTGCCATGCCATACGGATAAACAGAGGTCCATAATGACCAAAATCGGCAGGCCACCAGTCCTGAGAATCTGTCATTAATGCATGGAGATCTCTTTTTACAGCATCGAGGTCGAGGCTCTTAAATGCTTCAGCATAATCAAAGTCTTTATCCATGGGGTCTGAAAGGGGTGAATGCTGGCGCAGGATATCAACTCTAAGCTGATCAGGCCACCAGTCAAGATTTTTGGTTCCTCCGCCTGCTACGGCTTCTTTTTTCATTTCCCCGTTGTGAAACGGGCATTTACTGATGTCATTTAAATCATTTTCCATTGTCGTTTAATTTTTTATGTTGATTAATACAGTTTTCTTTAAGACAAGACAAACTTACAAAGTTTACTTTATAAATATAATCTATTAATATTTATTTGGATAATAGTTAAAAACTATAATTAACTCAATTTTAACAATCGTTTGAAAGCAGGATATTAAAATCCAAAATAATGCAATTAAGTTAATAAAAATTCAAGAACAGATGTATACAAAGCAAAACTAAGTCGCCATATTTAGAATGATTCAAATAAGCATTTTATATTTTGATAATCAGTTCATTCGATTTAATAAAATTTGATTATTTTTATAGTTTAAGAATATAATTGATATGAAAAAAATTCTGGTTGTTCTGCTTGTTGCATTTATTATTATACAGTTTTTTCCGGTCGACAAGACCAATCCAGCCCCTACGCCTGGCATGGATTTCCTGAAGATAAAAAAAACACCGGAGCCTATTGCAAAAATCATCAGAACTTCCTGCTATGACTGCCATTCCAATGAAACGGAATATCCGTGGTATGCAAGTATTTCACCGGCTTCATGGTTTGTTAAAAATCATATAGAGGAAGGCCGAAAACATTTAAATTTTTCTACCTTTGCTACGTACGAATCTAAAAGGCAGGCTCATAAACTGGAAGAATGTATAGAGATGATTGAGAAGAAAGAAATGCCTTTGGAATCCTATTATATAGGACATCAGGATGCTAAACTGACGGATGCACAGCGTAGGGAACTGGTAAAATATTTCAAAAAAGAGAAAGAAGAAACCGAAAGGAAAATGTTATTTTAAAATCAATATCATGCTAGAGAACTGGAAAGACAAATATATTGTATTTTTTGACGGCGAATGTGGCGTCTGTAATTTTTGGGTGCAATGGGTTCTCGAACGGGATAAGAATGACCGGTTTATGTTTGCCTCACTACAATCTGATTTCGGGCAGAAATTCCTGAATGAAAGAGGTCTTGAATCAAAAGTATTCAATACACTGTATCTCTGGAAACCAGGACAGTATTATTATACGAAATCGCGGGCAGTATTACAGATCGCGAATGTTTTGGGTGGTGTTTATAGGCTGTCGGCTGTTGGAAAACTTCTTCCTGCATTTTTAAGTGATCAGGTGTATGATCTTGTTTCGAGAAACAGGATGAAGCTAGCGAATCAGAAGTGTTTTCTTCCGGATCTTGAGCAAAAGAAGAAATTTATTGAGGTTTAAGGTTTTCTAATTTTACCCACAGATTTCACGGATTTTTACAGAAGACTGCGGTTGTGATGTATTATGATTTTGGCTAAAACCAATTGATTTTTCTTAAAACGACAAACGGGATAAAGCCCGCTCCTATTGAATATTTTTTCTATCATAAATAAAAAAGCAAGGATAAACTACCCTTGCTTCTTGCTTTTATATCGTTAAAAATTTTATTGGTTCAATGACCATATTGAATAACTGTTTGGCGGAGCCTGAATTTTCACCCATTTATCTCCCTGCGTTGTTGGATACCATCCGGAATGACCTGTAAAATCTTTTATCTGTTTGCTGCTCCAGTTGGTCTCTACCCATCTTTCCTGCCAGCTTGATGAATTATTGATATAAACCACCAGGCCGGGATTCCCGTTATAGCCGTTACGTCTTGCAATATATTCATCATTATCCGTGTAGAGTATGGAAGTGGTTCCCGTAGCTTTATTATTATGAATCCAAATCAGATTATTAAGCCTTTCTTTGTTTAACCACTCTTCGTAGTCACGGTAAAAAATGGTAGGATAACCTTCGTGAGTAAGAATGTAAGCATACGCCTGCATCTTATTGTTAATAATATCGGTATCATGATTGGCCACGAAAGTCACGGCTTTGTAAGGGTTTCTTTTCCACATCATGTCGTCATTCAGAATATTTAAATTCCCGTTATCAAAAGCTTCATCCATTTTATAATATGCCGCAAAATCGAAAACGGAGCTATTGGCATTATTAGCCCACCATTCTAGGGTATTTACATTGGAATCCCAGAGTTCACCAACGGAAAATCCACCTACATTGGAATTCCAGTTATTGACAACCCAAGGCCCGAAGCCTTTGACATAATCAAATCTCCATCCGTCAAATTTCATAACATTCTTATAATACTTCCCTACAGAATCGTCTCTTCCCCACAGCCAGTCCTGCACATAGGGATTGGCATGGCAGAGATCCGGAAACCCTCCGAAAGCGCCTTCATCATTATTCCCATAAGAATTTTTGTAAAAGTCATGATAGCTTCGCTGAAATTTCCCGGAAGCAACTCCTGAAAAGTCTGTCCAGGTATTCGTTCCGGTGAAAGGATTAGCCTGAGACTGTCCGCCACTGTTATGATTGATGACAATATCCGCATACACCTGCATATTTTCTGCATGGGCTTTTGTAATCAATGCTTCCAGCTCGGTCCGGGATCCAAAACGGGTTTCTACACTTCCGTTCTGGTTAAAATTTCCAAAATCATAGTAATCTGTCGGGTCATATCCCATAGAGTAAGCTCCGTTCTGAGCTTTTGATGCAGGCGGAAGCCATACTGCACTAATTCCGGAATCCGACCAGGCTGTCAGCTTATCTTTTACAGTATTCCACCACGTTCCACCTTCGGGAACATCCCAGTAGAATCCCTGCATCATAACTCCACCTCCGGGACCTGATACAAATTTCCCTGCCGCAGATCCGCCTCCGGTACTGAAGGGACGCCCGTCATGATTGGTGACATTTACAGTCTTATTATGAACTTCTTCTTTCCGAAGACTTTCATTATCGTTTTCATCACTATTCTGACAGGAACTTAAAAATGCTAAGGCCAGCATCGAAACTAAGAAATGTGTTTTTTTCATACGTGTATTTTAATTATTAATCTATTAACTAAATTACAATTTTATTGAAACAAAATCTAAAAAACATATAAAAAATTCATTTTCACCAAAACATTCTTGTTAATGGCTTAAATAAAATTTTCATTAAAAAATCATAAACTTTTAATAATTTCAAAGCAATTTTTCTTTTAATCCATATATTTGCATACTATGGAATACAATACCCAAAAAACTCAGCTTCATATGCCGGAATATGGCAGAATCATACAGCAGCTGGTTGAACGTTGCAAAGAGCTCCCTACCAAAGAGGAAAGGAGTGAAATGGCTATGGCCATTATTGATTTTATGGGTCAGAGAAACCCTCAGCTCCGTGACGAAGAAAATTATAAGCATAAACTTTGGGATCATCTTTTCATTTTAGCGGAATATGATCTTGATGTGGATTCACCATACCCTTTCCCTACCAGAGAACAGCTTGCCGAAAAGCCTAAAAGAATGGAATACCCTAAACTTCAGGGAGATTTTAAATTCTACGGAAAAAGTATTCTTCAGCTGATAGAGAAAGCTATTGAACTGGAGCCTGGTGACGAAAAGGAAGCCCTGATCGAAGTAATTGCCAACAACATGAAGAAATCTTATAATGTATATAATAAGGAACATGTAACGGATGACGTTATTTTCCGTCACCTGAAGGAGCTTTCTGAAAACAGACTTGATCTTACCGGGATAGAATCTCTGGAAAAGAGCAAGATCTACTATAGCAGCAATAACAACAGCAGAAATAACAGTAACAGCGGCAGAAGCAGCAACAGTAATAACAACAATAATAATAAAAACCAAACCAATAAGAGAAGGCATAACAACAACCATAAAAACAGAAAGTAATGAGTGGAACATTTCAGATAAGAGGAGGGAAAAGACTGCATGGTGAAATCACTCCACAAGGGGCAAAAAATGAAGCCCTGCAAATTTTATGTGCTGTCCTGTTAACAGATGAGGAGGTAAGAATTAAAAATATTCCGGACATTCATGATGTAAACAGACTGATTGAAATTCTCGGTGATTTTGGGGTTAAGGTAACCAAAAATGGTCAAGGCGATTTCACATTTAAAGCCGATAAGGTGAATTTCGATTATATTAAGTCTGACGAATTTAAAAAAGACGGTGCCAAACTAAGGGGGTCTATTATGCTGATGGGTCCTATGCTTGCCCGTTATGGTGAAGCGTATATGCCGACCCCGGGAGGCGACAAGATAGGAAGAAGAAGATTAGATACTCATTTTCAGGGACTTGTAGAACTTGGCGCTGAATTCAACTATGATGAAGATGAATATTTCTATTCATTAAAGGCTAAGGAATTGAGAGGGAAATTTATCCTTTTGGAAGAGGCTTCCGTAACAGGAACTGCAAATATTGTAATGGCTGCCACTCTTGCCAAAGGAAAAACAAGAATTTATAATGCTGCCTGCGAACCTTATCTTCAGCAACTGTGTAAAATGCTGAACAGAATGGGTGCCAATATTTCCGGGATCGGTTCCAACCTGGTAACGATTGAAGGGGTTGAATATCTTCACGGTACGGAACACACGATGCTTCCGGATATGGTAGAGATCGGATCATGGATAGGTCTTGCTGCCATGACTAAATCTGAGATCACTATTAAAAATGTCAACTGGAGCCAGCTTGGCGTTATCCCTAACACTTTCAGAAAATTAGGCATCGAGCTTGAGCAAAGCAATGACGATATATTCATTCCTGCCCAGGAAAATTATAAGATTCAGAAATTCATCGACGGATCTATCCTTACCATTTCAGATGCTCCATGGCCTGGATTTACACCGGATTTATTATCGATTATCCTGGTAGTAGCCACCCAGGCGAAAGGAAGCCTTCTTGTTCACCAGAAAATGTTTGAATCAAGACTATTCTTTGTGGATAAACTGATTGATATGGGAGCACAGATTATCCTATGTGATCCGCACAGAGCTACAGTAATCGGACTGAACCAGGAAGCTCCGTTGAGAGGAACTACCATGGTTTCTCCGGATATCAGAGCGGGAAATGCCCTTCTTATCGCAGCGCTTTCTGCAGAAGGAAAATCCATTATCCACAATATTGAACAAATTGACAGAGGTTATGAGAATATTGACGGAAGACTAAAAGCCATTGGGGCGGATATTGAAAGGATTTAGAATATATTCTATCGTAATAAAAAAGCGTTCAAAAATTAATTTGAACGCTTTTATTTTTATAGCTTTTGGTTACCAGCCTCCGCCACCTCCGCCTCCGCCTCCACCGCCGGAGAATCCACCACCACCGGAACCACTGCTTGAGCTGGACGGTTTGGTAGATGCAGACTGTATAGATTGGGTAAGGCTTGAGTTCAGGGTATTGGCAAAAGCATGATGATTCATTACGCCACCGTAGTACCAGGTATTTTGATATTCTGCTGCTGTTTTTTTAAGCAGTTCATCAAACTTCCGCCCCCAGATCTGATCCACCCCCATGACCATGGCAAAAGGCAGAAGAGTTTCAAAAACCTGTGGGGTCAGCTGTGGGGGATTGTGAAACTTCAGCTGTTCATTCTCTGCTGCTCCCATATACATTTTGAAGCCGCTTATCAGGGATTGTTTTCTCAGCTTTTCTTTAGATGGCTGTTTGATTAAATACTGATAAACAATCATTACAGAAAATGAAAGAACATAGAAAATATAGCAGGCATTGAAATTGAGGTTTTCAATACCGCCTCCGCCAGCAGAAATAATTCCTCCAATTCCAAGGATAATAACAATGGGAAGCGGAATCAAAAATTTCCAGGAAGCATTCCTGAACAAAAATGTTATTAAAACAAATGCAATGAAAAGAACAATATACAAAACTACCCCCATTAAAATTCTTTCAATTTCCGGTAGCAAACTATAGCTTATAAATAATCCGAGGCCGTAAACAATAGTAATTACAAGCCATGGAAGCACCAGCTTTTTCTTATTATTTCCTTCATTCAAAAAATCATCATGCTGAAAGCTCAATGTTCCTTTGAAATTCTGAACCGCGGTTTCAATTTTAGAGTTATATTTCCCATCAAACTTTACGGAATCTTCGGATTCTGAAAAAAGGCTGTTCATCAGGTTGATTTCTTCTTTCGGAAGAGTTTCATCTGCCGGTTTCAGCTTCTTCAACGTAAAGGTTTTCGTATTGAAAAACCCCAGAAGACCAGAATCTTCACCTTCCACAATCTTTATATATCCTTTTACAGCAAGGCTGACCACTGCAGCCGTCAGGTATTTATTTTTAAAGCTTTCAGAATTAATATATCCCAGGGAAGCCGGCGAAAGATTTTCCGGAACATTGAATTGCGGGTAAACGGTAGGGGATTCAGGATCTATCCCGTATTTCACCCATGTTGAATAAAGATACAAAAGCAATACCATGAATACGATACTTACCGCAATCAAAATACCATATTTTTCAAGGAAAGTAGGTGGCGGAGGCGGTATCATAATTCCTTTTTTGAAACCCACCGCAATGGTAAGGCCTTCATTAGTGCGAAGACCTGAAGCACCCCATTCTATGGACTGATCTGACAACAGCTTGACAGTACAGTTCTGGCTGTTGCTGCCATAAGCTCCTGTATAGCAAGAATTCTGAATAATCCCGGCTCCGGCAGGAAGGTTCACTTTCGCAGAAATAGTATCTACATCGAAATCCCAGTAGGTCCCGTTTACATTCCAGTAAAATTCGTCATACTCCGGAAAGAAACCGATCTGGTTCTCTGTTTTATATTTTATTTCATAGTCGTAGGTTCCGGGATCCAGGATAACATCTTTATTTCCGGCATATATTTTTAGGTAGCCATCTTCTTTCTCTTCATGATAATCTTCCTCCTCTCCGTTTTTTTTCACTGAAATAATATGATATCTTACTTTCTGGGTTTTATTGTTCAGATTTCTGGATAAAGGAAGTGCGCGAAAAATCCCTCTTTTAATATTATCTCCGAGACTGTAGACTTTAATATTTTCGGTAACGGTAATGCCTGAATTCTCATCCACGTCAATATCCGAGTGAAAGGATATAATTTTTTCAGGCCCCAAAATGGACAACGGGTCTGTCCGCTCCAAATCATTCTGGGCAAAGGCTATGAAAAAAAACTGAAGAAAGAAAAGCTGCAGCAACTTTTTCATTTCTCAGAATTTTACGGTTGGAACTTGCCTTTCTGCAATATTTTCAAGCTCGAAGAAAGGTGATTTCTCAAACTTGTACATATTGGCGATGATGTTGCTTGGGAAAGATTCAACCAACGTATTGTTTTCACGGACAGTTCCGTTATAATATCTTCTGGATTTCTCCACATCATTCTCGATAGAGGTAATCTCGCTCTGCAACTGCTGAAAGTTGGTATTGGCTTTCAGATCAGGATACTGTTCCGCTACGGCAAACAAATTCATCATAGCCTGATTCAGATTTTTTTCTGCAGCTTCTTTAGCCTGAACCGAATCTGCTCCTACAGCCTGGGTTCTGGCTCTTATCACACTGTCAAGTGTTTCCCGTTCATGGATTGCATAGCCTTTTACAGTTTCCACAAGGTTAGGGATAAGGTCATGGCGCTTCTTAAGCATAACATCAATACTGCTCCAGGCCTCCTGGACCAGATTTTTCAATTTTACCAGGCGGTTGTAGATGGATACTGCATAAATAAGGAATACTGCAATTAAAGCAATGATAATAACTATAGTCATAATTTTTTATGTTTGTATTCATTAAAAATACTGTTTTTTTTGAATCGGAAATAAAATTAAGAATACAATATATTCATTTTTAAATTATTAGAAGAGCTACAATAAAAAAAGCATGCGATAAAAAACCGGATGCTTTGTTGTAATTAAAACTATATGAATCTCCTTTAAAAATACTTACGGCAGTTATATTCCACCATGGTATTTAAAAGCTTATTTTTATTCAGGTAAAATTCCAGCTGCTGGTAATCTTCTGAATTAACGTTAATATATAATTGTACTGAACCAAAACTGTTTCCGTTCACATATTCTACATTAGCAGAAAGCACCTTGTGGCAGATCCCAAACTGATTATAGACAGCGTTCATTAAATGCTCAAATTTCATTTTGCCATTTAACTCTATTTCCAGTATCAGTTCTTTTTTAGGCAGGCTAATTGTGTTGGGTAAAACCTGCAGCGTAGGATTAGATGTAATCATCACTAAACAATTTTTTGGTTAAACATTTTCTTAGATCATGGCTGCTTTTGCATTAAATCTTTGACAAAAATATAAAAAAATATTAGTCTACCAAATTAGTGGACTAATATTTTTAATTTTAACTAAATTCTTTTAGCTTAATACCGGAACAACTATCTCATCAAATTTCCCGCAATTATCCTGGGTTTAAAAAAATACCCCTAAGAATAAATAGTCTTTCGGGGCAACTTTATACTTTATACTTTATACTTTATACTTTATACTTTATACTTTATACTTTATACTTTATCCATATTCACAACTCTCCTATTCTTTCAAGCCTTTCTGAAGCGGCCAGTCCATTGGGATTACACCCCAGCTCACCTTCAGGGACTTTCAGATTCTTCTTTTTGTAAAATTCTATCCAGAAATCATTGGTTTTACCCGTTTTTGGATCAATGAATGTCATAGGTTCCAGCTTGAATATATGGTCGTCCCTGAATGCTCTTTCTATATAATCTGAACAGTAATAAGAATTTTCATCCAGGATATAATACAAGTTATAAGGTTTCCCTACCATAGATTCTGCTTTTTTAAGGGCATTGGGAATAGAGGTCCGGTATTCCGGTTTGAGACGGTAGATTATCACTTTCTGGCCGTCATCAGCCTGATCTGCGAGAAAAGATTTCAGGTCTTGCTTTTGGGAACCGCCTTTGGGAGCTGCATGCAGTACATACCAGTGATTGTTTTCTTTTTCTACAATTCCTATATGATCAAATGATGCCTCTTTCTGTTTTTGTGTCACATTATTAATCGCTCCTGATAATCCGGTTTCTTTAGCAGTCACAAAAAGCAGATCCCCGTTCTTCAGCTTCCCGGATTTAGCTTGAGGGGCACATTGCTGCAATAACAAAATCACAGCGAGGAAAAAGGTATAGGCTAGAGCTTGAGGAATTTTTTGAAACAGATCTTTTTTAAATTTAATCATAGTATTTTTTATTGCCGGGCACAATCAGGATTTACAAATTATTAAGCTATTTTTCTTTCGAAACAGATTCTTTACCTTTCTTAAACTGTGTTTCATAGGTATTAATCCAGTCTTCAACCGTTATTTTTTTACTGACCTCGGCAATGAGCTCAAAAGGAATATCATCCATTTTTTTGAACCTTACACAGGATTTCCCCATATCGAGCTTTCTTTTTGAATGTTTTGGATATTCGGTTACAAACCAATTTAACAGCTCGGGATCTGCATAAATACCCATGTGATAGAATGCAATAAAATTTTTCTGGGAAGCCAGAGCCATAAATGGTAATGGCGTACCCGGCACGCAATGGTAGCCAGCCGGATAAGTTTCGAGGGGAACGCCCCAACCAACCATGCCGTAGCTGATATTTTCACGGAAGCCTTTTGGCAGGTTATCGTTTATGGTATCAAATAATCTTTTGAATACTTCCTGCCTTTCTTCAGGAATTTTGGAGATATAATCGGTTATAGAATCCGCTGGAATTTGCATTTTCAGTACGTTTTAATTTCTCCCAAAATAACAAAATTTATGAATACCATAACCGAAAATTTAATCCACAAAAAGCAGCAGTACATCAATGCACTGCCGCTCAACTTTATTGACATTAAAAAAAATTATTTTTTGACAGCCTTCACGGTAGACTGTGACCCGTCTTTGAAGTAGATTATAACAAAATACAGACCTGCATTCAGTGTGCTCAGATCAAGCTCTTTCACAGCACCTGTGACCGTTTTTACGGCTCTTCCGGAAGAATCTCCTACCGTTACAGATTTCACTTCTCTATTATCTAAGATATAAAGAATATTTTTGAACGGATTCGGATGAACCGCAACTTTCTTAATACCGTCTTTCACTTCTGAAGTACTCAGCTGCGCACTCTCAACAGTAAAATTATCTACATAAAAATTATAGTCAGGGGCATCGTTCACTGTTCCGTCTGTTCCGTAAAATGCAAATACGGTATTGGCGCTATTATATCCTGTTAAAGTATAAACATATTGGGTTGAGGTATTGGTCGGCGCGTTAGCCTGATTCCATGTTTCTAAAACAGTCCATGTCGTTCCGCCATCATTGGATACCAAAAACTGAATTATATCATCAGATCCCATCGGCGAAGCACTGGTACTGAGATAAGCCGCTACACCATAATCAAATTTAATTTTATATGTTCCAGCAGAAAGATCAAAAGGCACTGTTTTTAGCCAGCCTGTTCTGCCTGCTGAATATAAATTGATCGTTGCTGATCCTCCGGAACCGGTGCCTAAAAATCCACCCGATGCCCAATAAGAAGTTATTCCTGTAGGTCCTGTAGCAGGTGTCCCGCCGGAAAGTCCACTGGTCCAGCACGTTCCAGGAAAGGTGCTGAAATCATTAGTATAGGTAGGAACCACCGAACCACACAAAGTGGTAAACGTTCCTGATAATGACCAGCTGCTTTGAGACGTTGCCGTGTTGCAATTGCTTCTTACCCAATAATAATAAACCGTACTTGCCGATAAAGACGGGATGGTAAAAGAAGTTCCCGTAACTCCAGAATGGTTAGGCACGGTTGCGGCTGTAGGCGCTGTATTGCTGGTGCTGTAATAAACATCATAGCTTACCGCCTGAACACTGGCAGGTATTGTCCATGAAACCTGAGCAGAATTTGAGGTAAGCGTACCTACAGGCTGAAGCGTCGGCGCCACACAGTCTGTATAAGCATCGGCTGAAAAAGCAAAAACATTTGCGATTCCTGTACCGCCAACTTTGGTTACCGTAATACTTTGAATAGGTTTGGTCTGATTGGCTGCATCGATGGTTAAAGCAGACTGGTACAGTCTGGGATTGGAAGAATTAGGCTCTAAAACATTATTGCTTCTGTTGATTCGTCCGATTCCCTGTATGGCATAATTTGACCCGCCATACCAATCAGAGATCGCTACACCAGAAAATGTCTGGGAAGTATTGTCCGTAAAATTAACTGTTACATTAACTGTACATGCCCCACTTCCACCAGTTGAAAGCATATAGATTTTGAAAGCCGCCGCCGGAGTTACAAATGTAAGTGTTCCGGCATTACTGCCGGCAGTATTGCTTGAAATTTTTAAGGAATTGTTTCCGGACAGATCGCCAAGCATGAAGCTCAACCCTGGTGTAGAAGCCACGGCTGAATTAATGATCCCATTAACCGGAAGCCCATAGGTAAGCGGAGTACTGCTGGAAGTAAGTTGAAAATCTCTAGCTACAAAAGCAAAAGACACTCCGTCTACATCTTCTGTAGTGGATGTCATTGCCGAACCTACACCGTTGGCGATTACATCTGCCGTATATCCGGACTGGACAGGCATCGTCTGAAAGTTTTGGGCACTCATCATTACTGCCGCAAAAAGAGCCATAACAGATAGAGCTCTAACTGGTAAATTTGTTTTCATAATTATTTTTTATTATCGCTTAAATTTAATAAAAAAATCAAAACAAAGCTTAAATTTTTATTAAATAACCAAAAATTAATCAATAATTTTAAATTATACATATTTAATTTATATGAAAACATAAATTCCTGACCAAATACTTTATTCACATTTTAATATATTATTTTAACAATTTCAGTTCATTTTGACCAATAATCCATTTCAAACCGTTAATATTTTAATAAACTGATAGCCAATATCAAGCATACATAAAAAGGATTACAATTGTGATCGACATAACAAGCAACAATCAATTTTAATTCACTGATTTTCAAAACAATTAAAAAGCACTCAAAATGAGCAACAGGTTATTTTATTATTGAGAAATTAAATCTTATTTTTGCCATACAAATTTTTTGAACAATGCCAAATATTTCAAACAGAGCACAGCATATGCCGCCATCGCCGGTAAGAAAACTGGTTCCTTACGCATTAAAAGCGAAACAACAGGGAATAAAAGTATATCACCTCAACATCGGTCAGCCTGATATTGAAACACCGGAAACGGCTTTAAATGCTTTAAAGAATATTGATCTTAAAGTATTGGAATATGCGCTTTCTGAAGGTAATATAGAGTACAGAAAAGCCCTTACAGAGTATTACCACACCTTAGGTTTTTCGGATCTGACACCTAATAATTTCATTGTAACTAACGGAGGGTCTGAAGCATTAAACTTTGCCATTTCCACTTTATGTGATGATGGCGACGAAGTAATCATTCCTGAACCTTACTATGCTAATTACAATGGTTTTACCAGCACATTCAACGTTAATGTTGTAGCGGTTCCGTCTACCATTGACACTGGTTTTGCTCTTCCTCCAATCGAAGAATTTGAGAAAAAGATCACAGAAAAGACAAGAGCAATCGTTATCTGCAACCCGGGCAACCCTACAGGATATCTTTACACCCGTGAAGAGCTTCAGCAGCTGGCAGAAATTGCTTTGAAATATGATATCGTTGTCATCTCCGACGAAGTATACAGGGAATATGTTTATGACGGAAAACAGCAGATCTCTATGCTGGATTTTCCGGAACTGAGCGAAAATTGTATCATCATCGATTCAGAATCCAAGCGTTATTCTATGTGCGGAGTAAGAATCGGGTGTATGCTGACGCGTTCCAAAAAAATTCATGATGCAGCCATGCTTTTTGCACAGGCAAGACTGAGCCCGGTTCTTTTGGGACAGATCGCAGCAACAGCAGCTCACCAGAACGATGGGGCCTACATCAGAGCGGTAAGAGAAGAATATACACACAGAAGAAATGTGTTGGTAGATCTTCTGAACGCTATTCCGGGGGTTATTTGCCCTAAGCCAAGAGGAGCTTTCTACTGTGTAGCAGAGCTTCCGGTGGATGATACGGAAAAATTTGCACAGTGGCTGCTAGAAAAATATTCCCTTAATAAGGAAACGATCATGGTAGCTCCTGCAGGAGGTTTTTACAGCGATCCTGAATTAGGGAAAAAGCAGGTAAGAATTGCCTACGTTTTAAAAGAAGAAGATCTTAAGAGAAGTGCAGAAATCCTTAAAGAAGCTTTGAAAAAATACAGAGAAGAATTTAGCCTCTAAAATATAATCTATGGTGCCGGCAATAAAAAATAATTACCTGAAGCTTCTGTTTTCAATGTTTTTGGTGCCGGCATTTTTTTCCTGTGACAAGACAAAGGAACAGAACCCAGCTACTCATAAAAATCCGAATGAGATAACTTTCATCAGTGTATCCAATATCGGTGGTGGCCAGGGCGATTATAAGATCATTAAAGTCACAAAAGACTCTATACATGCAGAAAAGGGTATCACAGCCCGCCAAATTCATAAAGAATGGAGCACAGCCATCAATGCACAGATCTGGAAACAGCTGATCTCTTCGATCCATACTAAAGATCTTGATGAGATACAAAGTTCTCCAAGCAAACAGTCTGTAGACGGCATCGACGAAACTTTTCAGATCAGAACTCCGAAAAAGTCACATATTTATGTTAATTCTTATGCTGACACACTGCATTACAGGCAGCTGAAACAGTTTAAAGAACAGCTCAACCTCATTCTTCCCACAGAATATCAATAAAAACATGCAAGAAAATTTCTCCTTAAAGCCTTACAATACATTTGGTGTTGATGCCAGAGCAAAATACTTTACTGAAGTACAAAACCTTGAACAGCTCAGGGTTGCGGTCAAATATTCCAAAGACCATCATCTTCAGATTTTATTTTTAGGTGGCGGAAGCAATATTCTGCTGACGAAAGATTTTGACGGCCTTGCCATTAAACTCAGCTTAAAAGGAATTTCCGAACAAGATCTTAATGAAAACGAAGTGCTTGTAACAGCAAAAGCCGGAGAAAACTGGCACGAATTTGTGATGTACAGCCTTAAAAAAAACTACGGCGGACTGGAAAACCTGTCATTGATTCCTGGTAATGTAGGAACATCACCCATGCAGAATATCGGAGCTTACGGAACGGAAATAAAAGACGTTTTTGTCAACTGTATCGTTCTAGATCTTGAAAATCTTGAGCTTAAAACCTTTAATCTTGAAGACTGTCGTTTCGGCTACAGGGATTCTATTTTCAAACAGGAAGGAAAAGGAAGGTATGTGATTCTGGAAGTGAGATTTAAATTAACAAAGAAGAATCACCACATTAAAACAGAATATGGAGCAATAAAAACGGAGCTGGAAAATTTAGGTATCACTCTTCCTACCATTCAGGATGTTTCCAAAGCGGTCATCAATATCAGACAGGGCAAGCTTCCGGATCCAAAAGTGACCGGAAATGCCGGAAGTTTTTTCAAAAACCCAACTATTCCTCTCACCCAATTTGAAGATTTAAAGCTAAAATTTGAAAACATTCCAGGCTACCCAAACGGAAATGTGGTAAAAGTCCCTGCCGGATGGCTAATTGAACAGTGCGGATGGAAAGGGAAACAGCTTGGAAATGCAGCATCACATAAACTCCAGGCATTAGTCATTGTGAATGCTACAGGAAATGCCACCGGAAAAGAAATTTTTGATTTTTCTACAGAAATTATTAATTCTGTAAAAGAAAAGTTTGGGATAGAGCTGGAAAGAGAGGTGAATATTATATAAATCACACAGGGTATTATGTAATTTTTTTTCAATTATATTTCTGATTTTTATCAATTATTTTAATTTATTCTAAATAAATATTTATTCGCATTATTATATTCGATACTTTTGCGCTTGAATTTTTATTTAGAATAAATTAGAATGATCAGATTTTTATCTTTCGCTTTCTTTTTCATTTTCTGCACGCAATATATTTATGCTCAAGATGAAAAATACCAGTTAAACATTACTGTTTTTAATGACAAAAACAAAGAGCTGGAAGAAGCTTCTATTACTATTAACCAGATCTCCACAATTACAGACAAAAACGGCAGTGCTACTCTCACCCTTCCAAATGGAAAGTATAATCTAAAAATTACTCATCTTAATTACCAGGAAAAAGAACTCAGCGTAACAATATCCGGCGGACAGAACTTAACGGTTCAACTACAATCTGTCAACAAACTGGAAGAGATTGTTATATTCTCTAAAGAAAGCAAGGGACTAACCACCAAATCTGTGATAGACAGGCAGGCGATGCAGCATTTACAGCCGTCAAGTTTTACCGATCTGATGGAACTATTACCCGGCGGACTGGCAAAATTTCCTTCTTTAAACGGTGTCAATAAAGCTACCCTGAGAGAAAATACAGGCGGACTTTCGGGTGATAAATACAGCACCTCTTCACTTGGTGTTCAGTTTATGGTGGATGACAACATCATTAATTCCAATGCAGATTTGCAGCTTTCAGTGGACCCAAAGCAGTTTTTACAAGCTCCCATGGGCAGAGAAACGGCTTTTTCAGGGGTAGATATGAGAACGATTCCTACGAATGATATTGAAAAAGTAGAAATCATCAGAGGAATTCCTTCTGCATCTTATGGTGACCTGACTTCCGGGCTGATCAAAATAGAACGAAAAATAGGACAATCCCCTTTACAGGCACGCTTCAAAGCGGATGGCTACAGCAAACAGTATTATGTAAGCAAGGGTTTTAAAATAACGGATAAATGGCAGCTGAGTGCAAGTGCGGATTATCTTGATTCCAAATCTGATCCAACGAATGAATTTGAAAATTACCAGCGGATCACAGCTTCTATCCGTTCCAAAAAAATGTCAAATTTATGGGGCAGACCTTTGGAATGGAGATCGAATATTGACTTTTCAACGAATATTGACAAATTAAAATACGATCCGGACAACGGATATCCTTCAACGGATAAATACGAATCCACCAATACAAGAATCAGCCTGACCAATAATTTTATTTATCAGCTGGATAAGGCTTCTTTCTTCAATAAATTGACTTTAAACACGGCTATCCGTCAAGGCTTTGAAAAGATTGAACAGGTAAAACTGATTCAGCTTTCGGGCCCGCGTTCATTCTCTCTGGCTACTGAGCAGGGCGAGAATGTAGGATTTTATCCGAACCTTCGTTATGTGGCCAATTTTTCAACGGAAGGAAGACCTTTGGATATCACCGCATTATTCAAAGCGAATGGCGTAAGAAAAACAGGTGGAATTACCCATAATTATGAAGCCGGACTTGACTGGAGGTATTCAAAAAACAACGGGAAAGGTCTGCAATACGATATGAGAACGCCTCCGTCTGCCTCTGTCAATATAGAAAGACCGAGAGCTTATGATGAGCTTCCGGCGTCCAATCTTTTATCTGCATTTTTCGGTGACCAGATGAGCTATGCGCTTGATCAGCATAAATTTACTTTATATACAGGTTTAAGACTATCTAAAAATTTCGGGATCGATGAATCATTTGCCATCAGCAAAAAAGTTTTTACAGAACCGAGATTGAATTTCCAGTACAATCTTCCGCATCTGATGATCAACAATTATCCTTTGAAAACGGACATTACTTTAGGATACGGTCTTTTCTACAAGCAGCCTACGCTTCTGATGCTTTACCCGAACAAAGATTACTGGGATTACACCCAACTGAATTATTATCATAACGATGAGCGTTACCGCTACGTTAATTTCATGACGTATGTTCAGTCGAGAGAAAACAAGGCTATTGAAGCCGCCAAAAGTATTAAAAAGGAAATCCGTCTTGACCTGAGCTACAGAAACCACGAGCTTTTCGTTACGTATTTTAAAGAAGATATGAACAACGGTTTCCGTAATATGGTTCATACAGCAGCTCATTTCTACAAGCAGTATGATGCTACGCAGGTAGATATTACCCAATGGACGCCTAACGGTCCGGATTTTACGAACGTACCTTATGAATTAAAAACAAACCTTGGTGAATATCTGGTTACCGAAAACGGAAGCGAGACTTTAAAACAGGGTATTGAATTCGGGTATACTTCGCCAAGGATCAAAGCGATTAATACAAGGTTTACGTTTACTGGTGCCTGGTTTAAAACGCAGTACAGAAATTCCGTACCTTTTGCTTTCAAACCCAGTGTATCAATTGGGGTAGGACCATTCCCTTATTACGGGATTTATAAAAATGATGATGGTTATAATAATTCCAACATCAATTACAATTTACTGATCGATACTTATCTTCCAAGCCTGGATCTGATTGTTTCAGCGTCTTTACAGGGAAGCCTGTATGATCACAGGGTCAATGACAGAAGAATTGCTGAGCCTATCTCCTATTATGGAGCGGACGGCATCATCCACCCTTTCACGGATGCCGACAGAACAGACATCTATAAGCAATGGCTGGTAAGAAATGTGTCTGTAACCGATAATTTAGACCGGTTAACCACTTTTACGCTTACCGGAAATATTAAAATAACGAAAAGCATCTACAAAGCCTTAAAGACTTCACTGTTTGTGAACAGACTTTTCAATTACAGTGCGCCTTATACTTTCAACAATGTAAAAGTGTACAGAAAAGGACTGAATACCCCGTATTTCGGAATGGAATTAAATTATAATTTTTAATATATATCAAAGAAAACAACATGAAAAAAAGAGTTATACTATTAAGTTTAGCAGCAATGATGACCGCTACATTTACGGTAACTTCTTGCTCCAGCGATGATGATTTCGGAGTAACAACGGCCCAGAAAGGAGCTTTAACTTTGTCTTTTTCGGGAGATAATATTTCTTCTTACAAAACCATTGATGTAGAGCTGAAAGAAGTAAACACGGGAGCGATCATTAAACAAACCATACAAAACAAAAACATCCATACTTTCGAGGTTCCTTACGGTTCTTATAAAATTACAGTAAACGGTGTGGTTATTTCCAGCAATGATGAGATCGGAGTGGGCGCTTCTGCACAGACTGACATCGCAACATTGATCACCAACCTTGAGATTCCGTTGATTCTTAAAAAATTCCATGAAGATTTTGTGATTGAGGAAGTTTTCTTTACCGGGGTAAAAACCTCTGACGGGAAAAACTACAATTCAAGCCGTTATTTCAAATTAACCAACAATACGAAAAAAGTACTGTACGCTGACAAGCTTATTCTGGGACAGTCGGAATTCCTGACAACGGATGACAAAAACCCTACTCCATACAGCAAAAACCTTTCATTTGCAGTAAAAGCAGTGATGGTTCTACCGGGAGCCGGAACCGAATACCCGGTACAGCCAGGTGACTTCATCGTTATTGCAGACAATGCCATTAATCACCAGGCCAATACAAGTACAGCGTATGATCTTCACAACGCGAATTTTGAATTCCCGTCTGTAAACCCTGCACTGGGACAGGTGGACAACCCTTCTGTACCGAATGCAAAGATCATTTATTCACAGATGAACTTCAATATGTTTTTCCTTCACGACCGTGGATTTGAAAGCTATATTATCGCACGCTTCCCTGCCGGAGAAGATGAAAATACATTCCTTACGAATTTCAAATACGATTACACGTACCAGAACAGTGCGGGAGGAGTTACTTCAAAAAGCGCCTATGCTATTCCGAACTCATGGATCATAGATGGAGTAAACAACAGTATTTCAACCAAGTTCGTTCATGTTCTGACTTCAGCAAGTATCGACGGAGGATGGACATCGGTAGGAACCATTGACAAGGACCCAACCCGTTTCGGAAAATCTGTAAGACGTAAAGTAACAGGACAGATGGACAACGGTAAAAACCTTTATATGGATACCAACAATTCGTCTAATGACTTCACCAAAGACTCTGAACCAAGTCTGAAAAACGGTATTGTACACTAAAAGTTTAGATTACTTTATTATGCTGCATACAAAAGGATCTTTCTTATTACTACTGATCGGGTTTTCGCTGACGGTAGAAGCTCAGGACAGCCTGAGTCTTTTCAAAACCCTGAACAACCAGTACAGCACAGAAAGAAATTTTAAAACTCAATTTTACTATAATCCGGCAGCTATGTCGGATTATAGTTCTGTTTCCTTCTCGGAATTTAATGCCGGATATCATGACAACAATGAAAAAAGCTACCGCCAGCAATTGGGAAGCGGCAGCAAAGGCTTAACGGTAGAAGCAAAATCTTTCCAAAAACTAAAGCCCAACCGCTATGTCTGGGGAAATGCAAACTATCAGAATTTAAAAGTCAATTCTGTAAAATGGAATGAAACTCTAGATTATGACCGCGTTGCCCCTTACACTACAGCAGATTCTGTAGGAGGAAAACTAAACCTTGAACGCTATCAGTTTGCCGGTGGTTATCTCCAAAAGCTGAACCGCTGGACTATTGCCGGACAGGTAAGCTATTCTGCACAGCTTGGATACCGTTCAAGAGATCCGAGAATGAGAAGCACCACTTCTGATCTGAAGATCAATGCCGGACTGAACTACAAGGTTTTCAGAGATTACGAAATAGGTATTTTCGGTGAATTGAATAAATACACCCAGAACAACTCTGTGAACTTCCAGAGCTTATTGGGAAGACCTTACGTCTATCAGATGTCAGGCTTCGGTTTTTCGAACTATCTTTTCAATGGAGGAACATTGCCGAAAAATACGTTTGAAGAATTTTCTTACAAAGGAGGAATTCAGATTTCTGGAAACGGAGGCCGGGATTTTTACCTTCAGGCATCCGCAGGAACGGGTAACAATATGAAAAGTTATAATGACGGTTCCAATAATTTCTTTGATATTTCTGATCTGAAGAATGAAAACCTTGAAATAGAAGGTGCCAAGTTCTTCACGGTTCATGAAAAACACAGATTAGGTTTATTGGTCAACTACAGAGCGGCAAGAAATACCGGCTCCGAATATGGCTATTCCCTGAATACCGTCGCTTTAACCCAGATTTTTAAAAGAGAATCCTTCCGCAGGGAAAATTATGAAACTACTATAAAAGGTTTCTATCAGTACACCAAAGATAATTTTTCGGTGACAGCAGTTCCTTTTTTCAGGCGTGAGGACATTAAAGAAAGAAGATTATTTCCTGATGCCGGGCAGAAATTTGTTTACATCTATTTCGGGATCAATGCAGATCTAAAACAGCAGATTAATGACCGTCAGGTGCTGACATTCCAGCCTTATTTTTCCACAAGAAAAGTGAATAAATTCATCAATGCACTGGCAACCACACCAAACGCCGGGGTCAACGAATGGATTCTTCAGGATTTCAATTTCCAGGCCAGTGATATCACCACATTCGGAGCATCTTTAAGATATGATTTTAAGCTTGAAAAACTGCCTGCATTCTTTGTAAGTGCACAGTATCAATCACAAAAAATTCAGGAAAAAAATAATAATTTTGCAGGAGGAAGTATCGGAATAACATTTTAAGTGATGAAAAGAGGTATATATTGGGTTTTAGGATTGGTTTTATTGGTATTGTGGAGTTTTACATCTAAAGTAAATCAGGATCTTTCGAATATTCAGGATCCGGATATTGAGGATATTGTAAAAAGCTACAAAAAAGCCATCACAGACTGGCCGAAACCCGATATCGATTACGGAGTTAAATGGAAAGAATTTGCTCCCATTAAAAATGATACCGCTTTTTTCACTGAGCAGGATAAGCCTGGTGTTATTTTAGGTAAAATGCTCTTCTTTGATCCTAAATTATCCAAATCAAGCCAGGTTTCGTGCAGCTCATGCCACGATCCTGAAATGGGCTGGTCAGACCGGAGACGTGTTGCTTTGGGAAGCGACCATCTTTTAGGCAACAGAAACTCCATCTCCCTGTATAATATTTCAGAACGACAGTCGTTTTTCTGGGACGGAAGGGCAAAAACCCTGGAAGAGCAGGCTGCCGGACCGCTGGGCGCCCATCACGAAATGGCCATGGATGTAAAAACCCTGCCTGCCAAAATACAGGCTGTGAAAGGGTATCGAGAACTGTTCAAAAAAGCATATGGCACAGATAAAGTGACGTATGACCGGATTGTAAAAGCGATTGCCGATTTCCAGAAAACCATCAAAAGCCAGCCGAGCCGTTTCGACAAATTCCTGGAAGGAAAATACAATGCTTTATCAGACGAAGAAATCTACGGAATGCATATCTTCCGTACCAAAGCCCGCTGCATGAACTGTCATAACGGACAGTATCTTACAGATGAATCCTTCCACAATATCGGGCTTACGTATTACAAAAAGAAATACCAGGATTTGGGATTGTATGACGTTACCAAAAAGCCTGAAGATGTGGGTAAATTCCGTACCCCGCAATTAAGAGATCTGATGCTTACCCAACCGTGGATGCACAACGGACTGTTCGGCGATCTAGAAGGTGTTGTGAATATTTACAACAGCGGAATGCACCAGCTGGACCCCAGTCCTGAAAAAAAGAAACTGGACCCGATGCACCCTGTTACCGACCCTTTATTAAAGCCTCTGAACTTAACGAAAGAAGAAACCAAAGCACTCGTTTCTTTCCTGGAATCTCTTTCAGGAACAAAATTTAAAATGAGACGCCCGGAATTTCCGACGGAATAGATTTAACCTGATTCAGACCCTACTTTTGGTTAAATAGTTTTATTTTAGCTAAAAATATCGGGATTATGGCTAAAAAGTATTCAGAAAAGGAATTTAAAAAAGTAATTCAGAAACATATCCGGAATATAGACTTTGTCAAAGTTACTCTTGATGATGATTCTGCGATCTATGGTTTTCCGGTAAAATTCTCCGATCATTTTCTTATGATGGAAGAAACCAATGATTTTACCCTGGCAGGCACTAAAATTGTTCCCTACAACAGAGTCATCAGCATCCGAAACAATCAATATGATAAAATTTCAAAGGCGATCTATGCAGATGAAAAGCTGATCCGGTTTAATGAAGATATTATTAAGAAAACGAATTTAGACAATGCCGAATCTCTTTTTAAATCCATTAAAAAACAGGATTTTCATTGCGCTGTTGAGAGCACAAAAAATAAAAACTTCTTATTTTCAATTGGTGAAATTTTAGAAGTCAGCAGTAAGTCGGTCCTCATTAACAACTACGATCCGGCAGGCAGAATTGATAAAAAGCCGCGGAAAATTTCTTTTAAAAGTATAGATCTTATTAATTTCAACGACAACTATTCTAAAGTTTTCAGAAAATATCTGAAGTAAAAAAGTTAAGAGTGAATAGTGAATAGTGAATAGTGAATAGTGAATAGTGAAAAATAAAGAGTAGAGAACAAAAAGTAGAGAACAAAGAGTAAAGAATAGAGAACACCAATATGAAAATAGCTATTTTAGGAGCCGGAAATATGGGCTTATCCTTTTCAAAATCATTTTTAAAATACGAACTGATCAAGCCGGAGCATCTTCACCTGATCACCCGCAGCGAGACTAAAATCTCTAAAATTGCCGAAGATTTCCCGAAATCTAAAATCTCCACTTTTGAAGAAACCCAGGAACTGGATGCCGATCTTATCATAGTAGCCGTAAAACCTCAGGATTTCCAGCATGTGGCCCAGAATTTCAGGTTCACACTAAAAGAAAACCAGATGGTTCTTTCCATTATGGCCGGAATTAAAATTGAAAAAATTCAACAATTATTAAATCACCCGCTTGTGGTAAGAGCCATGCCGAACTCTCCTACCCTTTTGGGAATGGGAATTACCGGTTACACGGCTGCCAATGGCATTTCCTTTAGTCAGCTCATCAATATTGAAAGACTCTTGAACAGTACGGGAAGGTCGGTTTATCTCGAAAACGAAGACCTTCTGGACGGGGTTACAGCCCTTTCAGGAAGCGGACCTGCCTATTTTTATTATATAGTAGATGCCATGATCAAAGCAGGCGTAGAAATGGGTATCGATGAAAATCTTTCTAAACTGTTTGTACAGCAGACGATGCTTGGCGCTTATCACCTGATCAACAATTCTGAAAAAAGCCTTGAAGAACTTATTAGAGATGTAGCATCCAAAGGCGGAACAACCGAAGCAGCCTTAAAGACATTTGAAGAGCGGCATTTAAAAGAAATTTTAAAAGACGGAATTTTGAATGCTGAAAAACGGGCTAAAGAATTAAACGGCTAAATCTCTTTTCAATAAACCTGCAGAGCAGCCATCCCAGATAAACACCGAAAGTATTAAGAATGACATCGTCTACCTCAAATATTCCCATTCTGGAAAAATACTGAAGCGCCTCAACAATAACGATGGCAGAAATAAAAGCATAGAGCAGCATTTTCAAATCCTTTAGTTGAGGAAATATCCAACCGAGAAAGCCAAAAGGAATGAACATTATAATATTACCTAAAACAATAATGACAATATCCTTCCACTCAATCGTATTGCGGATAAACTGTACGGTAGACAAAACCGGCTCTATCCTGATCAGGTTATCTTCATACTGAAACCTGCCCATCCCCAAAAACATAAGATAAAGCAAAAACAGCATATACGGAACAATAATAATTTTATAAGATTTCTTTAACATCAGGTACAAATGTATTCATTTCAAAAACATTAAATTTGTGTGTTAAATTAATTTAATGAAATACATATTACTTACGCTCATTTCAGCAATGCTACTGTCTGTTTCGTGGCCTACTTACGGAGTTCCTTTCTTTATATTTTTTGCCCTTGTTCCGCTTTTAATGATGGAACATGGAATCTCAAAATTTTCATCGTACAAAAGAAAAAGCTGGATGATCTTCGGCCTATCCTATCTTTGTTTTGTGATCTGGAATATTGTAACAACAGGATGGCTATACGGCTCCAAGAATCCGGACGGAAGTCATTCCATGATGGCGGTTGTATTTCCCGTTTTGGTTAATTCTTTCCTTTATTCTCTTGTTTTCCAATGTTATCACTGGTACAAAAATGCACAGGGAACCTACTGGGGATTAGGATTTCTGATCGCCATATGGATGAGTTTTGAAAAATTTCATCTTAACTGGGAACTAACATGGCCATGGCTGAATTTAGGAAATGTGTTTTCAGATTACCCTAAATTAATACAGTGGTATGACACCCTGGGCGCCACCGGTGGAAGCTTCTGGATCTTATTAATCAATGTTTTGATTTTTTATACTTTAAGAACCTGGGAAGCAGGAAGAAAAAGAAAAGATCTGATCAAAAATAGCTCAATTATCACTGCCTTAATCATTCTTCCAATGATTATCTCCTTGATCAAATACAATAATTTTGATGAAAAGCCTTCCGGGCAGGTCAATGTTCTGATGCTACAGCCGGATCTTGATCCTTACGCTGAAAAGTATTCAAAAGACAGCCTAACCATTGAAAATGACCTTTTAACTTTAGCTGAAAACAATTCAAAAGGAAAAATTGATTATTATATTGCCCCGGAAACAGCCCTTCCCGGAAGAGGATCAATCTCCGAAACTGCTTTTGAGAAAAGTCTGCTTTTAAATAATGTGAAAGAATTTTTAACAAAACATCCGGGAGCTGTTTTTGCAACCGGAATTTCTTCACACCGTTTTTATAAAAACCAGGAGAACATCCCCAAGGAAGCTTATCAGGTTAATCCCGAACTTTGGGTAGAAAGCTATAACACGGCTATTCAGCTTGCGCCACAACAGAAAGTTCAGGTGTATCACAAAGGAAAACTTGTTCCGGGTGTGGAAATCTTCCCATATATGAGTGTTTTAAAACCGCTTCTGGGAGATGCCATGCTTAATCTGGGCGGAACCGTGGCTTCTTTAGGAATAGATGAAGAAAGAAAATCTTTTTCAAATCCTTACAATAAAGGCAGATTGGCACCTATCATCTGCTACGAAAGCATCTACGGAGAATTTACCACAGATTATGTAAAAAAAGGTGCCAATTTCTTAGGCATCATGACCAATGATTCCTGGTGGGGCGTCACAGAAGGACACAAACAGCTTTTATCGTATGCAAAATTGAGAGCCATAGAAACCCGAAGAGAAATTGCGCGTGCAGCCAACAGTGGCATATCCGCCCATATCAATGCAAAAGGAGAAGTGGTAGCTGATACTTTCTATGGGGATAAAACAACATTATTCGCCAAAGTGAATCTTTACGAAACAATGACCTTCTATACAAGAGCCGGAGATCTGTTATCAAGGTTTTCCATTTTCGCTCTGGGCTTTTTACTGTTTTACTTTTTGATCGAAAAGTTGAGGAACAGGACTAAGAAAGCATAATCTTAATAATTTGACTGCAAAGTCTTTAAGTAAATCATACACTGAAAAAACAGAAAAGCCAGCTGGACGCCTGGCTTTTCTTACTAATAGAACTCTTCAGTTTTATTTAATCATAAGTTTTTGAGTGGTTATCTCGTTTTTAATTTTCAGTTTTAATAAATAAGTTCCTTTCGTGAGGTGTGACACATTGATCGACTGATCATTATTCAAAACAACATTCTGTTTTCTTCCATCCATAGAATATATTTCAACGTCCCAAACTTTTTCTCCTTTAATAAATACTTTCTCTGATGCCGGATTCGGATATACTGAAAACTTACTGTTTATTGCTACATCACGCGTTCCCAATGTGGACTGTGCTGAAGCATCTGAAAAAACCTTTGAAGCATCTATAGATCTTACGCTCCAATATACATTCTGAACAGAAGAATCCAGATCCAGGAACCATGACGGTGTTGTTACGACATATTTTGCAATATTAGCAGATCCGGGAGTAGATCCAACTTTGATCTCGTAACGAAGGGCATTTGCTGGTGTCTTATCATCAGATGCACCGCTCCATGAGAAATTAAAACGGTTTCCGGTCTTTGTTACATTAAGGACTGCAGGAGGTACAGGCTTCAGGTTAACTTCCGTAGAAGTGTTTTTGAAAATTTTGGTAAGTGAAGGCATGCCCGGATCAGCCCAATCAAATCCGGCCAATACGACATCCAGACGGTGGTTATTGTCAAAGTCAAGTAAATTCACAAACCCCGGCCCTCCTAAAGTATGCAGTCCTGTAGGTATATTTTCAGTAAAATTTTGAGTGGAAGGATTGTAGAGAAAAGTTTTGACCACTGCATCGCTGTTTTCATCATTGCCGGAAACAATAAAATCATAATATCCGTCATTATTCAGATCACCAGCAGCTACAGATGAATCCGAGATCTCACCAGCGTTTATCTGCTGTGTGTTCAGATGACCGGTTCCATCATTCATCAGTACGGCGAGAAATCCGGAATAGCTGTCATCCTGGCCTGTAATGACAATATCCTGATAGCCATCCGCATTGAAGTCTGCGAAATCCATTTTCCCGCCCGTCAGGGCAACAAGATCCTGCGAAGGTATCAGTGTTCCTGCCTGGTTCAGATATACTTTACAGACCGGATGATCACCTTGCTCCATTCCCAGAATAACAAGATCGAGAAGATGATCATTATTGAGATCCACAAACTTAAAGCTTCCGTTCTGTGTTCCGGATTGCCAGCCTTTAAAGATCTCAAAATCAGTTCCAGTATTCTTATAAAAATCAAGGTTATTCAGAAAACCCGCTCCTTCTACATATTGAGTTCCATTGACAGCGTAATCCATTTTGCCGTCATTATTGAAGTCAAACACTTCTAAAGATCCGTAGATTTTCCCGTCAAGCACGGCTTCATTAATAAAACCCGTTCCTGAGTTCCGGAACCTGTAATGTTTATAATTAACGACATCATCATAGCTTAATCCTGTAGAAATAATATCCAGAAGACCGTCATTATTAAAATCCATGAATTTTATATCTCCCAAATGCGTTGCATTCACTCCCAGGCTAGCATAAGGCTCCAGTGAAGTACCGTTATTTTTGTATACTTCGTTAAAAGAGGCATCAACATTTCCATCATTGTCAGTATCAATGGCTCCGTTGATCACTGCATCCTGCTTTCCGTCACCATCCATATCAGCCGTATCAGCCGATCCGTAGTAAAAATTTTCCATACCGGACTGGATTTCAGTATAATCCTGAGCCATCAGACCAACAGGAAGCATAGATAAAAGAATATAAATCCTCTTCATATTATTTTTATTTAGATTAATTAAAAACAAAGGTAGAACATTCGGATTTGCATTTACCGGAAAGTTTACATGAAATATATCAGTCACTTGGCTCAGCTTGTCTCGGAAATTATTTTATTTTAAAATTCATGATTATTAATCAGTCAGTTATTTATAAATATTTTCTAAAAGATTTGTCTATCTAAAAAATTCTTCGTTATTTTGCAACCTCAAATATTATACAAATAAGAACATCGAGATATGTCAAGAATTTGCCAAATAACAGGAAAGCGTGCAATGGTTGGTAACAACGTTTCTCACGCTAATAACAAAACGAAGCGTCGTTTTGAAATTAACTTATTGGAGAAGAAGTTTTACCTTCCGGAGCAAGATAAGCACGTAACACTGAAAGTATCAGCTCATGGATTGAGAGTGATTAACAAGATTGGAATCGAGGAAGCTATTGAAAGAGCTACTAGAAACGGATTGATTAAAAAGAATTAATAAATCATGGCAAAAAAAGGAAACAGAGTTCAGGTAATCCTTGAATGTACAGAGCACAAAGAGAGTGGTATGGCGGGAATGTCAAGATACATTTCTACTAAAAATAAAAAGAACACTACTGAGAGACTGGAATTGAAAAAGTACAATCCTGTTCTTAAGAAAGTTACAGTTCACAAAGAAATCAAGTAATTTATAAATATAATTTACCATGGCAAAGAAAGTAGTAGCAACCCTACAAAGCGGTCAGTCAAAGAAAATGACTAAAGTTGTGAAAATGGTTAAGTCATCTAAGTCAGGTGCTTACGTTTTCGAAGAAAAAGTAATGAATGCAGACGAAGTAGACGGTTATTTGAAGAAATAATCTCCACTTTATTTACAATATAAAAAACTACTCATATTTTGGGTAGTTTTTTTGTTATCTTTGTTCACCAGATTATTAATCAATTAAATATATCCATATGAAAAAGATTTTTATTCTGGTTTTCACAGAAATTTTTCTATTTTCATTCGGTCAGGAAAAAATGAACAATGTAGAATACAAAGGCTCCTCGCAAGTTTTTACCATTAAAGGACTTTCACAATCGGTAAGTATAGACTGTGGAACTTCTACAATGCTTTTGCTTTCAGGACAAGTACCGCTGGATGCTTCGGGTAATCTTGTAGGAAACAATGTTGAGAAGCAGACCCAACAGGTTTTTAAAAACATTGAATTCATCCTGAAAGAATATGGAGCTACAGGAAAGGATATTGTAAAACTGGGAATCTTCATTACTGATATTTCCAAAACACCAGACTTTAGAAAAATCCGTGACTTGTATATCAACCTTCAAAATCCTCCCGTAAGCAGCCTTGTGGAAGTGAGTCGTCTTTTCAGAGATGACGTCCTTATAGAAGTAGAGGCTACGGCAGTTATAAAAAACAAATAAGAATGAACTATGAGTTGGTTTAAAAATATTTTCAAAAAAGAAGAAAAAGAAACTTTAGATAAAGGTCTGGAAAAATCCAGCCAGGGTTTCTTTGAAAAAATGACGAAAGCCGTAGTCGGTAAAAGCAAAGTAGATGATGAAGTACTGGATAATCTGGAAGAAATACTGATTGCATCTGACGTAGGCGCATCTACAACCATCAAAATCATAGAAAGAATTGAAGAACGCGTTGCCCGCGATAAATATGTGGGTGTAGGCGAACTTGATAATATTCTCCGTGAAGAAATCTCAGGACTTCTTCTTGAAAATCCTCATGCGGGAACAGGAAATATAGACAGCTCGAAAAAACCGTACGTCATCATGGTAGTTGGTGTAAATGGTGTAGGGAAAACCACTACAATCGGGAAACTTGCTCACCAGTTTAAGTCTGAAGGAAAAAAGGTTGTCCTTGGGGCAGCAGATACATTCAGAGCAGCAGCGGTAGACCAGCTTACTATCTGGAGCGAGAGAGTGGGAGTTCCCATCGTAAAACAGGATATGGGCTCAGATCCGGCTTCTGTTGCCTTTGACACGGTACAAAGCGCTGTTGCCCAAGGCGCAGATGTCGTGATCATTGATACTGCGGGAAGACTTCATAATAAGATTAATCTGATGAATGAGCTTTCGAAGATCAAAAGGGTAATGCAGAAAGTAATTCCTGATGCTCCTCATGAGATTCTGCTGGTTCTTGACGGATCTACAGGACAAAATGCATTTGAACAGGCAAAACAGTTTACAGCAGCTACAGAAGTAAATGCATTGGCAGTAACAAAGCTGGACGGCACAGCTAAAGGAGGTGTTGTTATAGGGATATCAGATCAGTTCCAGATTCCGGTAAAATATATAGGGGTAGGTGAAAAGATGCAGGACCTTCAATTGTTTAATGGTACAGAATTTGTAGACTCTTTTTTCAAGAAAAGATGATATTTATCATATTTTTCTTTAACTTAGATATCAAATTACACATTATTAACAATTAAAAATTTAGGACTATGGGAATTTTAACTTGGATCATATTTGGTCTTATCGCGGGCGCAATTGCAAAACTTATTATGCCTGGAACGCAAGGCGGCGGCTGGCTGATGACGATTATCTTAGGTATTGTTGGAGCTTTCGTAGGAGGATTTATAGGCAGTTTTTTGGGATGGGGAACTACAGACAGTTTCGATTTCAGAAGCATGCTTTTAGCTGTCGGAGGAGCTTTAATCGTTCTCTGGATTTACGGAATGGCCACGAAGAAAAGCTAATACAAACAAATAAAAATAAAATCCCGGAACTGAATTTCAGCTCCGGGATTTTTTGTAGAATATAATTTAATTTAGTTGATCTTGATCTGGTAAGGCATTTCCATTTTCACCTCAGACTGCAGCTTTTCATTGGTAATCTGCTGAAAAATTTCATAGTTGGCTTTACCTATTTTATTTTTAATGATTCTTGCAGAAATATCTTCTTCATTCAGATCTTTGAAGATCTGCTCAAACGGAGACATTCTTTTAGGATAAGAAGACACATGGTAAGACTTCAATCCTGCTTTTTTTGCTGCAAACTGTACAGCGTCATTCAGTGTTCCAAGTTCATCAACAAGGCCAATCTCCTTGGCACGTACCCCACTCCATACTCTTCCACCTCCAACACTGTCGATCTGCTCAAAAGTCTGTTTTCTGTTTTGTGTTACAAAATGTACAAATCTTTTATAGGTTCCTTCAACACTTCTGGTGATCAGATTTACTCCGTAAGGGGTAACGCCGTTCAGCGGTGAATAATACTGAGAATTGGCATTGGTAGCAACAATATCTGAACGGATACCGTTTTTGTTTGCGATATCTTTATAATAAGGTATCACTCCGAAAACTCCAATAGATCCAGTCAATGTATTTGGCTCTGAATAAATTTTATCTGCTGCCATCGCAATATAATACCCTCCGGAAGCGGCATAGTCACCAAAGGAAACTATTAATGGCTTTTTCTTTTTCAGCTGCTGCAATTCAAATAGAATTTCATCTGAAGCATTGGCACTTCCACCCGGAGAATTGATCCTGAAAACAACTGCTTTTACTTTATCATCATTTTGAAGATTTTTGATATATTTTACATATTTTTCGGAATAGATCTCGTTATAACTATCACCATTGTTAATTCCCCCTGAAGCATACAGAACAGCTACTTTTTCACCGGACTTATCTTCATCCGCATAAGAACTAATATATCCTGCTAAGGATACTTTATTCAACTTTTCTTTTTCTTTGAGGCTAAGCTTTGATTTTATCATCTGATCATACTCTGTTTTCTGGATCAGTTTGTCGGCAAGCTTGTACTTTAATCCTAATTCAGGGATCATCCCATATAAGCTGTCAACAACCATTTTAAACTGTGCCGTATCTATTTTTCTTGAAACAGCCATTTTAGTAGATGTACTTTTCCATATATCGTTTAAAAGAGTACCCAGCTGTTCTTTATTTTCGGGAGAAATATCATTTCTTAAAAAAGGCTCAACCGCTGATTTAAATTTCCCGTGTCTTATGACTTCTATACCGATCCCGTATTTATCAGCAAAATCTTTAAAGAATGTAACCTCTGTAGCCAATCCTTTTAATTCTATCATTCCTGATGGATTGAGATAATACTTGTCAGCAACCGATCCTAAATAATAAGAAGACTGAGAAACAGCATTACCGTAGGCATACACAAATTTTCCACTCTTTTTAAAATCTTCAAGAGCATTTCTGATATCATCTATCTGCGTCATTCCGGCATGCACATGATCAGCTTCAATACTTATACCTTTAATATTATCATCAGTCTTGGCTTTTCTAATGGCCTCCAGCGCATCATACAACATAACGCTCTTGCTTTTATCACTGATGTTGAACAATCCCATTTCCTCTTCAGTAGGGCTGTCTATTATATTAGTCTTTAAATTAATCGTAAGAACGGAATTTTTTTTCACCACAACAGATTTGTCATTCCCCATAGAACTGAACACAAGCATCATAATGAAAAAGACGAAAAATAAGGCACACAATAGGACAATAGCCACTATATTTGCCAGTACGTTTTTAAAGAAACTTCTCATAAATCAATCAATTTTCCAATATGTCGCAGCATAAGGTAGTTTTGTTACTAGGAAGTAACCTGGGAGATCAAAAAAAAAATATAGAACTGGCTTTACAAAAAATCAGTGAAGGAGGGAATTACATTTCACAAATAAGCGAATTTTTAATAACCGAACCAATAGAATTTGTTAGTTCCAATATTTTTTGTAATATTGCATCAGAAATATTCACGTCTTTATCGCCGATCCAACTGCTTGATTTTATCAAAGATATAGAAGTTGGAATGGGAAGAATCAAGGATTCATCTGCATCTGGCGGTTATAGCGATAGAATAATAGATATTGATATCATTAAATATAACGATCTGATATTCAGATCAGAAAGGTTAGAAATACCCCATCAAAAGCATTTATATGAAAGGGAATTTTCTAAAGTATTATTGAAAGATTTTATCTAAATAAAACATAAAAAACATATATGAAATTAGGTTTATTATTATTGGCCACACTACCTATCGCGGCTTATGCCCAGGATAGTACCACAGTAAAATCATCTAGTGAGTATCCTAATACCTTCTCTTCAGGTTCAGCTAATGTACAGCGTTTTGACAACAAAGCCAGACGTTTCAACGACTGGTCTATTTCCGTTGGTGGAGGTGCTGCATTCATGGCGCATTCGGATCTTACATCCTTTTATGACAAAAAGGTAAACTGGGGGTATAATGCTTACGTAAGTATTGACAAGCAGATCACTCATGTTTTTGGATTAAGCCTTATCTATCAGAGAGGTGAAACAAAACAGAAAGCAATGTTACCAGGTTCAATAGGTGCTGCTGCCGGAGTAGGTACAGCAACTACAAAATTTGATCAGGTTGCTTTAATGGGAGATGTTAACTTTTCAAATTTATTGAGAAGAGTTGACAATCATTCTCCTTACAGATGGGCACTTCACGGTTATGCAGGAATTGGATTCCAGGGTTACAACACTTCTTTGCATGATGCGAATGAATTCAGATGGAGTGAAAGTCCAAAGAGAATTCCTTTATTTATTAATAAGGAATTTGATATTAACTCTTTATACTATCAGTTTGGAACAGGACTAAAATACAAAGTATCAAAACTTATCGACATCGAAGCAAGAACGATGTATATTATAAGTGGTGATGATGAATTCGACGGCGGCGGATGGGGTGATCCCAACGATTACGATCCATCAACTCCAGGTTCAAAGTATAATATGGTTAGTGATTCAAGATCTGATAATGCTTGGACTGTGACTTTAGGAGTTTCTTTCAAGTTAGGAAACAAATTATCACACTTAGCATGGCATGACCCACTTCAGGAAGCATACTACAGAACAAGCGTTTTAGAAAATGCAGCTACAGAACTTGTAGTATGTGAGAAAGGAGACGCGGATAATGACGGTGTATGTGATGACTGGGACAGAGAGCTTAACACTCCTGCAGGAGCAAGAGTAGATGGTGCTGGTGTAGCTTTGGATATGGATCTTGACGGAGTGATAGATTTATATGATAAATGCGTAACAGTTCCCGGACCTGTTGAAAACAACGGATGTCCTACAAAATAAAATCATTTAATTAACTAAAATAAAAAATACACTATGAAATTAAGTTTAGCAATTGTAGCATTAGCAATGGCCATCCCGGCCGCAAGCTATGCACAAGACTCAACAGCAGTTTCAAATGGAGAATATCCAAACACATTTTCTTCTGGTTCTGCCAATGTTTCTCCGTTTACCAATCAGTCAAAAAGATTTAATGACTGGTCTATTTCAGCCGGTGCAGGTGTACCACTGCTACAGTCAGGTGATTTAACATCTATTAAGAATGGTAACGGTAAAAACCTTTTCGGATACTCTGCTTATTTAAGTATTGATAAAGCTATCACCCATGCATTTGGTTTAAAATTACAATATGACAGAGGTGAAACAAGACAAGGATGGTTCAACACTAAAGATGCTGCTCCGGATGCAAAAGCTGTAGGTGCAAGAACTCAATATGATGCAATCTCTTTATTGGGAGACATTAACTTCTCTAATTTATTGAGAAGAGTTGACAACCATTCACCTTTCAGATGGGCGCTTCACGGGTATGCAGGTATAGGTACTATTGCTTACAGAGCTTATCAGAAAGATATTAACGGACAAAGACTTGCTACTGAAGTTAAACCTTTTAAGTTAGGTTCAATGTTTATGCAGGCTGGTACCGGTTTGAAATACAAAATCAACAACAGACTTGATCTTGAAGGTAGAGTAATGTATGTAGTTACCGGTGATGATGAATTCGATGGAGGAGGTGAAAAATACAGTGCAATCAACAAGCGTGAAGAGCAGGTATCTGACAACTTCTTCAATGCGACTTTAGGTCTTACATTGAAGTTAGGAAAACACGAATCTCACCTAATGTGGCATGATCCACTTCAGGAAATCTATTACAAGCTTGATGTTTTGGCTAACAAAAACCAGGATATTGAAGTATGTAAAAAAGGTGATGCTGATAATGATGGAGTTTGTGACGATTGGGACAGACAGCTTGATACTCCTGCTGGGGCAAGAGTAGATGGTGCTGGTGTTGCTCTTGATACTGACCTTGATGGTGTAATTGACCTTTACGATAAGTGTGTAACTGTTCCTGGACCTGTTGAAAACAACGGATGCCCTACAACAACTGCAGGACCTGTAGTAGAAACTGAAACTAAGCTTGAAGGAATTGAGTTTGATTTAAATTCTGATAGAATTTTACCATCAAACACTCCAATCCTGAATAATGCTGTTTCATATATCAACTCTTCAAATGGTGCCTATAACGTAATCGGAGCTACCGATACAAGAGCTTCTGATGCTTATAACCAAAAATTATCTGAAAGAAGAGCGAATAGCGTTAAGAACTATTTGATCAAAAACGGAGTAGAATCTTCTAAACTGAACGCAATTGGTAGAGGTGAAAAAGACCTTAAATACCCTGAGTGTGAACCAGCTACTAAATGTCCTGAATGGAAAAACAGAGCTAACAGAAGAGTATATTTCGAAGCTAAATAATACAATTATTAGTAAATATATCAAAGCCGTGCCTTGCACGGCTTTTTTTGTTGTAATACTTTTATTACATTTACTTTATGATTTCTCAGCAGGATTTCCAAAAATTAAAATACGATACCCTAAAATATTTTTGGGGTTATGAGGCTTTCAGAGATTCTCAGGAAGGAATTATCGATGCTGTCATTACTGAAAAAGACTGTCTCGTTCTTCTGCCTACCGGTGCAGGAAAGTCTCTCTGCTACCAGCTTCCTGCCTTATTGAAGGAAGGAACCTGCCTTGTCATTTCTCCACTTCTTGCATTGATGAAAGATCAGGTGGGGCAGCTTAAGCATCGCGGTATTGAAGCAGAATATTTATCCTCCGAACTTGATGAATATGATGCAGAAGCGATATACGACCGCTGCAAAGACGGGCTTACCAAACTGCTCTATATTTCCCCCGAAAGACTTACGAACACTCAGTTTCTTCAGAACATTGAGGAAATTCAGCTGTCATTTATAGCTGTAGATGAAGCCCACTGTATTTCGGAATGGGGACAGGATTTTCGTCCCAGCTACCAAAATATTAAAGAATTTAGAAAAAACCATCCTAAGATTCCTTGCCTTGCTCTAACAGCCACGGCAACTCCCAAAGTATTGGAAGAGATCAAAAATAAACTGGAGCTTAAAAATCCGTTTGTTTTTCAGAAAAGCTTTAGGAGAGAAAATATCAGGATCTTTTTGGATGAAGTTACAGATAAATTCCAACGTGTTTTTGATATTTTAAAACACAACAACGATTCCGGAATTGTATATGTAAGAACCCGGAAAGATGCAGAAATGCTGGCAGAATTTCTAAAAAAAAACCAGGTTAAAAATGTAGATTATTTTCACGCCGGCTTAACCACGAAAGAAAAAAACACAAGACAGGCCATCTGGAATAAAAGTGACAACCATGTTCTCATTTCAACCAATGCTTTTGGGATGGGAATAGACAAAGACAATGTCCGCTTTGTGATTCACTTCTCTCCTGCTCCGTCACTGGAAAATTATTACCAGGAGATCGGAAGAGCAGGAAGAGACGGTAAAGACAGTTTCGCCTTTCTTCTTTGGAATAAACAGGAATTACTCAGTTTCGATGAGATCCTAAAGAACCAGACACCCAGTAAAGCTGAATTCTTAAAGATCATCACCTACCTTTACTCTATTTTCCAGGTAGCAGAATTTGAGCTTCCGGAAAAAGTTTTTCAGCTGAACATTCAAGGGATACAGAATTTTACCCGACTGTCGAAAGCAAAGATCAGCAATGTCCTCAATTTTCTTCATAATCAGGAAATCATCTATCATAATGACAACAAAAGCCTGTCTTCATTGGAGCTTCTCTTCAATGCTGAGGAAATAGACCAGCTACCTCGGAAAGACGCTTATTTCATAGAGCTTCTGCTCCGTACCATATCAGGAATTACTACGCATAAGGTAATGTTCAGCGAGCTGCAGGTCAGCAATAAGATAGGGGTAAGCGTTCCTCTTATTAAAGAAAGGCTTAAGGAACTCCAGCAAAAAAATTATCTGGAATATGTGGACGGAGCTCTTTCAAGTATCAAATTTCTGAAGCAACGTGATGAAAGAGCAATTAATGCAGCCTACTGGAAGATTTTTGAACACATTCAGAAAAATAAAATTCAGAAGTGGGAAGAGATTAAGTTTTTCATAGAAAATAATGATTACTGTAAGATGAAACTTATTCTCGCCTATTTTGGGGAAAAGAACACAAAGAACTGTGGACAATGCTCAGTTTGTGAACAGAACAAGCAATCTATTTTCGGAAAAAATATTTCCCAGCAGATCATTAATCTGTTGGCTAAAAAACCATCGACTATCGAAGATCTTTCTGTACAGCTTAATTATCATTCTAAAAACAACATTTTAGAAAACCTGATTTTTCTTTTAGATTCCGGGAAGGTAAAGATGTTGAATTTCAGGACATATGCGCTGAATGAACAATAAGGTCAAGAGTGAATTTTGCTCGCAGGTAAATGGTGAATGGGAGAATCAAGGTTTCAGACAAAACGTAATAAACTAGGAATTTAAATTTATTTTAATAATTAAAAAGTTTCGAGATGTGCGTTCCGAGATATGAGGCTCGAACTAGTAACTGTCAACCAGCAATTACCCCATTCACACACTCTAAAACTCTTCCGCCTAATACTCTTCAACTCCCAAAAACCCTTATCTTTGCAGTATGAAATCATTGAAAGTCGTTTTTTTAGGGACACCGGAATTTGCAAAGACTTCCTTGGAAGCTATTCATCAGTCCAGTCATGAAGTTGTAGGTGTTGTAACAGTTGCTGATAAAGCCAGTGGCCGCGGACAGAAGATTAATCAGTCGCCGGTAAAGATGTATGCTACAGAAAATAATATTCCTGTTTTTCAGCCTGAAAAATTGAGAAATCCTGAATTTTTAGAAGAGCTTAGAAAACTGAATGCTGATGTTTTTGTAGTGGTAGCTTTCAGAATGATGCCCAAGGTTCTTTTTGAAATGCCTAAAATGGGAACTTTCAATCTTCATGCGTCTCTGCTTCCTGACTACAGGGGTGCGGCTCCTATTAATTATGCAGTGATCAACGGTGAAGAAAAAACCGGTGCAACTACATTTTTTATTAACGAAAAAATAGATGAGGGAAATATTCTTCTTCAGGAAGAACTGGAAATTTTACCGGATGAAAATGCAGGAAGCCTTCACGACAGATTAATGGTAATGGGTTCAAAGCTGGTCGTAAAAACACTTGACGGTTTGGCAAAAAACTCCATTATTGAAAGACCTCAGCCTCATGTAGAACATCCTAAAAATGCCTATAAAATATTTAAAGAAGATACCAGAATCAACTGGAAAGCTCCTTCAAAAACAGTTCACCAGTTTATCCTTGGAATGTCCCCTTATCCGGCTGCTTTCACATGTATAAAAATTGGAGAAGAAGGGAAAGGATTAAAAATATTTGCTGGAAAATTTGAAATTACAGATCATGGAAAACTTTCAGGAACTTTGGATATTTCCAAGAACGAATTTAAAATCTATACCGAAGATGGGGTTTATTTTCCTCAGGAGCTTCAGCTTGAAGGCAAAAAAAGAATGACTGTGAAGGATTTTCTGAACGGATTTAGAAATTTTGATGAAATAAGCCTCTAAGACTTCAGGGTCTGAAAATTTTAGAGTAAAAATCTGTCATGATTAAAGATAAAAAGGTTTAGAAAACTCTAAACCTTTTTCATTTAATCTTTGATCTCTAAATAAAAATTAACAACAAAGTTAATTCACATTTGACCATTCACTTTTATAGCTGAACCAGCTCTGTCACCTCTACATCATATCCACCAACCTGTGGTTTGATATTAGGGTTTTGGGTGATCACCTTGAATTTATTGATCCCTAAATTCTTAAGGATCTGTGTTCCGATACCGTAATCTCTGTAATTGTATGCTAAAGTAGGATGCTGTTCCTGTCCATCCTGGTAATTCAGGAACTGCTGAAGCTTTCTCAGTGTATTTTCAGAATTTGAAACGTTATTGATGAAAATAACAGCCCCTTTTCCTGCTTCATTTACCATATTGGTTACTTTTTCCAATAAAGGTTTTTCTCCGTTATTCAGTCTTGTCAGTACATCAAAATATGAATCTGAAGACTGAACTCTTACCAAAACAGGCTCATCAACCGTCCATGAACCTTTTGTCAGGGCAAAATGGATCTGGTCATTTGACGTTTCTCTGAATGCAAAAAAATCAAAATCGCCATAAGCGGTTTTTACTTTTCTTTCTTCCAGCCTTTCGATAAGGTTTCCTTTTTTAAGCTGATAATGGATCAGGTCTTCAATGGAAACGATCTTCATATCATGTTTCTGAGCGAAAGCATGAAGTTCAGGCAAACGTGACATGGTACCATCATCATTCATAATCTCACAGATCACACCTCCTTCCTTTAATCCTGCTAAGCTTGTAAGATCGATAGCAGCTTCAGTATGTCCTGCTCTTTTTAAAACCCCTCCTTTTCTTGCACGAAGAGGGAAAATATGGCCCGGTCTCATGAAATCTGTCGGCTTGGATTTTTCATCCATCAAAGCTAAAATTGTTTTGGCTCTGTCACCGGCAGAAATACCTGTAGAAGTTCCGTTTCCAAGAAGGTCAACAGAAACGGTAAAAGCGGTCTCCTTAGGATCACTGCTTCTGCTTACCATTACTTCAAGGCCAAGCTCGTCGCATCTTTTTTCAGGAAGCGGCATACAGATCAGCCCTCTTCCGTGAAATGCCATAAAATTGATAATTTCCGGCGTTGTCAATTCTGCAGCGCAAAGAAAATCTCCTTCGTTTTCTCTGTCTTCATCATCTACTACTATGATTATTTTACCATTTTTAAGGTCTTCAATAGCCTCTGGAATAGTATTTAATTTAATATCAGACATGTTTACTTTTTATTTGTGCAAAGATACTTATAAAAATAAGCAACTGCCAATTAATATGAAGGGTTTGTTAGGCTTTGGATAATGAGTTTACCGCCTGTCTGAAAATGTCATAAGATCGCAGTCTCTTCTGATGATCGTAGATATGTGAGTTGATAATTAATTCATCTACATTGAATTTTTCCTGAAAATCTTTCAGTTGTTCTTTAATTTCAGTCTGATTCCCGATCAACGTATATTTCAGTTTCTGAAGCACCATCGATTTTTCCATCGGCGACCAAAGATCATCCATATCATCTACGGGTGGAGCAAAAGGTTTACGGTCGTTTCTGATGATATTGATAAATGCCTGAAACAGAGTTGTAGAAATTTTGTGTGCCTCTTCGGAAGCTTCTGCCGCCACTCCATTAACACACGCCATCACATAAGGTTTATCTAATTGTTCCGAGGGCTGAAAATGTTCTCTGTAAATTTTAAAAGCCATTTCCATCTGTTCAGGAGCAAAATGTCCCGCAAAAGCATATGGAAGCCCAAGTTCCGCAGCCAGCCACGCACTGTCTGTACTGGATCCCAAAATGTAAAGCGGAATATCGAGACCTTCACCCGGGATCGCACGAACTAAGGCATCAGAATTATTTTTCGAAAAATACGTCTGGAGTTCTAAGATCTGTCTCGGAAACTGTTGGTTAATAATGGCAGGATTTCTTCCCAAAGCCTGGGCAGTAAGACCATCGGTGCCCGGAGCTCTTCCCAGACCAAGATCTATTCTTCCCGGGAAAAGAGATTCCAGGGTGCCGAACTGTTCTGCAATAATTAACGAACTGTGGTTCGGAAGCATGATTCCACCGGATCCTACTCTAATTGTTTTTGTCCCGTTGGCAATAAAGCCGATAAGAACTGTGGTGGCGGAACTGGCAATACTTTCCATATTATGATGCTCGGCCAGCCAGAATCTTTTATAATGTAAATGTTCAGCATGGTTTGCTAAAGACAAACTGTCCTGAAAGGTATCATGAATACTTTTTCCCTGTTTTACGGGAGCAAGATCAAGTACCGATATTTCAAAATTTTTCATATTTTAAGTTTTAGGTTTAAAACCAAACAAATTTAAACCTAATAAATCGCATTAGTTACTTTTTGTAATTGATAGGATGGATTAGCTAGTTCAGGAAAAAACTATTGGAATTAAAGAGCTGTTCGATTCCTTTTGCTTAGAGATCATTTTATTTATAAAGAGCAAAAAAAAGATTTTGCTATAAAACTTTCCTTATATATAAACCTTACTCTTCTTTTTGATACTTACCGCCAAAAGCAAATAATTATTAAGGATATAAACATTATAATAAAAATAAATCATTTAAAAGGGAAATAAATTACTATATTAGTATATTGAAAGAAAAGAGATTATATTTTGACACCAATAAAAAATATTCATATGAACAAAAAAACCAATCCAAAATTTTATCAGAAAATAAAGGCAAGAACGGTCTTTATAAGTTTTGTTATTGCTGTGGCTTTAACATCCTGTACCAAAAATAATGATGAGCTGACCGCAGAGGCTCAAGCCAATGCTCTACATCAGGAAAATATTAAAAATGGACGACTGGGAGGTCAGGATATTACGTATGAAAGGAAAAACGGAATGAATTTTTTCCAGGGAGACATTGTCCTTTCCGACAAACAGTTGGCAGGAGAGAACTCAGTTGATAAAGGAGGTGCAAGCTACTCAAGGTGGCCGGGAGGTAAAATTTATTATACTGTTGCCAGCAATATGGGTTCTATCAATGCCAATAAAATTACCTCTGCTGTCAATGAGTATAATTCCAAAACCAATACTCAATGGATACCGCGTACTAATCAGACTAATTATGTAGAATTTATTTTCGGAAGTTCATCCGGATCAGATGGCTGGGCTCATATCGGCTATCAAGGCGGAAGGCAGACTATCTCTTTGGATCAGTATATTTCTGTAGCATCAGTAATTCATGAAATGGGACATACAGTAGGACTTTATCACGAACATTCCCGTAAAGACAGAGATCAGTACATCAGTATTCAGTGGAATAATATCCAGAGCGGGCAGGCTTATAATTTCAACATATACAATTCCGGAACAGATATAGGCCCTTTCAATATTAATTCTGTGATGATGTATTGGCCCAATTCCTATTCTAAAAACGGACAGCCAACAATTATAAGAGCTAACAATACCACTTTTACTTACAACAGGACAGGTTTTACAACCGGGGATATTAATACAATCAATACGATGTATCCTTAGTTCTTAATATCAGACAATCAATCAGGGAAAGGAATATTTATGAATTCTTTTCCCTTTTAAAAGTATAGTGATTAATTAAAATCCTGATCTCATTGAATTCAAAATCATTAGGCAATGCATTCTTCCATTCCGTTAAGGTTTCATGAGGATTTTCATAGAATTCTTTTTCAAAAGCTTTGATTTTATCAGAAGTGATCACTCTTGAAATATCCAGCAATCCCTGTTCTGCAAATTTAGCTAAATGTCCAATTACAGTTTCTTTTACCAGACCTCTTTCCATGGCGATTTCACCAATCGTTTTTCCCTGCTCAAATAATTGAAAGGTCAGAACCTGCGAGGGAACTTTTGCGATCTTTAAATTGATTTCTTTATCATTTTTCTCGTCTAAAAGCTTCGTTTCCAGCAGATGTATTTCTTTCAGGCTGTTCAGGTATTCTTCAGTATCTTCAAGCCAGTTCCTGAATTCTTCATTGTATTGTTTCAGGCCTTTTGCTCCTTTAATTTCAGCATAGAAATCTTTCAGCGGATTGAATATTTTATCCCTGGTTTCTGTGAAAAAGAAATTAACCGCACCTTTGGTTTTACTTTCAATATCAGACCATTCTTCTTTGTTTTCAATAAAATTATTAACCTTCTGGGAAATTACTCTTTCCAGTTTCTCGAAGATCTTTCCGAGGCTGACAATTTCGTGCTTCAGCTGAAGATACAGCTGATTTGCTTTTACATGATCAATACTTTTGGTGGTAATGGACAGTTTATTCCACTCTTCCACTTCATTCAGGAACCACAAACAGTTGACGGTACGGAGTACTTTTTTGATGCTGTAGTCATATTTTTCGCGGTTCAGAATGGCTTCTACATTATCATTGGCAAGGGTGCTTCCCTGAAACTGCAGAATTCTGTTATCTTTAAAAATAACTTCAGGAGTAATTTTAGATTTCAAAACAATCCCTTCCAGCGTACGGCATCTTGACAAGGCAACATAAACCTGTCCGGCCGTAAAGCTTTTTCCGGCATCTATGATCACATTATCAAAGGTCAAACCCTGGCTCTTGTGAATGGTAACTGCCCAGGCAAGCTTTATAGGAAATTGCTCAAAGCTCCCTAAAACTTCTTCTTTGATATTTTTTTCGGGATCCAGGAAGTATTTTTTCTGTTCCCAGACTTCTCTTTTAACGGTAATCTCCCTTTCACTTCCATCAAGAACAACCTTAATCTCATTATCATCCAGAGCAGAAATTTCACCCAGCTTTCCATTGAAATATTTTTTCTCACCGGTAATATCATTTCTGATAAACATCACCTGTGCCCCGACTTTCAATTCTAAAAACTGCTCGTTCGGAAACTGGTTTTCTTTAAAATCTCCAAAAAGTTTGGCTTCATAGGTTTTAACCGTCAGATCAATTTCTTCCAGCTTTTCCTGGTTGATCTCATCTGCCATCTTATTGTGAGAACACAGATAAACGTAAGATTCAGTTCCTGCATTAAAATCAGGATCGTATCTTTTGTTAAGCTCCTCAAAATTGATATTGGCAACATCACCGTCACGGATTGCGTTCAGAATATCCAGGAATTTTTCATCCGACTGTCTATAAACCTTAGTCAGCTCAATGGTAAGAAGCGGAATATCTTTAATAGCAAGACTGTCAAAAAAGAATGGTGACTGATAGCAGATCTTTAAAATATGTTCATCTCTCACCACCGGCGGAAGCTGGTAAAGATCTCCAATGAACAGCATCTGTACCCCACCAAACCGTTGGTTGTTTCTTCTTATAAATCTCAGCGAGAAATCCATCATATCAAGGACATCAGCTCTCAGCATGGAAACCTCATCAATGATAAGCACCTCCACTTCTCTTAAAAGTTTAAGCTTGTCTTTTCTGTATTTGAAATGGGGCATCAGGTCGGCAATATTATTTGCCAAACTACCGTCAATACGGTCTGTGGTCGGTAAAAAAGTCCTTAAAGGCAATCCAAACATGGAATGGATGGTAACTCCTCCTGCATTAATCGCAGCAATTCCGGTAGGGGCAACCACAATATACTTCTTCCTTGTTTTCTTTACAAAATCATTAAGGAAAGTCGTTTTACCTGTTCCTGCTTTCCCCGTAAGAAAAACGCTTCTGTTCGTGTGCTCTATTAAGTCAAAAAAATGATTGTTCATTGTGCTTCAAAATTACGGAAATGAATTTGATTTTCTTACCTTGGCATAACTTTTGAAAATTCTTTAACAGAAAAGAAATTATAATGAAAAAAAAATTCATATATACTCCACTATTAGCATTATGCACTATGTTTACCTTGGTTTCATGCAATACATCCAAGAACGCGAATACCAATCTTCCAAAAGATATTTCTGAAAGACCTGCTGATGAAGACAGTCAAAAATATGAGCAAGCCCAGCTGGATAAGTTAAAAGCATCCATTGAATCTGAAACATCCAAAGAAAAATGTACTGCCGCTTCGGAATGGACATTTGCTCCAATGGGAGCCAAAGCCTGTGGTGGACCTCAGCAATACATCGCCTATCCTAAAAAAATAGAGACGGCCATTCTCCCAAGAATTGAGGAATATACGCAGAAAGTAAAAGCCTTCAATGAAAAATACAATATCACTTCTGACTGTATGATGGTGATGCCGCCAACATCTGTAAAATGTATCAATGGAAAAGCCCAGCTTATAACGGCTGAGCAATAAATAGAAAAAAATCAAAGCAAAGGTTATATATCCTGTTGAAAAATCAACATACAAACTCATTCAGGGGTTTATACTAAGGATTGAAAAAAGCTCTATCGGTATGATGGAGCTTTTGTTTATTTATGGTGTTTTACTTAAGGTTTGAGAACCAAAATGCAAGAACCAAGATTTTTTGATTTCAGGCATGAGACTTTTTCCCAGTGAATTTTAGCAAGTAATAAAGTTTCGGATGCGAAGCTCGCGGTTCGGAGCAACAGCTCTATACTCGAAATTAACTTCCAACCTCTAAATTTTCCTTATACCACGAGGAATATTTAACGTAATTATCCGCGATCCTGTTAACTTCTCCCTCCAATAACTGAGCAGAAATATCTTTAATTTTTTTAGCCGGCACACCGCCCCATACTTCACCTGATTTAACATGAGTTCCCTGTGTTACTACAGAACCTGCTCCTACAATAGAGTTTTCTTCTACCAGGCAGTCATCCATAACGATAGCTCCCATACCGATCAGTACGTTATCTTTGATGGTACAGCCATGAACGATCGCATTATGTCCGATGGAAACGTTATTTCCAATATTTAAAGGGTGCTTTTGATAAGTACAGTGCAGCATGGCATTGTCCTGAACATTTACTTTATCGCCCATCCTGATGTAATGTACATCTCCTCTGATCACTGCATTATACCAGATACTGCAGTCCTTTCCCATGGTAACATCACCGATAATGGTTGCCGTTTCTGCCAAAAATGTACCCTCTCCTATCTGAGGAATTTTTCCTAAAAGTTCTTTTACAATTGCCATAATTTTAATTTGAAAATTTAAAAATGAGTCAAATTGAAACTAATATTTTCTAAAACGGCCGCTTTTATTCTCTGTCTTATAATTTTAAATAACCGTGATAGCAAAAATCTAATTTCTAATCTCTAACTTCTAATTTCTAATTGCGTATTTTTGTATCTCAAATTTAACGAAAAAATGCGTACGATACTTATAGAACCAACTGAAAACCCGAAAGTGATGAAATTTGTCGCGGATTATAACCTGATCCCGGGCTCTTTAGAGTTGGACAGAAGTTCAGATATTTCAGAAATTCCTTTAGCTCAGGAGCTTTTCAACTATCCTTTTGTGGAAAGAGTTTTTATTACAGCCAATTTTGTGGCTGTAGCGAAACAGGATACTGTAGAATGGGAACATGTGGCTGACAGCCTGAAGAATGTCATTGAAGATGAATTATTAGCCAATCCCAGAATTTACCTTCAGAAAAGAAAGGAAATGTATCAGATCTATGCTGAAATGACTCCTAATCCTAATGCGATGAAGTTTGTTTCCAATAAACTGCTTATGGAAGGTTTTGTGGAAGTAAAATCGAGAGAAAAAGCGGAGGGCGTTCCTTTGGCTCAGGCTATATTTAATGAATTTGATTTTGCAAAAGAAATTTTTATTTCTGACAATTTTGTGGCTGTAACCAGAGATGATTCTGTGGAATGGCATCAGGTAATGATGGCTGTACGTGGTTTTATTGCTGAATATCTTCAGACTGGGGGCGAAATTTCAAATCTTGAACCTCAGAAGCATGAAAATCCTGTTGAGAAAATCATCAACAGAGACTATACCGATGACGAGCAGAAAATTTCAGATGTTCTAAATGAATATGTAGCTCCTGCAGTGGAAAATGACGGCGGAAAAATATCCCTTATGGAATATGACCAGGAAAGTAAAACAGCCAAAATGCTGTTACAGGGAGCCTGCTCAGGATGCCCAAGCTCTACTGCTACTTTGAAAAACGGAATTGAAAATATTTTAAAACAATTTGTTCCGGACTTAGTGGAAAAAGTAGAAGCTGTAAACGGATAACTGATCGTAAATGGTACCCGGAAAGAAAATCCTGGTCATTATTGGAAGTGCCACAAAAAATTCCAGCAATCTGAAATTAATAGAACAGGTTCTGGAAAAACATCCGGACACCGATTTCCACATATATGATGATCTTTCTGCTCTTCCGCATTTTGACACTTCATTAACTGATACTGATACACCAGACGAAATATTGAAGATCAGGGAAGAAATTGAAAATTCAGCAGGCGTTTTATTTTCTACTCCGGAATATATTTTCAGCATTCCCGGCAGACTGAAAAATTTATTGGACTGGTGTGTTTCTACCACTGTTTTTTCTGAAAAACCGGTTGCTGTAATCACAGCATCTGCTAACGGAGAAAAAGGTCATGAAGAATTGGTAATGATTCTGAACACACTCGGGGCCAAAACAGAAGATCAGCATCAGCTTTTAATAAAAGGGATAAAGGGTAAATTTAATGATAACGGCTTAGTTGAAAATAATATCTTTGCCCAAGTATCAACATTGATAACAGATTTCGAAAACGCTGTTTTATAATTAAAAATAAAAATATTGGATAAAAAAGGAATTTTACTGGTAAATCTTGGTTCCCCAAAATCTACGGCTGTAAATGATGTAAAGGAATATCTTGATGAATTTTTGATGGATGAAAGGGTCATCGATTACCGTTGGATCTTCCGCGCACTACTGGTTCAGGGAATTATTCTTAAAACAAGACCTGCAAAATCTGCAGAAGCCTATAAAACAGTATGGACGGATGAGGGATCTCCTTTAATTGTCATTACTAAAAAAATCCAAAAAAAACTACAGAAAGTAGTTGACGTTCCTGTAGAAATTGGGATGAGATATGCTGAACCAAGCATTGAAACAGGTATTCAAAAGTTAGTTGATCAGGGAGTTTCTGAAATTGTCCTGTTCCCATTATACCCGCAATATGCGATGAGTACCACGGAAACGGTAATTGAAAAAGCAGAGGAAGTACGGAAAAAGAAGTTTCCAAAAGTAAAGATCAATTATATACAGCCTTTTTACAACCGGGAGATCTATATCAACTGTCTTGCGGAAAGCATTAAGGAAAAGCTTCCTGAAAATTTTGATGTTTTGCAGTTCTCTTATCATGGTGTACCGGAAAGACACATTTATAAGACAGATCCTACAAAGACCTGCAATCTTAATGACTGCTGTTCAAGGGATAATAATCCAAGTCATCAGTTCTGCTACCGTCATCAGTGCTATAAAACAACGGAAGCTGTTATTGCCAAGATAGGTCTTCCCAAAGAAAAAACAATTGTTTCTTTCCAGTCGAGATTGGGAAAAGACAAATGGATAGAGCCTTATACGGATGAGACTTTAAAAACAATTCCTAAAAAAGGAGTAAAAAAGCTGGCTATTGTCTGCCCGGCTTTCGTTTCCGACTGTCTGGAAACCTTAGAAGAGATTTCGGTAGAAGGTAAGGAACAGTTTCAGCATGGAGGCGGAGAAAACTTCCACTATATTCCGTGCCTGAATGATGAAGATCGCTGGATTGATGTAGTAAAGATACTCTGTGAAGAGAAACTGAATGAGTTTTATCTGGTTTAAAATATAAGGAGCTGTTTTATACAGTTCCTTTTTTATTGACCTTGATGTTAAGTAAACACTAATTCCACAAATGATCTTCACCAATATCCACAGTCATCCGCATAATAAAAAGAGGCACTCATAATGAATACCTCCTAATATTTTTAAATTTAATGTAAAATTTATTTTCCGATCGGAGTTCTGAATTCTCCATATCCCATCAGTCCGTCATAATTACGTCCGAAAGGTGCATAATATAGAAATGCCTGATAGAGGTTTTCAGTTTGCCAGAAATTACCGTTTATTTCACCAAAGTTCAGAGATCCGTTACTTTCTTTTGTAGCAAGAATATAGTTGTAGAAACCCTGTTTCAGGAATATTTTAGCAACATATTTTTTATTGGCAGCATCGTACTGCATCTGATTTTCTTTGCCAGGTTTAAAATTATTGAAACCTCCCAGTACATAAATCTCTTTATCCACAGGCTCAGAGTCCAGAGAAAAATACACCCATGAATAGTCTGCTTCCCGTTCCGCATTTCTTTCCAGTCCCAAATCATTTCTTCTGTAGAACCATGCTCCGTTTACGTCTGGCTGATACTGATAGTTCAAGGGAAAAGCCCACACTGGATGCAAATAGGTATTGTTTACGCCATCCTTCAATTCTGTAGCACTCACCATATCCGCAGCCATATTCATATTCTTGTTATCAAAATAATAGAATTCATTATTGCCGGGAAATGTTAAGCTCATCTGTTGAAAAAGCAGTTGGTTTCCTAATGTTGCACTTGGTTTCAGGTTATTAACCATTTCATTAGGATTGTTGTTCTGCATCACATTCAAGGTCATGGAATTGACATTGGAAGAGAGATCTCCTGCTTTTGAAGTCGCTTTTACCTCTACCCTTTGGTTAATATTCGGTTTTTTGGCATCTGCAATTCTTGAGACATTCAAGGCAAGCGTTGCAGCATCTTCCACCAGATAAAACCTTTTTTTGAAAAGGGGTCTGTCAGCAGAATCTTTATAAACAATCAGCTCAAAATTCCCAGAAATCTTCGGCTGCATCTTATCATTCGGGAAGATAAGCTTGTAATGGGTATAAGCCTGTATGGTATTAAAAGAATATTCAAACTTATCCAAAAGCCCATTTAAACTTCCATTAGCAATCTCTGTAAAAAATAAATTGTCATCATTCCAGTTCCGGTCATAATGTTTGATCGTGTACCTGTAGATTTCGCTGGCGTTGGTAAGATCATCAAAGCTTAAAACCAGTTGTTCGCCAAACCTTATGACAGGTGTCCCATCATTCGTCTGTGGGTTGAATAATTGTATACTTTGGATGTTTTGTCCAAAAACCATTCCGCCTAAAGCAAGTAAAAGTATTCGCAAAGTTTTCATTATGACGAAGATAACGAAAAATCGTGATTTTCTTAATAATATCGTATTTTTGAAATAAAAAATATCAGTTATGCTTCAGATTCAAGGCTTCGTTTTCAATTTTGCCAGCGAAAATACATATATCCTTTACAACGAAAATAAAAATGCCTGGCTGATCGACCCAGGAAACATGAATGAGCAGGAAACTCAAGCTATAGAAAGCTTTATTTCTGAAAATGGTCTGAAAATCGATAAAATTCTTCTGACGCATGCTCATATTGATCACGTTTTGGGTTTGCAGTGGGCTTTTGACACCTTTAAAGTTCCTGTCCATATGCATCAGGAAGACCAGGATGTTCTGGATATGCTTCAGGCCAGCGGAATGAGATTCGGATTCACTGTTGATCCCATAAAAGCAGATATTAAATGTATTAATGAAGGGGAAGTTCTTGATCTGGACGGAGAAAAATTCAAAATTTATCATGTTCCCGGACATTCTCCGGGGAGCGTAGTTTATCATAATGAAGACCAGAAATTTATGATCTCAGGGGATGTTCTTTTTGAAGGAAGCATCGGAAGAACTGATCTTTACAAAGGAAATTATGACCAACTTATCGGCGGCATCACCAATAAATTATTTATTCTGGATGATGAAACAAAGGTTTTTTCAGGTCATGGCAATCCTACGACGATAGGTTTCGAAAAGCAGTACAATCCGTTTTTTAAGTAGGAGCGGGTTTAGAATAGAAGAGTATTAAGGTGTACAAATTTAGTTGCTGGTTGCATATTAAAAGTTTTATATCTGATATCTAAAATTTCGTTTCTTGCCTTCTTTTCCACAAAATTAAAAACCGCCAGAAAAGATTTCTGACGGTTTTTTTATGAAGAAAATATAAGTATTAAAAATCTAATGTAACCGATGCTCTTGCAGCAGCTCCCATGATCGGTCTTGCCATTCTGATATTGGTTCCGGCTGTTGTCTGTGATCTTGGATCGCCTTCTGTAATTCCAATCGTATTAAAGATATTGGTTCCGTCTACTGCAAAACGTATTTTTCCTAACTGGTAAGACATTCCTGCACCCACTTCAGTGAAGGAAGGAAGAATATTATCATCCGTATTTCCTTCGTTCTGGAAACGTTTTCCATAATAGTTCATGCTTACATAAGCTCTCCATTCTTTTGTGATGTTCACTGCAGGAGAGATATTGAAGTAGAACTTAGGCATCCTTCTTACGGTGTTTCCATCGTAGTCAAAGGTAGTTCCATCAGCATTTTTTCCTACGAAATCTTTGTATTTCGGATTCTGGATCGTTCCGTTGAAAGTCACTTCAAGGATATTATTAAACAGTTTTGTGTATCCTTCGATCTCTACCCCGAAATTCGTCGTGTTGGCAAATTTATTTTCTGAAGTCCCATCCGAGAATACATCAGTAAATGAAAGATTTTTAAGCGTAGAATAGAAAGGAATAATTCCGATATCGAACGTGCGTGAATAATATTTATACCCTATCTCAAGTTGATTGGTATCCACTGCTTTGATTGCGCTCAGATCCGACATATTATTATAGTAAGCTTCTTCATTTGGCGATCTGAAACCGTGAGAAAAACGGGCGTATACCGCATTTCCTTTGTTGATTTTATAATTAGCGGCCAATGTATAAGATACTTTGTTGATATCATAATACCAGTAGGTATATTTATTACCTAATACTGCCATATTATCATCTGCCGTAGTCGTTGCAAAACTGTGTGTTCCGTCAGTCGTTAAACCTGAATTATTCAGATTCGCTGTTGTTGTATTCACTCCATATCCTTTATAATAATCACGGCTGTAACGCATTCCTCCATTTAAGCTTAAGGCATCTGTAAAGTTATAATCTAAATTTAAATACAGATCATTTAGACTTCCCTGGATCTGTGAATCCCTGATCAGGAAGGACATATCCTTTACCCCATTGTAAGTCTGGGAATATCCTACATCTGAAGGGCTCATAGATGGATTCACCAGATTTAAAAGCTGAGGCCTGTCTGTGGCTGTTGTTAAAATATTGCTCCAGTTCCAGTATTGGTGAGACTTCCAGTTTGATTTGTAGAAGCCAGCTGTTACATTTCCTTTATCAAATTTATAATTCAGCTGAAGGTCATTTACAAAATTATTCATTTGTTTATCAATAGCCCAGAATCCTAATTTCTGTATATACTGAGGATTCACAACAGACCCGTTGCTTACCAGCGAATACTGATAATTACTCATTCCTAAACCTCCTTCACTAGCAGGTTTAGTCGCATAATCAGAAGCCAGCTTTGGAGCTCCGGCAGGGAACATTCCGGTATATTCCATATTGATATTGGTATAGCGTGTCTTATTCAAAACGCTGAAATTATTTCCAAGATCATATTTAAATTCTGCACCTACCACATCTACTTTAGGGTGAATTCCGTTTTCAAGGTCTCTTTTGAAAAATCCGCCACCGGCCTGTGGTATACTGAGCTGGCTGATAGTTCTGTAATTATAGGTTCCGTAATTGGCATCGAAACCTGCGAACTCCTTAAGTTTATTACCGTTTTGGGTTAAAGGAATCGGAAGGAAAAATGTATTTCTGTCATCCAGTTTTTTGTAATATACTTTAGCATAACCTTTATCAAAGACATATTTAAGGTTCATTCTGATCTGTCCGCCGTTGTTGGCCCTGAAGCCTGTCTTTCTGATTCCGTTATCTGTTCTGTAGAATCCCCCAACATTAAAGAAAAGCTTATCCTGAACCAAGGCACCTCCTACATTAATATCGGTACGCATCAACCCATAAGTACTGGTTTCCAGTTTGGCTGTACCTTTAAAGTCATTACTCCCTTCTTTAGTAATAAAATTGATCAGACCTCCCGGAGAATTGGTTGCATAAATGGAACCGGAACCTCCTCTTAATGCTTCCAACCTGCTTACAGAATTATCCACACGGAAGAAATTATCCGCATTGGCAAACTGAAGTGCTCCATCTTCAAAAACAGCAAGTCCGTCTTCCTGAACCTGCACAAATTCGTAAGCTCCTGCAGAAGGAATACCTCTTGCAAAAAGGTTGTTGCCTACTTCACCTCCGGAAGTTTCCACGGCAAAACCGGGAACTCTCTGTAAAAGAGCTGCAGCACTGATAGGATTCTGTTTCTGGATCTCTTTGGCCGTAAAGGTAGAAATAGCCGTACTGGATTCTATTTTCTTTTTCGGTCTGGAGCTCCCGGTAATAACGATCTGGTCTATAGAAGACGTTTTGATAGTGTCCTGAGGGGTTTCCTGGGCATACGCATTGTTAAAGTAAAGCGTAGCGGTGGCAGCCATTAAAAATATCGATCTTTTTTTCATAGCATGATTTTTATATAGTTAGTTTTGTTTTAATTTGAGATAGACCCCGTTCGTCCATCCGAATCCGTCCTGATTCGGATATTCTCCTCCTCCTGCAATTGTTTCAGTGTCTAAAGCGTTGTATTTTTCCATTAACTTTCCGGTGTTGCTGTATACCCTTTCTACATTCCCGCACCAGTTATTTTTTATTTTTTCAGCCAGATCATCAAAGCCGTAGTTTTTCATTGCTTTAAAACCTAGCCACTGATACGGCGCCCATGCATTCGGAAGATCCCATTGCTGGCCGGATTTCTTTGTGGTAGTTACAAGACCTCCCTGATAAAGAAATTTTTCAGCAATATGTTTAGCAACCGATTCTGCCTGTTTCTGGTCTGCCAGTTCCAGAAATAAAGGGTAAAGAGCAGCAATATGTTCAGACGGTGTGTTTTTGTGTTTTTTTAAGTGATAATCTTTATAACATTCAGTGTTTTCATCCCAAAAGTAGGTATTGATCATCTGTCTGCGTCTTGCTGCTCTTTCAGTAAAATAATTTTCTTTATCTGCCAGATTCAGAAGCACTGAAGATTTTGCAAGAGTTTTCTCTAAATGCCATAAAAGGCAGTTCAGATCTACTTCCGCAATGTTCAGCGTTTCTATGGTCTGTATATGTTCTCCGTCTGCAAACCATCTGCTGGAAAAATCCCAGCCGGATTCGCAGGCACTTCTTATGTTTCTGTAAAATTCTGCTCCTGCATTTTCGCTGTCTTCTATATCGATCAGATAGCTTTCAGGGCGTGGTGCATTTTCTGCGTCATAATAACGGTTCAGAATATCTCCGTCCTGTGTTTTTGCCACCCTTTTCACACTTGAATTATTCTCCAGCCACTCTTCCCCATTCATCCAGAAAGAATATTCTTTTTCTAAAGTGTCATGATATTGAATATAAATTTTTTCATCATTGGTGGTTTCAAAAAGCAGATCCAGCATCAGCGAAAAGTATGGAGGCTGTGAACGGCTCAGGAAATGAGTTCTGCTCGCATTCGGCACAAATCCTACATTCTGAATTAAATAAGAACAGTTTTCTACAATATTTTCCATCATTTCTGTTTTGCCAGAAACCTGAAGCCCCAACATAATGAAATAGCTGTCCCAATAGAAAAATTCATTGAAACGGCCTCCCGGGACAATGTATGACTTCGGAAGTTTTAATAATGTTCCTTTTTCTTCATAAGCAGTACGGGTCAGTTCATCCCAGAGCTTTTCGATATGCTGCTCAATGGGTAACTGATCTTCTCTCTGGATTGATATTTTCGCTCCCAGAAAATCAAAATTCGCCATCACAAAATCTTTCAGGTCAAATCCTTCATTATTCCTTCTCTTTTCATATTCTGCATTGATCTCCGAAACAGGAAACATCGGAACAGCATCTGTCATCATCTTCTGGTCCTCAAAGATCTGTGCTCTTTGTACCTCATCAAAAAGAGTCTGAATTTCCTTTATGTAAAGCTGTTTATTCATTATTGTTTCTTAGGATTTATTTTTAATTTATTCATGAAAATGGCTGAAATGATCAGCAGTAAAAGCGGAATCAGTGAAAGATAAAATGCCTGCTGTCCGCTGAATTCCTGGAAAACAAAACCAGTGATCATAGAACCGATTGTACCTCCGATCGCAGAAAAAACCACGATCAGTCCGGACATTGCACTGTGTAAATATTTTGGAATGGAAGCCAGAATCACAGAATTGATACTTGGATAAATCGGTGCCAGTAAACCTCCCATCAATGGAAATACATATACTACAAGCGGAGCATTGAACCATCCCGTTCCTTCATCAATCTGAATATTATGAGTCAATGGCAGAACCAAGACAATACTGATCGCAAAACCAATTACGCAGAAAGAAACCACGTAGATCCAGCTGAATTTTTTAGAGAAAAAGCCTGATAAAAATCTCCCCAATGCAAAAGCTCCTGCCAAAACGGCTCCCGCCTGGATACTCATAGAAGTAGGAAGCTTCAATATTTCTTTATAAAAAGTAGGAGTCCAGGTCTGGAAACTCTGCTCTACCAATACAAAAAGGAAGGCGCACAAAAGAAAAAACAAGACTTTCTTATAGCTGAACAAGCTAATGCTGTTCTTCAGATCTCCCAACAAATTGGTCTTCTCGCTCCTCGCCTCTTTTTCATTTAATTTTGAAAAGAATAAAAATAGAAATGACAATGCAGAAACAGCTCCCAGGACCCAATATACATTCAGCCATCGGGTAGATTTCGGATTGTGATCATCAATAAATAAACTGAAAAGTACATTTCCTGCAAGCACTCCTATCATGAAAAAACCTTCCAGAAACCCCATGAAGCTGGAATGTTCTTTATCAGTACTCGTCACAAGTCCAATGGAAGTGAAAACTGAGATTTTTATTAAGGCAAATGAAATTCCTACAATGGTAAATAATAATTTGAAAAACCAGAAATCATTGGCAAAAGGCATGACAAAACACATGCAGCTTACAAGAAAAAGCCCTATAAGCATTGAGTTCTTGATTCCTATTTTTGGAAGGAATGATGCCAGGATAAATGAACATATAGCGATTGGAAGGTCCTTAAATCCTTCCAGAATACTGGCTGAGGATTTTGAAATTCCGAAGTTTTGCTGTACCTGCAGAATAACTGTTCCCACGGAATTCAGAAGAATCGCGAAAACAAAATAATTCAAAAATAATACAGCTTTAATATTGAAATTTTTCATGGAGATCATTTCTTGTCGGCTAAGATAGAAGCATTTCGCTTAACATTAATTTAACACAATAAATCAATATTTGAACTATATTAATATAATTAGTATTTTTATTGAATAAATACGATTAATTAGATGAAAGTCAGTTTCGAAAGAATAATTCCGGACGAAAAAAGTTCCTTCCGCACTTTGCACAACAATTCGCCAATCTCAGAATTCAAATGGGAATATCATTACCATCCCGAAATTGAGCTTGTATGTATTGTTTCCGGGAATGGAACCCGCCATGTTGGGTATCACAAAAGCAATTATACGAACGGTGACCTGGTATTGATCGGCTCCAATATTCCACATTCAGGATTTGGATTAAATTCTACAGATCCTCATGAAGAAATTGTTCTTCAGTTCAGGGAGGAAATACTTCAGTTTCCACAACAGGAAATAGAGGCCCGATCGATTAAAAATCTGCTGGAACTTTCTAAATACGGGATCCAATTTCATCATAAGATCAAAAAACTCATGCTTCCCAAGCTGAAACTGATGCTGGAATCGGAAGGCTACAAAAGATATCTGCTCCTTCTCGAAATTTTATTTGAACTTTCAAAATGTAAAGATTATGATCTTTTGAACAAAGAAATTATGCCATACACCATTATCTCAAAAAACAAAACAAGGCTGGAAAACATTTTTACGTACGTTGAACATAACTATGACAAGGAAATCAATATTGAAGATGTAGCAAAGATTGCCAACCTGACGCTGCCTGCGTTTTGTAATTTTTTCAAAAAAGCTACCCAGATCACGTTTACGGAATTTGTAAACCGTTACCGTATTAATAAGGCGTGTCTGATGATGGCTCAGGATATGAGTATTTCAGAATGCAGCTATAGCTGTGGGTTTAATAATGTAACCTATTTTAACCGGATGTTTAAAAAATATACGGAGAAGACGCCTTCTGAATTTATTAAGAATTATTCTCATAATAAGGTGAGTGTAGATTTGAAGGTTGAGAATGAGGTTAAATTGAAAGCTAGCTTTTAAAAATACTATTATCCTTGGCAAGGTTTTGAACCTTGCCAAGGATAAAAAAAAACTGCTCTTAAAAAAGAACAGCTTATACTTATATATATGACGGTTAAAAATATTTAACCATTCATCGTATTACTTCCATTTAATATTGCATCCCATACTCGGTCTTTGGATCTCTTCCTGCGGCTCTCCCAACAAAAGGTTTTCAAAAGCGATGATCAGATCTTCTCCGGTTACATCTTTATTGTTTCCCGGTCTTGAATCATCCATCTGGCCTCTGTAGATAAGGTCCAGCTTATCATCGAAGAAATAGAAATCCGGTGTGCAGGCTGCATCGTAAGCTTTTGCTACGGCCTGACTTTCATCGTACAGATAAGGGAAATCAAAATTTCTTTCGATCTGGAATTCTATCATTTTCTCCGGAGCATCAGCCGGATATTTTTCTACATCATTGGCATTGATCGCAATGAACTCAATCCCTTTATCATTATAATCTTCATACAGTTCATTGATCTTGTCGATCACGTGAAGAACAAACGGGCAATGGTTGCACATAAAGATCACCAGTGTTCCTTTTTCACCTTTCAGTTCTTCCAGAGATTGGATCTCGTTAGTTTTTGAAGGGTTCGGAAGCTCGAAAAACGGAGCTTTGGTTCCTAGAGCCAGCATATTAGAGGGAGTATTCATATCCTTTATTTTCTTTATCCGCAAAGATAAAGTTTCTTTTAATATAAGCCAATTCAGGAATTTATAAACTTGCGTTAAATGTTAATTATTAAATATTATTTGGAAGATATGTCAAAAAGTTTGTAGTTTTGCTAACACTGTTAGTAAATAAAAATCATGGGCCTACATGAACGTCGTCAAAGAGAGAAAGAATCCATCCGTGCAAATATTTTGCAGGCTGCTTTCGGTTTGGCTAAAACAGAGGGTTGGGCATCACTTTCGATGCGGAAGATAGCAGATGCTATTGAATACAGTGCTCCTGTAGTTTATGATTATTTTGAAAACAAAGAAGCTATTTTGTATGAGATTTCTTTGAACGGCTTTCACTGTCTTCATATAGAACTTTTAAAAGCCCAGAGAAAATTTGATACCCCTGAAGAGCAGCTTATTGCGATAGTAGATGCCTACTGGAATTTTGCTTTTAAAAATAAAGAATACTATCAGCTAATGTTTGGCTTAGGAATGCAGTGCAGCGGGAAAGGTCAGATGAAAGAAGAGTTTTCGTCATTTCAGGACCTTATTTATGAATGTACTTATAACATCATTAAGAAGAACGGGTCTAATCCTGACAATGCCTGTCATATGTCGCACGCATTATTCTCGGCAGTGCATGGACTGATCTCCATTATGATGATGCGAAATACGGATATTCCTTCTACAATGAATAAAACGACTTTGGACGAAACGGTTTCAGCTTTTGTTAAGTCATTGTAATTTTTTTTTGAACTAAAAATTAACACCGTTAGGAAATATAACATTTGAATATCAATAAATATTCACTTAAAAACTAATTTAACCATGAAAACAAGCATTCAAATTTCGGGACAGCTTTTCTTTTAAACTTAACACCGTTAGATAAATTAACACATATTTAATACACCTCATTATATATAAACTTCAACATTAAAAAACAGACAGCAATTATGAAAATGACGATCTGACTCCTATTATTAAAAATTCTGTAATTTTTTTTGAACCAATCATTAACACTGTTAGGAAAAATAACAGAATTTATTTAAAAGAACACTATTACTTAAATCTAACACTTCATTAAAAAAATTAAACCAACAATGAAAATACCTGGAAAAATAAGGTTTATCGTACTTATATCAAGTATTATCCTTTTGCAGAACTGTACCCAAGCAGCAGAAGGTTCCAATGCAGCACCGCCTGCTCCGGAGCTTCCGGTTTACACCGTGATCACCTCTCCAGCTACAACATATCAGGAATTTCCTACCGCACTGGAGGGTAAAAATAACGTAGAAATCAGATCTCAGGTAGATGGGTACCTGGATAGAATCTACGTAGAAGAAGGCTCATACGTAAGAGCCGGACAGCCTTTATTTAAAATAGATTCAAGAGCCTATGGCGAGCAAATGAATATGGCCCAGGCTAATTTACAGGTGGCCAATGCCAATATTCAAAAGGCCAAAGTGGAGGTTGACAGACTTCAGCCACTGGTAGAAGCAAAAGTTGTCTCTGATGTACAGATGAAAACGGCTAAGGCCAATTACGCAGCAGCCGTAGCCGCAGCATCACAGGCAAAAGCGTCTGTAGGAGGTGCCAGAATCAATGTAGGATTTACCACCATTACAGCGCCCGTAAGCGGATATATCGGAAGAATCCCTTACAAAAAAGGAAGCCTGATCTCAAGAGCAGATCCTAATCCATTGACCCTATTATCGGATATCAGCGAAATTTATGCCTATTTCTCTTTAAGTGAACTGGATTTTATCGCGTTTCAAAATAAATATCCGGGAGCCAGCTTAGACGAAAAACTAAAAAATATGCCAATGGTAGACCTGGTGATCGCAGACAACAGTACGTATCCTGAAAAAGGGAAAATGAGTATTGTAGACGGGCAGTTTGATAAAACTACCGGAGCCATTACCGTTCGTGCAGTTTTCCCTAATACAAAAGGTGCTTTAAGAACAGGAAATACAGGAAGAGTGCGCATGCCTCAGATGCTTTCCAATGCTGTGGTAATCCCGCAGGAATCTACTTTTGAAATTCAGGACAAAACTTATGTCTATATTTTAGGTAAAGACAACAAAGTAACCAGCAAACCGGTAAAAATCTCAGGAAAAACCGAAAGCTATTACTTTATTTCTGAAGGACTTTCTCCGGGTGAGAAAATCGTATACACCGGAATCGGAAACCTAAAGGACGGAGCTTCTATCAAGCCGAAAGTAATTTCATCTGACAGCTTATTGAGAGCTAAACCTTTGTAATCTATTCCGAATACAGAAGACTTAAAAAAATAAACTTCTTATGTTAAAACAATTTATAGAAAGACCCGTACTATCAACGGTCATCTCCATTATACTGCTATTGCTGGGGGCACTTTCGGTTTTCAACCTGCCGATTACGCTGTTTCCGGATATTGCGCCTCCCAGTGTTCAGGTAACGGCATTTTATCCGGGAGCGAACGCTGAAGTTGTAGCCCGCTCCGTTGCTGTTCCTATTGAAGAAGCAGTAAATGGGGTTGAGAATATGACCTATATGACCTCCAACTCAAGTAACGACGGTACCATGACCCTGAGCGTATTTTTCAAACAGGGCTCAGATGCGGATAATGCTGCAGTCAATGTTCAGAACCGTGTATCTAAAGCGATGAGCCAGCTTCCTCAGGAAGTAGTTCAGGCCGGAATTTCCACACAGAAGGTACAGAACAGTATGATTATGTTCATGGGACTGTCAAGTGATGACCCTAAGCAATATGACGAGCTGTTTCTTCAAAACTATCTGAAGATCAATATTATTCCGCAGATACAGCGTATTCCGGGTGTTGCCCAGGCTCAGGTTTTCGGAACCAGGGATTACTCCATGAGAATCTGGTTAAAACCAGACAGATTAGCAGCCAATAACCTTTCTCCGCAGGAAGTGATGGCGGCTATCAAAGATCATAACCTTGAAGCTGCACCAGGACGTCTGGGACAGGGAAGTAAGGAAACTTACGAATATATTTTAAAGTATAAAGGTAAATTAAACAAAAATGAAGACTATGAAAATATTGCTATTAAAGCCAATAATGACGGCTCATTTTTAAGATTAAAAGATGTAGCCAGAGTAGAATTCGGTTCCTATACCTATACAGCAGCCAACAGAGTGGATGGTAAACCGGTAGCAGGTTTCGCTATCCTTCAGACTGCAGGTTCCAATGCAAACGAAATTCTTACTGAAATTGAAAAGCAGGTAGATCAGTTTTCCACTACCCTTCCAAAAGGAGTAAAGCCGATCATTATGTACAACTCCAAAGATTTCCTTGATGCCTCTATTCATCAGGTAGTTGAAACTTTGGTGATTGCATTTATCCTGGTATTTATTGTGGTGTATATTTTCCTTCAGGATTTCAGATCTACATTGATTCCTGCGATTGCAGTTCCGGTAGCCATTATCGGTACCTTCTTCTTCCTGCAACTGTTTGGATTCAGTATCAATATGTTGACATTGTTTGCACTGGTACTCGCCATCGGTATTGTGGTGGATGATGCCATTGTGGTGGTAGAAGCCGTCCATTCCAAAATGGAACAGACAGGAATGCCGGTAGAGCAAGCCACTACAAATTCCATGAGTGAAATTTCCGGGGCCATTATTTCCATTACACTGGTAATGTGTGCTGTATTTATTCCGGTTGGTTTCATGCAGGGTCCTGCAGGAGTTTTCTACAGACAGTTTGCCTTTACTTTGGTAATAGCAATCATGATCTCAGCAGTAAACGCATTAACATTGAGTCCTGCTTTATGTGCATTATTCTTAAATGATCCTCAGGGGGAACATGGTGAGCACGGTCATAAAAAAGGTTTTGGAGCGAAATTCTTCAATGCATTCAATGTAGCCTTCAATAATATGACCCGAAAATATATCTACAGCCTTAAGTTTTTAATTAAAAACAAATGGGTAGCCGTTGGAGGTCTTGCACTTATCATTGCTTCAAGTATTTTCTTGATCAATAAAGCTCCGACAGGGTTTATCCCAACAGAAGATCAAGGATTCGTTTTATATGCTGTAAATACCCCTCCGGGAAGTTCACTGGACAGAACGAACAGAGCTACTGAGCAGATTGATAAAATTGTAAACGCTGAAAAAGCCATGAATCACCTTTGGGTAGCCGATGGGATGAACTTTATCAGTAATGCCAACGCCTCTCCTTATTCTGCAGGCTTCATTAAGTTGAAAGATTATAAAGACCGGGGCGAGATGAAAGATCCAGATCAAATCGCAGCAGCACTGACAGGAAAAGTATCACAGGTAAAAGATGCCAATGCATTCTTCTTCAATTTCCCGACAGTACAGGGATTTGGTAACGTTTCCGGATTTGAATTTATGCTTCAGGATAAAACAAACGGCTCTTTTGAGCAGTTGGGAACAACCACTCAGGCCTTTATCGGAGAACTGATGAAACGTCCGGAAATAGCATTCGCCTTTACAACTTATGCTGCCGGAAATCCTCAGTACACAATAGATGTAGATTCTGACAAAGCCAATCAGCTGGGTGTTTCTATAACAGAATTGATGCAAACCATGCAGATCTATTACGGAAGTAGCTTTGTTTCGGATTTCAACAGGTTCGGGAAATATTACAGAGTAATGGCCCAGGCAGATATTCCTTACCGTACAGATGCGAATTCTCTGGAAGGGATTTATGTTAAAAACAATTTAGGTGAAATGGTTCCTGTAAAGACTTTGGTTACTTTAAAAAGAACTTTCGGACCTGAAACCGTGACAAGAAATAACCTTTTCAACGCAGTAACGATTAACGGAACTCCAAAACCTGGTTACAGTACCGGAGATGCCATTAAAGCGGTAGAAGAAGTGGCTCAGAAATCTCTTCCGAGAGGTTTCGGATATGAATGGACGGGAATTACCCGTGAGGAGATCAAAACAGGTGGCCAGACCGCATTTGTATTCATGTTAAGTATACTATTTGTGTATTTCTTATTGGCTGCCCAGTATGAAAGTTACATCCTTCCGTTCGCTGTTATTTTAACAGTCCCTACAGGGATTTTCGGAGTATTTGCTTTCACGGGATTAGCGGGAATTGACAATAATATTTACGTTCAGGTAGGTTTGATCATGCTGGTCGGGCTGTTAGCGAAAAATGCGATCCTTATTGTAGAGTTTGCCGTCCAGAGAAGAAAAGCAGGAAAAACACTGATTGAATCAGCCCTTCAGGCTTCAAGATTACGTTTGAGACCTATTCTGATGACCTCATTTGCCTTCATCATCGGTATGCTTCCGCTGGTTTGGACACAGGGAGCTGCTGCGAAAGGTAACCACTCTATCGGTATCAGTACTGTAGGAGGAATGTTTACAGGAGTAGTATTCGGGATTTTCATCATTCCGGTAATGTATGTAATCTTCCAGTACCTGCATGAAAAAATGCCAAGCAGAAAAAAGAGAAGACTTCAAAAACAAAAATTGGAGGAAGAACTTCTGGCAACAGCTCATTAATACATATGATATACAAAACTTTGAGATCAATAGAGACTTAACTATTCAAACTAATATCATCAATGCAAAGTATTTCTCCTACTAAAGACCTCTTTGCAATAAAAAGCATCTCAAAGTTTTGTTTTCAATTAAAAATTCGATTTAAACTATGAAAAGAATTAAGAATTTTCTTCTAACACTTATATTGGCTTTAGGCGCGGTTTCGTGTGTGTCCAAACTGGCATATACGGAGCCGGATCTTCAGCTTCCGGAAAAATTCCAATATACAGCAACTGCTGACACAGCAAGTGTTGCCAACCTGGAATGGAAACAGTTTTTCAGCGATCCCATTTTACAGGAATTGATTGAAAAAGGAATAAAAAATAACTATGATCTCCAGATTGCTTTGAAGCAGGTAGCCTCTTCACAGGAAAAACTGAAACAGGCAAAATATCTTCAGTATCCTGATGTAGGTTTTGCGGTTTCGGCGCAAATTTCAAAACCTTCGGAAAACAGTATGAACGGAAAAAGCTTAAATTCATTTTTAGGCCAGAATCACGTTGAAGATTACAACGCAGCATTCAACCTTTCCTGGGAGGCTGACATCTGGGGTAAGATCAAAAACCAGCAGGAAGTTTCAAGAATGCAGTATCTTCAGACTTATGAAGCTACAAAAGCTGTGCAGACACAGGTTGTAGCAGCGATTGCCCAGGGATACTATAATTTATTGATGCTTGATAAGCAGATGCAGATTGCAAAATCAAATTTGGAATTAAGTAACAATACTCTTTCCATCACTGAAAAAATGTGGCAGAGCGGTGATACAACTTCTTTAGGCGTTCAGCAGGCTACGGCACAGAAACAGTCTACGGAGCTCTTGATCACTCAGCTGGAACAAAATATTGCGATCCAGGAAAATGCTTTAAGTATTCTTGTAGGTGAAAATCCAACTAAAATCAGCAGAACAATCGAAATGTCTGACACTTCTCTTCCACAGGATATCTCAGCAGGACTTCCGGCAGCCATGGTAAGCCGTCGCCCGGATGTCCGTCAGCAGGAACTTGTTCTGTTGGAATCTAATTCAATGGTGGGAATTGCTCAGGCTAATATGTATCCGGCTTTGAAAATTACAGCAAGCGGAGGTGTGAATTCATTTAAAATTGATAACTGGTTCCAGATTCCGGCGTCATTGTTCGGATCTGTATTAGGAGGAATTACCCAGCCAATTTTCCAGAAAAGACAGTTAAAAACCGACCTGAATGTGGCTAAAATCCAGAGAGAGAAAAACGTATTGGCCTTCCGTCAATCTGTTTTAAATGCTGTGGGTGAAGTTTCCGATGCTTTGGTGTCTAACGAAAGCTTAAAAGTTCAGGAACAGAAAGCTACAGAACAGGTAACCACGTTGAAAAACGGAATAAAAAGTGCAGAAATGCTTTACAAAGGCGGTATGGCCAATTACTTGGAAGTGATTACAGCTCAGGGAAATTCTTTACAGGCTGAACTAAATCTTGCGTCCGTAAAAAGACAGAGACTGAGCAGCATTGTAGATCTTTACAGAGCTCTTGGCGGCGGTTGGAAGTAGTAAATTTAATTATATTGTTTGAAGTGCGGTCTCTGGTTTCCAGAGGCCGTTTTTTGTATATTGAAACCCAACAAAAAAATAAAGCACACAAAAATAACACAAACATCTGCCTAATCTGCTAAATCAGCGAGAGATTATTTTTACGCTCGCAGATTTAGCAGATCGAGCAGATCTAAATTTGAAGCTTATTTTAAAACTGCTTAGAAATCCATTGAAGCAGCCCTTCAAAGTCTTTTTGCGAATATCCCAACGGCAGATAATGAATATCATCCGCTTTTCTGTACCAAGTCAGCTGACGTTTGGCATATCTGCGGCTGTTTTTTTTGATCTCGGAAACAGCAAAATCCAGATCCCATTCTCCGTCAAAATATTTGAATAATTCTGCATATCCAACAGTTTTCAAAGCAGTAAGATCTTTAAACTTCTCTAAACTTTCCGCTTCCGCCAAAAGTCCTTTTTCCATCATAATATCTATCCTTCTGTTGATCCTGTCATACAGATCCTCTCTTGGAGCTTCAATTCCGATACGGATCACATTAAAGTCTCTGGAATCCTGGGAAACAGCAATCTGTTCGGAATATTTTTTATCCGTCTGCCAGATTACGTCAATAGCCCGTAAAAGCCTTCTGTGATTGTGAAAATCTACGACTTCAAAATATTCAGGATCGAGCTCTTTCAGGATTTGCTGAAGCTTATCAATCCCTTCGGTATCAAGAATTTCCTGCAATTTTTTCTGATTGTTTTCATCAGCTTCAGGCAGGTCATTCAGTCCTTCAATAACTGCTTTTTCATACATCATACTCCCACCGACCAAAATAACGGTGTCATGATTGACAAAAAGTTCATTGAGTTTTTTTAAAGCATCTTCCTCATACTGCCCGATAGAATAGTATTCCTGAACCGAAAGATTTCCAATAAAATGATGGGGAGCTTCCGCCAGTTCTTCTTCCGATGGCGATGCTGTCCCTATTTTCATTTCTTTAAAAAACTGGCGGGAATCACAAGAAACAATTTCAGTATTGAAATGTTTTGCCAGATCAATTGCCAATCTCGTTTTGCCTATTCCAGTGGGTCCTACAACAGAAATCAAATTTTTCATATGTAGTTATCTATTTATTTTTTTAAAGGTCATATGGAATCTTAAATCTTCATCATTAATTGTGGTGTCCAAATCACTGCGATTTCACAGTGCTAATTTAAATGTTTATCTTTGTACAACAATAAAAAACTATGATTTTATCAATGACGGGATTCGGCAGAGCCGAAGGTGTTTTTGAAGGAAAAAAGATTTCAATAGATATTAAATCTCTGAACAGCAAAAGTTTCGATTTGAATATCAAAGTCCCTTTACGTTATAAAGAGAAAGAATTTGAGATCAGAAAAATCCTTAATGACAGAATTATCCGTGGAAAGGTAGATTGCTACATTAATTTGGAGAACCTTGAAGAGACGAACGATGTGAAGATCAACAGAAGCCTGATCGATTCTTATATCAGCGAACTTCGTAACATTGCTTCTGACGGTCCAGACTTTGAATATCTGAAAATGGCGGTAAGACTTCCTGATGCCATCACTTCAAGACCTGACGAACTTACAGAAGGCGAATGGGAGGCTTTGGCAAAGATCGTTCATGCAGCTGTGGACCGTTTTATGGAATTCAGAAAGACAGAAGGTACTATTTTACATGAAGAACTCGAAAGAAACATCCAGAATATTGATAAATACCTTTCTGAAGTAGTTCCTTTTGAAGAAGAAAGGATCACTGCTGTAAAAGAGCGTTATCAGAAATCTTTAAAGGAATTTGAGAATGTAGACGAAACCCGTTTCTACCAGGAAATGGCTTACTTCACGGAGAAACTTGATATTGCAGAAGAGAAAGTAAGGCTGACCCAGCATTTGAAATACTACAAAGAGGTAATGGATAATGAAGATTTCAACGGAAAAAAACTTGGCTTTATTTCCCAGGAAATCGGAAGGGAGATCAATACTTTAGGCTCAAAGGCCAATCATGCAGAGATCCAGAAGCTGGTGGTCATGATGAAAGATGATCTGGAAAAAATAAAAGAACAGACGTTAAACGTATTATAGACCATAGACCTATAGATAAGAGATCAAAGAATTTATTCTCATATCTCTAATCTAAAAATCTCTAATCCAAATGAATAAAGTTATCATATTTTCAGCACCATCAGGGAGCGGAAAAACTACATTAGTAAAGCATTCTCTGGAAACATTTCCTGAGCTGGCATTCTCTATTTCATGTACCACAAGACAGCCAAGAGGAAGTGAAACCCATGCCGTGGATTATCATTTTTTGAGCCCTGATGAATTCAGACAGAAAATAGCGGAAGATGCTTTTGTAGAATATGAAGAAGTGTATACTGACAAATATTACGGTACTTTAAAATCTGAAGTGGAAAAAATCTGGAATCAGGGAAAATTAGTTATTTTTGATGTAGATGTAAAAGGGGGAATTTCCTTAAAAAAATATTTTGGAGAGAAAGCCCTGTCTATTTTCATTGAACCGCCTTCCATAGAAGAATTGGAACGAAGATTGATCTCCAGAAACACGGATGATGCAGAAACCATCAAAACACGTGTGGCAAAGGCAGGAGAAGAAATGACCTTTGCGAAAGAGTTTGACAGGATCGTTATTAATACCGATCTTGATGTAGCAAAAAAAGAAATAGAAAGTTTAATAAAAAATTTTATTGGGAATTAAGAGATGGAGGATGGAAGTCGGATGATGAAAGTTTGAAAGAGTAATTACAATTCAAACTACAACATTTTAACTTCTAATTTCTAACTTCCAGAATCAAAAAACATTAAGGTGGATATGAGTACCGAAACATTAGAAAAAGCTAAATCTGCGATTCCTGTAAGAGGATTCCTGGATATAAAAGACATAGCGATCCCTCAAGGAGAAGAATTGGTAAAAGCTATTCTGAAACTTAAAGAAGAAAAAAATGCAGTGATCCTTGCCCATTATTATCAGCCGGGAGAAATTCAGGATATCGCTGATTTCCTGGGAGATTCTCTGCAGCTGGCAAGACAGGCCAAAGATACCAATGCAGACATGATCGTATTCTGCGGAGTACACTTCATGGCGGAAGCCGCTAAAATTCTGAACCCGACTAAAAAAGTAGTTCTTCCTGACACCATGGCCGGATGTTCTTTGGCAGACGGATGTTCTGGAGAAGGATTGAGAAAAATGCGCGAACAGCATCCTAATGCCTTGATCGCTACGTATATTAACTGCAACGCAGAAACTAAAGCAGAAAGTGATATCATCGTAACCAGCTCAAATGCTGAAACTGTGATTGAAGCCCTTCCAAAAGACAGACCAATCATTTTTGCGCCGGATAAAAATTTGGGAAGATATTTATCTAAAAAAACCGGTCGTGATATGATTCTTTGGGACGGAAGCTGCATCGTACACGAAGCATTTTCTATGGAAAGAATTGCCCAGCAGATGGCAGACAATCCTGATGCGAAATTAATTGCACATCCTGAAAGCGAGGAAGCCGTTTTAAAACTAGCCCACTTTATAGGTTCTACTTCTGCCCTGCTGAATTTTGTAGAACAAGACGACTGTCAGAAATTCATTATTGCCACTGAGGAAGGAATTCTTCACGAAATGAAAAAACGTGCCCCGCATAAGGAACTTATTCCTGCGCTGGTTTTTGATGAAAGCTGTAACTGTTCGGAATGTTTCTATATGAAACGTAATACCATGGAGAAATTATATCTGTGCATGAAATATGAACTTCCGGAAATCCTTATCGACGAAGAGCTTCGTTTAAAGGCCCTAAAGCCAATCGAGGCAATGTTGGATCTTTCGAAAAGTATAAAATAATTTTTCATATATTTAAGGTTCAAACCAAAATCTTTACATATGAAAAATTTAAAAAAATTAGACAAAGAATGTCTAAAAAGCATCAATGGCGGAACATCAACAGAATGTGCCACTTATTGTAAACCTGATGAAGTATGCATTCCGGGAGTATGTGGTAGTCCTCCAAAATGTTTAGCCACTTCTTAAAAGTTGATGAATTAATCAATTTTAGTAAATTAAAAAAGCACTGTTATGAAACAGTGCTTTACTTTTTATATGGGTCCGAAGCAGAGATAATCTACTCTCACCCTTAATTTGCAGCATTCAGGCAAAGCATTAAAATCTTCACATGATTTTGGATACTCCGGACCTACTCCATAAGGTCCCGGAGGGCAATACTCAAAACAAGTATTTCCTCCGTTAATCGATTTCAGATTCTCTCTGCCTAATTTTTTTAAATTTTTCATATTGATTTGTTTGGTTTCTAAATATAGCATTTTTAACCTCATCTATGAAAGTTTATTAATAAAAACTGATTCAAATTAATTACACCATCGGAGCATAACATGTGCCTCCGGAGTTCTCCATCAGCCCCAGGCACCACCGCCGCGAAAGCATACATATGCAGCACCGCCACTTGATCTATATAATAAAAAAAGGACTGCCTATACAGACAGTCCTACAGTTCTTCTTTCACTACTGGTTATTGGAAGCATTCTGAACTAACAAAAACACAGCTTTTGCATCGGCTCGGAAGAACGTGATAATCCTCACATGAGTAATTATATCCGCCAGAAGTCCCACCAGGACCAAATCCGCCAGCCGGGCATCCACTGCAATTAGAAACTGCTCCATTAATCTTTCCTAATTTTTCCCGAGACATTTTCTTTAAATTTTTCATAGTAATTTTATTTTGTTTTAGAATTTAAGTATAGCTCTTTTAAAGGGAAAAATAAAGTTTCAAATCAATATATCTCCTGAAAATGAATTAAAAATAAAATTGTACACCAAAATAATTTTGATATCTCCGAATAATTTGTACATTTGTTTGGTAAAGAATGAACTTTCTAAGAAACATATCAGATATTTCTACACCGGAATCACTTATTTCGGGACTATCTTCTGTTTCTACATTCACAACTACAACAACTACCCCTTAGCGGGGTACATTTTCACATATTATTTCCTGCACCCGTACTCTTTTTTTAAAGAGTAAACATTTCATTTTACCTAACCTTAAATATTAATTGGATGAAAGTCTTAAAATTCGGCGGTACATCTGTCGCCAATGCCGGCAATATTCTTCTGGCAGAAAATATTATTAAAAAAGAATCTTTACAAAGCAGAGTGATTGTTGTAGTTTCAGCCCTTCACAGTGTTACCGACACCCTGATAAAAGCAGCAGAATATGCTTCCCTTAAAGATGAAAACTATATTCCCTCCATTAAAAACCTCGAAGAAAAGCATTTAGATCTTGTCAAAGAGCTTATTCCTGTTTTATCACAGAGCTCGTGGCTAAGCTTTGTTAAAAAGCACTTTAATGACATGGAAGATATCTACAGCGGAATATTTGTATTAGGTGAATTTACAGATAAGATCAGAGACAGGATTACTTCATATGGAGAATTTCTGTCTTCAAACCTTATTGCAGCCAGGCTTCAGTATGAGGAATTGGACTGTATATGGATGAATTCGGCTGATCAGATCAGAACAGACAGCAGCTTTACCAATGCGAAGGTAGATTTTGAGATCACTGAAGAAAATGTAAAGAATTTTGCAGCTGAGCATAAAAATAAGATCATCGTAGCACCCGGCTTTATTGCCAGAGATCAGAACGGAAATACCACCACATTAGGCAGAGGCGGCTCTGATTATACAGCAGCCATTATTGCGGCGGCCGTTTCTGCTGAAGAACTTCAGATCTGGAGCGATGTAAACGGGATGATGACTGCAGATCCAAGATTGGCTTCTAATGCTAAACCTATTCCTGAGATTTCTTATCATGAAGCGATGGAACTTTCCCATTTTGGGGCTAAAGTTCTTTATCCGCCATCCATACAGCCTGTTATGGCAAAAAATATCGACCTTAAGATTAAAAATACTTTTGATCCGGAAGCGAAAGGAACACTGGTTTCCCATAAATTAAACAAATCAGCTGTCGAAAAGCAACAGGCTGCAGCGGGAGTTTCCAATATGAACCATATTGCCCTTCTTACCCTGGAAGGCAGCGGAATGGTAGGAATTCCCGGAACTTCAGCAAAACTTTTCCAATGTCTTAGCCTTGAAAAGATTAATGTTATTCTTATTACCCAGGGTTCTTCAGAACATTCCATTACCATTGCCGTCAATGAAAAAGATGTCTTTCATGCAGAAAATGTTGTGAACTCCTCTTTTGAAGATGACATAAAACTACAGAGAGTGACTCCTGTAAAAATAGAAACCGGACTTTCAATTGTGGCACTGGTAGGGGAAAACATGAAAAACAGAAGCGGAATCAGTGCTAAAATGTTCGGATGCCTGGGTAGTAACGGGATTAATATCAGAGCCATTGCGCAGGGATCTTCCGAGAGGAATATCAGTATTGTTATTTCAGAAAACGATACTAAAAAAGCGGTCAATGTACTCCATGAAGAATTTTTTGAATCCGAAATCAAGCAGGTACACCTTTATCTGTGTGGAGTCGGAAATGTAGGTTCAAAACTGGTAGAGCAGATCTTTGAACAAAATGAATACCTTAGGGAAAACAATTTGATTAATTTGAGAATTGCAGGGATTTCCAACAGCCGGAAAATGTTTTTCTCTGATCACGGAATTTCTGAAAGCGAATACCGTAATTGGAGTGAAAAAGGCATCGAAGCATCTATCCACGGCTTTGCAGAGGAGATCATTTCCCGGAACCTTAGGAATTCAATATTTATTGATGTAACCGCCAGCTCCTCAGTGCCGGAAATCTATGACAATTTATTAAAAAGAAGCATCAATATTGTGGCTTGTAACAAAATTGCAGCCACCTCAGATTTTGAAGTATATAAAAACTTAAAAAGTACTGCCCGGAATCACAACTGCAAATTCTACTTTGAAACCAATGTAGGAGCCGGACTTCCGGTTATCGGAACCATTAATGATCTCATGAAAAGTGGTGACAAAATCACATCTATACAGGCTGTATTAAGCGGAACGCTGAATTTCGTCTTTAACAATTATGACGGAAGCAGAACCTTTTCAGAAGTTGTTGCCCAGGCTCAGAAAGAAGGCTTTACTGAGCCGGATCCACGGCTGGATCTGACAGGAACTGATGTAGCCCGAAAAATCTTAATTCTGGCCAGAGAAGCAGGATATCCTCTTCAGTTTGAAGATATAGAAAATGAAAGCTTTCTACCCGAGGAATGTCTTCATGGAAGTGTAGAAAATTTCTATGAGAAGCTTACGGAATATGAAAGTCATTTTAAAAATTTAGTCAGTGAGGCCCAGAAAAATGGCAAAATTTTGAAATATACCGCTGAATTTAAAGAGGGTAAAGCTAAGGTCGGCCTTCAGCATGTTGCTCCGGACAGTGATCTGTACCATCTGTATGGCAAAGACAACATTGTCATTTTCAAAACTTTAAGATACTCCGAGCAGCCTCTTGTTGTAAAAGGAGCCGGTGCAGGGGCTGAAGTAACTGCCAGCGGTGTTTTTGCAGATATTATCCGATCAGTTTAAAATAAATAATATGAAAAAGATAAAAATAAAAGTCCCGGCTACCATTGCCAATCTCGTTTGCGGATTTGATATCCTGGGAATGGCTATTCACGAGCCTTATGACGAAATGGAACTGAAATTACTGGACAGCCCTGAGATCATTATCAGACATGAGGATCATTTCGGACTTCCGGAAGAGCCGTCAAAAAATGTAGCGGGCGTTGTTCTCCAAAATATCATCGAGCATCTGAAGCTGACGAAAGGTTTTGAAGTCACAATCCGTAAACATATAAAGCCGGGCAGCGGGCTCGGCTCCAGTGCGGCAAGTGCCGCCGGAGCCGCTTTTGGGGCCAACGCCTTATTAGGAAATATTTTATCCCGTGAAGAAATGGTTCACTTCGCCATGTTCGGTGAAGAGCTTGCTTCCGGAGTACGCCATGCAGACAATATTGCCCCGTGCATTTATGGAGGTATCACATTGGTGAAATCCTCCTCTCCTATTGATATTATTCCGTTGAGTACCCCCAACCTGTTTGTGGCAGCAGTACATCCGCAGGTCGAAGTAAAAACTTCTGATGCACGGCAGATTTTAAAGAAAAATATTCTTCTGAAAGATGCTGTGGAACAGTGGGGAAATATAGCAGGACTCGTGACAGGAATCCTCAAAAACGATATTCCGCTCATCGGACGAAGTCTGAATGATAGGATTATAGAACCTGTCAGGAGCATCCTAATTCCGAAATTTGATGAGATTAAAACAAGAAGTTTGGAGGCTGGCGCACTTGGAGGCGGAATTTCGGGTTCAGGACCTTCAATTTTTATGCTGGCAGAGAAAAAAGAAACGGCAGAAAAGATTGCCCAGCTGATGAAATCTATTTACGATGAAATTAAAATTGAGAGTTTTGTGTATGTCTCAAAAATAAACCCTTCAGGAATTGAGATTGTTGAAGAAGATCATGATGATAACCAATAAATTAAAGACAATGAATTATTATAATTTAAAAGATAAACAGGAAACCGTTAATTTCAAAACAGCTGCTATAAAAAGCCAGGGTAGTCAAAAAGGATTGTTTTTTCCCGAAAAAATTCCTCAGTTTAATGAAGAATTTATTCAAAATTTGCATCTGTATTCCAATGAAGAAATTGCGTTCAGATGCATGAAAGATTTTATCGGGGACGAAATTCCCTCGGAAATATTAAAGAAAATTACTACAGAAACCATCAGCTTTGAGATTCCTTTAAAAAAGATCAGTGAGCACATATCCATTCTGGAGCTTTTCCATGGACCAACGTTAGCATTTAAAGATGTGGGAGCAAGGTTTATGAGCCGCTGTCTGTCATATTTTCTAAAAGATCAGGATAAAAAAGTAACGGTTCTTGTGGCTACTTCCGGTGATACGGGTGGAGCTGTTGCCCATGGATTTTATAATGTCCCAGGAATCAATGTGGTTATTCTTTATCCTAAAAACAGGGTGAGTGCTGTTCAGGAAAAACAGCTTACGGCACTGGGAGGAAATATTTTGGCACTGGAAGTCAACGGAAACTTTGATGACTGTCAGAATCTTGTCAAGCAGGCTTTTTCAGATGAAAGTATTAACTCAGAGTTGTTTTTAACCTCAGCTAATTCTATTAATGTTGCAAGATGGCTTCCTCAGCAGATTTATTATTTATTAGCTTTAAAACAATGGAAACAGTACGAAAATCAGGATCCGGTCATTGGTGTTCCGAGTGGAAATTTCGGAAATATCTGTGCGGGGCTTCTTGCTTATTTCCGCGGGCTTCCTGCAGGACATTTTATTGCTGCATGCAACAAAAATGATGTAGTTCCTGATTATCTGAAAAGTCATCAGTATCATCCTAAAAAAGCTGTAGCCACCTTATCCAATGCTATGGACGTTGGAGATCCAAGTAATTTCACCAGAATTCTGGAACTTTTCGGACATCAGTATGAACATCTGAAAAATATGATCTCGGGATATTCGGTTGATGATGAATCAACGCTACAAACCATAAAAGAGGTATACGAAAAATATGAGTATACCCTCGATCCTCACAGCGCAGTTGCATTCGCTGCTATGGAACAGTATCTGAATGAGAATCCCGGCAAAAAAGGATTTATATTGGGAACAGCACATCCTGTGAAATTCCCTGAAGCAGTAGAAAAAGCAGCCCATATCACCATTGATATCCCCGAAGCTTTGAATGATCTTATGAAAAAGGATAAAAAAACTGTAGAAATAAATGCAGATTTTGAAGAATTAAAACGATTTTTGCTGGATAAAAATCAGGAACAATGAGCAAGATCTTTCTTGAAGATGTAAAAATATATGCCTACCACGGCGTGCTTCCCGAAGAAAACATCATCGGGACGTATTATATTTTAAATGCAGAACTGCACACGGATCTTTGGAAAGCTGCAGAAACAGATGATCTGAATGATACGATAAGCTATGCTGACATCAACGGGATCATTCATCAGGAAATGGCCATTAAATCCAAATTACTGGAGCATGTGGCTGGAAGAATGATCATGAAGATTCATGAAATTTTTCCCCAGATTTCCTATATTAAGCTGAAGATTACAAAAACTTCACCACCGATGCAGGGCGAAATGAAAGGCGCCAGTATTGAACTGGAGAGAAGCTTCAAACCTGATGATTTTTAATTTTATCTACACAAAAAACATACTGAATTGAAATCCATCAAATTATTATTTTTATTAAGTTTCGCCATAGTTTTTGGCCAGACTGCTGTTGATAATCAATCCGCTGTTTACAATTTCCCGAAAATAAAATCCAGCATTACGATGCCGGTAACCATTCCGCTTTCTGAAATCAGCAATATGATTAATGCTTCAGTAAAAGAGCTGGTATTTCAGGATGATTCTTATACAGATAACAATAACGATCAGTTTAAGGTCAAAGTATGGAAAACCCGGCCTATCCGTCTTGTGGGCGGAACAAGCCAAAACCTTCTGATAGAAGTTCCTTTAAAAATATGGGCCGAAAAAGGGATTGGTACCCTGGGAGTTTATTCGTATCAGAATACTACTTTTGAAACAGTTATGTCCTTCAATACCACGATTAATTTTAATAACAACTGGACAATTTCTACCAATACGCAGCCCAACGGTTTCAGATGGGTGACAAAGCCTGTCCTGGATTATGGCAGAATACAGATTCCTATCACTTCACTGGTAGAAAAAAGCCTGAAGGAACAGCAGGGAAAATTTGCCAAGACTATTGATCAGCAGATGGCTACGCAGCTGAATTTCCAACAGTATGCAGTAATGGCATGGAATGTTTTCTCACAGCCTTTTAATATTTCGGAGGAATATAATACGTGGCTGAAAATAAGCCCGGTAGGCGTGAATATCACCCCGCTGAAATTCTATGGGAACGAGATCACTACGAATATAGGAATGGATATTTATTCGGAAACGTTTACCGGAAGCAAACCTGCTGCATCACCAACGGTAAAATCAGCCGGGAACTTTAATGTCGTTCCTGTTCTGGCAGATAAATTCCTCTTGCAGACTACAGCTAATGTTCCTTTTTCTGAAGCTACCAATATTGCCAGAAATATGTTCATGAACAAGGAATATGATGTCCGAGACTCAAAGGTAAAGATCAAAGACATCCGGGTTTATGGTGCCGAAGGAAGAGTGATCATTGAAGCTGAAACAGAAGGCTACGTAAATGGAAAAGCCATTATTTCCGGAATTCCTGTATATGACGAAACGAAAAAGAAAATTGTACTGTCCAATACAAAATTCAATCTAAGGACGGCTAATGTTCTGCAGAAAACTGCGACTCTTCTTTTTAAAGGAAAAATTGTAAAAATGATTGAAGAGGAATACGGAATTCCTACGCAGGAACTGGAGCTGGCCTCCAAGAAAAGCATAGAAGAAGCATTTAATAAGGAATATTACAAAGGGCTAAAGATGAACGGAAGGGTTTTCAACCTGAAACCAGGCAGTGTCCTATTAAATGAATCAGGAATTACAGCAGTTATTGAAACAAACGCAACTTTAAAACTAATACTTAACGGAATTTAAATTAATAAAACTAATACAATATCATGAGAAAATATCTGGCAGTTGTCGACAGACATAAAGCCACATCCGGCAAACGCTTTCTTAATTTCTTTTTAGACAGGCTTTTTATACAGGCTATTTATTATGCCTTCTTTTTTATATTTGGAATAGGATACGCAATAGTGTATGGAGAGGGATTTTCAGCTGAAAATGAGGATCAGAGCTTTACTTTTAGTCTGATTGCACTTCTTATTTATCTCGCTTTGTCTTTTTCCTATTTCTTTTTTATGGAATATTATCTGGGTAAGACTATCGCTAAATATATTACAGGAACGGAAGTTATCAGCATAGATGGGAATAAACCAACATCCCAACAGATTATTGCCCGTACATTTTCCCGTGCAGTACCTTTTGACTCCCTTTCTTTTTTAGGGAATAATGGCTGGCATGACAGCTGGAGTGATACCAGAGTGATCAACGGTAAAAACTATGTTGCTGAAAGACAATTAAAAGAGGAAATAAGCAGCATTGGAGCGAAAGAAATGATTTAAAAATTTTTGTTCATTAATTTTTTTTGCTATATTTGCACACCTCAAAAATGGTAAAAATGGTACTTTGGCCGAGTGGCTAGGCAGTGGTCTGCAACACCATCTACAGCGGTTCGAATCCGCTAGGTACCTCAGAGCCTTTCTATATAAAACTGAATTTCAGTAAATTATAGAAAGGTTTTTTTATTTTGTGTCTACTTTTGTGTCAACAATATAATAAACAGTCATTTTATCAGACTTGAGAAGAATAAAAATCCCAAAAACATATCTCTTATTAGATCGCTCTAACTTTTATGACCTAAAATTTAACAAATATCTTTATATTCCCTCGCGCGTGCGCGTATTGGTCCGATTAGTAATTTATGACTACGTTTTATTCCAGGAAAGCCCGCATAAACTTTTGACTGTATTATTGTTTCCCTTACACACGAACAGACACCAATAAAGTCGGCATAAACAACCATACGCAAACAGATAGGGAGATATAAAATTTCTAATTACGCGTAAGTGACTGTAGAAAAACCTTAGTACAATATGCAAATCTAATCAAACCCTCGCGCGTGCGCGTATAGACTCTAAGAACTTGGGATGATCTATTTTCCAATTATTAATAATAACTTCACCCTAGTAAACTATACGCGTAATGATCGACATAAAATCTTAGATAATTCCTTTATGGATACCCGTAATTATAAATTCTCATGTATTAATATCTTTATCAAAAATTTATTCATGAAACAGTTATTATACATTCTTATTTTTTACGCTTCAAATTTGTTTTGTCAAGATTTACCTGAAGGTATTGGCCCCTATAAAATTGATAAATTAACAATTAAACAGTTTGACAGTATTACTAAATCTCAAAACTTGAAACTTATTGAATGTGTAGGTATGAACTGCTTATACTCAAATCTAAATAAACCTAATGTTTATGTTAAAGTAATACCAAACACTAAGGAAGTTTCAGATAATTCTTATCCTACTTATTATTTAGACAACGTAACAACCTACAATATTAAAAATTTAAAGATTAATAATAAATACACCATTGGATTTGCTAATTTGATATTTGTCGATAACATTCTTTCTTTCATCCATTTTAGCGATGTAACAGGCTACCTTTCAATGGACTTTGAAACAAAATATGGATTAGGGGAACTATCTAAAACAGAAAGAGATGATTACTGCTATATTAATAGAGAGCGAATCTCATTTACTAAAAAAAACTATTATAGAACTTACACCAATGGTAATATAGAAATAAATAGAGTTATTTCGGATGGCAAAGATGATAATTGCGACCAGAAGACTTCTTTATATTTCATAGCGGAAAATCTCGAAACAATTAAAAAAATCAAAACTGAAAACAAAGCAAAGGAAGAATTCTTTAAAAATATAGAAAACAATAAAAAGAGGGACGAACTGAAAGATTTATAATTACAAAACCTCAGCGTTTTGCTGAGGTTTATATTATATTAAAGGTTTCAATCTCAATCATTCTTAGATCCCGGACATTAAATAACCCAATAGATTAGCCTTATCTTTATTTTCCTGGACTACCTTAATATTTTTCACAATAAATTCTGCTGGCTCTTCTGTAGTTCCTTTGCATTGGAAGAGCAATGATTTATTGCCTGCATAATTTGAATTCATACCCATCAATGACCTGTTTACCAACTTCTGGCCATTAACAGTGATAGATACATAATAATTTGCATTTGTTTCAGTATTGAAATCAAAATCTATTTGCATATCAAAAAAAGCATTCATTGGAATTTCTTTCCCTGTCCATATCCTCTCAAATCCTGCGACAAAATTAGTAGGTTTAATGATTCTCCATATTTCCAAATTACCCGAAGTATCATAGTCTATTGACTTAACAATCGAAAATATTGGCCTTACGGAAAGTGTCGGATGAATTACTGCAAAAGAGAATCCGGATTTATTAATGTTATCGTCATTAGTGTTATTGGTTTCACCATATTGATTTATAATTCCATCCAAAATATCCATGTTATATGAGTTGTTAAGCTGCAGAAACTTAACTTTCATAAATACAGAAAAAACATTGCCGAAATCAAATTTTAAACTTCTAATCTTAGCTTGATTATTTACTGCTGTAATATTATCTATTAGCTTAATTCCACCATCAAAAAGTGTTACATTATTTGAATCAAATCCATCAGAGAAATTTTCCCACTGATCAATATTTGTCGAACCAATGGAATTTGCTTTAGAAATTTGAACATATAAATTTATTTGAGAAGAAAAAGACGATATATCTGATTTCTTTAAAATATAATCAATTTCATTTCCAATTGTGAATGTAAAATAATCAGAAGCTAAATTCACCTGTGAAGCGGAACCTTTAATGGTGAACTGGATAAACTTTGATCCGGCAGGAATTTGTATATCTGGTCCAAGAAGCCCAAATTTTATAAGGGAACCTAAAGAATCTGTCAGCCGATAATACGCTCCATTTATAGATACATGTGATGTGAACTTCGTATACTGTGAAATATCTATTTGGGGTGACAGCTTTCGAACATTTGTCGGATCAGGTTGAATAAGACCAGCTGCATCTATATAACCACTTGTAAAAGAATCGAAGTTTGAGTATTGCGAAAAGCCGTAATTAGTATTCTGGCTAGTCTCTCTTAAATCAATTCGATTCTCTAATTCTACAGGACTAACTATTTTTTTCACTTCACCTGGAATTACAATATGATAATTAATTTTAATCACATTAAGATCAACTTCAACAGATGTTGATTTAATGCCTATGTCTATTTTTACCGCTCCGGAAGGAACAGCAATTGGCGTATTATTGTTTGTTAAAAATATACCTAAAGTTATATTAGTAGCACTCAAAAAAACACCTCTATAAGCAGCATTCCAATTTATAAAATTAATTGTATTTGTATGTACAGGCAACGTCAAATAACCTGTGCGTCTTCTGGATGTATCATTAACGAGTACACCTGAGGGATCATAAAAACCTGTTGGGTAAGAAGTTATTAATGTACCCTCGAATGTTTTTGAACTGGTAGTAATAATGTCATCTGATCCCATAAACCAATTATTTATCTGCTCTCCTCCCTGTGCTTTTACTGCGTCTGTGGGATCAAATGCTTCAGCAACATCAACACCTGGCAATTTGTTAGCCTCTTTAATCCAAGAAGTTCCGTTATAAAAGAATAATGTATCATATCCTTCAATGGCCTTTAAACTACCAGCACTGGGGTAATTTGTTCCTGGACTTGCTGAATATATTGTTGGTTTATGCCAAGTATTTGCAGTAAAAGGCCTAGTATCTGATGGCGAGATTGGCTTTGCAATATTATGTAACAGCTGATAAAATATAGCAGTTGTCATTCTTTTTAATTTTCCATCCCCATCCTCAAACAGTAAATTTCCATCTTCGAGAGTCGTTATCTCTTCCAGTTCATTTATTGACTTTAGCTTTATAAAAGCTGTATTTATATTCTTTGTTGTCATTTTTTATTTGTTATTTTTATAGAGTTGGAAAACTCTTAATTATATTTTTATGGGTAAGAAAACTCCGTTACCCTCCTTTTTTATGAGTAAGAAAAACCGTTCTATCAAATCTTTTTTATGGACTCTAAAAATTCAGGAACTTTATTTTTTTTGACCAAAATTATTTTCAATCCTATATTGATGAGGTTCCCAATTTCATACTCCTATTCTTAGTAATATTTATATTAAATTCTGCATATTCCAAGTTTATCAGTAGAGAAGGGTCATTTCTAATTTTGACCTTTCCAGTATTCATCAGTGTTTTCTGTGTGGAATTTGCAGAATTTTGAAATGATAAAAATTTATCGATTAATTGCCCTTTAATTTGTCTGCAAATCGTTCGAACCTCAACATTAGTTTTCATATATTTTTGCCGTTCATAATTAAATTTATCTCTATTAGAGTCATTCAAAAACGCATCAAATTTTTCTTTTTCAAAAGTGAAAAGAATGTTTTCCCATTCATCTAAAAGAGATTGAAATAATCCACTGTAAACTTCCTCATTGAAAAGGTCCTTTACTGTGCTAATTCCCAATTTAGAAATGCATTTACTCTGTTTGCTTTTTACTTCAAACCGAAAGGTATTTAGATCAATACCATATTCCGGATGCTCCATAAACTGCAGCCCCTTTGCATACGCTTTAATTTGTTTATACTTCGTCGCGTCTGTAATTTTGAAGTAAGGCTTTGCTGCATCTGGAGCTATGAAAGGCGTTCTTTTATGGAAAGAAATTCCACCGATGAGGTTTTTGATCTCTGTGTCAGGTACTAAATTTAGCCCATACTCAATATTCACTGCTTTTAATAGGCCAAATTCCTCCTGTCTTAGCTTTATCTGTATAAATATATCCCGTAACGTTTTTAAGCAGTTTTTGGGGCTGAAATCATTACCATTATGTAAATAGCCATTAAAGTGATAATGCGGACTTATTGACACCTCTAAATGTCTAAAACCAATCAGATAACCATTTTCAATACTTTTCCTAAAATCAAACCTCATCAATGCACCAAACTTTGAATAGCATACATAGTTATTATTTTGAGGTTTACGGGAAAGCATTTCCTGTTCTGCAAATCGCCATAATCTCTGTATAATATCCTGATCAGTAATTGAAAATTTCAAATTATCCAGCATTATTTTCACTATCTTTGTGTTGTAATCGGTTGCCACCATTACATATTTTGAACAATCAGGGAACTTAATGGCTCCCTTTTTTTCGTTACTAGATGGCATATTTAGTTAGTAAGCGAAGTTTGTATTTACAGTATGTAACACAACGTTTAATAATGTCTTTCGCTGCCGGATTCTCCTGGACTTTCTGAAATGCTGTTTCCAGATCCTCTTTTTCAGATTTGTATCTAATTAAGAATTCTTCTTGAAGCTGCTTCGCTTCTTCTTCAGTACACACACTGAAAAGACTCCGTGTATTTCCTTTTTGTTTTACTCTATCCGTGACACGGATTAAACCAACCTTTTCAAGTTCACTCATTCGGTTGGTTACTAAGTTTGTTCTGGTTTTCAATTCATCTGCAATATCTTCATACGTGCAAGGCTGAATTTTTCCGATAACCTCAAGAACCTCATTCATTCTCTCTGCAATGCTACCTCTTACTTTCAGGTAGGCTTCCAATCTTGGTGTAATCGCTGCCATAATATTTAAGTTTAACTGAGTTTATTTCTATTAATAATCTGGTCAACTTCAGCACGCTTGAAATATACCCGGTTTCCAAAGCCGTAGGAAGGGATCGTTTTATCTTTCCTCCACCTGTGCAATGTTGAAAGATCAATCTTTAAAAGTTTACAAACTTCATTACGAGTTAAATACTCTGTTGGCTCTTTTGGCTGGAACTGTACAGAAAGTCTCTCTGTAAGTTTAGGAATCAGTGCTTCTTCGATTCCTTTAATAAGATCTGTAGGATTAGTTCCTACGAATTGAATTGTATTCATAACTATCTGTTTATGTTATGATACAAAGGTATCTGCTATAAAAAATAAGGGAGTGCAAAAACACTCCCATTTAACTCCCGTATGATATTTTATTTAAGTTTATTGCATGCCATTTAACAACTGTTCCATCTCTTCCACATATTGGAATGCTGTATATTTATCTATTTGATAATTTGGATTTTTAGAGTTGAGATTTAGTCTATTTTTATAGACAAATTCTTTTTTATCCGCATCTAACAATAATGCAACTATTTTATTTTGATCATCTTCAGATAATTCTGTAATAGTTGGCAAATCAAAAAATCCAATTGCTTGTAATAAAGCTAATTTTTTTGGATTCGTTAAAACGACCCTTTTTCTTTTTTCATCATTATTATTCTCAGGACGGTTTAGAGCTGCTTCAATTATTTTATTTGTTAGAAAACTTAGTATATTATTTAACTCCATATATAAACTCACCCCTATATCTAGTCGATTTTCAATCAGTCTATTCATCTCAAAACTATACCTAATTGTTGCTTTCTCTAAAGTTCCATCTATTTGGCTTTCAAAAAGATCAGGGAATTTGACAAAGACAAATCCTCTAAATACCTCCCAGTGAAAATTATTTTTAATAATATCAATTAACTGATCGTTAAATAAATCCCCTAATACTCTAACCAATCCACTATAATAATCATCTAGTTTTTCATAATAATCTAACAAAGTTATTTTTTCAGCATCTTCACTTAAATGTATTACATATTCTTGCAAATAGTTTTCTTCGAATTCCTTAAAAATATAATGTGGTATAATTTCCATATTTCAAACAGTTATTTTCAGTTGCCAACATAAAGTTATGAAAAAAAATAGATGCTTTTAACATCTCATTTTTTACTAATCTTCGTTTTCTAGGATTGCTAATTTTGCTTTTAAGATCAACAGGGAATCAGAGTTTAATTTTTTATTTTTCAACTCTTTTTTTGCCTGAGTCTTTTCGATAGACTTAAATCTTTTGTGCGCATCATTTCTTACACGAACAACGATACTATGTAATTGAGTAAAATCAATAAGATTGTTTTCGTACAATACCCTTGCATCGTAAATAATGGATGATAATTTTACAAGGCAATATATTTGGTATTTACCAATGTTACCTTTGCGAGCATGATCACTCATTGATGATCCCAAACTGTGGAAATCTGGATATTTATTACGATCTCTGTAAAAACCCCAATTGAAATGATTTAAAACAGAATTGAAATTTATAAGTCCCCAACTTAATCTTCTTTCTTCAAGAAGTTCAATATCTCTTAATGCTTCAAATGATACATTGTTTAATTTTCTTTCATTTGATTTTTCTTGTACTTTTGTTTTCATAGTGGTTAGTTTTTATTAGTCATTATAAATCCGAATTTTCCATATCGTATAGATTTGTTTATTTTAATCCAATATTTTCCTTTGAATCCTGTAATGATTTTAACTTTTGAGAGGTTAATTAATGCCATCTGTTCCCGCAGGTGGCTTTATATTTTTCCTTTCTGGATTTTATCTTTTATATAATCTGAACAAAACTTCCGGATCTGCTGTTTTTCTTTTTTACTTACAGTTACTTGCCCAAGTGTTCCGTTTATAATTTCCATTTTTTGCTCTCGCGGAAGTTTATTCAGATATTCTTTTGCTATTTGATAATCTAATTTATTCCCCATAATTTTTTTTTCCGTACCTTCTTTTTGCTACCTTATTCAAAGCAATCTGGACGCTTGGATCAATTTTCCCGGCATCCACTCCGGTATTCTCTAATGCTAATTTTTCCAATAATTCGATTCTTGCCCAAATTTCACTAGAAGACTGCTTATATTTTTCGTCTGCTCTACGTTGCTTCATTTTAAGGGCATTAATCTCTTTTTCCAATGCGTCCATGATTAAATTATTTTATTCCGTATTTATTTTTGAAATCTTGAAAGGATTTTGATTTTTTAAGAAATTCAGAATACTCACGTTCTAATTCTCTTCTTGTCTTCTTCAGTTCTTGTAACCCCAGAAGAGTTACTTTACAGAGGCTTTCTCTTTCTTTGTCTGGAAGCTTATTCAGATATTCTTTGCTATTTCATATTCTAATTTGCTGCTCATATAATTTTATTTTCTAAGCCAGTCTTTATATTCTTCAACTGACCATTTGTGAAATTTCATTTGATTGCCTCTTCCGGATTTGCTTTTTTCAGCCTTTCTAAGTGGACATTCTATATTTCTTAGATCCTTCTTTATTTTCTCAACACTCACTCCTACATACTCAGCTACTTCATTGGTTCTTGGCACTTCAATTTCTGTCCAAAATGACTTGTTAAAATATCTTTCAGCCCAACTTGCCGGAACCAAAACATAACCTTCGGGAATTATAATATTGTTTGCCATAATTATGATGTTTTTATTTTTTTCTCAGAAAGATCTTTAAATGTTTTGGCCGTCTGCATGGCCCAGTCATCTGCTGTTTTACCAATGTAATTGAGAAACTGGGATTCTGATTTATGTCCGGTAATCGACATAAGCTGAGGTGTTGTAAACATTTTATTTCCATAAAAATTAGTAGCAAATGAACGGCGGCAAACATGAGAAGAAACCAGGTTACATTTTTCAGTTTCTACAATCTCATTCTTTTTTGTCTCTTCATTGTAAACTTTACCTTTCACCATTTCATGAACCCCTGCCAGTTCACAAACCTTCTTTATATGCCTATTAAATAATACAGAATTAGAACCCGGATTACTTGCGAATGTTGGTGGAAAATCACCATGGTATTTTTCTAAAATAGATTCAACCTCATCATGTAAGGGAATAACAACCTTTTCTCCTGTCTTTTGCTGTGTGATCTCAATAAATCTGAATGAGTTACCATCAGCATCTGTTTTGGTGTAAATCATTCTTTTATTCATCCGTAGTAAATCACTAGCCCTTTGTCCTAAATAACAACCTAAAACAAGCCAGTCTTTAGCTGTATCCCAATCCTTATTCAGTGTAATGATCTGTTTTATTTTTTCTATCTCATCAAAAGATAGAAACACCTTATGCTCACTATTCGTTGTTCCTGTGGAAAACCCTGCAATTTGATGGTGTATTTGCTTTCCATTATTCCTGGAGTCAAATATCACCGTTTTAAGGTTCTTAATAAATCTTGTAGCTGTTGTGTCCATTAAACCGCAATCAATGATGAGGTAATTTTTAAAATCAATTAGCACTTTCCCACTAACATCTTCAATTAAATAGTTCTTTTTTTTCTTTTTCTGATATTCGGCAAAACGATCCTTAAGATTATTATACTTACGAATAGTACAATCGGTATAGGATGAAATACTTTTTTTGAAGTCTATAAAATTGACAAGGTAGTTTAAGAAAACACTATCATCTACTTTTTCATCAATCCGTTTAAAGTATTTGTTTAATTTCTCTTTCAGCCAATCTGTATTCAAAAGTACTCCTGCAGCAAAATCAGAGTTATATTCATTCAATAAATGATTTGATAATTCCCTTAATTGCCTAGTAAGTATTTTATTTTTAGGATTATTTTGTTTTGGAAAGTTCGTATCAGAACTCCAATCAGAATGATTTATGACCAGATCTGTAGATGTCCTTAATTTCAAATCTCTTGAAATCGATAATTGTATCTGTATTTTAGAATTCGTAGACTTTGTACGTAAATAATATCTAATCGTAGCCATAATTATATTTTGAACAATACGAAGATAGAAATTATTTTATAACGTGTCCACATTTGTGTCTACATTTTTACAATAAAATAAAATCATATGAAATGCAAAACAATATAAATAGCCTTTAAATAAGCTTATTTACAGTATTTTATTAGAGTATAAAAAAGTATTGATTATTTATATTTGGGTACGCTAGGTACCTAAGAGCCTTTCTATATAAAAACTGGATTCCAGTCAATTATAGAAAGGCTTTTTATTTTGTATGTATTGTTGTCGGCAATTCAAAAAACTTTTTTAATTTCTGTCAAATGAGTTAGTTTCTAACATTGTTATATTTTTATTTAGAAAATAAACTAAATATTCATTTTATTTGAAAATTTTCCATTAACTACACGACCTTTATTTTGCCAGAGAGAAACTTTCATTAAATGATGGAAAATAAAAAAATCCCTCTAACTGAGGGACATATGTTATGGATTTGGAATAATAGGAATGCAATAGCAATTACAAGCTGCATCTTCTTCTGGTCCGCAAATGCCAGTAGCCTCACATATGAGCTTATATCCTGGCTTACAAATACCATCAGTAACTCCACCTCCCTTAATAGCTTTTAGGTTTCCTTTAGAAATTTTTTTGAGATTTTTCATTGTATAATTTTTATTTATTAAACACTAAATATAGCAACAATTCCCCAATTATAGAATTAAAATAACAATTTATTAATTACGAAAAGCCACAACGATACTATACACAGACTTTAGAGTAAAGTTTAGCTATTTATACTCAATCTATCGCCCGTTCAAAACTTAAAATGAATATGCAATCATCCATATTCCTGAGTATCAGAAAGAAAAATTTCCAGATCTGATTTTCACCCTGACTTTTAACAGTTATAATTTAATCTGCCGATTTGTGCTTGCAAATAGCTGATATTCTAAATTATGTTTACTCCGGAGTAAAGGATATTTTGTTCCTTAAAAACATTTACCAATTTTAAATAACATTAATACCATAAAAAATATAAAACCAAAAAAAATCCCCGAATTGCTTCGGGGATAAAAACTAATAACCATGAAAACTCAAATTAAACATGAGTTGCTTCATGTATTGAAAAATCGTGCCAAAGTTGTTATTATAATAAATACTTTTTTATTTTTTTATTCAATATAATGACCATCGTTTATAAGTTATTACAGATGAATAAAATACAAAATATCCTTTAGAATTGGGTAATAGTTGATGATCATAAAAAAATAAAAACTAATTTGAATAAATGTCCAGTTGCGGATTTATGATTAATATCATATCCTAGCGTCTGCATGGAAAATAAAAAAAGCCTCCTGATGGAGGCCTCAAAAACACAAATGATGAAAAAATTTTATAATTTAAATAAGAAAAATTATTCTTCTAATTCTACAATTTAAAGGTAATACTTTCATCTTTTTCATTTTATGAGTATAATCATAAGATTTTCATTTAATCAAATCATTAATTTAGCTTACTCTTCCCATGTTATCGGTATATATACAGTAATATACCCATCAGCATCCACCTGAGCATCTGATACAGTTCCGGTCACCGATCCGTAACCAACCCAGCCTCCCTGCCCCTGCATCGCAGAGAAAGTATAAGTTCCCGCAGGAATGCCTTCATTATATCCGGGCAATGTCTGGAAGCCTCCACCGTAATACGTATCATAAACCTCCCCTGTAACTGTATTTTCAGCAAGGAAGCTTCCTACATCATAACTTCCTGAAAGCGTTTTTGTTCCATCCAAAGATATAAGCCCGAATCTTACCTTATAAGTTTTCGTTTTTGAAGCTTCTTTAGAGGTTTCGGAATGAACCTGAGACTGTACATCTGTTACTATATCATCATTTGAAGAACACGAAATGACAACGGCTGACAATAGCATAAAAGTTATTGCCTTAAAAATTGATATTTTCATATTAAAGTAATTTTTGGTTTTTCAAAAGTAACCAATTCATATGAATTGAGTAAAAACTTTTAATTAACTTAAAATTACATCCTTCTCATTCTGGTAAGCTAAAGTAATGTCAAAAACAATCAGGCTTTAATTAGAAAATTGCCACTTTAACATTTCTTAACTGAATTTGGCTTCATAATTGAAAATAACTAGGAAGTTGATGCGTTTTGGCTAAGACTACCTATTAAAAATTTGAATTATGAGAAAGATAGTATTAGCAGGTTTTTTATCAGTCTTTTTACTGACAGCCTGCAAAAAGGACGAAAGGACAGCTGAAAAATCTCTTGAAGAGCAGAAACTTGAATTTCAGGCAAGACAGCTTGAAATAGAAAAACAGAAGCTGGCTATTGAAAAAGAAAAAATTGTGTACGAAGCACAGAAAAAGGCAGACAGCATTGCTGAAAGTAAAAAATCTCAGGCAGCTGCATCCAATAATTCAAAGCCTCAGATTATAAGAGAAACAAAAACAGTATACAGAGACAGAGGGTCAAACTCTAATTCAGGAGGCGGAACCTATGCAGATAATGGAAGCAATTCCTCTCAGGGAACCACTGCCACCCAAAAGAAAGGATGGAGTAAAGCAGCTAAAGGAACCGCTATTGGTGCCGTGGGTGGTGCTGCAGTAGGAGCTATTGTTGCTAAGAAAAACAGAGGTCTTGGAGCCGTGATTGGTGGTGTAGTTGGTGGTGCAACCGGTTATACAATCGGTAGGGCTGGAGACAGAAAAGATGGAAGAGTTCAACCACGTTAATTAATATTTTAACGATAACATTTAAAGATTGCTTATTTTTAGGCAATCTTTTTTTATGATTTTACTTTTACTTTCTTCAGTTCTTATTTTTTCAGTACTCGCGGGCTGGGGAAAAATCATGGAATACTTTTTCGGCTCCCTATTTGATGGAATTTCGGGTAGTATTTTAAGCGGTATACTAGGACTCAGCCTTATATGGACTGCTCTGGCTTTTTTCATTCCTATTAATATATATGTAGAAATTCCCTTTCTATTATCCGGAGTTTTTTTCTTTTTCAAAAAGAAATTATATCAGAAAATTAACTCCTTTTCAAAGAAAGATATTCTTCTGATTGGCAGTATTTCATTGCTCATTTTATACAGCAGTTCCTTTTATCCTTATATATTGGACCATTTTGGATATTATATACCCACAATCAAATGGCTCACAGAGTATGGCCTGGTGAAAGGCATTTCCAATCTGGATTTTACATTAGGACAAATGTCGGTATGGCATATTTTCCAGGCGGGATTCGCCGGTTTATCAGATCCTTATTTAAGAATCAATGCCATTCTTCTGATCATTTATACTTTTTATATTTTTGAGAAGAAGAGTTGGATCCATCTATGTTTTATTCCCATACTCTTACTTTTCTCACAGTCACCAAGCCCTGACCTTCCTGTTATTACTTTATCATTAATTATTTTAAATGAAATCATGACAGGAAACAAAAACATCAGTCTTCTTTTTGCTTATGCTGTTTTTGTTTTTTCGATAAAACCTACCATGATATGGCTCCCATTAATGGTATTCCTGTGTTCTGTATTTATTTTTAAACCCAATTATAAAAACTGGATCATAGGAACCGGGATTCTTATTTTGTTTTTTATTAAAAATATATGGACCTTCGGATATCCTGTATTTCCTGTTGCCATAGGTGATTTTGGATTCAGTTGGAAACCCAATCCGGAAGTCTTAAAAATTTCTTCACAATACGCTATTCAGAAAACCTACGACATGCAGTACAGCTACGGGGATATTCAAAAATTCTCTTCTTATGATGTGATCAGAAACTGGTTTACACTGGAAGGAATTAAATCAAAAATCAATATCATCTTCATTTTAAGTCTGGCTATCTTTTCTGTTTTTGCTTTCATTAAAAAGCAAAAAATTATTAGTCTGATCTGTATTTCCATATTAATAAAAAGTATACTGGTATTAGCTTTTTCAGCACAATACCGTTTTTTTCTTGATGTATTTTTCGTGATCGCTTTTATCCTGTTTATTCATTTCAGCAAAAAAAATTCACTTGCTTTTTTTTCCGCATCAAGTGTATTGGTGATAGGAATTTTAAGCTTCCCCAATTTCATCCGTCAGTATATTCCGAGCTTCAGACCGGGAAACTTTATGGCCGGATTGAAAAAAGAACAGCTCTACAAACCTTCAGCTTACCATTATAACAAATTTGAAACTTTTAAAACAGGAAATTTAAAATTCAATGTATCAAAGGATTACCCCTTTAATTTTGACACTCCTATTCCTGCAATCTCTGTAAGTTATATTTTTGATGATGCAAAAGCAGGAATTTTCCCTCAGTACATTGATGAAAAAAATATCAAAAAAGGATTTATCTGGAAAAAACTCACACCGGACGAGAAAAAAGAAGTACAGGACATTATCCATACTATCAAAAACACTGATAAATAGAACAAATACAGAAACTTTATTATCTGAAGAAAAATAGGTAATTTTGTATCATGTTCAACACATTAGGTAATCTTCTCAGTCTTACAACATTTGGAGAAAGTCACGGCGTGGCTTACGGCGGTATCATCAATAATTTTCCGGCAGGTTTAACGGTAGATTTCGATAAAATTCAATTTGAATTGGATCGTAGAAAGCCAGGCCAATCTGCGATTGTTACTCAAAGAAAAGAAAGTGACACGGTAAAGTTCCTTTCCGGGATCTTTGAGGGAAAAACGACAGGTACTCCAATCGGTTTTATTATAGAAAATGAAAATCAGAAGTCTAAGGACTATGATCATATCGCAGATTCATACCGTCCGAGTCATGCAGATTTCACGTATGACCAGAAATTTGGTATCAGAGACTATCGCGGCGGCGGAAAATCTTCAGCCAGGGAAACCATCAACTGGGTCGTTGCAGGAGCATTGGCAAAACAGTTTTTATCCGGCATCGAGATCAATGCTTATGTTTCTTCCGTAGGCGATATTTTCTGTGAAAAACCATATCAGGCATTAGACTTTTCAAAAACAGAAAGCAATGATGTTCGTTGTCCGGATGCTGAAACTGCAGAAAGAATGATCGAAAGAATTAAAGAGATCAAGAAAGAAGGCAATACCATCGGAGGAACAGTTACCTGCGTAATCAAAAACGTGCCTGTAGGGATTGGAGAGCCTATCTTTTCCAAACTTCAGGCTGAATTAGGCAAAGCCATGCTGAATATCAATGCCTGCAAAGGATTTGAATATGGAAGCGGCTTCTGCGGTGCTAAAATGACAGGAAAAGAGCATAATGATGCTTTCAATACTGATTTCACCACAAAATCTAATCTTTCAGGAGGAATCCAGGGAGGAATTTCCAACGGAATGGATATTTATTTCCGTGCTGCATTCAAACCTGTAGCGACTATTTTAAGACCTCAGGACAGTGTAGATAAATATGGAAATCCAGTAGTAGTGGAAGGAAAAGGACGTCATGACCCATGTGTAGTGCCAAGAGCCGTTCCTGTTGTGGAAAGCTTAGCTGCATTTGTATTGGCTGACCTGTTTTTAATCAACAAGACAAGAAACATCAATAATTTTTAACATAAATATTTTTGGTAATGGAAAATTACTGGGATCAGGGAATTTCTTTTGAAGAATATGTCAGTATCGGAAAAGAAAGATTGGAAAATCCTTCCAGCCAACAGGAAATCGAATACAGGCAATACTACGAATTAGGGTTGCAGAGAATGGACAGAACATTAAAAAAATATGTCCCGGATGAAGAACAGTTAAAAGAGTTGGCTTCTAAAAATTTTGACGGAAAAATTCTGATTATTTCAGAAGCATGGTGCGGAGATGCCAGCGCTACGGTTCCTGCGCTTGTTACTTTCTTTAAAGGACACAATGATGTAAGAATTTTCCTGAGAGACAGTGACAAAAGCCTAATTAATCAATACCTGACCAACGGTACAGAATCTATCCCTAAAGTGCTCATCCTGGATAAGGAATTCAATGTAAAAAATTCATGGGGACCGCGTCCGAAATATGGATATGAATTATTAATGAAACATAAAGCAGATCCGGAAACTTACCCAAAAGATAATTTCTATAACGACCTGCAGCTGTACTATGCTAAAAACAGAGGCAAGGATGCTGTTCAGGAGATTTTGGAACTATTGTAAATAGACTTAATTCTATACGGCAAAAAATAACAATAAAGATCAACGCATGAAAAAGAATATCATTTATCTTGTCCTTATCATAATTATCGGTGTAATAGCTTTTGTTCCGGGGGTAAAAGAATACCTGAGAGATCAGTTCTTCCCGATCGCCACGATTGAAAATGCCGTACATGTAAGTGAAGAAGATTATGACATTGAGCTGAAAGGAATCAATGTGCCAAGTACCAATCTTAAAACTTTTAAGAATAAGCCTGTTTTCCTTAATTTTTGGGGAACATGGTGTCCGCCGTGCAGAAAAGAATGGCCAAGCATTCAGAAACTATATGACTCAAGAAAAGGAAATGTAGACTTTATTCTTATTGCGATGAATGACAAGGAAGAGGATATAAAAAAGTTTTTAAAAGAAAATAATTATTCCGTTCCTGTCTATATTGCACAAAGCCCTATTTCCGAAAAAATTCTTCCAAAAGTATTCCCTACCACTTTTCTTATTGATAAGCACGGAAGAATCATCATTAAAGAAGATGCGTCCAGAGATTGGAACACAGAAACTGTGCATCAGTTTATTGACAACATCATCAAGTAATTATTTTTAACTAAATTTTATAATTTATTGGTATAGAATTTGCGAAATTTACTACGTTGAAAAATTTATTAAAACTAAACACAAAATGAAATATTCAAAATTGAATCTTGCAAAAGAAGCGATCGGCCATAAAGGCTTTATTAAAAAAATTCCTGACATTTTCAGGATGGTCAGATTATGGAGAAAAGGAGAATACCCAATGAGGTCCATCGATATCATTCTCCCTCTGCTGGGGCTTTTATATGTAATTTCCCCTATTGACATACTTCCTGAATTTGCCGTTCCAGTTTTAGGAGTTATGGATGACCTGGCAGTATTGTCACTGACGATTCCAAAACTGATCAAGGAAGTGGACAAATTTTTGCTGTGGGAAGCAGAACAAAGGCTGAACGGCACTAAAATTATCGATGCAGAAATTGTAAAATAATAATTTATAGAAATATTCTTTAAGCCATTCTGAAACATTTCAGGGTGGTTTTTTATTGACAAATGGTTGATAAATTTTTAAGCGTTGTTTCAAATCATTAAATTTGCAGTATCTAATAAAAAAGAATGGAAAGTAAAAAAGAATTTTTCTTAGAGTGCTACAAGCTGGGCATCATCAAATTCGGAAGGTTTACCTTAAAAAGCGGTATCGAAAGTCCGTTTTATGTAGACCTGAGACCTTTGGCCTCAGACCCTAAAATCTTGAAGAATCTGGCTAATTATTTACTGGAAATGCTTCCACTGGATAATTTTGATTTAATCTGCGGAGTGCCTTATGCAGCACTTCCGATGGCTACTGCAATGTCTTTGGAAAGTTATATTCCATTAATTATTAAAAGAAAAGAAGCCAAGAGCTACGGAACCAAAAAGCTGATCGAAGGAATTTACCAGAAAGGCCAGAACTGTCTTTTAGTAGAAGATGTGATCACTTCCGGAAAATCTCTTGTAGAAACCATTGCAGAGGTAGAGCAGGAAGATCTTAAAGTAGCCGATATTGTTGTGGTTCTTGATAGAGAACAGGGCGGGAAACAGTTGCTGGAAAGTAAAGGTTACAGAGTTCATACCCTTTTTAATATTTCAGAAGTTTGCGCTATCCTTCAGGAAACCGGAGAACTTTCTGATGAAGAAGTAAAAAGAATCCAGGACTTCCTTCAGGGGAACCATATTCAGTTTGAAGAAAAGACGAGAAGTTCTTACGAGCAGAAATTAGAGCATGCTCAGCATTCGGTTTCTAAAAAACTGCTTGAAACTGCCCTGGCAAAAAAATCAAACCTGATTGCTTCTGCTGACGTTACTAAAACACAGGAACTACTTGATCTTGCTGAGAAAGTAGGACCTCACATCATAGCATTAAAAACGCATATTGATATTATTTCAGATTTTGAATACGAAAAAACGATTGTTCCTTTAAAGGCATTGGCTGAAAAGCACCAGTTCTTATTAATGGAAGACAGAAAGTTTGCAGACATCGGTAATACACAGGAACTACAGTTCACCAGCGGCGTATTTAAAATTACGGACTGGGCAGATTTCGTTACTTCACAGGTGATCGGAGGATTTGAATCTTTGGACTGTTTCAAAAATGTAGGCGTTGTCGCAATCGTAGGAATGTCTTCCAAGGGAGCTCTCACTACGGCAAGCTATCGTGAAGAGGCTCTGAAAGTAGCATTATCACATCCAAATGTGATTGGAGGAGTGTCACAGAATCAAATTCCTGAAGAGCTGTTACTTTTCACTCCGGGTGTTAATCTTGCAGATTCAGGGGACGGAAAAGGACAGCAGTACAATACTCCTGAACATGTTTTCAGAATGCTTCACTCCGACTTCATCATCGTAGGGAGAGGTATTTATAAATCTGAAGATCCTGAAACCGCTGCCATTATTTATAAAAATGAGGGCTGGAATGCATATGTTAATTCTTTGCAAAAAAACGTAGTCCAAGGCTAAAACCCTACTGGATATATTCAAAATAAGTTTATATTTGGGCTTTATCACAGGATTTTGAAAAAGATTACGACTTGCCTTGTTTTGTTTTGGGGAATTGTACAGGTTTCCGGGCAAAAAGACAGCATATACATTGAAGCTAAATTATCTGCCGACAGAAAGATGCTGGAGGTTAACCAGGAAATTGTGTATTACAATCATTCCGGCAAAGACCTGCAGTCGGTAAAGCTTCTCAATTGGGTTTCTGCCTATAATAAAAAAGGAACATCACTTGTGTACAGAAAGCTGGAAGACAGGAACAGTGATCTTCATTTTGCGAAAAATGATCAGCTGGGTACTCTTCTGGATCTCCAAATTAAAAATTCAGAACAGCCTGTTTCAGTGAATTCCACATCAGATGAGAATCTTTTTCTTCCTCTGAAAGAGGCTTTGAAGCCTGGCGAAAGCATTAAACTACAGCTTCAGTACAGAATGCACCTTCCTGATAAGAAATTTACAGGCTACGGTACATCTGATAAAATCACTGCATTAAAATATTTCTTTATTGTTCCGGATCATTTTGATCCGGACAATATTTCCAAAAGGAACTATCACGATATTGAGGAATCGGTAAGTTTCAATACCTTTTGGACCGTTAATTTTGACCTTCCGCCTAACAGTTTCATTGAAAGTAATCTGCCACAGGTTCAGATGAATGCATTTAAGGGGTATCTCGATTCTGATCCTGAATTTATTATCTCACAGAACGGACTTCCTTCTATAAAAATAAATGTTGATGGAGCCGATACTGAGATTAAATTCGGATATAATCTGAAACCGGAAGAAAAACAGAATCTTGAGTTTTATCTGCCTTTGCATTTAAAATTCATTAAAGAAAAAATAGGTTTTCTCCCAAAAAATCTATTCATTTCGGAAAAATTCAAATCTTCAGAAGATTTCTTCGGGAGTAATGATATCTCTTTCTGGAAATTCAGATTTCAGCTGTTCACAGACTCTGAGAAAACAGATCTTGATTATTTCGGAATCATGGCAAAAAAAATACTTGACGAAAGCATTATTGCAGATAAACAGAAAGATCACTGGTTTAAAAACGGTTTAAAATCATATCTGGAAATCCAGTACCTTCAAAAGTTCTACAAGGAGACTAAATTATTGGGTAATTTGCCTGAGACGCGTATTTTTGGCGTAAAGCCGTTAAAGCTATTCCATGCCTCTAAAGTAAAATTGATCGACCGTTACGGACTTGCCTATCAATATATCATGTCACAGAATCTGGACCAGAAGATCAGCGAAAACTTTACGGTTTTGAGCAACTTTAATGATATGGCAGTCAGCAGTTTTGAAACAGGAAGCCTTTTTAATTATACTGCCGAAAAAATGGGCTATGAGCAGTTCAATAGTATCCTGAAAGATTATATTTCCAAAAATACAGACAAGAAAATTGAGCCGGAGGAATTTCTGAAAGAACTGGCTGAAAAAGATAAAACATCAGAATATCTCGCCAATTTTTTAAAACAAAAGAACAGGGCTAACTTCAGACTTAAAAATGTCAGGAAGCAGGACGATTCTTTGAATATCAAAATTGGTAAAAATATGGATTCTCCCATCCCTGTACGTCTTGAAACACAGACCAGCGAAGGAGAAGTAAAATCTTATTGGATAGAAACAAAAGAAAACGAAAGAATCACCAATTTTAGTCTTCCTGCTTCAGAAGATATCCATAAGGTAACCTTAAACTCGGATTATATTTTCCCGGAGTCTAAGTACCGTGACAATTTTTTATATGCAAAAGGGTTGTTTTCGAATGCAAAAAAAATAAAATTTAAACTTATCAAGGACATCCCAAATCCTGAATATAACGAAATATACGTCAGCCCAAGGGTACGTTTTAATAATACGTATGATAAATTCCTTTTGGGTGTTAATTTAAAAAACCAGTCTTTCTTCGATCAGAAGTTCCTGTACTCATTTACACCAACTTACAGTACCGGAACCGGAAAACTGACCGGATCAGGCGCTATCTCCTACTCTTTTCTTCCAGCTGAAAGTGTTTTCAGAAGTATTACTTTTGGAGTATCGGGCTCTTACTTCCATTATGATTACGGGCTGGCTTACAGGAAAGGTTCGATCTTTTCCAATTTCAACTTCAGAAAAAATCCCCGAAGTACGGTAAGCAGAAGCTTAGGATTTTCTTACAATTATTTGGAGAGGGATCTCAGTCCCAAAATGATCGCTAATAAAGATTATGACAAATATAATCTTTGGAGTGCAGGCTATGGGTACAGCGACAGCCAGATGATCCATGAAAAAAGCTTAAGCTTAAGCACTCAGGGTATGGAGGATTTCAATAAAATAACTGCAGAAGGATTTTACAGATGGGAATTTGCTCCAAAGCAAAAGTTAAGTGTTAGGTTATTTGCTGGTTATTTTATAAGAAACGAGACTAGGAATAATACGTTCAACTATGGAATCTCAAGGGTATCCAACTATTCTTTCTCTTACAATTTGCTGGGGGAAAGTGCTAACAGCGGTCTTCTGTCACAACAGTTTATCCTGGCTGACGGAGGGTTTAAATCTTTCATCCCGGGATCTGTCAATCAGTGGATCACTTCTTTTAACGTAGATTCAAGCGTATGGAAAATCTTTCATGTGTATGCAGATGCAGGGATCTACAAAAATAAAAACCGCCCCGCAGAATTTATCTGGGACAGTGGTATCAAAGTGAGGCTTATCCCCGATTTTCTTGAAATATATTTCCCGATACAATCATCATTAGGCTTTGAACCTTCTTTCAAGGATTATGCAAAACGTATAAGATATACTTTGGTACTTAATCTTGGTGCCGTTATCAATGCTGCGAGAAGAGGTTGGTATTAAAATAAAAAAAGCAACTGTAAAACAGCTGCTTCTTTAACATGTTATATTGAAAACTAACTATTAATCGTTTTGAAGTAATTTCATTCAACATAATGACATTACTATTCATGGCAAGTATACATCAAATAAAGGACCAAAAAATTAAAATATTCAAAAGAGCTAAAACAAAAAAGATAATATGCATTATTAGATGTTTTAGTTTAAAATTTTAATAAAAATTCTATTATTGAAACAATAAAAAAGCTCCGGCCATTTCTGCGAAATGGCCGGAGCATATATTGAAACTAAAATTAGTCTTTCAAAATCTTCTGAGATACCGGCTCATTATTTACAGTTCCTGTAACGATGTAGTTTCCTTTTGCCAATTCAGCAACATTTACACTACCGTTTTCTTTTACAGAAGCAGATTTAACAACCTGTCCGAACATATTATAAACTTTCACATCCTTCACATCAGCTCCGAAAGTAATTTCATCGCTTTTCACGAAAGTATTTTTTACAAAGTTCCCAGCTTTTGCATTTTTTGTATCTGAAACAGCTAAAGTTCCTGAATTTGAATTCTGAGGAGTTGGAGTTCCTGCTGTAAAATCCGTGGCATTATTGTTAGTATCTCCTGTTGCTCTTGCAATTGAAGTTGTATTTGATGGTGCTGGAGCAGAAGCTGTTCCTTCAAAAGCACTTGCAGTACTGCCATATCCTAGATAATCAATTACATTTGACGCTGTTGGAGATGTTGGAGCAGTACTATTAGTAGTTAAAGCAATTTTTCCCGCACTTCCAGATAAATTAATTGTTCCAATAGCGTCAGGGGTTGGCAAATCTACTCCTGCACTTCCTGCACTCCCCTCTTGTAATAAATAAGTTTGTCCTGGAGCTAAAGTTATATTTGGTAAAGCATGATTACTGTTACCTCCATTGAATGTCCCTGCAGCCGAGGCATACTGTAAATAAGCACCTGTTAAAGTAACTGAAGTAGAACCGATATTTTTTAATTCTACAAAATCGTATTTATACAATATAGCTGCGTTGCTACCACCGCCAGCTCCATAAATTTCATTAATCACAATTTGTGCATTCATAGATGCTGCTGCTGAGATTAATCCCAAAATAGTAAAGATTTTTTTCATTATAAAAAGTTTTTTATTACGAGATAAAAATACAAAAAAACCTTTACTATATTAAAATGATGGCATATAATTAACAATTAATTAAAATTGCTTTTTAACTATCTTTCCCAAAACCCTTACTACCATTGATATTTCACATTGTAGACTAAATCACTTTTCAAAGAATTATTATATTTAAAATTGTATTTCCACTAATTGATGTAGATTTAACTATGAATAAAAATTCAATGATTACTAAATTCAATTATTAATAATTTACATCATAAAATCACCTGTAATTTTCAGTGATTTACAATAATTAGATTAAATTTCTGTTAATAATTCTAAACTCCTTTCCATTAACATTTTTTAGCTATTTTTACGAATTATTTTTAAACACTTGCGCAATCTTTTTCTTCTGATCGGTTTGGTTTTCATGGGCATATTTTCGGCCCATGCGCAAATATTTTCGTGGAAAAATCCAAACATTCCGGAAGACAGTATTAAAAAAGACAGCATCCTTGCGGCCCGTTTTGAACAGGATATTTTTGCAAAAGACACCTTGGATTTTGTGAAGACCAACAATAAAATAATCGTAGACGAAGCAGTACTTGTCAAAAACGATAAGAAAAGATTTTTAGGAGAACTGAACTCTAAAGGTTCCATTATCCGTGGGATCACTTTCGGTAATAACCAGGGACAGTCTGTACAGAGTTCCATGGATCTTCAGATTTCCGGAAGGCTTTCTAAGGATGTGACTATCCTGGCAAGTATTTCGGATCATAATCTTCCCATTCAGGCTGATGGCTATACCCAGACCCTGGAAGAGTTTGATAAAATCTATATGCAGCTGAATATTAAGGATAAGTCGATCCTCAGAGCGGGGCATCTTGATCTTGTAGAATCCAAAAATTATTTTGCAAAATTCCAGAGACGAAGCATGGGGCTTGAGTTTCAGACTGAATTCGGAAAGGATAACAAAACTTTTGTGGATGTTTCCATGGGTGTTGCCCGGAGTGAATTTCACAGAGTGCGTTTTCAGGGTGTGGAAGGTAACCAGGGACCCTACCGCTTAACCGGGAAGAATGGCGAGCAGTTTATCACTCTTATTTCAGGCTCTGAACAGGTATTCATTGATGGTATTTTAATGAAGCGTGGCGAAAATCAGGATTACGTTATTAATTATAATACCGGAGAGGTAACCTTTACCAGTTTCCGCCCGATTTTTCAACAGAATTTCATTACAATTTCTTATAACTACACGAACAGGAATTACTCCCGATATTTATTTACCGGAAAATTAGAGCATCAGAGAGAAAAGTTCAAAGTAGGACTGAACTGGTTCATGGAAAACGATAATAAAAATGCCCCTCTTTCTTTAAATCTCTCCAAAGAAGATGAAAAAATCCTTGCCGATGCGGGTAATGACCCCAATCTGATGTATGCACCATCAGGAGTAGTTACTCCGTATGATGTTAATAAAATCCTGTATCGCTTAAATCCAGCCGGAAATTTATACGAATTTTCTACAGATCAGAATGAAACACTTTATCAGGTTTCTTTCACTTATTTTGGTGTTAATCAGGGAGATTACAAAATTACACAGACGACCAATAACGGACGTGTTTTTGAGTATGTCGGGAATAATATGGGAGATTATAAAGCGGTAAGAAAGCTTCCTTCTCCTCAGAAATCGCAGGTTTACTCGGTAAATTCCGAATATCTTTTAAAAGACGGGAAAATAGGGGCTGATTTCTCCCTGAGCAATTATGACCTGAATTTATTTTCTTCAAAAGATGCCGCTCAAAACATTGGATACGCATGGCGTATTTTCGGAAATAAAAGTTTTACAAAAAATAACTGGAAAGGAACTCCGAGCTTTGAATATCAATATATAGATAAGCAGTTCCATATTTTAGACCGTATTAATGATGTAGAATTCTCGAGAGATTTTAACCTGGTACAGGAGTTCAGCCAGAGAACTCAAAACAGGTTTATATTCAGCTTTTTAAATAAATGGAACAATAAATCTACTCTGAATTACCGCGTAAACTACCTGGATGAACAGGATACCTACAAGGGGATAAAAAATGATCTTGATCTTAGCTGGATCACAGGAAAGTTCTTTACAAAAGGAAACTTGTCATACCTTAATACGAATGCTACACTTCAGGACACGAAATTCATCCGGGGTGGAGTTTCTACAGAATTTACCGGTAAAAAAGGAAGCTGGGCCGTTGGGGGAAGCATGGAACATAATGAGAAGAAGTATAATGATACGCAGCTCATGGATGTTACCAGTTTCAGCTGGAAAGAGATCTTTGTTCAGAAAAAGATCGGTGACAGTACACGCACAAAGCTTCTTGCAAAAGTGTATATGAGAGATAACGACTCTGTACGAAACAACAGGCTGGAAAGTATGAATAATATCCTGGGGATCATGGCAGAAAGCCAGCTTATCAAAACCGAAAGAACTACTTTAAATGCTTTGATACACTATAGAAAATTCTTTTACCAGAGTGATAATGCAGACATGACCCGAAATAATGATTTCGTAGTCGGAAACATTCTGTATAACCAGCAGTTGTTCAGAAACGGGATGCGCCTGCAGGCATTTTATGAACTTGGAAACGGACAGGAAGCTCAAAGGGAATTCCAGTACCTTAAGGTAACAGACGGACAGGGTGTTTATAAATGGACTGATTATAACGGAGACGGTATACAGCAGCTCGATGAATTCGAAATTGCAGAATATTCTGACTTGGCACAGTATATCAGGATTTATACAAATTCTGTACGCTATATTCCTTCCAATAAAAATAAAATCCAGTTGGCATTGTTTGTTAATCCATCGATTGTTTTCAATTCTGAAAACGTATTTTTAAAACGCTGGAATTTTAATGTTTCCTTAAACTCACAAAACTCTTTCTACAAAAAAGATAAAGTTCTGGTACTGAATCCTTTTGAAAAGGGCAGTGATCAGATCTTGAAAAACCAAAATATTTTAGCCTCTGTCCAGTTTAATCCAACTGAGAAGTCCGGCTGGAACGGAAACTACCGTTTTATTACTAATGATAACCTCATCAATGCCAATTTCAGTAATGAAGAACGTGAGCAGGTTTCCCATTTCATCAATATTGGATATTGGTTTAACAAGGAATTCAGAGTCGATTGGGAAAATTCGATCCATGATCTTAGAAATTCATCCCAGCTATTTGCCACAAGGGATTACCGTTTGAATAATATTGAAACAAAACCGAAAGCCACCTATAAATTTACAGATGCTATACAGGCTGAACTTTCTTCTGCTTACCGTCAGAAAAAAAGAATAGATGGTGAAGAGCTCCTGAAAGCTTTTGATGTGACGGGAACCATTCAGTGGGAACGCAAAAAAACTTCAATCAGAGGAAACTTCTCTTTCATTAATAATGATTTTACCGGAAACAATTTCAGTATTGTAGGAAACCAGATGCTGGACGGCCTTAAGCCCGGAAAAAATCAGGTATGGAGTGTCTTTATTCAACAGGCTATCAACTCTTTCCTTCAGCTCAATTTAAATTATGAAGGAAGAAATTCCGGAGACAGAACCATTCACATCGGAAGTATGCAGGTAAAAGCGAGCTTTTAATTGAGTGAGGAAGTTTGAGGGTATGAGAGATTGAGATTGGAGTTAATTACTGGTTGCCAGTTGCTGGTTTTTTGCCATTCTTCAAATTTACTAAAATCCTTCGTCTGGTGTCTGAAACCTAATATCTGCCATCTACACGCCACCCTTCACCCCTTGCTTGCGAAGCAAAATTTACAATCTTAATAACCTTTAAATCCAAAAACTCAATAGTCTGACGTACCAAAATCTGATATCTGATGTCTAAAATCCTGACTCTAGGCTCTTTATTCCTCCCCTATCTTCACAATAGATATTATCATATTTTCAAATGTTTATAATTTCGTAAATTTGCCGCATGGTAAAAATAGGCAATATAGAACTGCCGGAATTTCCGCTTTTGCTGGCTCCGATGGAAGATGTAAGTGATCCTCCGTTCAGACGCCTGTGCAAGATGCACGGGGCAGATCTGATGTATTCAGAATTTATTTCTTCTGAAGGCTTGATTCGTGATGCAATGAAGAGCCGTAAGAAGCTGGATATTTTCGATTATGAAAGACCGGTTGGTATTCAGATCTTTGGTGGAGATGAAGAGGCGATGGCGATGTCTGCAAGGATTGTAGAGACGGTAAACCCAGATCTGGTAGACATTAATTTCGGATGTCCTGTAAAGAAAGTAGTCTGTAAAGGAGCGGGAGCAGGAGTTCTTAAGGATATTGACCTTATGGTACGTCTTACCAAAGCAGTGGTAAACTCTACTCATCTGCCGGTAACAGTTAAAACCCGTCTGGGATGGGACAGTACCAGCATTAATATAGATGAAGTAGCAGAACGTTTACAGGAGACAGGTATCAAAGCTTTAACGATACATGCCAGAACGCGTGCACAGATGTATAAGGGCGAAGCGGACTGGGAACATATTTCCAGGATAAAACAAAATCCAAATATTGAGATTCCTATTTTCGGAAACGGCGATATTGATTCTCCGGAAAAAGCTCTTGAATACAAACAAAAATATGCATGCGACGGAATTATGATTGGCCGTGCAGCGATTGGATATCCATGGATTTTTAATGAGATTAAACATTTTTTCAAAACCGGAGAGCATCTTCCGGAACCTGTTATTGCAGACCGTTTACTTGCTGTCCGTCAACACGCGGAATGGAGTGCGGAATGGAAAGGTGAAAAGTTAGGTCTTATTGAAATGAGACAGCATTACAGCAATTATTTCCGTGGTGTTCCTCATTTCAAAGAATTCAGAAAAAAATTCCTTGAGGTATTTACTTTAGAAGAAATGAATGCTTTGATTAAAGAAACGCAACAGTTCTACGAAGAATATCAGGCACAGGTATAAAAATTAAAAAACCATCAGATGTGATGGTTTTTTTATGTATTAATATCCTCCTGATGAAGATTCGTTTTTTATTAAATTCAAAGCTGAAGAAGTTCCGATTCTTTTCACGCCCATACTGATCATTTTTTCAGCATCTTCGGGGGTTCTTACTCCTCCGGCTGCTTTTACGGGAAGTTTCCCAGCATTGTCAAGCATGATTTTTATGCCTTCAAAGGTTGCTCCGTTCGGTTTTCCGCCTTCTGTCTGGTAAAAACCTGTAGAAGATTTCACAAAAATGTTCGAAAGATCATTTTCAGAGAAGTTTTCTGTCGACCAGTCTGAGATATTTTTAGTAATATCTGCGATCTGAGCATCCGTCAGCGCCGCAATTTCAATGATCCATTTTGCGACCTTCTGATTCTGCAGAACAAGTTCCGTACATTTTACAAACTCATCTTTTACCAGGGCAAGATCTCCTTTAAGATAAGCATTATAATTAATAACAAAATCGAGTTCATCTGCTCCGTCTGCAATTGCTTTTGACGCTTCAGCAAGCTTCTCATCAACAGGATAGGTCCCTTCATGAAAACCTATCACAGTTCCCACCGCAACATTTGAATGTCTTTCCTGAATATACTTTTTGATCTCGGCTACATAATCCGGGCGGATCATTACGGCAAAAATACCATGATCTATGGCTTCCTGCGCAAGCTCTTTATCTATCTGTAATGTTTCTTCGCTTGAAATACCTGATTGTTCGGGTGTTTTCAAATAGGTTGAATCCAAATATTGGGCAATCTTCATAATCTTTATACTTTCAGTTGTCTGTAAATACCTTGTTCCAAAGATATGAAAGTTTCTGTTCTTGTCACCCCTTTCAGCTTCTGAAGTTTGTTTAGAATCTGCATAAGATGATCATTGTCTTTACAAAGAACCTTTAAAAATATGGTATAATTTCCTGTTGTATAATGGGCTTCTACTACCTCATTCACTTCTTTCAGAGATTTTACAACCTCCGGGTAATGACTGGGCTGGTCCAGAAACATTCCGATATACGAAATTACCTTATATCCAATTTTTTTAGGATTAAGGAACGAAATGGAGTTTTCAATAACTCCCGCATGCTCGAGTTTTTTAATTCTTTGGTGTACTGCTGTTGTGGAAATTCCAACATTTTTTGAAATGTGGGCTAAGGAAGTTTTAGCATTATCCATCAGCATGTAAATGATTTCTTTGTCAATCGAGTCTAAATGATAACTTGTGTTACTTGAATTTTTCATTTTCTACTTATTATTTATGTTTTTGTTTCTTCAAATTTTACAAAAACCGGAAAGTGGTCGCTATATCCGCCCAAATACCGTGTACCGGCATAGGTTCGGAAGGGGCGTCCTTCAAAATTTTTCACCTGGCTGCTTATTTTTTCAGAATTAAAAATATGGGCACTCTGAAAGTTCAAAGCATCATTTTCAAAAAGGGATTTTGAAATGATAATCTGATCATACAACAGTCCAGACTTATAATGAAAAGTAGAATAATTTCTTGTATTAAACAATTCTTGAAAAGGGTTTACCAGGACCTTCTTATGCTTGTTGTCGTAGAGAATTTTTACTAAATTTTCATCATCAGGGTTTTCGTTAAAATCACCACACAATATTACATGTTCATTTTCGCTACCTGCAATTTTCAGAAGCCGGTTATGGATTTCATTAAGAATAAAGTCTCTTTTGGGCTTATTAATATCTTTTTCTCGCTTAGAGGGAAGATGGGCGATAAAAACATTAATAACAGTTTCTTTATACTTAATTTTAGAAAACAGCACGTCTCTGGTTGTGTCGTAATTTTCTGTGTTTTTTTTATTTATAATTTCAAAGAAGAAGGTAATAGTTTCTGAGTCTATGATCTCTACTTTGTCTTTATGATATAACATGGCTACATCTACCTTCCTTTCATCCATAGAATTGTAATGTACAATTCCATATTCTGAATTAAAAGGTTCCATTTCCACCAGATCTTCTAACACTTTCCTTCCGGAAACCTCAGAAAGCCCGATTAAAAATGGGAGGACACCATTTTCCTCCTTCATTAATTGAAAAACATGTGAAATTTTAAAAAGCTTATTCCTATATCTTCTTTCATCCCAACCTTTCAAGCCTGATTTTGTAGGATCTAATCTGTGAAGAGGTTTCGGATCAGGTAAAAATAAATTTTCAACATTATAAAAAGAGAACATCTCCATCTGCAAAATTTGCTATCTTAAAATTATCAATTCTTTTTCGTTGTAAATTTATTATTTTTTTTCAAATTTCATTAATTTATTTATAATATTTTCATCTTAATATTATGCAAGCAATACAAAACATTTAACAAAAATTATCAATAAAAACGCTTTTATAAAGTCAAATTATTAATCATTTAAAATTATCATCACAAAAAATAAAATCAAAATAATATATAGCTATCTAATTAATAGGAAAAAAATTATAATTATTATGAAATATGATAGATATTTTTCATTAATTCCCACCTTATACCAACTATTATTCCATTTTAACAGCAGAATTTCAAAAACATGAAGAAAAATTTTTTTTTTCCATGTTTTTATGTTATTTTTTTTAGAGCAAGTCAGGACGTTTTTCCTGTGTGATCCTTACAGCTTCTTCATGACGCCATTCTTCTATCCGGGCAAAATTTCCACTTAATAATACCTTCGGCACTTCCAGTCCTTTATAAACCTCCGGTCTTGTATAAATAGGTGGTGAAAGAAGATCATCCTGGAAACTGTCCGTAAGTGCACTTTGTTCATCATTCAAAACTCCCGGAAGCAGTCTGATAATGGAATCAGCAAGAACACATGCTGCCAGCTCACCTCCTGTAAGTACATAATCACCAATTGAAATTTCCTTGGTAATGTGAAGATCACGAACCCTCTGATCGATGCCTTTGTAGTGACCGCAAAGGAAGATCAGGTTATTTTTAATTGAAAGAGTGTTTGCAATTTTTTGGTTTAATGTGATACCATCCGGTGTCAGATAAATTACTTCATCATATTCTCTCTGGGATTTAAGTTCAGAAATACATTTATCCAGCGGCTCTATCATCATTACCATTCCAGCCCCTCCTCCGTAAGGTTCATCGTCAATCTGTCTGTGCTTGTTAATGGCCCAGTCTCTCAGGTGATGGAAATGAACTTCCACTAAACCTTTATCCATTGCTCTCCTTAAAATAGAAGTCTGAAACGGACTTTCCATTAATTCGGGAAGTACGCTTATTATATCAATTCTCATTGTAATGTATCGTTTTTCTTATTAGGTGAAATAATTAATCTTAAAGAAGAATCTTTATTAAAATAGCTCCACATCCAGTTAAAAAAGACCGCAAGTTTGTTTCTTACGCTCAGGATTAGCATGAGATGAAGGAACATCCAGAAATACCAGGCCAGGAATCCCTGGAACTTCATAAACGGAAGATCCACTACAGCCCTGTGTTTTCCAATGGTTGCCAGCGAGCCTTGGTCCTTATATTCATATTCTACCCAATCACTTTCGTTCTTCTTCAGAAAATTTTTACCTAAATTTTTCGCTTGATTAATGGCTACGTTTGCGACCTGTGGATGTCCCTTCGGATACTTAGGAGTTTCCATGTAGGCAATATCTCCAACTGCGTAAATATTGTTGTAACCTTTTATTTTATTAAACCGATCTACTATATATCTGTTTTTTACTAATTTTTCTTCCGGAAATCCGCCCACCACATTTCCTGTAACACCCGCTGCCCAGATCACATTATTGGAAGGGATATCTTTTCCGCTTTTTGTATATACCTTATTACCGTCGTAATCCGTAACGACTTCCCCGCTTAGAAATGTAACACCGAGATCCTTAAGGTATTTTTCAGATTTTTCCTGTGCTTCACTGCTCATTACGGCAAGTGGTTTTTCTGTGGAACTTACCAGAATGATCTTAAGCTGATCGAAATTCATGTATGGATAATCTCTGGGAAGAATTTCTTTTTTCATCTCTGCAAAAGCTCCTGCCAGCTCTACACCGGTAGGTCCGCTTCCGACAATAACGATATTCCAGTTGCCGTCATCACTCCTGCTTTTTTCAAGGATAAGTTTTTCAAAGGTCATCAGTACATGATTCCTGATGCTTATCGCTTCCTGGGTATTTTTCATCCCGAAAGCCCTTGCTTCCATATCTTTGTTTCCAAAAAAATTGGTTTTACATCCTGTAGCGATGATCAGTCTATCATAGGTAAACTCGGCTTCATCTGTGATCACTTTATTGTTGGCAGGATCAATCTCTTTCACTTCCGTAAGGCGAAACTGTGTATTTCTGGATTGCTGAAAAATCTTCCGGAAAGGGAAAGAAATATTGGATGGTTCTATCCTCCCGCATGCAACCTGATAAAAAAGCGGCTGAAACATATGATGATTCACCCGGTCCAGAACAATTACTTTTTTGTTTCTGTTATTCAGTGTTTTAGCAAGCTGTAGCCCCGCAAAGCCCCCTCCTATAATGATGATCTTTTCGCGTGTTTCCATAATACACAAATTTACTGATTTTATTTAGCATTTAGTAGTGAAATAAGTTAGTTTTGCAAAACTTTATGACACCTAAAAAGTACACCAAAAAGACGGCCAAAAAAGTACATAAGAACCGTCGGAAGAATTATTTTTTCCGACGAAAAGTGATATTGGCTGTTTTAATTCTGGCTTTAATAGGAACAGGATTTTACCTGAAGCAGTCTGTCAGCTATTATTATGCACTGTACTTCAATAAATTCAGACATAAAAAACTGCACAACAGTGAAGTGGAATCAGCAAGGATTCAGAAGATCCTTACCGCTAACCTCGACAAAACATATGGTTTTGATGTTTCTCATTATCAGAACAGGGAAGATATCAAATGGGACAGCCTGAGCATTGGAAACAAAACAATTCCGCTGGAATTTGTAGTCATGCGTGCCACGATGGGAAACCGAAATGCCGATAAACATTTTGACGAGTTTTGGGTAAAAGCCCAAAAGCATCATCTGATTCGGGGAGCCTACCATTTTTACAGGGCTGATGAGGACCCTGTGATCCAGGCAAATAATTTTTTAGCTAATGTAAAACTGGAAAGCGGCGACCTTCCACCTATTCTAGATATTGAAAAGATCCCGAAAAGAAAAACGAATAAAAAACTGATAGAAGATCTGAAAGTATGGTGCAAGATCATAGAGGAAACTTATGGTGAAAAACCAATCATCTATACTTATTATCATTACTATAAAGACTTCCTGAAGGGAGAATTTGATGATTATCCTCTCTGGCTCGCAAATTATAATGACGTGCCTTCTCCCACTCCCGATGGTCATTGGGATTTTTGGCAGTTTACAGAAAATGGCATCGTTCACGGCATCAATACCAAAGTAGATCTTGATGTCTACAACGGAAGCACCTGGTCATTGAAAAGGCTCACGCTGGATTAATAGGGAGGGAAGATGGGAGTTAGAAGTTGGATGTTCTTAAACCCGAAAGAACGGCTTCTCCCGGGTTTAAGCAATTTTGAAATCAATTTTATAAGTTTAAGAAATGGCTGAAAAAGGTCAATTGTCTGCGATATCTCCCAACTTCCATTTCATGCTAAGATTATTTTTCAAGAAATTTTATAATATCCGCATTCAGCTCATCAGCATTTTCGAAAGGAATCATGTGGGTTGCATTTTTATAGATCTTAAGTTCAGCATGTGGGATCTGTTTGGCTATCATTTCAGTATGATCCTGTTTGATCACATCTTTATCACCTGCAATCACCAGAACCGGGCTTTGTATTTTGGCCATCTCTTTTTTGCTGATATGAGGCTCATTCAGCATAATTTCTACCAGTCTACGTTCGTTGAATTTTCCAGGCTTATTCTCTATATCAAGCACCAGAAGCTGGTTTCTCATATGGGAAATAAGTCTATCATCGACACCTTCAGGAAAAGCATTCGCTCCGATGGCAACTAATTTGTTAAGGTTTTCCGGATATTTTAAAGCAAACTCCAATCCTGTAATTCCACCGTCGCTCCATCCGGCAATATTAATTTTATGCAATCCCAGCTTGTCTGCAAGCATTTTTACATCTTCCGCAAATTGAGTATAGGTAAAATCTCTTTCGGAAGTATCAATACTTTTGCCCTGGCCCCTGGTATCTACAGCAATTACTTTAAACTGTCTGGAAAGAACCGGAATCTGCTGGTAAAAATCCTGGATGCTTCCTGAATTCCCATGAAGAAGAAAAAGCGGTTCGCCTTCACCGTAAACTTCGTAATAAAGCTTTGTATCTTTTAATTGAAGATAGTTGCCCGAAGATTCATTTTTTCCGTACACAGAGTTCTTAGATTCCATGTTATATTGTGAAACGTCAGGAATCAGCCCTTCAAGATCATCTCCTGAGGCCGCTGTTTCATCTTTGATATTCTTTGCGCTTTTATCCACTTTTACATCGATATGAATAGCTGGCGCTGCCAGAGTCATTTTCTGCCAGTCCCCATAAAACTTTCTAAGAAACCCTGTCCTGAACAGTGCGGCACTGATATTGACCTTTCCGTCAAATTCTTTTAAAAATTGAATTCCGATAAAGAATTTCCCATGCACCCAGATATTATGATCATTGACGTCCAGTGTATAAGTTCCGTCTTTGATCATATCTTCCGTAAGTTCCACTGTGATTTCTTCATCCAGTATATTTTGATCAGGAAAACCATTTTTTTCGGTATAAAGACTGTATCTCATCAGCACCGGTTTATCTGAAGTATAACTGGCAATGTTCAGGTTGATATTCTTGATCTTGGATCTTCTGCTGGCGTTAAATTCCAATGCGGTTTCACCCAGAAAATCTTCTTTTTTAAGCTTGGGATTCACGGAATACAGAACACTTTTTGTCTTCGTATTGACGCCCCAGTTTTTATCAACCAGCTTTTTAGCTTTAATGTTGACTTCTTTTATATTTTTAACTTTTTCTTGTAAAAATACCTGCTGTTGATTATGCTTCCTGAAATTCTGAACGGTTTCAGCATAGGATTCATAGCCGGGAACCTCTATTTTTAGTTTCCTTGAAGGATCAAACCCGGAAAGATCAATAGAAAAATTTCCCTTCTCATCGGAAACAGTACCAGCATTCTCTTTTTCTACCCCGATTTTCACGTAAGGAACAGGTTGCTTTTCATTTTTAGAAATTACAGTTCCAGAAATCACCTGTGCATTAAAAGAACAAGCTGCTAAAAGGAAGAATAAAGTATTGAGTTTTTTCATAGTATAAGTTTGATGCAAAAGTCTTTATTTCTTCCGTTCTATACTCATAACAGCTTATTAAATTTGATTTGTTTTTAGTTAAACTTATTTTAAAATATCACCAGTCTGTGATAGAAAATGTGAAAATTACTTAAAAGGTTTCCTCTGGACCCATTCAGCTTTTGGATTAAGTGACAAAAATATTTTTCCCATAAACTGGTTTAAGAGGCTATTATTATGCTTGATCAATCCGAAAATTTCTACAGGTTCTGCTCCGATAGTTGATTTTATCTCCAAAGCTGTTCTCCCAAAAATTATTCTCTTAAATCTATTGCTAATTGCAAATTCTACCATATCTAAAAGCATGTTGAGATACAGCTGCCTTTCTTTTTGAATTTCTTTATCATAGCCTAAAAAATAGGTGTCAATATCTTGATTATTGAGGATTAAAGTATAGAATCCAATCAGCTTTTGATCTAAATAATAGCCAAATACTTTAAAATTTTCATTGATATTTTTCTTCATGCATTCAAAATGATTTTCAGCAAGAAAAAAGGTATTGAACGGGGCATTTTCAGCTACATTTTGATAGAGAATGTTCATTTCATCCTGATGCTTCTGTATATCATTCAAATTCAATTCAAGTTTTTCTATATTTTCAAATTTCTTTCGGGCAGAACGGGCTCTTGTTCTGTATTTTTTAGAAAAATCATTTAAATAATCCTCATAAACAGTCCAGCTATCTTTTAATGTCAACATCATATTGGGCTGAACTGAAAATCTGAAATAGGATTGATGGTTTTTACCCTGGAAATAGTTAACGAAATTGAAATGATAATCTTTATAAATGATCAAAGACGTTTTTCTGATCTCCTTCTGCATCTTCTGAACTGCTCTGTTCAAAAGTGAAATAACCTGTTCAAAAGTAATTTTGGCAGTATCAAAATAAAATCCGTTCTGGCCTGTCAACATATTGTTTCCCAAGATCATTACATCTTTACTGAACTTTCGGGCAAAGAAATTCCTGATACTGCACCAAACTTCATTTTTTTGAAAGGTCGCATGATTCTGGAAATTTAAATATTGAAATAAAGCACCGCCTATCAAATTATCATTATAAAAGAAAGCGGCATAATAACATTCCATATTGTCAGGCCTGGAAGATTCCAAAACATGAAAATATTCTTTGGAAAGCATGATATTCCGGTTTCCGATTACAGCATTCCACTGTAAAGGTAAATGCGAAACGCTAGTGTATATTTTTATATTATATGACATAAAAAAGGCCACAAATGTAGCCTTATCATTTAGATCGTTAAAATTTTATTTTTGTGTAACCCAATTAAAGCCGTCCACTAAATACCAGCCACAGACAATTCCGCCCATAATTGTGATTGTTATCGTCCAGTATGCAGTATTGATGAAGGTATATTTCCATGATTTCCTTTCAAACATTGCATTAATTGCAGTGATTGGAAATACAAAGAATATTCCGGCTATAAAACAGTGTAAAGCACCGTGTCCAAAAGAACGGTAGGCTGTTCCGTAATCTTTCATGAAAGCAAAAAATGAAGGTTTAGCATTCATCTCGTCTCCACCAATCATTCCTAAAGCTCCGAGTTGATGTATTGTAATCATTTGCAGAAAAAAAGCGATTAAAAAAGACAGGATGAATGCAAATACAAATACAAATCCCATATTTGCACCTTTCATTTTCTCTTCCGTTAATCCTACTTCCTGCATCCAAACATTTCCGAAAACTTTTGGATGATACCAGATAAATCCCATAATAAGTGGAACCAGTGCGGCTACAGCAATAGCCAATAAGTTAATTTGCATCATAATATTGTATTTTATTTGTTATATCAAATCTACATCAAAATACAACATAAAATATGCTTTACATAAACTATATTTCATTTTAACTTTAAATTAAAAATGAAATAGAATAAATTCCATTAAAAACCCAATACAATTTTTACATTTTCATAATAATATGAAAAATGATTTCGTTTTAAAGTTTCTTATTAATGTTATTAGTAAGTTTTAAGTCTTTACATTTTCGTATTTTTGCCGCACAATTGAATTTTTAAAAATCAAACCATTAAATTCCAATGAATTACGTTTCTGTAGAAAATCTTACTAAATCTTATGGCGTTAAAGTTTTGTTCGAAAATATCTCTTTTCATGTAAATGAAGGAGACAAAATAGCCATTGTTGCCAAAAACGGAAGCGGAAAATCTACTCTTCTTAAAATATTAATGGGTAAAGAAATTGCAGACAGCGGAACTGTAAATATTAATAAAGATATCCAGGTGGTTTTATTTGACCAGGAGATTGAATTTGATTCTGATCTGACCATTGACGAGTTTATGATGACCCTGGACTCTGCGCCTATTCAGGCCTTGAAAAATTATCATCAGTCACTTCTTTCTACAGATTATGATTTCATTGAAAAGGCTTTGGCTGAAATGGAAATCCATAAAGCATGGGATCTTGAGAATGATATGAAACAAATTCTTTCTCAGCTGAAAATCACTGATCTGGAAGCTAAAATGGGAAACCTTTCCGGGGGACAGATCAAACGTGTTGCTCTGGCCAAATTATTGACTGAAACAAGAGCTGAGCACCGTCATACTCTCCTGATCATGGATGAGCCTACCAACCACCTTGATGTAGAAATGGTAGAATGGTTGGAAAGCTACCTGAGCAAAGCAAAAATAACATTAATACTGGTAACTCACGACAGGTATTTCCTGGATGCGGTTTGCGGAATTATATGGGAAATGGAGGATAAAAATTTGTATTTCCATAATGGTTCCTATGCGACTTATCTTGAAAATAAAATGATTCGCGAAGATAATATGAATTCCACCATTGACAAAGCCAATAATCTTTACCGGAAAGAACTGGAGTGGATGCGCAGACAACCTAAAGCACGAACTACAAAATCCAAATCAAGAATTGATGATTTCTATGAAACTGAAAAGGTAGCGAAAACTGATACCAGAAAAGAATCTCTGGAACTCGATTTTGAAATGAAAAGGCTTGGAAATAAAATTCTGGAGCTTAAAGATATTTCTAAAAGCTATGGTGATAAATTATTATTAAAGGATTTCAGCTATCAGTTTCAAAGAGGCGAAAAAGTAGGCATTGTAGGAAAAAATGGAGCCGGAAAATCTACATTACTGAATATTATCCAGGGACTTGAACCCAAAGATTCGGGAGAAATTGAAACGGGAGAAACCATTAAATTCGGATATTTTTCACAAAAAGGACTGAAGTATAAAGAAGATGAAAGAGTTATTGATTTTATCAAGGAAATTTCTGAAAATTTTCCTTTAGCCAACGGAAGAACAATCTCTGCATCACAGTTTTTGAGATTATTCTTATTTGATGACCAGACCCAGTATTCGCCAATTTCGAAACTTTCAGGAGGGGAAAAAAGGAGACTGCATTTAATGTATATCCTGTATCAGAATCCTAACTTTCTGATATTTGATGAGCCCACCAATGATCTGGACCTTCCGACTTTAACCGTGCTGGAAAACTTTCTACTGAACTTTCAGGGCAGCTTAATTATTGTATCTCACGACAGGTATTTCATGGACAGAATTGTTGACCATATTTTGGCTTTTGAGGGGGAAGGAAGAATCAGAGATTTTACCGGAAACTTTTCAGAATACAGGGAAGTCAAAAGCCGCGAGGATGCACTGGAAAAAAATGCAGGATCCAAACCGGAACCTGTAAAAGAAATTGTTGCAGTACCGGAGGTTCAGCAACCTGCTTCTCAAAAAAGAAAAATGTCTTTTAAGGAACAAAGGGAACTGGAAACGATAGAAAAAGTAATGCCTGAGCTTGAACAGCAGCGTGCTAAGATCATCGATCAGTTAAATAACGAAACAGACTATGAAAAGGTGTCCAAACTTTCTGCCGAATTAGAGGTGATTTCTGAAAAGCTTGAAGAGTATGAGATGAGATGGCTGGAGCTTCAGGAAATATAATAAGTAAGAGGGGTTTAGTGTTAGGAAGTTCCAAATATCAACTACTTTTACACTCAAACCCTCCCACTCTCAAACTCCTCTACCCTATAAGTATACTATTTTCCCTTCTTTTGAGCTTTCCAGGGAGGCATCTATAATTTTCATATTCTGTACAACTTCTCTTCCCTGGGAGGGCAAAGCATATCCGAAAACAATATATTCATAAATCTGCTGGTAATAATCCATATAGTTTCCGGGTTCGCTGGCAGTCAGCATTCTTTCGGGTTCTGAGTTTTCATTGATGAAATTTAAAATTCCGTCTGTCCCTTTTAAAGGCTCGGTCCATTCTTTGCCATAAACCGGTATAGCCCCTGCAACCAGTTCATTTTCCTGATTATCGGTTCTTTCCTGCAGGAAGCTTCCTTTTTCTCCGTGAATAGCGTAGGCGTAATGAGCTTCTTTGGTAAACACGGATGATTTCAGTCTTACTCTTAAATTGTCTTTGTAATAGAGCAGAATTTCAAAATAATCATTAGCATATTCCTGCCCTTTCATAGAAAATACATCGGCAAAAAGCTTTTCAGGATATCCAAAATACTGGACGGCCTGATCTACAAGATGGGCACCAAGATCATGCAGTGAACCTGAACCAGTCTGCTGCGGATCTTCTTTATGCTGTTTTCCGCTGGGTGTGGTACGGAACCTATCGAAACGGATTTCGGCTTCTTTGATATTTCCTAACTTTCCGTCATTCAATATTTTATGAACCTGAAGAAAATCGCGGTCAAATCTTCTGTTTTGATAAACACTTAGAAACAGACCTTTTTCTTCTGCCAGATTCACAAGATCTTCTGCTTCTGAAACACTAACGGTAAAAGGTTTTTCAACAATTATATTTTTCCCTGCCTCCAACGCCATCTTTGCATATTCATAATGGGTCTGTACAGGAGTATTAATGATTACCAACTCTATATCTGCATTCTGAAGCATCTCTTCTACGGAACGGTAAATGGTAGCTTCCGGGTATTTTTCTTTTGACTCTTCTTTACTTCTTTCTACTACGGCAGCCATAAAAAATCCGGGATGTTCTTTCAAAAACGGAGCATGAAATATTTTCCCGCTCATTCCAAAGGCACAAAGGCCTGCTTTTATCAATTGCATACTATAAATTTTTAACAAATATATTCAATAATCCTTAGTTTAACAGGTTACAGAAGCAATCGATATTTTTACAGCATTCATAAAGTATGATTTAAATCATTTTATTATTTTTATCAATTCTAAATTAATATTTGGAAAATTCTTATTTTTGCCGCTATTTAAAACTAGTCTACATAAAAATAAAATGAACAAACAACTTGCATCTTTAGGATTTTTATTGGCAGCCCTGTCTTTAGGCGCACAAATGAAAAATACTGAAACAGATACTATCAGAACCCAAACCATTGAAGACATTAATCTTCATAAAACGGGTAATCCAAACCAGGCAAGACCCCTATCTACAAAATCTGCCCTTACGGTAATGGAAACCCCTCAGCCAATCTCCATTGTAACTCACGAAATTATTGAGCAACAACAGGCTAAACAATTGAGCGATGTTCTTCAAAATGTAAACGGTATGTACGTTACATCATCCAGAGGAAATTCTCAGGACAGTTTTGGAGGACGTGGATTTATTTTGGGAAATGATAATATTTTTAAAAACGGTGCAAGAGTTAACAGTGGTGTTTTTCCTGAAGTAAGCGGCCTGGAAAGAGTTGAAGTACTTAAAGGAGCCAATGCGATGCTGTACGGAAATACAGCTGCAGGAGGAATCATTAATATGATCACTAAAAAGCCTAAATTTAATTTTGGCGGAAGTGTAGGACTGAACGGCGGAAGCTGGAACTCCTATAAGCCAACAGTTGATATTTATGGGCCTTTATCTAAAAACATTGCATTCAGAGTTAATGGTGCTTATGAGTATGCTGAAAGTTTCAGAGATGTTGTAGAATCTGAGAAGTACTACTTCAATCCTTCATTTTTATTCAACTTAAGCCCGAAATCTCAATTAATTGTAGAAGCGGATTATCTTAAGAATAATTTCACCCCCGATTTTGGAATTGGTTCTATTACCAATGCTGACAAAAGCTACTCTATGAATAATCTGCTGCCAAGAAATGCTTTTCTGGGAACAGACTGGCAGTATCAGAATGTAGAGCAATTATCAACCAACATTACGTTCAATCATCAGTTCAGCGAAAGATGGTCATTGAATGCCACCGCTTCTTATCAAAATTACACTAAGGATTATTTTTCCACAGAAAGGATACAGTGGGAATATACAACCGGTAATCGATTAGCATGGAAAAGACCTTTAAACAGAACTTACAACGAGCAAAATTACACATCATTCCAGGCTAACATCAATGGTGAGTTCAACACAGGAAAAATTAATCATAAAGTTTTAATAGGAGCAGATGCTGATTATGGTATTGCTGATTCCTATACTTATTATGACCCCACTATTGCAGATCCTAAAAAGGCATTATATGGGACTGCTTATTTGTTCGGCACAAACGGAAACCCTAACGGCCTAGTTTATTTGGACGATCCATCTACATGGGCAAGTGGTGGTATGCCTACTGCGGAACATATAGCCAAATTTGAGCGTACAAGAATTCCTACGCAGAGAATAGGAGTATATGCTCAGGATTTCATCAGTATTTCAAAACAACTTAAGGTACTTGCTGGCTTAAGATGGTCCTATGTAGAAAACAAAAGCACAAGAAAAGTAAATTTTAAGGATAACACTACCCCTTATGTTCCGTTTTCAAGCTCTTCCAATATGGCTATATCGCCAAAAGCAGGTATTATATATATGCCAAATGATAATTTATCAGTATTCGCAACCTACACTAACTCATTCTCCAATAATGTTGGTTTAGATAGACAAGATCAAGCTCTTAGACCTACTTATATTGACCAATATGAAGTAGGAGCAAAGAAAAATTTGTTTAATAATGCTCTCGCCGTTAATCTTACTGTTTACCAGATTTTATATAAAAATTATTATCAGGTTGCTTTAAATGATGCAGGATTACAGATAGACCCTAACGGCCTTTTAAAAGATTTCGCAGGAAAAATGAGAAGCCGCGGTGTAGAACTGGATATCACAGGAAATCCTACAGAAAATTTATCAATTATTGGAGGATTCTCTTATAATAATTCTGTTTATCTGGATACCCCGGATACTTTCGGATATGTTGAAAAACAAAGATTAGTAAGAACTCCCGCTACCACAGCCAATGCATCGGTATTCTATAAATTTACACGTTTTGCCAAGGGATTAAAAATAGGCGCTGGAGCTTACTATATTGGTGATCGCCTTGCAGGATGGAATGATACCAAGACCGGAAGTAATAGTTTAGCTGCCAGAAATGGGGTAAGCAGAGTATTTGAATTAAAGGATTATACTACTGTATCTGTATCCTTAGGCTACGAATGGAAGAAATTCTCTATCCAGGGAAAAGTGGGCAACCTGTTCGATGTAGTGAATTACAATGTACATGAAAATTATTCTGTAAATCCTATCACGCCAAGAAACTATTATTTTACGCTTACCTACAAACTTTAGAATTATTATATAATTTCATCATTCAAAGTGGAAATTGCATTTTTGCAGTTTCCATTTTTAAATATAAAAAAAGATATACGATATGGATAAGATCAAAGATACAAGAAGTTTTATGAGGGTTACACATCGCTATCTGGGTTTTTTTCTTGCAGGAATAATGGCAGTTTATGCATTGAGCGGAGTATTACTCGTTTACAGGGATACTGATTTTCTTAAAAAAGAAAAAAAATATGATAAAACTATTGCAGTTAATCTTACAGAGAAAGAGCTTGGAAAAGAACTGAAAATCAAAGGTTTGGAAGCAGAAAAAACGGAGGGGGCTATCATCTATTTTAAACAGGGAACCTACGATGCATCTACCGGAAAGGCAAAATATTCTAAAAAAGAACTTCCATTTGTTCTGGACAAAATGGTTAAACTTCATAAATCTCAGTCAAAAGAAACATTATCACCTCTGAATACATTTTTCGGGATCTCTTTATTTTTCTTTGTGATCTCCAGTTTCTGGATGTTTAACCCTAAAACAAAAGCTTTCAAACGCGGAATAAAATTCACCATTGCAGGCCTTATTATTTCGGTCATTCTTTTGTGCATTTAAATTATAAAATTATCAAAAAAAAGACTATATAATTCACATTTCGATTACCCACAAATTAACATTTATTCTGAGTTTTTATCTAAAATTAAGAAGCTTGGCACATTTCTTGTTTTTTGTTTAATCTACAAATGGTAACATTTAATTATTAAAATAATAAATTATGAAAAAACTAATCTTTGCAGGAATATTGGCAGCAACAGGTTTGACTGCAACAGCTAACGCTCAAATTCAAAAAGGTAACTGGCTGGTAGGAAGTAGCCTTTTAACAAGTAATTTTGGTTTAAATACTGGTGGAGGATATAGCATTGCTATTCAGCCTAAAGGTGCTTATTTTATAGAAGACAATGTTGCAGTGGGTGGATATGTTAATTTAGGAATTAGTAAAGTTACTAATGGCAGTCCAACAAGATTTGATTATGCAGTGGGTGGATTGGGTCGTTATTATCTGTCTCCGGGTGAAAAAGGAGTGGACAATTTATTAAATCACGGACGTTGGTTCTTTGAAGGTAATGTTGGAATCGGAGGATCGTCTGTTGAAAACGGTAATTCTACAACAGGTCTTGACTTTGGTGTAGGCCCAGGTTACTCTTACTTTATTACTCCAAACATCGGTTTAGAAGGACTGGTTAAATATCAGGGTCAAGCTGGATTTGGTAGTGAAGGTTTAAATTCTAATATTACATTCAACGTAGGATTCAGTATTTATTTACCAACTTCAAAAGCTAAAGAAGTAGCTAATGATTTAAAATAATCACTTTATATTCACTTGAATAAAAAAAATGAAATCGCCCCGAAATATTTCGGGGCGATTTTCGTACAAATTAAAACTAAACTATAAAAAATCAAATAAATCATGTATTGGGTTGGGGCGTATATCTCAGATACGGCTTTACTTCTGTCACTCCTTTTGGAAATATCTTTCTGGCATCTTCTGTTGAAATAGCAGGCGGTACGATAACATCATCTCCATTTTCCCAGTTGACAGGTGTAGCTACTTTATATGAATCTGCCAGCTGAAGAGAGTCCAGCACTCTGAGAATCTCATTAAAATTCCTTCCTGTAGAAGCAGGATAAGTAATGATCAGCCTTATTTTTTTGTCAGGATCAATGATCAGTAAAGACCTTACGGTAGCTGTCGCTGAAGCTTTAGGATGAATAAAGTCATAGAGCTCCGAAATCTGCCTGTCTTTATCTGCAATAATAGGAAACTGTACCTCCGTATTCTGGGTGTCGTTAATATCTTTAATCCAGCTTTGATGGTCTTCTACTCCATCTACACTTAATGCGATAACTTTTGTTCCCCTTTTATCAAATTCCGATTTCAGCTTTGATGTATATCCCAGCTCTGTAGTGCATACCGGAGTATAATCTGCAGGATGTGAGAATAAAATCCCCCACGAATTCCCTAAAAATTCGTGAAATCTAATATCGCCTAAAGATGTTTCGGCCTGAAAGTCCGGTGCTGTATCTCCTAATTTAAGTGACATAATATTTTGCTTTGTTAGTCTACAAATTTAGTAGACTTTTTGAGACTGGCAAAATTTTTGTTGAAATTTATTTATCTTTAATAAATTTTTTTTCATGCAGAACAATGGATACAGCTATCTAGATGTTATTTATAAGGTTTTGGAAAGCTGGTATATGAGGTTTGCCGAGCTTACGCCAAAGCTTATCGTTGGAATTTTAGTATTTTCTTTTTTTCTTCTTACCAGTAAATACTTAAGTTTAGGTGCTGTAAAATTATTTCACAAATTTTTACCTAAGAGTCAGAAGGAAAGCTCTCTTGTTACTTTAATAAGCGTATTCAGGTTTCTGATCATGCTAATGGGAACCTTTATCGCGCTCGAAATAATGGGCTTCAGCGGTTTCCTTTGGAAGTTTATCGGGAGTTTAGGAGTAGCCGGGGTGATTGCCGGGGTGGCTTTGAAGGATCTGGTATCAAGTATTTTTTCAGGAATGTTGATCGGAATTGACAAAGCATTTAAAATTGGAGATTACATTACGATCGGAACACATTCCGGAACGGTGCAGGAAATAGGTTTTTTAACAACAAAAATTATTACCGATGACGGAAAGAAAGCTTACATCCCCAATCAGGTAATTTTCAATGCCCCTTTTTACAATATTACAGCCTCGCCGCAGCGCAGGGTTATTTTAAACTTCGAAATCCCTGCGGATGAAGATATCAGTAATGCTCAGAAAGGGATGCTGGATGTGATTAAAAAACTGGATGGTGTAGACAGGCTGGATACTTCGGAAGTTATTTTCACTGATTTAAAACAGGGTAATTTCAATCTTCAGGTTAAATTCTGGATGAGAGTAGGAGCCAATATGGTTCAGGTAAAAAGTGAAGCCTACCTGAAGATCAAAGAACGCCTGGATACAGACAATATTAAACTGGTAACGCCTACAAGCATCAGCATTACGAATGGAGAATCTCTTCCTGCCGAAAATCAGGACAAATAAAATATCAGCCGCTTTTTTTAAGCGGTTTTTTTATGCTTCAAATTATTTCTGATACTTTGATTTAAAGGTACATCTCTGATGTTATCGGGCTACAAAAAATTAAATTCAACCACAAAAGTCACAAAAGTTCTTTGACACTTAAGTTATTTTAAAGTTAAATAGATTGTGCATAGAAAGTACACTTAAGTTTTTAAGAAAATCTTTGATTTTCTGCTTATGTGAACTTATTGTTTTCAGGATGGTAAAACTTTTAAGCTAAAGTGATCTAAAGTGTTTAACATGAAAAACGTCTGTGACTTTTGTGGTAAAAAAGGAAACCGTTCCAAAATGAAACGGTTTTCTGTATTATTTAAAAGTTAAGGCTTATGCTAAAACTTCTTTTACTTTGTTTGCAGCTTCTTCTAAAGTAATTGCTGAATGTACAGGAAGACCTGAATCGTCAATTAATTTTTTAGCTTCTACAGCGTTAGTTCCCTGCAATCTTACGATCAAAGGAACAGGAAGGCTTCCCATAGCTCTGTAAGCATCTACAACCCCCTGAGCCACTCTGTCACATCTTACGATACCTCCGAAGATATTGATCAGGATAGCTTTTACGTTAGGATCTCTCAGGATAATTCCGAAAGCTGTCTGAACTCTCTGAGCATCAGCAGTACCTCCTACGTCAAGGAAGTTAGCAGGGTTACCACCTGATAATTTGATGATATCCATCGTTGCCATTGCAAGGCCAGCTCCATTTACCATACAAGCAACATTACCGTCAAGCTTCACGAAGTTAAGACCGGCTTCACCCGCCTCAACATCCATTGGATCTTCTTCTCTTGTATCTCTTAGTTCAGCTAAATCTTTGTGACGGAATAATGAGTTGTCGTCCAAAGTTACTTTAGCATCAACAGCGATAATTTTGTTATCAGAAGTCTTTAATACAGGGTTGATTTCAAAAAGAGAGGCATCAATTCCAGTGTAAGCATTATAAAGAGATGCAATGAATTTTGTGAATTCTTTGAATGCGTTTCCTTCAAGACCCAGGTTGAAAGCAATTTTTCTGGCCTGGAATCCCTGAAGACCTAAAGCAGGATCAATAATTTCTTTGTGGATTAAATGAGGAGTTACTTCTGCAACATGCTCAATATCCATTCCGCCTTCAGTAGAATATACAATTGTATTTTTACCTTCAGCTCTGTCTAAAAGAATAGAAACATAAAATTCTTTAGTTTCAGATTCTCCAGGATAATAAACGTCTTCTGCAACCAAAACAGAGTGTACTTTTTTACCTTCAGCAGAAGTTTGTGGGGTTACCAACTGCATTCCGATGATGTTCTGTGCATTTTCTTTAAGCTTATCCATGTTTGGAGAGAACTTAACACCACCACCTTTACCACGACCACCTGCGTGAATCTGTGCTTTTACAACCCAAGCCTGAGCTCCGGTTTCAGCAGTAAGCTTTTCTGCAGCTGCTACAGCTTCGTCTACATTATTCGCTACGAAACCGCGTTGGATAGCTACTCCATACTTTGATAAAATCTCTTTTGATTGATACTCGTGAAGATTCATATTATTTTTATTATTTTATTTTAAAATTTAAAGGTTGACAAATTTACTAAAAAGACATGGAAGTTCAAGTTTATTGACTTAAAAATTAAAGTGCGGTGAACTTGATTTTTAACATGTTTACAAAATTTGCTCTATTCTTCGGATAATTTTTCAGACTGCGAGCCGATGAACGGTATTTTCGGAGCCAGGAAATACCCTGTTAAACTGGCAAAAAGTATCGGAACGAAATAGGTAAAGCCGGTTAAAGTTCCCAGAATAATCGTAGTACTCATTGGCGTTCTGGTCACACAGGCATTAATAGCAGCCATACAGCTCACAATGGCTAAAGTAGTATCAACCGAAGGAAACAGCTGGTGAAGAATCAGCCCTAAAGTGGTGCCTACAAAAAACAGCGGGATAATGAAACCTCCTCTCCACCCTGAAGTCACGGTAATCGCAATGGCTATGATTTTAAAAACCAGAATGACGATCAAAAAATTCAGGGCAAAATTCCCGTTGATCAGCTCATTGATCTCATGATGACCAAAGTATCTTGTAATCGGAAAATTATAAGCAATAACGCCTAAGAGAATTCCTCCAACCAGAGTTTTCATATAAATCGGGAAAGCTCTGTATTCAAAAACTTTTTTGAAGAATTTTACTACGAAAATAAATATCCACCCGAAAACGGTAGCCACTACCCCGAATAAAAAGGCATAGATAAAATCATACACTCCTGAATAATGATAAGCCTTCAGATCCCATGTTGCGCCAATTCCCAAATGAATGATCAGAGCAAACATCACATAACTGAAACAGCTCGCAACCAGTGCTGGAATAATAGCTTTATAATACTCCACCGCATGTTTGTGGTGCAGAATTTCAAGAGAAAAAAGGCTTCCTCCAAGCGGTGCGCCAAACAAGGCGGTAAAACCAGAAGCCATTCCGGCAATGCTCAATGAACGAAGTTCCTCTCCTTTCAGCCTGAAAATTTTCCCCAACCAGGTTCCGGTAGATCCTGTTACCTGAACCAAAGGTGCTTCAGGACCTAAACTTCCACCCGATGCCACACAAAAAAGTGATGACAAAATCATGGAAGGATTATTTTTCGGCTCTAATTTTCCTTTATTAAACCTGATATTATTAACGATCAGATGGATTTCTCCGGGATCTCCGATGAAATGAATCACAAGTCCTGCCAGCAAACCGCACACAGCCATGGTAGGGATAACCATCCAGCCTTGAAATCCAGCTAGAAATTCAGTAAAATGTTCCAACACGATCCAGTAACCTCCTGCAATAGCTCCTCCCACAAGACCTGTAAAAGCCCACATAAAAAAAGTCCGGCTGAATAAAAAAGGATTGAATCTTATGGGTTGATCCAGAAGATTCAATGTTTTTATTAACCGTCTTCTTCTATTGATTTTCATTTGAATTGATTTTTATACATTTCTGCTCAATGGTCAATTTTGCCTCGCAAGTGAATGGTGAATAGTCAATCTGTTAAAATTCACAATTGACCATTGACAATTCACATCTACTAATAGCCTAAATTCTGTTTTTAGCAAAGTAAAGAATAAGCATTCCCCAGCTTAGGATCATAAAAAGCCCTCCCAGCGGAGTAACAGGTCCTAAAAATTTAAGGTTTGCCCCCAGATAATCCTGCAGACTAAGGAAATAAATACTGAAAGAAAATAACATGGTTCCCACAATCATCAAAATGGAAGTCCATTTTTCAGACGAAGTTTCAAATTTTAAAATATATCCGATGATCAGTAAGAAAAATGCGGCATACATCTGGTATCTCACTCCTGTTTCAAAGCTTTCAAGTCTTTCTACAGACAATATTTTTTTTAAAGCATGTGCTCCGAAGGCGCCCAGAATCACAGACAGCATTCCATACGCAGCACCAAAAATTAAAGTAATTGTTTTCATTTTTATAATTCTTCTAATTCTAGATTTAAATATTTTTTTGTTTTATAATCCTGCCAGGTTCCGGTAATCTTGCTACCTTTTTTATTAGCCTCAATAAAAGCCCTCGGAATCCATTTTTCCAATTCTTCATCATAGCGGTCATTTTCCGTAATGGAAATATGATTTCTTTTCATCTTTCCGTTCCATTCTATCAGTTTTTTATTTTTATCATACCAATACATGGCAGAAAAAGCATGTTCTTCATTATCCGTGTAAAGATGTTTGATCAGGACTGTAATGGGGTATCGATCAATTTTTCCTTTCAACAGCTTATACTGGAAACTTGTTGCATCAGTTTTTTCAGAACCTGACAGAAGATTTTTTGCGTAAGGACTCCAATATTTTTCTAGGTCTTTATAAGAAATTTCAATGCTGTGACTTCCCAGATCATCCAATGCTCTCATCGCATGATTGGAACATCTTCCTGCAACGAAAGTCAATTGATCCTTTCCAAAACGGAACTCAATATATTCCAGAGTATGTTCTAAAAAACAGTCTTCATAGATTGCTATCTGCTCCTGAATTTCTTCTGTAGGATTTTTATCGGCTTTCAACTCTTTAAGAAAATCATCAACTCTTTTCCTAATTTTCTGATTGATTAAGTTTTCAATCGTTTTAACAGCGTTGGGCTGAAATAAATCGGGACAATTAATAAAATTTCCTGTTCTGAGATCAAAATTAATCCATTTGGAAAAACCTTCCGGATAAGCTCCCGAAGCCTCGCCATCTATACCAATACTTAAAATATTTTTAGGGGTTTCTAATTTTTCCCAACTGTAAAAATAGAGATAATTGGTATAGGAATTGGTCGCAGTGGCAGCCTTTTTAAAAGGATCAGGGCCTGAATTCGGTACATATTCCAGTTCATTGACCTGCAGAAAGGTATTGATTTTATTTTCAGCCAAAGGATTTCCGGGATAGGAAACAACCGGAAAAACAGTATCTTCAGATTTCGGCTGCAAATCACTGATTTTTACATTTTTCTGCTGAGAAAAACTTAAACCAGAAATTATCAGGAAGAATACCATTTTCTTTCTCATTATTTTGAATGAATGTAAATTAAAATCAGTTTTGCCACCAACGTCGAGATTCCTAATATAATAAAGAGATTGGAAAGCTTTTTAGAATTTCTAAAGCCCGGTGACGTTGTTTTCTTCAGGAAGATTCCGAAGATGATAAATACTATAGGTAGGATAATCTGCAGCATCATTGAGCTCTTAATCTGTTAAATTCATGAATAACCTCATGATGGCTTACCGTTTTGTCTTTAAAATAGTTCACAAAATGCTGTTTTTCCTCTTCCGTCGCCCCCATTTGGTTTAGAATATTCAACAGATGCATCTTCATGTGCCCTTTCTGGATACCGGTTGTCACCAAAGAACGGAGAGCTCCGAAATTCTGGGCAAGTCCGGAAACAGCCAGAATGCTCATCAATTCCTGCGCAGATGGTTTCCCAAGTAATGCCAAGGAGAATTTTACTAATGGGTGAAGGTTCGTAAGTCCTCCAACTACTCCTACAGAAATGGGAAGATCGATCCAGAATCTGAAAATTCCATTGTCTGTTGTACAATGCGTTAGAGATCTGTACTGTCCGTCTCTCGCTGCGTAGGCATGAGCACAGGCTTCTGTTGCTCTGAAATCATTTCCTGTAGCGATTACTACTGCATCTACCCCATTCATTATGCCTTTATTATGTGTGGTTGCACGGAAAGGCTCTATTTCAGCAATGGTAACGGCCTGTTTGAATTTTCTTGCGAATTCTTCATTCGAAATCCCACTGTCATCTTTTAAATCTTCAATTTTACATGAAACCTCAGCTCTTACGAGACAGTCCGGTGTAAAGTTGGAAAGAATATTCATCACGATCTGAAGCGAGTTTTTTTCTTCCTGTGTGAAATCTTCACTCGTTGCAATCTCCTGCTTCATTGTTTTTCCAAACTGCTCAAGACACGAATTGATAAAATTCGCACCCATGGAATCTACCGTATCAAAGCTTGCTTTAAGCTGATAATAATCAGGCATTTCTGAGGTTTTATCAATTAATCTGATATCCAGAATTCCACCGCCTCGTTTTCTCATATTGGCGGTAATATCTTCTGTGGCTTCAAACAGTTTTTTCTTTAATTTGAAATTAAAAAAATGTAAAAGCTTATGAGACTCTACATTGAATATGAAGTGGGTATGTCCTAGTTTTTCGTTATTGATGATGGTTGTCTTGAAACCTCCTTTATCAATCCAGAATTTAGCGGCTTTTGAAGCGGCTGCTACTACTGAACTCTCTTCAACGGCCATTGGAAGAGCAAATAATTTCCCGTCAATTAAGAAATTCGGGGCAATTCCGTAAGGCATATAGAAATTGGAGATCGTATTTTCAGAAAACTCTTCATGGAGTTTCTGAAGATCAGCATTTTCGTTCCAGTATTGTTTTAATATATTTTGATATTCTTCGTTTCCTTCAAGGTATTCGCTGACAAGCCAATCGATTTTCCCCTGCTTTGTAAGTTTAGAGAAACCTTCTACCGGTTTATGATTCATAGCATAAATTTAATAAGTGTAAAGATAGTAATTTTGAAAGTCTCTGTTGTTGATAACTTCTATTGAAAAAAATTGATATTTATCAATTTTGGAACTACTTTTGAACAGAATTTAGATACAAATTATAACATCCTTCTGAAAAATGAATTTTGAACGCCTGAAAGAAAAACTCGAAATCCTTGCGGATGCAGCGAAATATGACGTTTCCTGCTCATCAAGCGGAGGTACGAGAAAGAATAAAAAAGGTGCTTTAGGAGACAGTTCCGTAAGCGGGATCTGTCATACCTATACAGAGGACGGGCGATGTGTTTCCCTGCTCAAAATCCTGCTGACCAACCATTGTATCTATGACTGTGCCTACTGTGTATCCAGAAGTTCCAATGATATTAAGAGAGCAGCCTTCACTGTGGAAGAGGTAACAGATTTGACCATTAATTTTTACCGCAGAAATTATATTGAAGGACTTTTTTTAAGCTCTGGCATATTTAAAAACGCTGATACGACGATGGAACGTCTGGTAAGAGTGGCAAAAAAATTACGTTTAGAAGAAAATTTCAACGGCTATATTCATTTAAAATCTATTCCGGGAGCAAGTGATGAGCTAATGCAGGAAGCCGCTCTTTATGCGGACAGATTATCTATCAATCTTGAAATTCCTACAGAAAGCGGACTGAAATTATTAGCACCTGAAAAAAACCGTCAGGATATGCTGAATCCTATGAAATATATTCAGAATGGAATTGCTCAATATAAAGATGAAAAGAAAATTTTCAGAAAGGTTCCTAAGTTTGCTCCGGCAGGACAATCTACGCAAATGATCGTGGGGGCAACCAATGAAAATGATTTGCAGATCATCAAAGTGGCCGATCATTTTTATAAAAATTTCAGTCTTAAAAGGGTTTATTATTCCGGTTATGTTCCTGTTCTGGAAGATAAAAGGCTTCCTTCTCTTACTACGGAAGTTCCGATGCTTCGTGAAAATCGCTTGTATCAATCGGATTGGCTGATGCGTTTTTATGGTTTTAAAGCTGAGGAAATTCTGGATCCTCATATGCCATTTCTGGACCTGGAAGTGGATCCTAAGCTCAGCTGGGCTTTGAGGCATCTTCACCAATTCCCTGTTAATCTGCAGACTGCCGATTATCAAATGATTTTAAGGATTCCGGGAATTGGCGTAAAAACTGCGCAGAAAATCATTCAGGCACGTCGTTTTCAGGTCTTAAATATGGATCATTTGAAAAAGCTGGGTGCTGCTGTCAACCGTGCAAAATATTTTATTGATTTCAATGCTGGAAATGCTTACTTGAAATATTTAACAGATAAAAATTTGAGAAAGCTAGTTGTAGGCGGAAGTTCTTCCAAGTTTCACAATCAGTTTTCACAGCAACTAAGTTTGTTTTAAAACTGATATCTCCCGTATCAAATTTATTTTTTTGAATAATATTCCCATACTGTTTTGGCGATATTTGCGATCGTTTTTTCTGTGGCTGCTCTATCTTCTGTAATATTTTTCAGGTAGATGGAAAGTATAAAATGTTTCCCGTTGGGAAGCTTTACAATCCCCACATCATTCATGGCAGCTCTGAGATTTTTTTCATTGGTCCCGGAAATCCCCGTACGGTGTGCCAGTTCAGTACCTTCAGGCAAGCCTGCTTTCATCCATGTCAATCCTCTGGATGTTTCCACCATGATGGTGTACAGATATTTTGTTGTAGCTTCCTTTAAAATTTTTCCTTTGTAGAATTTATCAAGAAGTTCGGTAGTTGCAATAGGCGTTGTAGTGTTACCGTATAGATTTTCCCCGGACATTTGTTGTTCGTTGAATCGTATGGTAAAATCTTGAATCCCTTTTTTATTAATGAATTTTTGAACCGTTTGCGTTCCGCCAATGATCTCCAGTAATATATCGCAGCCGTTATTATCACTGTGCGAAACGGTATATCTCAGCAGCTGATCAAGGGTCAGATCCATATTCCCTTCAGGAAACCCGTCTCTGATCGGGCTCCAGGTATTAGGATGAAGTTCTTCTTTTTTAATGAAAAATTTCTGATTCAACCGGAGTTTCCCTTTATTCACCTGATCCAGAACGGCTAATGCAATATGAAATTTAAAAGCACTCATCATCGGCATTCTCTTATTTCCATTGATGCTCAAAGTATCTTTATCTTCAATTCCTTTGACAGAAATTCCAAACGTTGCATTCTTCGTAGATATTATTTGCTGCAATTCTTTTTTTAATTGCTGAACTGACTGTGATTTCAATTGAAAACTGATCAGACAGATCAGGGTTAAAAGAATATTTTTTATCATCTTTACCATCTGTATTTTATACATTCTGCTACTGTTTCAAAGAAACAAAATAAAATACTAAGAAGGACTCATTTTTGTATTTTAAAAAAAATATTTGTATTCCAATGACAACATTACTTTATGACGGAAGTTTTGACGGACTTTTAACTGCTGTATTTGAAGTTTTTGAATACCGGTATCAAGATGTGGGAATTGCCAGTAAGGAAAGGTTTCATCAGGAAAATATTTTTGCCGAAATTCATACAGTGATTACACAAAGCGATAAAGCGGAAAGAGTATTCAACAAACTGGAACAGCATATCGGAAGATCAGGCGTTCAACAGCTTCTGAAAGTTTTCCTTTCCGAAGATCCGGAACGGGAGCATCTTATTCTTTCTGCTGTAAAACAATCCATCCGGCACCCTGGGAAAAATATTCTTCAGAATTATGCAGATGAAGAGATGCTTAAAATTTCAAAGATCTGTAAATCTGTAGATCGTGAAAGGCACAGAATGACGGCTTTTGTACGATTTGAAAAAATGCAGGACGAAGTTTTCTTTGCAAAAATAGATCCTGATTTCGATGTTCTTCCACTGATCCGAAAACACTTTAAAAACCGCTACCAGGACCAGAAATGGATGATCTACGACCTAAGACGGAATTACGGAATTCTATATGACCTGGAGAACTGTGAGTTTTTTTATCCGGATGAAAAATTGGATCTGCACCGATACCAGGAGAAGTTTCATGATGATGAAAACAATTATCAAAAGTTGTGGCAACGGTATTTTACAAAGACCAATATTGTGGAAAGGAAGAACCTTAAACTTCATATTCAACATGTTCCAAAGAGGTATTGGAAGTACTTGACGGAAAAACGGTGATTTAATGATATATTAATTCCTATCTTTTTGAATTGTTCGCAAAGCTTTTTTGATAATATACATGGTTTCTTTTGTTGGGCTTTCCCGGAGCCATCTTTCACAGGTTTTTGTTACAAATTCTGGACAGGATTTACTGGCGTCGTTCAGCCAGTTCCCTACGCTGTCCTGAACGTATCTGGATGAATCTGATTTCATGGGTTCTAAAATTTCAAGCCCCAATGCAGGATTCTCTTTTAATTTTTCAATATGTGCACACCAGACTCCACGTGGTCTCGTTGACTCACTGGCAAAGCGTCTGATGTATTCATCTTCGTGATCAGTCCACTCTGACAATATGAACAGGCTTTCTTCGAGATCGTCTGCAATCTCAGATCTCACTGCCATCCAACAAATTTCTCTTACTCCAAAATGTCCGTCGGAAGCAAACTGCTGTATTTTCTCCAGTTTTTCTTTTATAGTTAAAGCATTATTTCTTCCCACCATATAGGTTCCCCAGCATCTTACAAGATCAGATGTATGCCCGGAAACAATGGGTAAAAATTCATCATCATTATTTTTTAAGACTTCATTGAATATGCCAAGACCAATCGCTTCATTAATGGTATTAACCGTTTGTTTTTTCAGATTACTGACGTCTTTTAATATAGGTTCTAAATATTCCTTTCGGTTCTGCTGCAAAAGAAAATTCTCCAACAACTGTTTTTGATCTACAGCCAGCCATTCTGTAAGATTCACACTTTCAATCTTTCCCTGATTCAGTTTTTCAAGGATATCATCAGGGATGTCTTTTATGGAGCGGGCACCTTTTCGTTTTTCTGTCATAATACTTTAATCAGTTCTTCAATATCCAGTCTGTTCATGTAATTTACATCTAAAAATCTGAAAATAATGTACCCATTTCTGTCCACTACAAATACAGCAGGAATCGGCAGGGTGTTTTCTTCATTATTATTAAAATCTGTAAGCTCAATACCGAGGCTCTGATAATAAGGTAATATAAAATCCGGCAACTGAAAAACAATTCCCAACTTTTTCGCAAAAGTATTGTCGGCATCCGTCAAAACATTAAAACCAAGATTGTTTTTCTCAGCCGTCGTTCTGGAATGATATAAAGTTTGTGGAGACACTGCGGCCAAAAAAGCATTCTCATTTTTTATTCTTGAAAGAGTTTGCTGTAAAGACCTCAGCTCAAGATTACAGTACGGGCACCAGTTTCCTCTGTAAAAAGCCAGGATCATTTTTTCTTTTTTAAGAATTTCTCCAGACGATATCATTTGCCCCATAGTATTGGGAAGAGAAAATTCGGGCATTTTATCACCTACTTTAAGGCTGCCTTCTTCCAGATTTCTGGTTTTCAATTCTTCTATAGACTTTTCAAATGCCTGCAAAACCTCGTTTGGAAGCCGGGAAGACAATGTATGATTCAATTCGTCAATCTGTTTAGCCAGAATATTCATCTTTTAATTTTATTATTTTTACAAAGGTCTAAAAGTGAATCAAAATAGACAATAACGCATATTTTCCACCCATAGGGGTAAAAAAGTCAATTTTATGAAAACAAAGGAGAAAGCTGAAGAAAATAAAATCTGTCCACTGGAAATAGCCGTGAATACCATTAGTGGAAAATGGAAAATCCCAATTGTATGGCAGATCCATGAAGGCAAGAAACGGCCTAGTGAATTTCTTCGGGGGATTGCCAAAGTAGACCGTAGGGTTTTAAATCAGCAGCTCAATGAAATGGTAGAAGACGGTATTCTGACCAAACAGTCTTTTAATGAGCTACCTCCCCGGGTAGAATATACATTGACCAAGCTTGGAAAAAAACTGGTAGAGATTCTCTGGCAGCTGAATGACTGGGGAAAACTTTTGATTCCTGAAGATGAAAAGGCTTAGATTATTCTATGATTTTTTCACTTTCATTCTTAATTTCTCCCTTTTCATTTATTCATTTTCAAAATCTCAGATATTTGTGATTACATTATGGCTGAATAAAACTACATGAAAAGAATTATTCCGATAGTGGTCACTATAGATTCACCTCAGCCTGCAGTAACGACAAATCTTTATTTGCCCGGAAGATAGAAATTGCAGGAACCCGGATTTCCAAAGCTCCATCCATTTCAATAAAGATAAAAAAATACGATCAGGAAAAGGATTTCCGCTCCTGAAGGTTATATATGGACTGAAAATAACCGGACACTTTCGGTTATTTTGTTGAAAATTTTAAACTGAAACCTTGTGGCAGTCCGATCATAAAATATGATGAAACACAAGCTGCAACACAAAATTTACATGAAGCTGTTCTTGGTATTTATATCTTGATGTAAATTCTCAGAAAAAAACAACGAAGTATTTTTTTAAGCCTTCAAATTTTAGAAGCTTTTAATTATTTATATTTAAAACTCTTATGAACTTACTGCCATTATCTGAACTTGTTTTTGTAAATTTGTGTTCGAAATTTTTTACTAGATGAAAGAAAGTGCTGTAAAAAAAATTGCAGTTCTTACTTCAGGAGGTGACTCTCCGGGTATGAATGCAGCATTAAGAGCGGTCGTTAGAACTGCAAACTATTATAATATCGAATGCTACGGAGTAAGGGAAGGCTATAATGGACTCATCCATGATGATTTCCTGAAAATGGGCCCCCGTTCTGTAAAAAATATAATCAACCAGGGCGGAACAATTCTTAAATCTGCCAGATCTGTAGAATTCAGAACTCCTGAAGGACGTCAGAAAGCTTATGACAACTGTGTGAAACATGGTGTGGATGCATTGGTGTGCATTGGAGGTGACGGGACTTTTACCGGGGCAAAGATTTTCAACGAAGAATTCGGGATCAGGGTAATTGGTGTACCGGGAACTATCGATAATGATATTTTCGGAACTGATAATACGATTGGCTACGATACGGCTTTAAATACCGCTATGGAAGCTATTGACAAGATCCGTGATACGGCAACATCCCACAACAGGGTTTTCTTTGTAGAGGTAATGGGCCGTGATGCAGGTTTCATCGCTTTAAACAGTGGATTGGCTACCGGTGCTCTGGATATTCTTATTCCTGAGAAGAAAGACAGCATGGAAGATCTTTTCGCCAATTTCAGAAAAGCTGAGAAAACAGGAAAAGCATCAAGCATCGTTGTGGTAGCCGAAGGTGAAAAACTTGGGAACATCTACGAGCTTTCTAAGCAGACTAAAGAGGAATTCCCTGATTACGATATCCGTGTAACGATCTTAGGACATATCCAGAGAGGTGGTTCTCCCAGCTGTGCAGACCGGGTTCTGGCAAGCAGACTTGGTTACGGTGCCGTAGTGGGACTCATGGAAGGAAAAACAAATGTAATGGCCGGAATGCGTTCCAACGATATGGTGTATACACCAATTGAAGAAGCTATTAAAAAACATAATGAAATCAATAAAGATCTTTTACTGATTTCCGAAATTTTAGCAATCTAATATTTTTTTATAATCTAAAACAAACTATTATGTCAACAATTAAAGTAGGTATCAACGGTTTTGGTAGAATTGGACGTCTTGTTTTCAGAGCAATGACTGAAAGAGATAACATTGAAGTAGTAGGAATCAATGACCTAATCAACGCAGAATACATGGCTTACATGTTAAAATATGATTCTGTACACGGTATTTTCCCGGGAGAAGTTTCTGTAGAAGGAAATGACCTTGTGGTAAACGGAAAAAGAATCAGAGTAACTGCTGAGAAAGATCCTAACAATTTAAAATGGAATGAAATAGGCGCTGACTATATCGTAGAATCTACAGGTCTTTTCTTATCTAAAGATTCTGCTCAGGCTCACATCAATGCCGGTGCTAAAAAAGTAATCCTTTCTGCTCCATCTAAAGACGACACTCCGATGTTCGTAATGGGTGTGAACCACAAGGAACTTACTGACGATATCAAAATTTTATCAAACGCTTCTTGTACTACCAACTGTTTAGCTCCTTTAGCTAAAGTAATCCACGATAACTTCGGGATCGTTGAAGGTCTTATGACTACGGTACACGCTACAACAGCAACTCAGAAAACTGTTGACGGTCCTTCAATGAAAGACTGGAGAGGTGGTAGAGCTGCATTAAACAACATTATCCCTTCTTCTACAGGTGCTGCTAAAGCGGTAGGAAAAGTAATCCCTTCATTAAACGGAAAACTAACAGGTATGTCTTTCAGAGTACCTACAGTAGACGTTTCTGTAGTTGACCTTACTGTAAGATTAGAAAAAGCTACTTCTTACGATGAGATCTGCGCTGCTATTAAAGCCGCTTCTGAAGGTGAATTAAAAGGAATCTTAGGATATACTGAAGATGCAGTAGTTTCTCAGGATTTCGTAGGAGATAAGAGAACTTCTATCTTCGACAAAGATGCTGGTATCATGCTTTCTCCAAACTTTGTAAAACTTGTTTCTTGGTATGACAACGAAATGGGTTATTCTAACAAGTTGGTAGATATGCTTGTACATTCTGCTTCTTTATAATAAGTAATCAGCTATAAAAAACCTTCCCGATGGGAAGGTTTTTTTGTTTAGTACATTAGAATAAATTACAATACATTTTTTAGAAAAGCTGATTCAGAGGAACCCCGAATTTCACGCCCCAAAAACTTTCCTCCTTCCCTTCATCGTAATTACTGAAAGAAGTATTACGCCAGAAAGGCTCTATATTGATGGTGGTTTTTCCATCCTTATCCCGCAGCGGGAACATAATCCCTACACTAAAAATATTTTTATTACTTGTAAAAGTAGTTGAGCCCGGTGTGATAAACTCTTTATTCTGATAGCTTACATCTAAACCTATTAAATTGTGCTGTCCAAGGGGAATAAAGCTGAGAATCTGCACCGATATATCTCTTTTATATCTTTGCTTAAGCGTACTGATATTGGCAATATAAACATTCTGTTCCTCCATATCGTAATAGACTGTATTATTTGTTCCACTGCTGTATTGAATTTTATTCCACTCTACCGTTGAGAATATTTCAGAAAGAGAGGTCTTTTTAGAATATGAAAGCTGAGCATTGATATAGAATCCCAAACCATTTCTCAGTCCGTAAAAAAGATTGCCTGATAACGAAAAATAACCCCCATTAACATTTTTATTAATAGGCTCAATAACAGAATTTTGAACATTAACACTGTCAATTATTTTTAATTTATCTTCGGCATAACCAATATCAAGTTTTGTCCAGATAAGAAATTTTGAAGTCCAGACATTCTTATAAGCCTCATTTTCATATTTCTCGACTTCCTGATGATAGATTTGCTTATAATACGTCGTATCCATTTTCTTATGTATAATTCTTTGAAATTCAGCTTCATTACCGGCTTGCTTTATTACAGACTTTTTGGCCAGATCATAGATCCCCAAATGGGCCTTATAATTCTTAGGGAAATTATATCCGGAAAACCACAGAGCAGTCCAACTTCCTCCTACTTGCAGTTTTTTTCTGTCAGAAAAATCAAAAAAACCGTTATTATTTAACTTCCCGTTAGCATTTATCGCCAATACATGTTTAAAGGGACTATTGGCATTGTCCCCATTAACAATATAATTAACAGGACTAAAGGAGAAGCTCTGTTCATTTTTATCAACCGAAAGAGCGGCATATTTTCCAACCTGGGTATTTTCTGGTGATCCTGTTACCAATAAGGAGAAATCTTTTTTTACCGTCTGCTTAAATGTATAAATAGATACCAGTGCACTGTTATTTTTAATATAATTTGTATCCGCTTTTACTAATCGATCAAGGACGGCTTCTAAATTTGCTTGATCTTTTTCTTGTCCCAAAACTATTCCCGCCCACAGTAGGAATAGAAGTAATACATATGTTTTCATGGCTATTAGTTTTCTACAAAGTTTGAAAATCCATGAATACAAGTAAATTACCCGTTTGGGTGATTTTAAATATCAAAAAGAGCAATATTTTGAGAGAATATATTATACAAAAAAACCTCTCCAGCAAAGAGAGGCTAATAGTTTATCATTTTCAAACAACTAAAAAAGAAAAGATTAAACTGTTTTTATAACATTCATTAATTAACTTCGAATAAACCGTGTGTAAAAATTCAATATTCTGAGACTTACTATTTTCTTAATTAAACAAATTATAAAAAAAAATAAACCATAAAACAAAACGGAACAAAAGAATTGAGTCGCCATGGTTATTAGCTAGTACAAAGTTTAGCATTTTATCAGTGTAAAAAAATCCCCCTTTTGTGGTATTTTGTAAGTATTTTATTTATTTTAGCTAAAACTAATTTATTCATGGAGAATTCAGAAAAAAAACATCCTCTCATTGAAGTCTGGAACACATACCCCGGCGTCAGGAGAGACAGAGAGGTCCTGGATAAACCACCCGTAGAGCGCATCATTGGCGAAATGTTTGCTATAGGAGAATTTTATTACTATGCACTGAACCTTACAAACAGTACACTTTCTCATCATCATGAAAACATTCTGAAGCTTCACGGCCTTTCATCATATCCGGAAAACTTAAAAGATGTCATTGATCTTACCCATCCTGATGATATAGAATTTGTAATAAAAGCCGAACATATCCTTATTAACAAAATAACAGAGATTGGACTTGAGCATCAGCTTTATATTAAGGGCAGCTATTGCTTCAGAATGAAAACAGCGGAAGGAAATTATGAACTGTTTCACCATCAGTCCATTATCACTATGGAGGATGAAACCGGAATTCCTGTACAGGCTATAAACATCCATACCAATATTCATCATATCACAAAAGAAAATCCTTATACCGTTCTGGTTTCCGGGATAGGTCCCAGAAATGACTTTCACCAGGTGAAGCTGGATTCATTTTCGAAACCAGAGAATTTTTCTGAACATCTAACGAAAAGAGAAATGGAAATTCTTGCCCTTATCACCAAAGGATATTCCGGGCCGGAGATAGCTCAGGCTCTGATTTTGTCTGAACATACAGTTCGTACGCACAGAAAAAACATTTTACGGAAAACAGATTCCAGAAACAGCAAAGAACTTGTAAAAAAGGCTTTTGAAAGAGGACTTATTTAATATTCTCAACGTTTAGTAAGGACTGACAAATCTCACCATTGAATTTCGGTGTAAAACTTGTATTTTTATACGAAATGGACACACCGATTATACAACCTCGCTTTAAAGATTTTCCCCATTTCAAGAGTTTTTGGGGAAAAGGTAACGGGAAACAGCTTATTGATTTTTCCAGCGCTGAAGTGAGCTTTAAAGATTTTGACAAGTTTTCATCCTATTTTTATCATGTAGATACAATAGGTGATGAAGTTGTCCGGGATGTTTATCTTACTAAAAAATTTCATGAAGCATCTAAAGAAATTGAAGGCTATATACGAAATGGAATCTCTGAAACAGATGATGTCCCTGAAAGTGTAAAAAAACTCTTCTCCCAAGCCCAACGGATTCCTGAATGGCTTGATTACAACCTGTTGAAAAGCGGCGCAGAACTCTGCATGCGAAGCAACCTGGACTCGCTGATCTCGTTAAGAGATTACTGCCTGATGGGAGGTTATGACTATGCTTACCTCAACAAGCCTCTTACCGCTACAGAAGCATTAAAAAAGGGCGCTGTAAAACGTCTTTCAGAAACCCTGGATTTTTGGGTAAATGTCACACGTTACGATGCATTGGAACTGCATGCAAAAGGCTACGAATTTGCCATAAAAACCCGCCTCATCCACTCTTACGCCAGACTTTCCATTAAAAAATATTACAAAGAATGGGATACTGAAAACTGGGGCGAGCCCATTAATTCGTGGGATATGATGGCTACGTATATAGGGTTTAGCCTCGTTTTTCTTCATAGCCTTCAAAAATTAGGAAATACTTTTTCTGTTCAAGAGGAAAAAGGAATTTTCCATCTCTGGAAATATGTCGGATATCTATTGGGAATTCCTGAACATCTTCTTCCAGAAAGCAAAAAGCAGGCAACCGAATATTTCTACCTGTGGACTTCTGTACAGCCGCCATCAGATAAAGATTCTATTCTGCTCGCTCATTCTTTATTGAATGAATCTCTGGAAAACCCGATCTTAAAATTCAAATTTCAAAGAAAAAACCTGAGATACCTGCATATTTGCTGCACGTGGTTTCTTCTCGATGATGAGGTATGTAAAAGACTACGGATCCCTGAAGTTCCCAACCGGAAACTGTTTCCTAAAACCAAAATTATTATCAACAAAATTTATGATAACCTGGTAAGCCAGGACACAAGAATAAAAAAAGGAAATAAAGATCAGATGAAAGTGCTGGAAGACTATCTTAGAGTTACTAAAAATTCAAATTTTCATTAGAAGAATCCTGAACAGCAAATACATTAAACGGAAAAAAAATATTTTTATGTTTTGAATCATAAAACTCTGCATTCTATTCGTAATGAATAACATCAGTCTCAAAACATTATTATTTTTTAACGTTAAAAACAGTTTTTCACATGAAACAATATTAGTTTTTGACGTTAAAATTCCGTAATTTTGAGCAATTATTTTAACAACAGATGAGCAACATAGACGATAAGAAAAAGGCACTTGCATTAGTGCTTGACAAGCTAGATAAAACATACGGAAAAGGAACTGTAATGACCTTAGGTGACAGTACGATTGATACTACCATTGAAGTTATTCCTTCCGGATCTTTGGGATTAGACATCGCTCTTGGAGTAGGTGGATATCCAAGAGGAAGAATCATTGAGATCTACGGACCTGAGTCTTCCGGTAAAACAACTTTAACGCTTCATGCTATTGCAGAAGCTCAAAAGGCAGGTGGAATTGCAGCATTTATTGATGCAGAGCATGCTTTTGACAGAGGTTACGCAGGAAAACTGGGAATCGATCTTGAAAACTTAATCATTTCTCAGCCGGACAACGGTGAGCAGGCTCTGGAAATTGCTGATAACCTGATCCGTTCAGGAGCAATTGACATCGTGGTTATTGACTCTGTAGCAGCCCTTACTCCAAAAGCGGAAATTGAAGGGGAAATGGGAGATTCTAAAATGGGTCTTCATGCAAGATTAATGTCTCAGGCATTGAGAAAACTGACAGCTACGATTTCAAGAACGAAATGTACCGTAATTTTCATTAACCAGTTGAGAGAAAAAATAGGTGTGATGTTCGGAAATCCTGAAACAACTACAGGGGGTAATGCATTGAAATTCTACGCTTCTGTAAGAGTAGATATCAGAAAGGCAAGTGCACCTATTAAAAATGGCGATGAAGCTATCGGAAGCCGTGTAAAGGTGAAGATTGTAAAAAATAAAGTAGCACCTCCTTTCAAGCAGGCTGAATTCGACATTATGTATGGTGAAGGAGTTTCTAAAACAGGAGAAATTCTTGACCAAGCTGTAGAACAGGGAATTGTAAAGAAAAGCGGTTCTTGGTTCAGCTATGAGGAAACTAAATTAGGACAAGGTCGTGATGCTGTAAAAGATGTGTTAAAAGACAATCCTGAGCTTGCTGAAGAATTGGAAAATAAAATCAAAGAAGAATTGAAAAATAAAATGAAATAATTTTTTCAATATATAAATTTAAGACAGCTTTCGGGCTGTCTTTTTTTTGTTTATAATTTAAGCCTTAGCTCCTTCTGACATTCTGTCACATTCTCCTTCATGGTATTTTTTTTGAGGCTTACATAGAAAATTAAAAAACAAAAATTATTATGACTAAAGGAAATATTAATGTATCTGTGGAAAACATTTTCCCACTTATTAAAAAGTTTCTTTACAGTGACCACGAAATATTCCTGAGAGAGCTGATCTCCAATGCAACTGATGCTACTTTAAAATTAAAGCACCTGACAGGTATCGGGGAAGCAAAGGTTGATTACGGAAACCCGAAGATTGAAGTTAAGATTGACAAGGAACAGAAAACGTTACGTATTATCGATCAGGGAATTGGTATGACTGGTGAAGAGGTTGAAAAATACATCAATCAGGTTGCTTTTTCCGGTGCCGAAGAATTCCTGGAAAAATATAAGGATTCTGCAAAAGATGCAGGAATCATCGGACATTTCGGACTTGGTTTCTATTCTGCATTTATGGTGGCAGAAAAAGTAGAAATTCTTACAAAATCTTATAAGGACGGTGCTGCAGTTCGTTGGATCTGCGACGGAAGCCCGGAATTTACCCTCGAGGAAACAACTGACAAAACTGACAGAGGAACGGAAATCATTCTCCACATTGCAGAAGATTCTACGGAATTTTTAGAAGAAACTAAGATCCGGGAACTGTTATCAAAATACAATAAATTCATGCCTGTTCCTATTAAATTCGGGACCAGAACACATACTCTTCCATTACCTGAGGATGCTCCGGAAGATGCGGTTGCTGAAACCGAGGAAGTGGATAATATTATCAACAATCCAACACCCGCATGGACTATTGCACCAAGCGAGCTGACGAATGAAGATTATATGAAATTTTACCATGAACTGTACCCAATGCAGTTTGAGGAGCCTTTATTCAACATCCATCTGAACGTTGACTATCCTTTCAATCTTACAGGAATTTTATTTTTCCCGAAACTGAGCAACAATTTAAATATTGACAAAGATAAGATCCAATTGTACCAGAATCAGGTATTCGTAACGGATGAAGTAAAAGGTATTGTTCCGGATTTCTTAATGCTTTTAAGAGGGGTAATAGATTCCCCGGATATTCCGTTGAATGTTTCCCGTTCTTACCTTCAGGCTGATGGTGCTGTGAAGAAAATCTCGTCCTACATCACTAAGAAGGTTGCCGATAAAATGTCTTCTCTGATCAACGAGAACCGTGAAGATTATGAGCAAAAATGGAACGATATCAAAATAGTAATCGAATACGGAATTATCACAGAGGAGAAATTCGCAGAAAAGGCAGATAAGTTCACACTATATCCTACCACAGACGGAAAATATTTCCTGTGGAATGAATTAATTGAAAAAATCCAGCCTGCCCACACAGATAAGAATGGTAGTACAGTAATTCTTTATGCAACGAATGCTGATGAGCAGCACAGCTATATTCAGGCCGCTAATGATAAAGGCTATGACGTTCTGTTATTAGACTCACCTGTGATTTCCCACGTTATCCAAAAACTGGAAACTACAAAAGAGAAAATCTCATTTGCAAGAGTGGATGCGGACCACATCAATAACCTCATCAAAAAAGACGAACCGGTTATTTCTAAATTAAATGAAACTGAAAAGGAATCTTTAAAGAAAGATGTGGAAGAAGCTGTAAAAGATGCCAAATTCACGGTACAGCTTGAAGATCTTGACAGCAATGATGCTCCGTTCACCATCACACAGCCAGAATTCATGAGAAGAATGAAGGAAATGCAGGCAACCGGAGGAGGCGGTATGTTCGGAATGGGAGGTTTTCCGGAGATGTATAATCTTGTGGTGAATTCTAACAGTGAGCTTTCAAACCAAATTTTAAAGACAGAAAATCCTGAGGAAAAGGAAACGCTGATCAAATATGCTCTTGATCTGGCGAAACTTTCACAGAATTTACTAAAAGGAAAAGATCTGACAGATTTTATCCAGAGAAGCTATAAGCAACTGGAAAAATAATAAAATACTAAAATTTAAAAAGACTGTTCTCTTATTGGGAACAGTTTTTTTATGCTTACACTTAAGTAGAAAATACTTTGTCTCCGATAAAGCATACACTAGTGCAGACAAAGCAAATCCAATCTTATTTATTAAAACAAAGTTTAAACTTAATACTCTTAAAATCTTAATAATTGCCCTAATGGCTCAAAGCAAACTATTGACTAGCTTTGATATTCTAAACTTTTCCAGCATTTTTGGTTATATCCTGTAGTGCACTGCATATTTTTTCTCTTTTTTATTGCGCACATTGCACTTTTTTTCCATTTTTGTATAAAATGTAGGATATGCAAAAAGAAAAATTACGCGTTATCAGAAAACAAAAAGGCTATACTCAGCAGCAAATAGCTGATATTATCGCGACTGATGTATCCAACTACAGCAGAAAGGAAAGCGGTGATGTAAAGATTGTAAGAGATGAATGGGACAAGATTGCCCGTTTTTTAGATGTTTCAGTAGAAGACATTTATGAGGATGAAGAAGCTAAGATTGTGATCAATAATAATCATCCTGTATATAATGACCAATCCTCTTCATCATCAGGAACGATCACTCAGTTTCATAATATGTCAGCGTCTATTATTCAGAACCTGCAGGATTATATTGCCCTGCTGAAAGAGGAAAATGAGAAATTAAAGGAAGAATTACGAACACCAAAAGGAAGAAAATAGGTTGCAGTTTTAAAAATCAGCCCGTTTTTACGTATAAATTTTTAAAAGCCTTAAATACTCAATAGTATCCAAGGCTTTTTTATTGTGGATATTTTTTAACTACCTCGTCTTTTTGTAAACAAAAAGCCACCCCTTCAAAAAGTAAAATGATGATCTTACCTCTGGCAGTTGAAATATGAATGGTAATTTTCGGGTTTCCGGCGGCTTCGCCGCCGGAAACCCGAATTGATCAATTCGTTTTATAAGTTTAGATTTATTGATGAACCAAAGTACTTTAATAGCTGTGAATAAAAAAACAGTTGCTGAACCGTAATTTCTTAACTGGACAGTAAAATTTAATTCTAAATCTCCTCAAGTGGGTTCCAGAACAGTTTTTTGAAATCTTTTATTCTTAAATTTTCAACGACAACACCTTCTGCTTCCAGTCTTTTCTGAAATTCGGGGACAGATAATACACCTGAACTGGATATAACACGATGTGCCGGGACATCTTCCGGGCATCCTCCCATCGCCTTTCCTACATGACGAGAATGGTTAGGATAACCTACCGCCTTGGCTATGGCACCATAAGAAGACACTCTTCCTTTTGGAATAAGTCTTGTAATCTCATAAATCTGTTGTTTGAAAATTTCGTCCATAGTATAGCGAACTGTTTTATCGTTAAATAATAAACATTAAACATCTTTCTGCATCATTTTTGGATTCTTAATTATTCAATGATGTCTGATTTTAAATATTAAAGATATGAAAAAATCATTTTTCCGGCTGCTGAATGCAGTCAATAAAAAGCTTCTTCCCAAGTTGAGTAATAAAGATCCGAACAAGCTTAGTAAAATAGAGAAAGGAATTCTGGCCTACCGATACTTTGTGCTGATTAATTCTCTTGATTGACCTCCAAGTAAGAGATTGTTTCGTTTCGCTCGCAATGACGAACGGGAAATAAAAAACGCTTCAAAATGAATTGAAGCGTTGGTATTTTTAAAAGAAATTTATTCTTAATTTTCCAGTATATAAGAGAACATCAATGGTGCACAGATCGTAGCATCACTTTCAACGATGAATTTCGGTGTTGTGATATCCAGTTTACCCCAAGTGATTTTCTCATTAGGAACTGCTCCTGAATATGAACCGTAAGACGTTGTAGAATCCGAGATCTGGCAGAAATAAGACCAGAAAGGAATGTCGTGCATTTCCATATCCTGATACAACATCGGCACCACACAGATTGGGAAATCTCCTGCAATTCCTCCCCCGATCTGGAAGAACCCAACTCCTTTTCCGGCTGAATTTTTAGTATACCAGTCAGCAAGATAGGTCATATATTCGATCCCCGATTTCATAGTGGTTGCTGTAAGCTCACCTTTGATACAGTAAGAAGCGAAGATGTTACCCATGGTAGAATCTTCCCATCCCGGAACTACAATCGGAAGGTTTTTCTCAGCTGCGGCAATCATCCATGAATTTTCTCTAGGAATTTCGTAATACTGCTCAAGAACCCCTGAAAGGATCATTTTATACATAAATTCGTGCGGGAAATAACGCTCGCCTTTAGCTTCTGCGTCTTTCCAGATCTCCACGATATGCTTCTGAAGCCTTCTGAAAGCTTCTTCCTCAGGGATACATGTATCTGTAACTCTGTTTAATCCTCTTTCTAATAGATCCCACTCATCTTGCGCCGTTAAATCTCTGTAATGCGGAACTCTTTCGTAGTGAGAGTGCGCCACAAGGTTCATCAAATCTTCTTCAAGGTTGGCTCCTGTACAAGAAATAAAATCAACTTTTCCCTGACGGATCATTTCTGCAAGAATTTTTCCCAATTCAGCAGTAGACATCGCACCTGCCAAAGTGATCATCATTTTTCCGCCATCTTTAAGATGTGCAACATACCCCTTAGATGCGTCTACCAATGCAGCCGCATTGAAGTGCAGATAATATTTCTCTATAAATTCAGAAATCGGTTTGCTCATTTTTTTTAATTTTTGCAAAGATAAAACTTAAAAACGGAATGCAACATGAGTACTTAAAGAAACTCTTGCCTGACCATTCTTTTTTAACAAATGATAAAAATAGCTTTATCCATAACGTCTCTTCATGAAAAAGTACAGCCGTGAAGCTGTACTTTCATCTAACAAATATAGATACACAGGAATTACCCGTGACAAGATTCTACTTTTAAGATCTCAATTTTTCTTTCACCATCTTTAAAAGGCCAGTCGATGATATCTCCTACTCTATATCCAACTGTAGCAAGCGCAATATCTGATAAAATGGAATACTTGTTTTTTACAGGCTTAGCTTTTGAAGAAGCCACGAAAATATATTCGTGTTCAAAATTCTGAGTATGATCTTTAATCGTCACTTTCCTGTTAACCGTCACTACATCGGCAGGAAGCTCTCTTCTCAGTACTTGTTTAGCTTTTCTCAATTCTTCAGCAAGTCTTTTTTCCTCCGGCATGCTTACTTTTTTTCTTCTGAGCGTATCTTTTATAGCATCATAAATTCCGGTGGTTACAATAATATGATTGGACATTTTTTATATTTTTTAAGGTAATGGATGCAGTCATTCCATGATCCAATGCAGGATAGCAGACAGCCTTTTCCTGTAGAAAACTGCAAAAATAATACGTAAAGTTTATCGGAATATTTTCCCTGTCCTGAATCCTGACAGGGCTTAATTGATAAAGTCCTTAGAGCTTTTTAGAAAAGAATCTCTATGTAAATACAGCAATGACAGCAAAAGACCTGAAAAACGGTCTGCCGGGGAAAAAGAAATAATTGCTGTCATGCTTAAAACCATTAATAATACTCTAAGATACTTAAAAATTTTGATTCGTGAAAGAGACTACTTTTTTACTCTACCTCTTTTATTTAAAATCTAAAACTTAAATTTCCTGTTTTCCTTTTTTTCAGAAATTTTCTTTTTGGTATCCAGGCGCTTTTGCTTTTGTCCTTTTGATGGTTTTGTGACGACCCTTTTCTTAGGAACGATTAAAGCTTTATTAACGAGTTCAATCATTTTATCAATCGCTTTATTCTTGTTCATCAGCTGGGTTCTGCTTTCCGATACGGTCAGAAAAAGATATCCTTCTGCATTGATTCTGTTTTTCAGTTTAGTAAGGATTAGTTCCTTCTGATGCTCATTAAAAAATTCAGACCCGGCAACAAACCATAGAACGGTCACCGAAGTTTCCACCTTATTAACGTTTTGCCCGCCCGCTCCGCTGCTCCGGGAAGTTTTAAAACTCAGTTCTTTTGAAAAGTCTTTCATGTTTTATATTTTAAAGGTCTGGATTTAAGAGCCAGGAATCAGGAATTAAAGTACATCAAATAATGGGCAAAAATTTATAATCTTTCGGTTATTATTTTATTCAGCTCTATCCTGTTCACTTTTCCGTTTGGGGTTCTGGGAATACGTTCTATAAAAATAATCTCTTTAGGTTTGTGAAAGCTTTTTTCAAAAGGTATTCCGGCAATCTTTTCAATCAGATCCGCTGATTCTGATCCTTCTATCACCAATATCAGCTTCTGGCCCAGACTTTCATCTTTCAGACCTATAAAAACTGCTTCATTGGGAATTTCTTGTTTCACCAATGCTTCCAGTGTTTCAGGAAAAATTTTCGCTCCTCCGGAATTAATAACATTATCTATACGTCCGAGAAACTTAAACTGTTTTCCATTTCTAATTTCAACTAAATCATTAGTTTGCAAAACCTCAGCATTAACATTGGGCGCATAGATTTTCAGACAGCCTCTTTCATCTATATTGATAGCTACGTTTTCAAAAGCCGTAAAATAATCTTGCGGTTCCGGCATAAGCTGCTTTAAAGCAATATGGGAAAGCGTTTCAGACATTCCATAGGTTTCAAAAATACGGATACTTTTTAATCTTTTATTTTGGGCTATCTTTCTTTTTAATGATTCAGAAACAGCTGCCCCACCGATGATCAGATTTTTGATCAAATGGAGTTTATCCAGCGAGTTTTCTACCTGAAGAGGAGTCATTGCACAGAAATCAATTTCTTCACTTAAATGCTCAACTGGTTTCAAGGATGGATCTGAAACAATCAGCCTTAATTTTCTCTCGATAGAACGGACTACCATCATTTTACCTGAAATATATTCAACCGGCAGGCATAACAGCGCTTTATTTCCTTCTTTCAAGCCTAAGAAATTACAGGTCATTACAGCAGAGTTCAGCATTTTCTCTTTTTCGATTTCAAAAATT
>NZ_QNUH01000011.1 GCF_003385495.1 Chryseobacterium elymi | reverse complement strand
ATTATAAGTATTATTTAACGCATAACTAATATTAAAATGATAAATTTAGGTCTATTAAAAGCTTGGACTGAAGCACTCATTTCAATATGGATACAGCATTCCAGAGGTTTTAATTCATTCTCAGTGAAAGAATTTTTATCGAAATAAAATGACACATAAACCATTACACAATTTCCATATTCCGGTAATGGGTCTGGCTTATACCATAGACAGTCCTATCCGTGTTGCCCAATATGGAATCTCTTCCGTAATTTCCATTATCGATGATGAGATCCTGGAAAAAATGAAAAACTTTTATAATAAGAAATTCAGCCTCGATTATTTAGGAATTTCAACAAAAACAGAAGATTACAGGGCGAAAAGAATTACAGCTTACCTCGATATGGTAGATGATATCGTGAATGAAAAATTTGAAGCATTCAAACAGGAGATCACTAAAAACAAGGAAGCATTAAAGAACTTTATGGCCATTCTGCCCAATTCTTCACATTTGAAAAGCGGACTTCAGAATCTAGTGAACCAGAAAGACAGTTTAGGCTCAAACATCAAAAACTTTATTGAAACCAATCTGAAACCGGGAAGTATCGATGTCAATATCATGACAAAAGTTGACAAAGACAATTATATAAAAGATGAGCAGCTTCCTGTGATATTTAATGATGCCCATGCTTCACTGCGTGGTTTTGCCCAAAGTAAATTATCTTCTTCAATGGTACTTTCTGCAGGAATGAATCCGCGTTTATACAGCTATATTGAAGAATTTGATGACTTTTTTCCCGATCAGAACGGTATTTTAAAAAAGAAGATCATTCTTAAGGTAAGCGATTTCCGTTCAGCCATGATCCAGGGGAATTTTCTAGCTAAAAAAGGGCTGTGGATCTCAGAATACCGAATAGAATCCGGGCTGAACTGCGGAGGACATGCATTTGCTACAGAAGGCATGCTGCTGGGTCCTATCATGGAAGAATTTAAACAGAAAAAGAACGACCTTATCCAGTCTGCTCATGCCTTAATGATCACCGCCTTGGAGCAAAAAGGAAAACATACCGTTGCTAAGCCTCTCGAAATGAAAATTACAGTTCAGGGTGGAGTAGGAACCTCGGAAGAACATGAGTTTCTGCTTGAAAACTATAATGTAGACAGTGTCGGATGGGGATCACCATTCTTATTAGTTCCTGAAGCTACTTCTGTAGATACGGAAACCAGAAATCTCCTTCTAAAATCAGGAGAAAAAGATTTCTATCTGAGTAATATTTCACCTTTAGGTGTCCCTTTCAATACAGTTAGGGGAACATCCAATGAGTTGTTAAAAAAACAGAAGGAAGCCGCCGGAAAGTATGGAAGCTCTTGTCCGAAAAAACTTTTGGCCTTAAGCAAAGAATTTTCACCACAGGGAACCTGTACTGCCTCTAAAAAGTACCAGGACATTAAACTGAAAGAAATCCAGTCCGATTCTGAACTTACTGCTGAAGAATTTAGCAAAAGGAAAACTGAGATTACAGATAAAGCCTGTCTGTGTGTGGGATTGGTAAATGCAGCTTATATGGAACAGGATCTTAAAATAAAGGGAGAAAAACAGGGCGTTGTCATATGTCCGGGACCTAATCTGGCTTTTTTTGACAAGGAAGTTTCCCTTTCCGAAATGGTAAAACACATCTACGGGAACGCCAATATCCTTTCTGATAACCAGCGCCCCAATATGTTTATCAATGAACTGAAAATGTATGTTGATTATCTTAAGAAAGAAATCAGCAGTTCTTCAGCACAGATCACAAATTCCCAAACCAAAAAGTGGAATACATTCAAAAAGAATGTTCTGGAAGGCATTGAATATTATCATCATATGTTTCATACATCCACTTTCTTTAAAAGCGGATTGAAAACCATAGAACTGCAACTGCAGGAACATAAATTGATACTTACAGCTATAGAGATTCCTCAGGCTGAAAAGTAACAGTATTTTTTTAAATTGATAGATAAGCAGCTTTCATCGTGAAGGCTGTTTTTTTATGCTGATTCTGAAAAAATAAGGTTATTTTCTTTCTCTTAAATGTAAGAGTCAAAAAAAATATCCGTTCGGTTTGCTGAACGGATATTTTTATGTTTTTAATGATGAATTTTGATTTTGAACTTATGGTGAAAAAATTAATCAGAATATTCTTTCAAAAGCTGTCTGTAGCTCATCAGGATGGATGATTTTGAAATAAACCCTATAAAATCATTACTCTCACTGGTTACCGGAAGGTTCCATACGCCGGTATCATCAAAGATCTGAAGAATTTCCAACGGTTTATTGTCCCGGTAAATAACTGCAGGCGGAGCTTTCATAATTTGTGCAACTGTCGTGGAGCTGTCTATTTCTTTATTAAAAAGATAGGGACGGATGTCATCCAAAGTAAGAATACCCTTCAGTTTTCCTGCTTCATCTGTTGCCGCAAAAATATTTTTGTTTCCATTCTTTACCTTCTCAAATAATGTCGTAACAGAAGCATTTTCATTGATAGTTTCTGAATATTTATCTATAAAATCTTCGGTTCTTAAAGCAAAAAGCAGGTTTTTATCATGCTTGTTGGTAAATATTTTCCCCTGATCAGCCAGAGATTCCAGTTCCGGGGAGATCGGGGAGAACCATTTTGCAATAAGATAAGAAATGATGGCTGCTATCATCAGCGGAATAAAAAGATCATATCCAAAACTGGATTCCGCGATCAGAAATATAGCGGTAAGAGGAGCGTAGAGCACACCGCTCATTGCTCCGGCCATTCCTACCAGAACAAGATTCGTTACCGGAACATCCGTAAACCCGATATGCTGGCAGACTAATGCAAACAAATAACCTACCGTACCTCCGGCAAAAAGGGATGGAGCAAAGTTACCGCCGTTACCACCGCTAAATATCGTAAAAGACGTAGCAAAAGCTTTTAACAGACATACCAGAACCAAAAATATAATAATCGTCCAGTCGCCGATCTCAAAATACCGGAAAAAGCTGTTTCTGATGATAGAATGAGTACTTCCATTGGTAAAAGCTTTCACCGTCTCATATCCTTCTCCGAACAATGGCGGGAACAGAACACACAACAATGACAACACCAGACCTCCGAACATAGCCTTACGCATCCTTGAAAGCTTAAGCCTCTTGATGAAATGCTCTACTTTTTGAGAAATCACTACAAAATAACGGGCATACAGTCCGGTCACAATTCCCAGGATAAGATAGTAAGGAACATTTTTATAGTTAAAAGGTTCTCTGGTATAAAACCTGAAAAGCACATCTTCCTGAAGCAGAATCCTTGATAATAGGCTTCCGCAGACAGCAGCCACTACCAGGGGAATGAAATCTGTAAAAACCACACCAGTTAAAAGGATCTCAAAAGCAAACATGATTCCCGCAATCGGAGCATTAAAAGCAGAGGCAATACCCGCCGTGGCACCTGCAGCCAACAGGAGAGTCCTTTCTTTATAGCTGAGCCGGTAGGTCTGTGCATAATTGGAACCAATGGCAGCCCCCGTAACTGCAATAGGACTTTCCAACCCCGCAGAACCTCCCAGACCAACTGTCACTGCGCTCTGAATAATCTGTGAATACATTTTTACAGAAGCCACAATACTTGAGTTCTGGGCGATTTCATACAAAATTGCACCAATTCCTTTTCTGTCCTGGCCTTTAAACAGAGTAAGAACAATAGCTGTGGTAAGTACGATTCCCAAAAAAGGGAAAACAATATAGAATAAGATCTGATATTCAAAATGTACCTTATGCGTAATAAAATTATGGATGGTATGCACAAGCGTTTTCAGGACCACTCCGGCAAGACCGGCAGTACAGCCCACGAGTATTCCGGAAAGCACCAGAAACTGGTTTCTGCTGAGCCTGTTATTAAGCCAATGAAGAATCAGTTCATAGCTCTTGGCTTTTTCCAGTCCGTATTCCTGGAAGTCTCTTTTAAATTTTAGAAAGCTTAAATACTTTTTTTTATTGTGAATTTTCACTTGGAAACCAATTTTAAAACCGTAATGGTTTCGTAAATTTATGAAATATCTTTATAAATGTCTGGTCATAGATTACTGAAAAAGCGTTAAGGCTCAAGCTATAATAATAAAATTCAATAAGTTATACCATTATAAATATTTCTAATAAATTTTAATTCCATCTTACAAGTGAAGATTCATCCGGAAATTTCAGGTATTCTTTAATCATATTAATTTAAAAGCACTGTAAAATTTTAAGAAGTCGATTCCAGATTATCTTTTTTCAGATTATTGATGAAATAGGAGGGACTTACTCCGGTTTCTTTCTTGAAAATTACTGCAAAAACTTCTCTCGACGAAAATCCGCAGGCTTCAGCCAGATAGCTGATCTTATATTCCCGGTAAATGTGATTTTCATATAGCTTATTGGTAATATAGTTGATCCTGAGGCCGTTGATGTAGTTACTGTAGCTGTTTCCTTTATACTGTTTGATGATTTCTGAAAGGTATCTGGTATTGGTATTCAGGTCATTGGCCAGGGAAGTAAGGCTCAGATCTTTTTTAATGAATTTTTGTGATTTTTCAAATTTTTCCAGTTTGGTCAGGATCATTTTTAGAGTTTCGTCAGTGATATTAATGCTTTTCTCAGAAGCTATTTCCAGCTGTAAATTTTGTGCCGGAAGATCATGGGCCTTTTTAAGGTTATTAATGACTTTTTCATAACTTTCATGAAGTTTTCTCTGATTTCTTTTCCAGAAAAATAGGCCACCTGCCACAAGAAGTATAATAAAAATAAAGACAGTCATCAGCATCTTCTGAATATCCTCGGTATGAACTTTTCCCTGCTGATCCATCATCTTTCTTACGGGAGTATTAATGGCTTTCTTCTCTTCGTTAACGAGGCTGTCATTCAGTTTCGTGTAGAGATTCATATACTTTTTTGAAACTTCCTTTTCTCCAAGCTCTACATAAGATTTAAAGTTAACTTCATAAATATCTCTACGGAGATAAGGTATGCTCATTACTTTTTCCAACTGTTCGGCCTTTTCTGCGTATTGTACTGCCAGACCATACTTTTTTTGGTCATAATACAGCCATGCATATTCGTTAAGTACACTTATTTCAAGATTATTCGGTACACCGTAATTTTTATTTTGACATATTTTCAATGCCATTTCAAAATAATTCTCAGCATCGTTGATCCGGCTGGAAGCAACACTTGTCATCCCTAAATTCATATAGGACAGGGCAAGAAGATGATATTTTTTTGACCTATAATTTTTGCTGTCCCCAATATGAACTGCACTTTCCAAACATTTTTTCTGGTAATGTATTATAGAATCCAACGGTGCGTTTACATGGGCTAAATACGAACTAATTCCTGTATAAATAAGAGCTTCCAGATAATTTTTCCTATCTTCAGGTAATACTTTTTCAGATATTTTTAATGCCTTTCTAAATTCTCTGATACTTTCATTATTAAATCCCAGTTCTGTATAAGATGAAGCTCTTAACCTGTAAATGTTGGCCAGTTTTACATTATCTTTTACATCCAGAGCAAGTTTTTCAGCTTCTGTGCTGAGATCAATCACTTTTTTATGATTTCCTGCGTCATAATATCTGGCCATGAGGATAGAAGTGCTTTCCAGAAGCCCTTTTTTATAGCCTGTCTTTTTAGAGGCACGGTAGATCTCATTCGAAAGTTCTATTGATTTTGCAGGATTGCTCTTAGACAGCTCTTCAGCCCGGATAATTTCAGAATCAATTTCTGAATTTGTAGGAGATACGGAACTCAACTGAGCATGTAAAAGTCCGGAAATCAAGCAGAATAGAAGTAAAACGGTGTTTTTCATTGTGTGTTTTTTGAAACAGCAAATTAAGTACAATATTAATGATAATTTTATAATAATAGTGTTAGTTTTTCAGAATTTACATAGTTAATTAAATTTTTCAATCAACTGATTTTAAATAATTTAAATTTAAATAACCGCTTCAAATCCTGATTGTTTATCTTCATAAAAACAGCTGTAAATACCCTGCATTTTTTCGGAAATCATTTCGTATTAAGCTTTTTCATACCCAGCCAAAGTTCTATTATTGTAATTCATTATTTAAAACACACATATGAAAAGCAATAATTTTGTAAGGTTTCTAATTTCCTTCAATGATAAATTTATCGTATTACTTTTCTTCATATCTCTATTCCAATCACTGAAGATTATCCTGTAATTTATATAAACACAAACAATTTAAAAGATATGGATCTAAAAAACCTGCACATTGGATCAATGATAAAAGAAAAGGTTACTAAAAGCGACATAGAAATACACCGAATATGCAAATTCCTGAACTGCAGTGAGGAAGATATCATAAAAATGTATGAATCTCCCGGAATTGGCACAGAACTTCTGTTACGTTGGTCCAAGCTTCTTCAGTATGATTTCTTCAGACTGTATTCTCAACACCTGATTTTGTATTCTCCACAGTCTTCTATGGATTATATTCAAAAGAAAAAAACAGATAATCTACTCCCGGATTTTCGTAAGAGCCTTTACACCAAAGAGATTGTAGAATTTGTTCTGCAGAAGATCAGAAAAGGGGAAATGACGAAATCCAGTGTAATTTCTGAATATAAAATTCCCAAAAGCACACTCTATAAATGGCTGCATAAATATGATATGATCAATAAATAAAAGCATAATGAAAAATAATATTCCGAATTACAAAAGAATCTATACGGACCTTATCAATGAAAAATATCCTGATAGAAAGGAAGCATGTAAAAACATACTCTCTAAAAAGACTTTGTCCATACTGGATGTTATCGCTTGCAGCAGCATTCTTACGGATAAGGAAGATAAAAACACCTTTATTTTTAACCAGAAACATCGCTTTTATGATAAGCAAACGATTCTTGAAATACTAAATTACCAGAAAAAGTATGGATACAATAATGCACAACTGGCCCGGCATTTTAAATTAAGCAGAAATACGGTTGCTAATTGGAAAAAGAAACTTATTTAACAGAATACAGTATATAAAGTATATTTTAAAATGTAACCACTTGTTTGTCAAATATTTATAATATAAAATCAATGTGTTTTTTTCAGTAAATATTACACCATATATTTTATATTTTGAAAGAATTTGCCAATTTTTGTATTAAGCATTAGCTAAGAAAACCTAAATTTGCATTTTGAAATCAAATTTGTTAATAAACATTTTTATATCAGAAGTTTCACTAAATCCTGACATCTTAAAAACACAATTCAAATGAAAAAAAAATTGCTATCTCTAGCTTTTATTGCATCATCTCTCGTGAATGCACAGATAGGAATTAGTACCAGTAATCCACTGGGAATTTTGCATGTTGACGGTGCAAAAGACAATACAGCATCAGCCACTCCCGCACAAATCAGTAATGACTTTATTGTCACTAATACCGGTTTTGTAGGAGCGGGCGTTTCAAATCCAGTAGTAAAGCTTGATATGCGTTCAGCAGGACTTCAGAATGCTGTTGGATTGGGCTCAACAACTATGACAGCGAGCGCAGCGGGAGCAGGAGCCGTGAGATATGAACCGACTCAGGCAAAATTTCAAGTATCTGACGGGAATATCTGGGAAGCAGCAATTATCCTGCCTACTAAAGCTGTAGTGGTTGCCAGACTGACAAGTGCGTTCTCGGTTCCTTACAATACTGATGTAAATATTACAGGATGGGATGAGATAAGAGATCTTTCCAACAGTTTTGATCCTCTTACAGGAATTTTTACGGCTCCGAGAACCGGAGTTTATACATTTTTGATGACGTATAATTTTATTTCCGGACCAATAGTCAATTCTTCTGAAGTCACCAGCCAGTTTTACAGCCCAACGACTGCAGCTATCCTTGCACGTTCTTACAAGACTTTTGCCCGCAGCAATGAAGATGTCCAGGTAGGAGGTTCTGCCACCATTACAATAAGCCTGACTGCCAACCAGACTGTACGGCCACAGCTTAATCAAAACATTACAGGATCCGGACCAAGAGCTTTAAGAGCAAATGCAGACTGGACCCATCCGGATGCTGGTTTTAACAATATGACCATTATTGAAAATTAAAAAATACACAAAATGAAAATTAAAAATTTATATCCATTACTGGTCTTTTTTCTGTCATTCTCTATACAGGCACAGACAGGTTTATTCACCAAAGATCCAATGCAGGCTTTTCATGTAGACGGTGCAAAAGATAACAGCAGTGTACCGCCTTCTGCCCCTCAGATATTAAATGATGTTGTAGTAACCTCAGATGGTAAACTAGGAGTGGGATTGCTAAATCCCAAAACAAAAGTAGATGTCCGCTCTGCCGACCAGAAAGGGATTATCGGATTGGGGACAAGTTCACAGACTGCAGCAGAAGCAGGTGGTGGTGCCATCCGTTACAGTACCGGAAATATTATTCAGTATTCTGACGGTGTATCCTGGCACAACCTTCCGATGACCTTACCACCTAAAGCAGTGGTACTGGCCAATAAAAGCAGTGCGCTTACCCTAACAAATAATACCACAACTCTGGTAAATGGATGGACCGTAGTTACAGATTCCCAATCCAATTTCAATGGTACCACTTTTTATGCACCAAGAAAAGGATTTTACATCGTTTCATTCAATATTACCTTAGCTGAGGGGAATATCGCCCAGAACTCACGGATAGAAACCATTATTGAAAGTAATACAGCCACTAATAATATCCAGACGTACAGAAGTGTAAATTCATATCCGGCATGGGACGTTAATACGGTGAATAATATTGTCGGGGGTAACTGTACAGCAATTTTCAATTTGTCTCCGGGTGATTCCATCCAATTTAAAGTATTCCACAATTTCGGAAGCAACAAAAGTATAAATACAGCCAATACCGGCACCAATAATAGTATCAGCGTTTACGAATTATAAAACTAACAAAGATGAAATTAAATAAAAAATATATATTATTCATGGGTCTGGGGCTCTCAAATTTATTTTTAGCTCAGATAGGTATTGGTATTAATAATCCAAATCCTGCCAATTCCATTGAAATTAATACAACTGAAAAATTCATTATTGATAAAACCGGAAAAATAGGGGTTGGGGTAGCTGCTCCAAAAATGGCGATTGACCTAAGAAACGGGGCCAACGGTTCTATGGCTATAGGAATGACCAATCAAACCGCAGCCGAGGCGGGAGCAGGAGCTATGCGTTACAATCCGAGTCCAGCCATCGGCGTTCAGGGTTATATAGAATATTCTGACGGAACGGTATGGGTTCCTATTCTTCCATACGGAAAGCCAAGAATTGTGGTGATGGCTGAAAAAACCAATAATAATTCCACGGTATTTGAAACCGGTTTGTGGCCCATAGGAAATTACACAGATGGAATCCCCGGAAGATCTTCTGCTTATCTTACTTCATGGACAGAAAAACTGGATTCGGATTCCGGACAGCCAAGAACTAATTTTGATCCCGCCACAGGGGAATTTATTGCTCCGAGATCGGGCGTATATTATGCAACTTTTACTTTTGCCCTTGCACCCAATCAGGTTAATACCAGTTCTGGACAGAACCAGACGGAAGCAATCTGGGAGGTAAGAAACTCTTCCAATGCGGTTATACAGAGGATAAAAACCAATAACGGCTATCCTCAGGACACAGGAAACGCTCCGAATGCTGTGATCGTAGGATCTGCATGTACCGCGAGCCTGTATCTGAATGCAGGTGATAAACTAAGACCTTTTGTATGGATCAATGTATCGTGGGACCCGGACAAACGTCCTCTTCTTAACACAGGAGGCTATAATGTTTTAACAATTGTTGAGCAGTAATTTCATTTTCTGTCTAAAACAATAATTATATCAGGAAAGCAAAAAATCACCTCTCATTCGGGGTGATTTTATATATCCTTTAGTCTTCTCTGCACGATGTTTGCATTTATTTATCACCAACACTTAAATACAATCATATGAAAACAGATGTTTTAACAGAAAAGCACAGGTTAGGAATAGGCGGGGTGGCGATAGGAACTGCCTTCGAAAATATAAGTGATGAAGAGTCTTATAAAATACTTCAGACCGCCTGGGATCTGGAAATCCGTTATTATGATACATCTCCCTGGTATGGCCTTACAAAAAGTGAAAGAAGATTCGGCCACTTTCTGAAAGACAAAGACAGGAGCGATTTTATATTTTCAACAAAAGTTGGAAGACTGTTTCATGAAGTTCCTGAATCAGAAGTCCCGCCTACGATGTGGAAGAAGCCACTTAATTACGATTTTAAACACGATTATACAGCAGACGGAGTCAAAAAGTCTATTGAAAGCAGCCTGCAGAGAACAGGACTGGATTATATAGATATCGTTTACATTCATGATCTTTCTGAAGACCAAGTAGGGGACCGCTATCCTTATTTTTTGGAGCAAGCAAAGAAAGGAGCGTTTAAAGTTCTTTCTGAGCTTCGGGACCAGGGAGTGATCAAGGCATGGGGAATGGGTGTCAACAAAATTGAACCTATTTTAGACTGTATTAATTCTGCTGATCCTGACATTTGTCTTTCTGCCACACAATATTCGATGCTGGAACATGAAGATGCTGTTGACAGACTGTTGCCTGCTGTTAAAAAAGCCGGTGTAAAACTGGTTTCCGGTGCCGGATACAATTCCGGATATATTGCGGGAAAAGAAAGGTACAATTATAAGGATGTAATTCCAAAAGGAATGGCCGAAAAACGTACTGCAATAGCTGCTATTGCTCAAAAATACAATACAGATATTATACATGCTGCGCTTCATTTCGTTTTGGCTTCAGATGAATTTGCTTCTATTATTCCCGGAGCCAGCAGACCGGAACAGGTTAAAGATAATTTGGAAGGCCTTAATGCCAACATTCCGGCTGATTTTTGGAACGAACTGAAATCTGAAGGCCTGATCTATGAAAAGGCGCAGGTTCCTGGATTTTGAAAATAATAAAATCTGATATAAAAAAAACCTCTCTTTACGGGAGGTTTTTGGATATTTCTACACCACTTTTGCCTTACGGACGATCTTAGCCAGAAGGGAAGGGAAGAACCTTTTAAGATAAGTTCCCATTACTTCCTGGCCGCCAATAGATGCCTGGTTTTTCTTTTTTTCAATAGCCGCTAGCATTTTTCCTGCAAACACATCTGCGGGCATTCCTTTGCTCGTGGCATCGTCCATTGTTCCCTGCAGAGAGCCGTTACCCGTCAGGGCATTAATAGAAATATTGGTCTGTACAAAGCCGGGACAGATGATGGTCACTGTAATTTTTTTCGTATATAATTCAGCACGCAGCGAATCAAAAAAGCCGTGAAGTGCATGTTTTGCCGCCGCATAACTGCTTCGCATCGGAGCTCCAAAAACGCCCATCAGACTGGAAACTACAGCAATATGTCCGCCACCATCCCTGATCATATAGGGAAGCACAGATTTTGTAAGAGCCACGGTTCCTATAAAATCAATATCCATTAAACGTTTATCAACTTCTATGTCAGTTTCCATGGCCAGAGAACGCTGAGACAGTCCTGCATTATTGATCAGAATATCAATCTTTCCGAATTTTTCTACAGCTTCTTCCACAACATCCGGCATTTTTTTATAGTCTTCCAGGTCCAAAGGCAGTACAAAAAAACGGTTTGCTTCAAGTCCGGCCTTTTGAGCCACGGCATTCAATTGATCTTTATTTCTGGATGAAAGGATAATTTTCGCACTGCTTTTTACTGCCAGTTCTTTCACCAGAGCTTCCCCGATTCCAGACGAAGCCCCTGTTACCCAAACTACTTTATGATCAAAATAATTACTCACTTTTGTTTTTTATTTAATATTTTACCCCTGATCTTAAAATTTACTATTCAGTTTCAAAGAAGGATTCATTTGCTGAAATTTTAAAGTCCTGCTATATATTTTCCGGCTTTCATTCCTGAAAAAATACAGCCTCCAAGAAATGTTCCTTCCAGCGCACGGTAGCCATGCATTCCCCCGCCGCCAAAGCCCGCCGCTTCTCCTGCCGCGTAAAGTCCTTCAATAACCGTATCATCATCTCTTAAAACCTGTCCGTTAAGATTCGTTTTAATGCCACCCAAAGTTTTCCGGGTAAGAATATTGAGACGTACAGCGATCAGAGGGCCATTCTTAGGGTCTAATATTTTATGAGGGGCTGCAACCCGGCCAAGTTTATCCCCTAAATAATTTCTTGTATTCCTGATATAATTGACCTGGGTATCTTTTGAATATTTATTATCCAGCTCCCTGTCTCTGGCTTCTATCTGGGCTTTAATTTTCTCGTAATCTAAAAGGTGAGTGCCAGACAGCAGATTCATCTTTTTCACCAAGGTTTTCAGATCATCAGAAACAATAAAGTCTTTTCCATGTTCTTTAAAAGCCTCCACAGGTCCCGGAGCTTTTTTTCCAAAAATTCTTCTCAGAAAAAGAACATAATCCTTATTGGTAATATCCGGGTTCTGTTCTGACCCGGAGAGAGCAAATTCTTTTTTAATGATTTTTTGGGTCAGGATAAACCAGGAGTAAGAAAATCCTGTTTCCTGTATATGCTTCAGAGTCCCCAGGGTGTCAAACCCCGGCAGGAAAGGAGCGGGAAAGCGGTTTCCTTTAGCATCAAACCATAAGGAGGATGGGCCAGGCAGTATTCTGATGCCATGTTTCGGCCATATGGGGCTCCAGTTTTCTATTCCTTCTGTATAATGCCACATCCTGTCAGGATTGATAATGTGTGCACCGGAATTTTCTGCAATACCAATCATTTTTCCATCCACATACGCAGGTACGCCGCAAACCATATTTTCGGGGGCTTTTCCCAGTCTTTCCGGCCAGTTCTTCCGCACAAGTTCATGGTTGGCTCCTATGCCTCCTGATGCAATGATGACATGGGATGCGTGGTACTCAAACTGTGAAATTATGTTTCTGTTGGTAGCTGCACCTCTTTCTTTATCATCATTTTCGAGGATATCACCTCTTAGACCTTTCGTTTTGCCATTTTCCATGATCAGTTCTGTTACCCTATATCTGAATTTCATCTGTAAAAGCCCTTTTTCCTGTGCTTGATACGCTTTATCTACAAAAGGCTTCACAACTCCTGTCCCGGCTCCCCAGCTGACATGGAATCGCGGTACGGAATTTCCGTGGCCGGTTGCTGATCCGTCTCCGCGTTCGGCCCAACCTACCATAAACATAAACCTGATCCCCAGTTTAGAAACATAAGCATATTTTTCATAGGCTGCGAATTTCAAATAGGCTTCTGCCCATTTTCTGGGCCAGTAATCTTCCGGACGATCAAATCCTGCTGTTCCTTTCCAGTCCTGCAGAGCCAGTTCATAAGAATCTTTAATTCCCATTTTCCGCTGCTGTGGCGAATTGATCAGAAACAGACCACCGAACGACCAGAATGCCTGTCCGCCAATATTCTGTTCCGTTTCCTGATCCAAAAGAAGTACTTTTTTTCCGGCATCGGTAATTTCCATAGCAGCAGTTAATCCTGCTAATCCTGTTCCCACAATAATAACATCAGGCTGGAATTTTTCTTCCATTGTATTGAATTGCTTTTGTTTGTACTTGCATAATATCTATAATAAATATATAAAATATTTCAGATGCACACCTTAATGATTTTATTATCAGATCTTCATCAAGATCAAAAAGGTCAGAAAATTATTTCTGACCTTTTTCATTTGTTATTCAAAATAGTAATTCTCATCACAGTGGTCTTTTGCCGGAAATGATATTATAAAGTATTACAATAATGGCAATTACCAATAGAACATGCACTAAGTAACTGGTACTCATTCCAGGTACAATACCTAACATTCCCAGAAGCCAGACAACAATACAAATGACGGCTACTAACCATAATAAATTTCTCATGATTTAAATTTTTTAATGTTATTCTCTTTAATTAATACATATTCCATGCCTTTATGAATAAAATTCTCAATAGTATAGAAAATGTGGTACCTGTAATGCATATCTTAAGAAAATAAAAACAGATAATCACAGTATTTCAAAAAGTATTGAAGGGTCTATGAATAAAGTGTTTGCAACCCTATGAATTAAATGCACAAATTAAAGTTAAGTATCTTTAAAATATGTTATTTTAAAGACATGAAAACAAGTGCCGGCATTTTACTGTTTAAAAGAGAAAAAAACAGTCATTATTATTTTCTTGTTCATCCTGGCGGTCCGTTCTGGAAAAATAAAGAGGCAGGGGCATGGTCTATTCCAAAAGGCGAGATCATACCTGGTGAAGATCCTTTGGAACGGGCCTTAATTGAGTTTAAAGAGGAAACAGGCCAAGCCATACAAGGAAAGTTTACCGCTTTATCACCTGTTAAACAGAAAGGCGGTAAAACCGTTTATGCATGGGCTTTGGAGAGTGATCTTGAAACATCAGGACTTTACAGCAATACCTTACAGGTGGAATGGCCACCAAGATCTTCTAAGATGATCGAAATTCCTGAGATAGACCAATGGGAATGGTTTGAATCAGAAGAAGCTCAGAGAAAGATCAATCCTGCGCAGACAGCTTTTATAACCGAACTGGAAAAGATGCTGAATGAAGTGAAATAGCTTTTTATTTTTTGATCCCAATAGACTCCAGAGCATTGACCGTAAGATAAATATCATTAAAAACCGTGAGTGATTCAATATCTTGGAAGGCAGATGACATCATGTCTATTTTATTAAAAGAGAGCTCAACTGTTTCATCATAAGAAGCCACAATCCTTACCACAGAATATCCATTGTAAGCAATTGTAAAGCCTTCGAACAGACAATTCCGTTCTGCAGCCTGATACCCAGCATATTCCTCAAATCCCATAGTGTCTGTCCTTTTTACAGCATTATGGTCAAGTGACTTCCAGGAGGTATAGTTCTTGGGTTCTTTCAATACATTTCCTTTTAGATCTACAGGGACAAACATTCCAAGTGTCAGAGGACGTCTTAGAAAATTTGCATAGTTTTTCATCAGGCGTAATGTCTGAAGATCGGCATATCCTTCGTTAGAGTAGTACTCAATAACAAAATCTGTCATCGGAATCAGCTTGTGGGAAGCTTCAGTCGGCATAGTTGATGTTTTCTTTTATAAAAATAAAAATAGTACTTTTATTTGCTTTACCAAACATTAATCTGCTTAAGGTACAGTAAAAACGATCCCGGGCCTTTATAAACGCCCGGAAAGCAAACAGGTGATCAAGCAGTGTTGCACAAGGTTTTATACTTTGGAACATTACGGACATATTCCGCTTACTATAACTTATATTCCTGTACTATAAAGTCTGGCGGAAGTCTTATATCAGGAATCAAATTTTCAATGCGGGTCACTGAACGGCATTGTTTGCAGTTGAAATGAATATAAATTGTGAAAATGCTTTTCTGAATTACATTTTCCACTGCATTTAGCGAAATTCACAACACCGTCAACGTTAACAATTTTATGAATAAGCCCTTCATTTTTCAAGTCTTTCAAGAACCCTGTAAATTGTCACTTTATTGCAGAGATCACCCATTTTTTTCTGAGTATCTGATTGTTATAGAACTATATCAGAATAATTAATGATATTTAAAATTTCAGTTTTAGCGTGTGTATCTCTAATCTGTCTTATTATTTAATGCAACTTTATTGCATTATTTAAAATTTATCTATACTTTTGTAAGAAGTTACAATAAGAAATTTAAATCCCATATCTTTATGAAATCAAAAATTCTTGATGCAGTAGGAATTTCTGCGGCGGTTCTTTGTCTTATCCATTGTATTGTTTTCCCTCTGTTAATGATCATTCCGTTGGGAATTTCCCATAATCCTTATATTGATCTTGCTTTCCTTATCATTGGTGCTGTTGTGGTCTATCGGGTCACCAAAAATATAGCCAGCATCTGGCTTAAACTTCTTTTTTGGGCTTCTCTTATCCTCATCTTAATTTCTGTTCTGGCAGATTTGATATTTGAAATTCATATTCCTTTAATTTACGCAGGAGCAGCGGGATTAATTACAGGCCATATCATCAATTTTAAGAATCATAAGCATTAATTATAATAATTCTGGCTGCTTTGAAGATTCCAAAGCCAGAAGAATCTCAGGACATTGAAGATGAAATTCATAATTAATTAACGCAACATGATTTCATTATATAGAATAACCCTCTAAATTGTAATACGAAATTTATCAAGATGAACAGACGCAAATTTTTAAAAGGTTCAGCTTTGCTGTCAGGCCTATTTACCCTAAATCCGGTTGATTTTTTAGCCAACCATGCAAAGGAAATTTCGGGTCCAGGGAAAAAAGCAAAAAATATTATCTTCATGATCAGTGATGGGATGAGCTCAGGAACTTTAGCAATGGCTAATCTGTATTCGCAGAATATCCTGGGGAAAAACGGAAACTGGATGACTCTTTATTTTGAAAATAAAGTTTCCCGTGCTTTGATGGATACTGCTTCTGCAAGCTCCATTGTTACAGATTCTGCTGCGGCCAGTTCGTCTTTTGGAGGAGGAAACCGCGTAAAAAATGGTGTCCTTAATATTGGCGCCAATGGAGAAAAATATGTTCCAATCTGGCAAAAGTTCAAAAAGTCTGGAAAAAAAACAGGCTGCGTAACGACAGTAACGATTACCCACGCGACTCCGGCAGGTTTCTGTGTAAATTCAGACAGCCGGAATGCAGAAAATGAAATTGCGGAAATGTATGCTGAAATTGGCTTTGATGTGATGATGGGTGGCGGAGATGAATTTTTTAATCCTTTAAAAAGAAAAGACAAGAAAGACCTCTATGGCTACTATAAGCAGAAAGGGTATCAGGTGCTTAAAAATAGGGAAGACCTAAAAACGGCAGAAAAAGGCAGAAAAACTTTAGGGGTTTTCAATTCCGGTGCTTTGCCATATTCCATCGACAGGGCGAATATTCCTGAGCTACAGCAAATGCCCTCTCTTGCTGAAATGGCTCAAACCGCTATTCATCAGATGAAAGACCATCAGGAAGGTTTCGTCTTACAGGTTGAAGGCGGAAAAGTTGACTGGGCAGCGCATGCCAATGATATTTCTGCTTTAATTCATGATCAGCTTGCTTTTGATGAAGCTATAAAAACCGTAATGGATTTTGCAGAGAAAGATCAGAATACACTGGTCATCATCACAACAGACCATGGAAATGCTAATCCCGGAACAATCTATGGACCGGATGCCACTAAAAATTTTAACAGCATCTCCAATTATCGATACACCAATGAATATATTCTGAACGCTATTCATCCGGATTTTAATCTTCAGCAGATGAAAGACTGGATCTATGAGAGCAACAAAATACGTCTTGCTGATGATGAAGCTAAACATCTGATCAGTTTTTATTCCGGGCTCGAAAAGCAGGAAGCCGGACTTTACAACTATAAAAAATTACCTTTTAAAGCCTACTCAGAAATTCAGAAAAAACATAATTCTGTCGGATGGATCAGTATGGATCACTCTGGAGATTATGTAGAAGTTGCCGTTTACGGTCCGGGGAAAGAACTTCTGCCGCCGTTTATTAAAAATACAGACCTGCATTATCTGATGCTAAAAGCTGCACAGATATAAATATCACGACCAAATATTTTTATTGATACTAATATTTAAGCAACAGTTATCAGGATCTGGGTTTGCTTACAAACTTATTGCCCTTCACATAAAAACGCCATGGCAGCAGTGCATCTTCCTGAGCATAGGCAACTCCAATCCGCGGTCCTGAAACGATTTCGTCCGGAGAAAATTTTATACCGTGATCTTCAATCCAAATTTCGTTTCCACTTAAATCTTTTTTATTAAAAGAACGGTCAATACCCAAAGCCTTAGCTGCTGAACCGGGCCCTGATGAAATAGCTGCCTTAGAAGCCGGCATGTTCCGCCTGAGCTCCATGATTTCGGTACCTATTAATGGTTCCACAGCCCTAACCAATACCGCATGGGGCTCGTCCTGAACGGAGCTTACAATATTAAATAGATGATGGATTCCATAACATAGATAAACGTAGGAAACGCCGCCCTGGGTATATAATGTTTCGGTACGTCCGGTGCGGCGTCCTCCGTAAGCATGGGAAGCTTTATCTACGACACCGAAATAGGCCTCGGTTTCTACAATAATTCCCGCGGTGATGTCTCCATCTATTTCAGTGAAAAGTACTTTTCCCAAAAGATCCTTAGCCAGGAAGATAACATCCTGATTCAAATAGTAAGAAAGTGGCAGTTTCAAATCCTTTTATTTATTATAGTTTTAAGATGAAGCAAAGTTAAAACAACTGATACAAATTATTGTTAACTTAGAAGATTAGTGATTAGAATAACTTAAACTTATGGGCAATTACCTTTTTTCAGAAAGACCGGAACCGGACACTGTTGCGTTTGGAGAAAGACTGGCTAATCATGTCGCAGATAAATTACAGACTGGTGCCGTTTTGGGCTACAGTCACAGAGATTATTGCGGAATGGGTATGAAAGTAAACGAAAATCAGGAGTTCATGTACGGAGAAATATATGACGGCGATTTCAATTTCCCAAGGATCTTTGAAACCCGGGGCTTATTTGTGACATGGCTTTCTGCTCAATCTACAGCTTCACTGTCACGTTCGGATGAAGAAGAATTCTATAAAGAAAACCAAGTCATCACAAGAAAACGCCTGCTGAATTTTATAAGCTGATTAGGTGATAAATTCCTGTCATGAAGCATTTGAATATTAGTCTGAAATCAATAAACATAAAAAGAGACCTGTTTCCAGGTCTCCGTTAATAAAAATATAATCTTACTTTGCTTTAGTGTTAATGGCAGTATCCGCTATTTTAGTTAGAAGTTCATCACACTTTTTTTCTTCATTAAGAGTAGCCAGCAGGTTTTTCAGGCATACTTTTTCATTAAGAACTTTAGCATAGGCAGCCAGCGATCCATAAGTCGCAATTTCATAATGCTCCACTTTCTGTGCAGCGGTAATTATTCCCGCATCTCTTACGGCTCCGGCCTCAGTTTCTTCCATAATGCTTTTTCCCTCATCTAATAATCCCTGCATGGCATCGCATTTTTTTGCCTGGGCTTTTTTACCGAGAGCAGCAAAACATTCTTCCAGCCTTTTTACATGGATTTCTGTTTCATTAAGATGCTGTTCGATAGCCGTTTTAAGTTTTTTGTCTGTTGCATTCTTATGCATTTTAGGCAAGGCCTTCACAAGGGCTTTTTCTGCCCAGTAAATGTCTTTCAGTGAATCTTCAAACAAATCTTTCAGCTGCTTGGCTGCATTTTTTTTAGCAGGAGTTTTTCCTGTTTTTTTTGCTGCGGTTTTCGAGGCTGCTTTTCTTGTTGTTTTTTTAGTTTCCATAATAATATAATTTAGTGATTGATTATTTGATGACGTAATATCTGCAATTATGGGACCAGCCTGTATTTCCGGGTATGTATGTGGCAGGTATGATATTTATAAATAAGGAAATTTTTGGACCGATCCAATAGGGTAGAGGTTATTCTTCCGGTTCTTTTTTAAAGCTCATCACTTCATACTCATCATTTGAACAGTATTTTTTACAGCTACTGTCATTAAAATCATCAGGATTTTTCGAGAAATCTTCTATATATTTTGCACTTTCCCGTGTATCAGCTGGGGTAATAATGATATGAAAATTCTGGAGTACAGATTTATCCGCTTTTTTTAAAGCTTTCTTTTTATATTCTAAGGCTTGATTGTATTTCATAAGCTTGTTTTTATTTTTCAAAAATAAGTTTGCCGTCGAATGGTTCACTCCATTTTATAAAAGATATGGTCATTCAGTCTGGTAATTATGGCCGGGAACTGTTTCAAATTCTCCGTTTTCGTTTTTTCTTTCAATAGTTAAATTCGATCCTGATTTTCATTATTCAGTACAAATTCTGCTTTTGCGAAATTTTTATTTAATATGGGATAAAATTTTATTTTTAACGTAATGAATAAATTATGCCAATATAAAAATCAAAATATTATTTTAATTATAAATGTATTATTCATTCGAAATATCTTATTACTACTCAATATGATGGAATAATTATTGCCTCATAAATTAAGATACAAAGTTTCCAATCATCTCCATATGAAAATAGCAACGTATAATGTTAACGGAATCAATGCCCGCTTACCTGTCTTGCTGCAATGGTTGAAAGAAGCCGTGCCGGATATTGTCTGTCTTCAGGAACTAAAAGCGCCGCAGGAACGTTTTCCTTTAAAAGAAATCAATGATGCAGGATATCAGGCCATATGGAACGGACAGAAAAGCTGGAATGGGGTAGCCATACTTTCCAAAGACCTGGAGATTACAGAAGTTCAGAGAGCCCTGCCCGGAAATACTGAAGACCTGCAGAGCCGTTATATTGAAGCTATTATTGATGAGATGGTGATATGCTGCCTGTATCTTCCCAACGGAAACCCTTATCCGGGCCCAAAATTTGACTACAAACTAGATTGGCTCAAACGGTTTAAAAGACGAACTAATAAACTCATCAAAATGGAACTCCCTGCCGTACTCATCGGTGATTTTAATATTATTCCTGAACCCAGAGATGTTTATAAACCTGAACGCTGGGAAAATGATGCATTATTCAGGACAGAAGTCAGAAAAGTCTACAGAGAGCTGTTAAATAAAGGCTGGGTTGATTCTATCCGTACGCTATATCCCGACGACACTGTTTACACTTTCTGGGATTATCTGTATAAGGCATACGACCGTAATGCAGGCATAAGGCTGGATCATATTCTTTTAAGTCCGTATCTTCATTCAGGCTTACAGTCCGGCGGTGTCGACAGTCATGTCCGTGGCTGGACGAAAAGCAGTGATCATGCGCCTGTATGGATTCAATTGGAGAAATAAATACCTTTCGCCTATATCTCATGAACCAGACGAAAGGTAAGGTTGAGCCTCGGTTTCATAGGTTTTGTAGATTTTGCAATGCGGTGTTCCCAGTTTACCTGCAGATCTCCTTTCATAATCAACAGGGATCCGTGCTGAAGCGGTAAGCTGTATTTATTCCGATGGTCATCTGCTTTCCGGAAATCAAAATTCCTTACCTGACCAAGACTTACGGAAGCAATGACGGGACGGTTTCCCAGCTCGCTTTCTTTGTCCCGATGCCATGCTACGGAATCGTTTCCGTCACGGTATAAATTCAGCAGTACAGAATTAAACTTATAGCCGGATGATTTTTCTATCTGTTGTTTTAAGGATAATAATTCAGGAAGCCATGGATTGACGTTAAAAGAGTTACCGCCTAACTGATAGGTTCTGCTTGCATCTCCGTACCATGCTGTGAGTCTTGGTGTAAGAACCATTTTATCATACATTTTCTGGGTTCTCTGTTTCCACGGTGCCGTACGCATCAGAAGCTCCTCAAGTTTTGAAGCTTCATCTTCCGGCAGAAAGTGTTCGGTGTATTCCAGCAGTTCTTTCGGAAACCGAAAATATTCATCTGAATTAAATAAGCTTAACTGATCCATTATACGATTGATGTCAGCATTATTTAGATTTACGGCGTCCGGAAACTTTTTTGTCCAGCTGTTTGATATTCTGCTTCAGTTCCCGGAACATTTCTTTAAAATTATAATTATCATAGTCACCAGGCTCAAAATCTTCAGGAAAAATCCCTGATGCATACTGCCAGATCTCTACAATTTCTTCAAAGGGAATTTCATAAGGTTCGTAGAAAGAATTATCTGCACTTACACAGATGGTATTTCCTTTTTTTTCTTTGAAACGTTTATAGGTAATTCCGTCATTTAAGGTGATAAAAACATAGGTTTTACCCGGTTTCAGTTCATCAATTCCCTCTACATATTTCCCTACGATATAAGATCCGTTCCTAAAAGGCGGCATGGAATCTCCATCTGCCGGAAAAGCCCTGTATTTACCGTTAGTCAGGAAGGGTAAGGCAATTCTTTGCAGGCTTTCAATATAACCAACATCACTGTAGCCTTCAAGATAACCCATGGATGCTTTCTGCGGAATAATTTCAATGGTATCATTTCCCAGGTCGTCTACAGCTACCGGCAGGACAATTCTGTTGTCCGGAAGCTTCAGCATGTCTTCAACGGGATATTTCCGGATATCTACAGAGACCAGAAGATCAATACTGACATGAAAATATTTAGATATTTTTATAAGAAGCTCAATAGGCGGTTCCGAGACCCCGTTTTCATATTTGGAATACCGGACGCGGGAAATGCTTAATTCATTGGCTACGGATTGTTGAGAGAGTTCTCTTTTATCTCTTAAAAAGCGAATATTGTTTGAAAAAATAGACATTGATACAAAATATATCAACAAAAATACAAATTCCGATTAGAAAAGCTCTTTTTTTACATTACAAAACCTATAAATCACATGGAAATTTTTATCACCAAAAACCTGGCTTAATCAGCCAGGGTATCTTTGAGATTGAGAAAATTTTTTGGAGGATTTTCAGTTCAACAATTTTTAATTGAGATGATTTAAATTTTTTGCAATGCTTTTTATATCACTTATTTTTATAAATGTTTTAAAAGGCTCATCATACTGATCTTTAATGCATCCTATAATTTTGCTATCCACATTATCATCGAATTTCCTTGCAAAAAGATGGTTTCCTGTTTGCAGAAAAACTAAATCCGTTTCAGTGAAAGTTTTTGGTCTCAATTTAACATTACCATCAGGAATCCAGATAATTGCTCTTTTATCATCATCTACCAGAATGCCATCAAAAGAAGTATTCATCAACACGGTCTGGAAGAATGACTCATCGGCAATTAAGGTATTCAGGTAATAATCTTCAAACCTTTTCACCTCGGTACTGTTGCAGATAAATTCACAACAGCTTCTGGTGAGAATCATCCATTGTCCGCCAATATAGGGAACAACCCCTTTCATAAAACCTCTTTTATGGGTTTCCTCCGAAATTTTATCTTCTGATTCTTCGAAATAATTTTCAATCCGGTTCATCGTTTCTGGTCTGCTTTTCTTCTGATCCGCAATTTTTATATAGCTCTTCCCATTATTTTTTGACAGAAATTCTTTGATGATCTCCTGTGATTTCAAAGGATAATCCTGACCACTCAAATTGATAAAGTAGTCCCATTTCATCTCCATGTCCAACAGATATTTCATTCCGTCCAGTTCTGCCTGAACCATGCTGTAGCCGCCCCAAACAACATTCTTGCTTTTAAGAATATGCACATTCGGATATTTCTGTAAAAACACGCTGACCTCTTCACCAATCTCCTGACTGGCTTTTTTATCGATGTGAATAAGGTAAAAATTGGAAGGATCGTAAAGCGCTTTAAAAAGCCGCTTGAATTGATCAGGTAAACGATGTACTAAAATTAAGTACGCAATATTGATGGTTTTCATGGGAATATTACCGATACTGTGCCCATTGCTGTCTTCCGGGTAAACATTTATCATTTTGCATTATTTAAAATTATGAATGTTTACAACTTATTTTATAAAGTATTAATATACATTTATGTAAATATACAAAAAAAATAATGATATTTTTTGCATAATAAATAATGAATCAGTCTTAAAAGTTGGGGGGAATGTTTAGTGGCTGTATCTTTGTCTTATGCTAAGCGATTACGACCTTCTTAAATTCTTACTTCCAGAATTTTTAATGGAACACTTTGATATCATCAAAGCAGAAGAACATTCTGCTGAACTTCATTGGCATTACTTGTATGGATTTGGCTGTTATTCATAATGAAGGAAAAAAATTAAATATAAAACTTGCAGATAAACTTTAGAAGTAAAGCATTACCGATAAAAAAATAATCTCAGAAACGATCATCTCGAAGTAGTAAGTTCGCAAGCTTCGGAATTATATGCTATTTTAAAGAACGAATGTAAATAAACAAATAATGAAGATAATTTCAGTAAGACAAAATCCGGAATACAAAGAAAAAGCAATAAAATATTTTCAAGACAGTTGGTCTGAAATTTCGCCCGTTATTTATGAAGATTGTATCTCGAACAGTATTAATGCTACACAGTCTTTACCTCAATGGTATTTATTAGAGAAAGAGGGAGAAATAATTGGGTGTGCCGGATTAATTACAAACGACTTTATAAGTAGAATGGATTTATATCCCTGGATTTGTGCAATAGATGTTGAAGAAAAATATCGAGGAAATGCTTATGGTGCATTACTCATAGAAAAGGCTAAAAATGATACGAAATCTTTCGGATTTAGGTATTTAAATCTATGTACTGACCATGTAGGCTATTATGAAAAATATGGATTTGAATATATAGGAGAAGGTTACCACCCCTGGGAGGAAAAATCAAGAATTTATCAAATCGAAGTATAAGAACATTATATAGCAATGGTTTTGCCTCCAATTATAAAGTCCGAAACGTTAATATTAGGTAACTAAATCTCAAAAAAACGATGTTAGAGCAATAGTCAATTTTAAACGAAGTAAACTATGGAAGACGATAAGAGAATAATAAAATAAAGAATATAAAAAGCCTTCAAATTGTTTTGAAGGCTTTTATGTTTTTGGGGCTTAGCTGGAAAGAGTTACATTACTCAATATTTCCCCAAAATGCCCAACTGGTTCCGTTATAAAAGCAAACCAGTTTTGCAACCGGGTCATAACACATCATTCCTGCGCTTGGCGATTGTACGTTGGCTGCGGGGTTGATTACTTTCGGTAAAATAAGTGCCTTGTCTTGAGATTCCAGAATTAAAACTCCTTTTTCTGCAGGAGAATCAGCGGATCCGATAACCAGCCCTTTAGATTGATTGTTTTCGGCTCCTGCCAGTAATGTTTTGGAAGTACCGGCCTGTCCTGTAAGTTCTACCCATGCGGTTCCGTTATAATATTTTACTTTGGAACTGGCACCGTCAAAAACAAATGTTCCTTCAGCTACATTTGTCATATTTGTATTGTCGCTTACTTGGGGAAGAATAATTCCTTTCGTAGTTCCGGAAGGGAAATCTACCAAACCGCTTCCGTCTACAGATGTTTTTTCAAATCCAACCTGGGCGTTTGCAAAAGCTGATATGAAAAGAGATATAGTGAGTGTTTTTATACTTAAATTCATAATTAATTACATGTTTGGTTAATACAGCTCCATTTTGTTCCGTCATAGATTTTCAGGCAGACATCGTCTGTGTCGAAAACCATCATTCCGTCAACAGGATTGGTAATTGAAATTTCCGGATCCGATACTCTTGTGATGACCAATCCTTTATCATTAGATTCTAAAGCAATAAATCCGTTGTTAACATCCGCAGGAAAATTTATTGTGCTTTTGGAAGCTCTTGTAGAAATCCCGATTTTTGTGATTTCCGGAGTTCCTGCTACGCCAGGTTTGTAACATGGGCAGGCATAAGATTTAACAACATTGGAATAAATAAGACAGCCTCCGGGTGGAGTTACCACTACATTGTATTCCGCTGCAATATTATCAGTGATTGGAATAGAATAGTTACTGGTAGTTGCCCCGGAAATGGCAACACCATTCTTATACCATTGGTAAGCACCTAATCCGGGAGTTACAGATAATGACAAGGTTGAGCTTCCTGTAGTACCCGTACAAGGTCTTGTACTAGGACTGTTGGCTACAGCGATGGTAACTATGGGAGCAGTTCCGAATCCTGAATAATAACCACCGAATCCTGCAACACCGCTTGCTCCGATTATTTCTGCCTGTATGGTTCCTGCTGAGCTCACTCTTACATTTTTAATAGTAGCTGTTCCCCCTGAAGCATTGGCAATATCATATCTGTAGCTTCTCCAGTTAGGATTTCCAGGGACAGCGGTTCCTGCTGCAACAATAGGTGCAAGAGAGGTTCCTCCTACCGTTACGGCAGGTGCGTTTGCTGTTCCGCTTGCGGCAAGTACGGAAAGCTCTGTATTGGGATAGATCGTTGCTCCTATTTGTTTTGCATCCGGAATCATGTTTACTGATGTCTGTCCAAAACATGATAGTGGGGGGATAAACATAAAGCTGTTTGTCGCTAAAGAAGAGCTTCCGAAAATTTTATGAAAAACATAAACCGCTTTATTGGTTTTCAGGTACATATTCTTATTGGTAAATGAACTGCCCGGTACAATGACATAATCTCCGATATTGGCTAAAGTATAGCTGGGAGTAGCGCTTCCATTGACACTCACTGTTGTATTGGCTTCTGTAGCGATCACGACCACTCTTTCGTATGTTCCGCCATTTCCCTGCATTATAATATATTCATTCCCGAGTTGTTCTACGGGTACCAGTTGATCCACTGCAAAATCCCGGCTGTCTGATACGGTTCCTGTTTCTATACTTCCTTGCTGCATTAACCCTCCAACTGTTACCGCAATATTTTTGTCCGCTACAATTTTAGCTCCCAGCCAGCCTCTGTCCTGCAAGCTGAATGTATTTAATTTTACTTTAGCATAGAGTATAAAAGACTGTCCTTTTTGAAGTGTTCTTGTAAAAGTAGTACCTGTTAATGGGGTTGCGCTGGCTCCATTGATGAATTCGGTTCCTGCATCAATATTATTAATGGTGACTACTGTATTATTTTCTGTAGCCATAATGGAAACCATATTTCCGACTTCAGCTACTGAAGTGGTGAACTCATTTGGTGTTCCACCCCAAAAGAAATTTTTGCCCAGGGCTACTTTTCCCTTAGTAAGAGAAGATCCTGCCTGAGAAGGGTCAGTTCCCCTGTAATTAACAAAAAAGTTAGCTGTAGACTGGAAGATCATACCACCTACGTTGGCCGGGATTATAGTTCCTGCAGTGGTTGTAGGCCGGGTCATGGGTGATGTACCGGGTGCTAAAACCACGTTTGAGGCATTGATAACGGATAGCCTCACTGGAGTTGTATTAGCAAATGTTACCACGCCATTGGTTACAATAGTACTGGTTGCAGCATTTATATTGTAAACGGATAGTCGAGGAATGGTTGTTCCGTCAGCCATTCTTACCGTTACTGATATATTACTAGTTGACGGGGTTGACAAATAAATATACTCTTCCGTAATAGTTGCTACCGTTGAGCCATAAGCTCCAAAGATAATAGGCTGTAGGTAGTGCGTATTGTCCAGCTGGGAATAAAATAACTGTGACAGGAAAAACACAATCAAAAAATGAAATTTACGCATTGTATAATTTTTATAGTTTTATAATAATTGATATTTTTTCTTAAATTTTGGAATGTTTAGTTGGTTTATTATAACTCTCTGTTTCTTAATATAAAGTTTGAAACAATGTAGGATTGCGGGCAAACTATTCTTAGCTTCATCTTACCAAATAATTTTGTCAGTAAAAACCTGGAAATGCAGACTTTGGCCCAAAAAAGGATTTTCGTTAACATACAATAGGAGGGATTATGCATATTTATAGTTTCATTTTGTGTTATTAGAATCTATATATTCTCATTTCTGCATTTCAGGTATTATTACAATGATTATTTATTGTGCATGAGATTTTTAATTAGGTAATACAAAACACTATTATAGGAGAGAAGGGGTTCTCCTCAGTCATTGTTTGTCTTATTGTGTCATTAATTTTACACAATCAGATTCAAATTTTATTAAAAGAAAGGCTTTTGTGGTAAAAGACTGCCAACAATGAATAACTTAACATGGGTGCGATTTGCGGCAGAATCAACAGTAACTTACGGGTATTTATCTTAACCCGAAAAAGGGAATTGTAATAAATAGTTTTCATTTTCATGGTGTTGTACAGTAGTTATTTATAGCGTCAGACAAATATAAATATTATAAACGTAAATTTATAGTAATACTGATAATATTCTTCAATTATTAATAAATAAATAACATATTCAATCGATTGTGCAATACAAATTAAAAAGAATAAAATTAATTCTATAAACTGTAACAGATAATTTCCAAAATTGGAAGATTATTGAATGGTCCACTAAAAGAAATATATATTCAATTTAACATAATATAAATTATAGGACAAATAATATTTCAATGAGGCAGAAGTATAACCTCTTCAGATTCCGTTATTTTCAAAATTTTCCTGCCATATATTCTCTAACGGATTCTGACGAACTCTGAAGAACTCTTCTTTATCATAAACCTGTTCAAAACTTTTCCAGGCTTTCTTCATTTTAATCTTGTCAAAGTAACTTCGTGTCTCGTAAACTGTTAGATTTTGTTTTCTTCTATAAACCGGTTAAATTATTTCTGATTTATTGCGCATGGCTATACGGCATAAAATCCATCTTAGAAAAAATACTTACTGCAATTCATGATCATAGCAGTCCTCCACAAATTTTTCCTGTCCATACCAGATGATCATTGAAACTGATGCTGTGTCAGCCCAACAAAGGTTTTTTAGCACTCACGGCCTTTGCCTTTGTATTTGCCCTGAATCATAGAATTTCCTTTATAAACATTCCGCTCACTGTATTTAATGGTTGACTTATTTTCATCAATATATTATGTTAAATTGAATTATAAATACAAAATCTTGTCCCATGGCAATTTCAGCTACTCCAAAAATCAATACCTTTATTCTAACCAAAAAATAAAAGAATATGAAACCTAAAATGATCTGGGCCAATCTTGGAGTAACCAACCTTGAGCGCACCCAAAAGTTCTATACAGAACTCGGATTCAGGCCTAATAATCCTAATTCTTCCAATGAGCTGGTCAGCTTTTTTTTCGGGGAAAATGAGTTGATCATTCATTTTTTCTTAAAAGAAATACTGGAAGCCAATCTAAAAAATGTAAAATTTGGTGACTCTCAGAGCCCCAATGAAATTATATTCACTCTTTCTGCAGAAAGCAGAGAGCAGACAGATCAATGGGCTGAAGAAGTGGTGAAAGCCGGCGGCACCATTGTTTCGGAACCTGAAAGCTTCGGAGACCATTATTATGGTTTTGTCTTCGCAGATCCTGATGGGCATAAGTTTAATGTTTTTCATATGTAACGATACAATAAGTTAATATTTCTCGCAGATATGGTAGATATTGCAGTTTTCTATCCTTATTAATCTGTTTAATCCTCAAAATCTGCGAGAAATTAAGTTCGGTGAGATTATTCATAATACACTTTCCCTTTCCAGAACTAATGATGTAAGATATTCCAGAAGAAAATACTCCTGAACTCTTCATTAAACCTGGACTTAATGCGGAGGAAATAATATCAGTACAGCCTAAATAAGCCTTAAACATATAGACAAATACCAATTATCAAAATTTTCCCACAAAAAATTTGCGTAGTCAAATAACTTCATTTAAATTTGTAGTTAAATAACTACACAATGAATTTAAGAAGAGATGTATTCCAGGCTATAGCAGACCCTACCAGAAGATCGATCCTGATGCTGGTAGCAGCACAGTCTATGACCGCCGGTGCTATTGCTTCCAATTTCGATACCGCCAGACCTACCGTTTCCAAACACCTTCAGATCCTTACCGAATGCGAACTGCTGAGATCTGAACAGAACGGTCGTGAAATTATCTATCACCTTAATCCCAATAAAATGAAAGAAATAGCCGATTTTATAGAACCTTTCCGCCAGATGTGGGACGAAAAATTCAATAAGCTGGAAACTGTGATGAAAGTCTTCCAAAACATGAACAATAAGTAATAGGCAGTGAGTAATCATTTTATACTCTAGAAACACTCAAACCTTCAACTTAACAAAGCTCTCCCACTCTAATACCTTCAAACCCTTAAACTCTTTAATCCAAACACTCAAAATCATGGAATTAAAAACAAAAATTCAAGCCGAAGACGGCAAGCAGGAAATATTCATTATCAGGGAATTTGATCTTCCTGTAGAGCTGCTTTTCAAAGCGTATACGGAAGCTGAACTTTTCGAGCAATGGATGGGAACCAAAGTAACCAAATTTGAGAATAAGCAACACGGAAGCTACCGTTTCGAAACGTCAAATCCACAGGGCGATGTAGTTTTTAGCGCCAGCGGAACCATTCATGACATTGTTCAAAATGAGAAAATTATAAGGACTTTTCAGATGGAAAATACACCATTCCCGGCTCAGATTGAGTTTTTGACATTTGAAAAATTAACGGATACCACCAGCAAAATTACGATCCAAACCATTTATAAATCTGTAGACTTCAGAGATCAGCATCTGAAAATGCCTTTTGCACAGGGTATTAATATGGCCCACAACCGTTTGCAGGAATTGTTTAAGTAATAGGCGAAGGGAGAAAAGACAAGGACAACAAAGTTTGAATTGTGAACATCAATGGCAATAGTGAATTTTGCTTTGCAAGAATCGTCAATTATTAGTGAAAGGATAACAACCCTGAACATTAAACCTTGAGCTCTATTACTCTCCCACTCCAATACTATCGAACCCTCTCACATAAGAAAACCTCAAACTCAAAACACATGAATACAAAAGTTAATTTTTTCTTCGAAAATGCCGGACAATGGCAGGAAGAATTTGAGAAATTAAGAACCATTGCTCTCGGCACCGAGCTTGTAGAAGATTTAAAGTGGGGCTGTCCCTGCTATACCTACAAAGGGAAAAATATTTTCCTGATCCATGGTTTTAAAGAATACTGTGCACTGCTTTTCTTTAAAGGTTCTTTGATGAAAGACCCCAATCATATTTTGATCCAGCAGTCTAAAAACGTACAGGCTGCAAGACAGATCCGTTTTACTGATGCAGCACAGATCAATGATTTGGAACAGGTTCTCCGCAGCTACATGTTTGAAGCAGTGGAAATTGAAGAGTCAGGCGCTAAAGTGGAAATGAAGAAAACAAAAGAGTTTGAAATGGCTGAAGAGTTTCAGAATAAACTGGATCAGAACCCTACATTACAGGAAGCATTCAAAGCATTGACTCCGGGAAGACAAAGAGCCTACCTGCTCCACTTTTCCTCTGCCAAACAGTCCAAAACCCGTGAAGCCCGCATTGAAAAATGTATCCCACAAATAATGAACGGAATAGGATTAAACGATTAACATTAAAAAACTATTTTATGGAAACACAGAACAAATCTCAAAAAAGGAACAGGATTATCTACTGGATCTTTACGATCTGGATGGCATTGGGAATGGTATCTACAGCCATTGTCCAGCTTATGAAAAATGAGGATGAGCTCAAAAATTTTACCAATCTCGGCTATCCCGCTTATCTGATGACCATTATCGGAGTGTGGAAACTCCTGGGCGTTATTGCTGTACTGATCCCCAAACGTCCACTGCTTAAAGAATGGGCCTATGCCGGATTTTCCTTTGTAATGTCCGGAGCGCTTATTTCCCATATCATTGTGGGAGATACTTTCGGAAGAACTTTTCCGGCTCTTTTATTGCTGATTTTAGTTATTATTTCATGGTATTTCAGACCTTCAGACAGGAAAATCGAAATGGTTAATCTAAATGACCAGTAAAAACTATTTTTTAAAATCAAACATTTACAAAAACTGATATGAGTAACAAAAAACTAACAGCTGAACAGGGCGCAGAGCTTTTAAAGGTATTGCAAACCCGTTTTGAAAAAAATATGAACCGTCATAAAGGCCTGGACTGGGAAAAGATCCAGCCGAAACTGGAAGCAGCCCCCGAAAAACTATGGTCACTGAACGAAATGGAAGAAACGGAAGGAGAACCCGATGTAGTAGCTTACGACAAAAAAACAGATGAATATATCTTTTTCGACTGCTCTCCGGAAAGCCCGAAACGCAGAAGTCTCTGCTACGATTACCAAGCCTGGGAAGCCCGTAAAGCCAACAAACCCGAAAGCAATGTTATTGATAAAGCCTCTGAAATGGGCATTGAATTATTAACAGAAGAGCAGTACAGACAACTACAGGAACTCGGAAAGTTTGATCTGAAAACTTCCAGCTGGGTAAAAACGCCGGCAAATATCAGGGAACTGGGTGGTGCCATTTTCTGCGATCGGAGATACAATATGGTTTTCATGTATCACAACGGAGCAGATTCTTATTATGCTGCAAGAGGTTTTAGAGGAGCATTAAAAGTTTAATATTATTAGGATTACCAGTCTATAATCCAAAAAGTGTTTAAGCTTTTATTTTTGAACCATTAAGCTACAATAAGATATTAGAGTATTAAGAAAGTTCCGGCAAAGCCTTAAAGAATCAGAATGACTTTCTTCCTTAATGGTTTAAATTTTTAATCAATAACAGATAAAACACTTATATTTATAATTAATTTTCTTTCATATCTAAATACTATTACTAATTTAGTACATTGAAATTTGAATTTAATATAACAACATTAGGTATGAAAAAATTAATCTTACTGGGTTCAGTATCGGTTTTTTTGATGAATTGTAATAAAAAAACAGAAACACCAGCTCCAAAAACTGAAACTGATACAGTAGCTGTCACTGAGCCTGTGATAGATACACTCGGACCAAAATCATTCTGCTATATCGGAGTTACAGGAAAAGACAGTGTTTTTGCTTCTATTGATGATAATCTGGGGACCATCACCGGAAAATTAGCTTATAAAAACCATGAAAAAGACAGTTCCAAAGGAGATGTAACCGGCTTTAAATCAGGAGATACTCTGAAGCTAACCTATGAATTTCAGTCTGAAGGAACAAAAAGTAAAAGAGATATTTTCTTTATTCATAAAGAAAATACTTTAACAGAAGGAATTGGGGATCATAAAGAAGAAGACGGACAGTCTAAGTATGCTGACGAGAGAAAAATCAGTTATAAAGACGGACAAAAACTGGAAGCCGCAGACTGCAAAGTAGTTTCAAAAGCTTTAAAATAATACTATACTATTATTGAAAAAGGTGGCCGAAAATCTCGAAGCCACCTTTTCTTATAATTTTATTAAAGTTCTTTTTTAATGATCTCTATAAAACGTTCTACCGCTTCATCACCTGTATTCCAGGAAGTAATAAGGCGTATGGCAGAAGAATTTTCGTCCATTTTTTTCCAGACAAAAAATTCAAAATGTTCTGACAGGATTTTAATAAGATCATTACTGATAACAGGAAATATTTGATTCGTATAAGTATCAGCAAGGAACTCTACTCCCCTTTCCTTAAGGGCATTTTTAATCTTCATCGCCTGCTGGTTGGCATGTCTTGCCAGATCAAAATACAGATCATCTTTCATCAGTTCCATAAACTGGATGCCAAGAAGACGCCCTTTAGCCAACAACGCTCCTTTCTGCTTGATATTGAATGCAAAATCCGGCTGTAAAACCTGGTTATTAATAACAATGGCCTCTCCTATCAATGCTCCGTTCTTTGTTCCTCCCAGGTAAAAAATATCCGTCAGTTCTGCTACCCTTTCCAGCGTAAGATCACTGATCTCAGAAGTAAGTCCATGGCCAAGTCTGGCACCATCCATAAACAAATACAGTCCGTTTCGCCGGCAAAAATCCGAAAGCTTTTCCAGCTCTTCAGCCATATAAATCGTTCCCAGTTCTGTAGAATTTGATATATACACCAATTTTGGCATAACCTGATGCGGAATATTGCTGTGGCTTTCCAGAACCGGAACAATGTCTGAAGGCTTAAGTTTTCCGTCTGCTGTTTCAATGCTTAAAACCTTATGGCCCGTGGCTTCAATAGCTCCTGTTTCATTATTCAGAATATGGCCCGGTGCCGCAGATATTACACATTGATATGGCCTAAGAACCGAAGAAATCACAATCAGGTTAGCCTGTGTTCCACCGGAAACCAGATAAACCTCTGAATCCGGATTATTAATTTTTTCTTTGATCAGTTTTTTTGCCTGCAGAGAATATTCATCTTCGCCATATCCGGCCTGTTGTTCAAAGTTAGATTGTAAAAGTACCTGTAGAATATTCGGGTGACATCCCTCGGAATAATCATTTTTAAAAGAAAATTTCATAGAGTAAAATTAAAAAAAGTTAAAATAACAAGACCCGGTTTTACATAATATTTTGTTAGATTTGTATTGAAAATCATCTAACATTTTGAGAACAACATTAACAGAAGAAAATTATCTGAAGGCTTTGTTTCATCTAGTTGACAATGAAGGGAAAGTGACAATCAATGAGCTCAGCAAGTTTCTAAACGTAAAAATGCCGAGCGTCAATAACATGATGAAGAAGTTTGCCGACAAAAAATGGGTTGTCTATGAAACGTACAAGCCCCTGCTAGTGACAGAAAACGGAAAACGTGAAGCTGCACTTGTGGTCCGCAAACACAGGCTTACCGAAATGTTCCTGGTAAAAAAGATGAATTTCGGCTGGGAAAATGTTCACGAGATCGCAGAACAGCTGGAACATGTCCATTCACAAATCTTTTTCGATAAAATGGACGAAATCCTGGATCATCCTAAATTTGATCCTCACGGAGAGCCTATTCCTGATAAAGACGGAAATATTATTGCACAGGATCTGCAAAAACTGAGTGCTTGCAAAGTTGGAGAAACGGTAATATTTGCTTCGGTTACCCTTTCAGATGATGGTTTTTTAAGCTATTTAAATGAAAGAAAACTGCTTCTGAACACTAAGATCAAGATCGTTAAAATTGAGGATTTTGATAAATCAATGACCATAGAAATTGGAAATTCTAAAGAAATACTCAGCAGAAAAGCTACAGAAATAATACTGGTGAAGAAATAGGATACGATGGTGGCTTTGGGATCCTCAGCCACCAGGTCCTAATATTCCAACATTTTTACCACACTTTCAATTTCATCAGCAGTATTAAAGTAATGCGGCGACAGACGAATAGCCCTATCCAGGTTTTTCAATGTAAAATCAATGAGTGCATTGCTTTTATTACTTACTGAAAAATACACATTGTTCTCTTTCAATATTTTATAAATATTTTCAATATTATCATCTGGGGCACAGAAAGTAACAATACTGCATAAGCTGTTGCCCTGATCCAATATTTTGAACCCCTTATTATGAAGCCCGGCCCTTAAACTTTCCGCCAGTTTTCTATTATAGTTTTCGATATTCTCCAGACCAATTCCATTTGCATATTTTAAAGCTTCTGTAAATCCTAAAAGCGAACTGATGGAAGTTTCCCAGTGTTCAAATCTTTTTGCAGTTTTAAGCAGTTTATAATCATCGAATTTTGTCCATTCTGCACCTGCCATGTCCAAAAATACCGGAGCCATATTCTTTTCTAAAATCCTGTCCGAAACATATAAAAATCCTGTTCCTCTAGGTCCCCGCATGAATTTCCTTCCTGTGGCAGTCAGGAAATCACATCCTATTTTTTCAACGTCTATAACCAGCTGGCCAACGGACTGGCAGGCATCAATAAGATATAGAACATCATACTGGCGACAGATCTTACCTACTCCTTCCACATTCTGGACCAATCCGGAATTGGTCGGAATATGGGTGACCGCAACGAGTTTCGGATTATACTTTCTGATTAGATTTTCAAGGTCTTCCAGATCCAGCTCATGGTCGGAAAGATTTTTCACCCTGATCAGCTTAACTCCACGTTTTTTCTGTAGTGAAAAGAAAGCCATTTGATTCGAGATATAATCGTCATTGGTTGTGATAATATAATCTCCGTCTTTGAATTCAATGCTGGACAAAGCTTTGGCGTAAGCATCGGTAGAACTGACCGTAAAAGCAATATTATCAGGCCGGGTATTGATGAGCCTGGCTGCTTCTGTATAAAACAAGCTGAGTCTGTCCGCACTCTTGTCCGCAGCAGCATAAGCGCCATGCTGCTGCTCCAAAAAAATATAATCAGTCATTGTTTTAACTACAATTTCCGTCATCAATGATCCTCCCGCACTGTTTAAAAATATTTTATCTGCACAGCCAGCCGTGTCTTTTCTTATGGTATTTAGATCCATATTCTATTTTATTTTGGAATTGATTATGATCTGAGTGAAGCAACAAACTTGTCAATTATGTTTTACACCCTTCAATATTTTAAGCATAAAAAATCCCGAAAATTTCAGTCCGGGATTTGTATTCTAATCATTTTTATTAATCTAAAACACTCCAGCCTCTTTTTGGGTTCGTATTTGAAGAAACTTCCTGTTCATTAACAATGATGTTTTCTTTTCTCTGACCGATATAGTCAAGCTCGCTTAATTTAGAGAAAATAATTTCCAGGCTGCGTAGCATCTGCTGAATATACAATAATGGTTCTCCGCAATTATGGTGGTCATAATTGGTCTCTGCTACAATAGAAAGCTGGTTCAGTAAAGTATGCGGAGCAATTTCGCTCCACTCTAAGCTGTAGTTCAGCATTTCTTCCAGTTCCGCAGGGACCAGAAGCTGGGTTGAATTGTAAAGATGAAGGGCTAGTTTTGCAAATGCCTCGATCAAAAATACTGGTGGCTGCCACGGAATAATGTTTCTGAACTGGAAATACATATCTCCAAACGTATTCACCATAGTGGTACACAAAAATTTAACGTTCTGTGCCAATGCCGTATTTTGGTTTTTGTGAGACGCTTTCTGAATGATCTTAAAGGCGTACTGCTGCAGATTTCCTATTGATTTGGCATAACTGCTGTAGTAATCTATCAAAGCAGGATGGCTCTGAATAGAGGTACACGGCGGAATAAAATTAGAATCTACCTGTGCAATATTTGCTTTTAAATCTACTTTTCCGATAATAAGATAGTTTCCACCGGAATAGCTGCTGTTCAATGAAGTAACCGGAAGAAGTTCAATGTGATGATTGGGCTGTGCGTTTGGATGGCGGGGCGGAATTTCCTCCGGGTCAATATCCCCAAAAGGTACCTTATCAAAAGGATTCACAGAAATAAGAATATAATAATCACCGTCTGCCTGCTCCTCGCTCATAGATTTCGCCAGTGACTTTACGCTTACTCTCCTGTCGCTCAAATCGATACGGTAACCTGCCATGGTAACGGCGCTGCATCTTTTGATAACAAGCTGCACGTCATTGGTAGCAGTATTGTGAACATCAAATATCGTTTTGTCCGTAAATTCATTAGAAATAGGCAAAAGCCCATAATTATATGTGTTGATTCCCAGCGAGCTGGAATCTCTTATCGTGTCAATTAAAAAATTATCCTGATCATTAAGGTGTCTCTGGGAAACTTTCATCCCGTCTACCCAATTGATCGCAAAATGCTTAATAGGCTGTATCATAGTTAATACTTTTTAAATTTTCTGTGATTATGATTTTTTCAATATTCCTTCTTCCTCATGCTGAATGACTCTTTTGCAGATCACCACTTCATTTTCCGAAATGCTGTTCGTGGAGATATCCTGGTCGAAATCAATATATTTTCTAAAGCTGAAAAACGATTTTTTGGTGTAAAAAATCCAGTAGTAAGGCTCTTTTTCTATATCTGAAAGGTGAATGATGGAATTTGGATTCTTATGATTGTAATCGTCTACCACCCTATAGAACCAGTCTCCGAAAGTGACTCCGGTTGGCAGTGTTTTGGCTTTGATCCTGAATCTGTTTGAATCTTCAAGATTTTTGCTCAACTCAACGTTCAATACCATTAACCTGTCAAAATCAGCTCCTTCAAAGTCCGGAAGCTTCTGGTCAGGAGAATATCTCCATGTTTTATAGATATCAAAAGGAATGCTTATAAACTGAACATAGCAATAATAAAATACCATAGGAACAGCAAAAATCAGCATACTTGTAGCAGCCATTACGGCATAGCCTGCACCTTTGCTTATCCAGTTAAAGATGAGTGTAAATAAATATCCTCCAAAAGCAATACACGTTAATGAAAGTATAGATTCAAACAAAATACTCATTGCTACAGAGTCAATATGCTTTCTGAAATATTTATGCAATAAATTAACATGAATAATACCAAAAATAAGATAAATAACCTGTGCAATAAGGTACCAGTAAGGATTAAAAAGGTTTCCTGCAAAACCGAAAATCCCCGGCAGTGCCAGACATAAACTGCACAGAAGAACATATATAATAATTACTTTAATTTTGATCGCAGGTTTGTTCCTCCTGATAATACCCAGAATGATCATCAAAATCACCGCGATTAAAGGCATTAGAATATACCTTAAAAAAATACCTTTTACTGAAGAAATTTCCATTAGTTTCTTTTCAAATTTATACTTTGTTGGTAGTTGTAAATATAATAAATTATTTTAGAGAAATGTAGAGTATCCGAGACGGCTGGCATTTCTTTCATCATCTTCAAGGCTGAATGAATATTCTTCTTTCTCGGTAATAAAATTTTCTTCCACGTCTACCGTAACCGGAAGAAAATAATCATATAAAGCCTGCAGGATATTTCTGAACGGGCTTCCGGAAATATACTTTTTCATTTCCGTATAAGGGATCGGACCTATATTCACTACCCAGTTCCGTTGTCCGTCCATATGTCTCCCGCTGGGAATATAGGTAACCCCAAGTTTGGAATTCCCTAACAGCATGGAATCGTCATTTCTTTCTATCCTGTCAATAATATTCGGGGTAAAAGTAACTTCCACCGGAACCTGAAGAAAAGCTGTCATACATCTTTCAAACCATTTCTTATCTCCTCTTATCTGATGAAAAAAGGGTAAAATATAGATAAAAATATAGGCATTCTGTTTATCAAGCATTTTTATAAGAGGCCAGAGTTCACTTACCGTATCTAAAAGAGTATCCGTACTGCTTGAAATATCAAATTCAGATTCCTTAAGCAGGGAACTGATTTCCGTAAAAAAAACTTCAAGCTCGAAAGGACGGAAGAACTTCCTGGCATCCTCCTCTACTTTTTTCTGCTTACGGATCTCACGCACCACAGTATCCACATTCTTTCTGGAGGCTCCCAAAGACGGCGGATGAAACAGCCCTTCCGGAAGATAGTCATAAATACCCTCTCTATAAGTTTCTATGGTGAATACTTCCTCATCAAATCCCAAATAGCTGCTTGAAATACTTTTGATATCCTTGAGGTAAGCCCGGTCATTGATCCCTATTCGCTCTATAAATATATTGCTTACCGCACGCTGATATTTCAAAAGATTTACCGCCACGGCTTCAGCTTTGAAATCAGTCTGCAGTTTATTGTAATACATGTCTACAATATTATTCTCATACATAGTGTTTCCTGTGATTATGACTTGTAAAGATAATATATCTCATAAGTTTGAAAAAATAATTTGGCTATAATTTTATCTTAAAAATACTAATTTATTGACATTAAAAGGAATATTCCATGACAAATTCCGTAAAAATACGGTAATAACGGTCCACAGATACTTGTGATTCAAAGTCTAAAATTAAATTTATCAGCTGATATGCAGACTTTTACGCCTGTTTTATCAGCATTTTAAATACTGTTTAGAATTTTATTCTGTATTTCTTTATTTAGATTAATTTTTATTAACATTTTTGAAATAAGAAAAATGATGATAATTGATACAGGTTCAGAAACCGGAACGTATCTTTGCAGCTTGTAAAATGTTATTTATAATGAAAAGTATTTATTCTAAAATTTTGATTTTAGCATTCATTTCATCTTCGCTTTATTCCTATGCATGGGGGCTTACAGGGCACCGCGTCATTGCAGAAATTGCAGAAAACCATCTGTCGGGCAAAGCAAGAAGAGAAATAAAAAAAATAATGGGTAAGGAACGTCTTGCCTATTGGGCAAACTGGCCGGATTTTATCAAATCTGATACTACAGGGGCGTGGAAACAGGCTTCATCATGGCATTACGTAAATATTGATCCTCAGGCAGATTTTAAAGCTTTTGGCCAAAACCTGAAAATGCAGGCGGGTCCAAGCCTTTATACGCAGATAAACACTTTATCCAGCCAGATCAAAGACGAAAAAACTTCTGAAAAAGACAGAAAAATTGCCCTTATCTTCCTTATTCATATTATGGGAGACCTTTCCCAGCCTCTTCACGTAGGAAGAGCCGAGGATCTTGGAGGAAACAAAATCAATGTAACTTATTTCGGAGACAAGACCAATCTTCACTCTGTATGGGACGGAAAACTGGTAGATTCACAAAAATACAGCTATACGGAATATGCCAGACTTTTAGACATCAAATCTGAAGATGAAGTAAAGCAAATCCAGGCCGGAACTGTAGAAGACTGGCTGTATGATTCTCATAAAATAGCGAACAAAATCTACGCACAAACTCCAAACGATTCAAAATTATCGTACGATTATCAATATAAGTTCAATGAAACACTTGAAAGACAGCTTCTTTACGGTGGACTGAGACTGGCAAAACTGTTGAATGATTTGTTTTAGCAGTTGAAATCTAAAATCTTAATCAAATAATATAAGCGGGACTTCGGTTTCGGTTTTTTATTAAGCCTAAGATTCAGACTAAGGCTAAGATTTAAAAAACTACCATTCAATCTTTATACCCCGTCTGATATCTGAGATCTCTCATCTTGATTCATGGTTCTTGGTTCTTTACCTTCAATCCTGACCTTCCATTACTATATTTAAAAAATAATTAAAACTGGTGTAACCTTTTTATCACTTCATACGTATAATATATAGTAACTCTTTTTTGAGGATAAAAATAGATGAGACAATTAAAAATCACTAAGCAGGTAACCAACAGGGAAACTGCTTCATTAGACAAGTATTTGCAGGAGATTGGTAAAGTGGAACTGATCACTGCGGACGAAGAAGTAGAATTGGCACAAAGAATACGTGCAGGCGACAGAGCAGCACTGGAGAAATTAATCAAAGCCAACCTTCGTTTCGTAGTTTCTGTATCTAAGCAATACCAAAATCAAGGTCTTTCTTTACCCGATTTGATTAATGAAGGTAACCTAGGACTGATGAAAGCAGCAAAAAGGTACGATGAAACTAGAGGTTTCAAATTTATCTCTTATGCGGTATGGTGGATTCGTCAGTCAATTTTACAGGCTCTGGCTGAACAGTCAAGAATTGTAAGGCTTCCGTTGAATAAAATCGGCTCCATCAACAAAATTAATAAGGCATACGCTCACCTTGAACAGGAAAATGAAAGACCACCTTCTCCGGAAGAACTGGCTGAAGTTCTTGACATGAGCGAGGAAGATATTAAAGAATCTATGAAAAACTCCGGAAGACACCTGTCCATGGATGCACCTTTAGTAGAAGGTGAAGATTCTAATCTTTATGATGTATTGCGTTCAGGAGAATCTCCAAGCCCGGACAAAGATCTGATGCTTGAATCTCTTCAGATTGAGATCGAAAGAGCATTGAATACTCTGACGCCAAGAGAGGCTGACTTAGTAAGATTGTACTTCGGACTGAACGGGAAACACCCGATGACTTTAGAAGAAATCGGTGAAACTTTCGATCTTACAAGAGAGAGAGTACGTCAGATTAAAGAAAAAGCAATTAAGAGACTAAAACATAATACCAGAAGCAAGATCCTTAAATCTTACTTAGGTAAATAATTTTTAGCGTAAAAACAAGTAGCGGAGTCTGTTTTCAGGCTCCGTTTTTTTATGTCTATTATTTTTTAAATGCTGGTGCTGCTTTGCTCTAAAATATACTAAATAACTGAATTCAGGATTAGCAATTAAACGCAATGATAAACAAAGCTTTATAAGGAATTGATTTGATTTTTTAAGGTAAACAAAGCCGTTTCACTTATTGGTAAGCAAAGGGAAGTATTTTTGTATTATTTTACTGAATGAAATGCCTTTGTTTTTCTTACTGTACATCCCAGAAAAATCTTCCATGTTTGCTTTTGCGATAAGAATACAATGGCTTTCAGATATTTTCTAATCCTTCATTTACCTTCAATTGTAAAATATTGTAACAATCATTAAAGTACTTTCAACTAATAAGAGATAAAACCAATCTAAAACCGTATGAAAAAAATACTTTTCGCTTCCGCCTTAGCCATATTAACAATTTCCTGTAAAGAAAATAAACCCAGAAATGCCCCGGCTGTAGAAAATGCAGTTGACAATGCAGAATCATCTGTTTCCGGTTCATTAAAGAGCTACCGTAAAGGAGATATGGTTGATCAGATTTATTATGAACTGATCAAAAATGACAAAAACCTGAAAGCGCTGGATGACAGAATTACAGAAATAAATGAAGAAAGCAGAAAAGTTCTGGCCGATTATGCTGAAACCCTTCAAAAATCCGAGTCTTTCTATCTTGATGCTCATAACCAAACTACTTTCATTAAAGATTCTCTTCTGAAACAACAGCTGGAGAAAGAGATTAAAATAAGTTCCGACCAATATGATCTTAAGATCAGTAAAGTAAAAGAATTGATCGCCAAAGTCAATACAAACAACGATAACGTCAGTAATCTGTACACTGCCTTCAAAATCAGGAAAACACTTCCGGAAATTGAAAAATACCAGAAGGCACATCCTCTGAAAACGGACAGTCTGGAAAGTTTCATCAACAAACAGAATCAGTTGCTGAACGAACTGAAAAACTTAAAATAAAAATGAATTACACCACAACATGGCTTACGGATACTACGCGAACGGAAGAACTGGTTGACTTCTTTATTACCCATAAAACAGATTCCTATATCTCTCACGGAGAAATTATTTCAGGGAGAGCTTTAGATTCTAATCATTGGAATCCGGATCTTAAAGCAATATTAACCCATCAGCTTAATTCAGGTTTTGATGCTGATGATGCGTCAAAAATAAATATCCTGATTGCTGAAAATGAGGAAGGAAAAATCATAGGAATGCTGATTTTTAATATTATTCGCGGATTCAAAAATTATGCAGTACTAGAAGATATGCTTTTAGATCAGTCACTCAGAGGTCAGTCACTCGGAAGTATATTGTTGGAAAAGGCTGTGGAAGAGTCCAAAAACTGGAATATCAGCTTTTTGATGCTGGAAAGTGGGATTGGCAATACTGGAGCCCATCATTTTTTCAATAAATACGGATTTAAAAAAGTATCTGAGAACTATATTTTAAATCTTTAAAAAATAAAATCCTAATTCTGATGAACACCATTTCAATCATAGGAGCCGGAATCGGCGGACTGGCTTTGGGAAATATCCTGAAACAACATTCATATGATTTTACCATCTTCGAAGCTGCTCCGGAAATAAAACCTGTGGGAGCCGGAATCATGATGGCCGTTAATGCCATGCAGATCTTTGACAGACTAGGTTTAAAAGAAAAAATAGAACATGCGGGAAATAAGATTCATGGAATTTCCATAACCGATGAATCTTTAAAACCTATCACAAAAACCAGTATTCCTGCGCTGGAAAAAAAATACAGTTCCTGCAATGTAGCCATTCACAGAGCTGAACTACAGAAAATACTGGCTGAAAATGTCGGATATGAACATATTCAGCTCAATCACTCTTTAAGTAAGATTGAAAAGAAAGACAATTATTCCTTACATTTTAAAAATGGAATCCAGGCAGAAAGTGAAATCATTTTTGGAGCAGACGGTATAAAATCCAGGATCCGAAATCAGATTCTGAATACCGGAACTATCCGAAATGCCGGACAGAAATGCTGGCGTGGACTGGTAACATTTGATTTACCGGAACAGTTTGATCAGGAAGCTATTGAATTGTGGGGAAAAGGAAAGCGCTTCGGTTTTGTGAAGATTTCAGAGAAAAAAGTATACTGGTATGCTTTGATCAATGACAATAAGCATAAACGTTATTTCGGTCTGCATGAAAATTTTAAAGAATTTCATCCTCTTATTCCAAATATTATTGAAGCAACTTCAGAGGAGAACATCATTCTCAATGATATTACAGACCTTTCTCCTATTCCATCATGGTATTCTGAAAATCTGTGCCTGATCGGAGATGCTGCCCATGCAACCACCCCGAATATGGGACAAGGAGCCTGCCAGGCTATTGAAGATGCCTATATCATCGGAAGATTACTGGAAAACGGCAAGAACTTCAATGCTGTTTTTGAAGAATTTCAAAAGATAAGAAAGAAAAAGGTAGATTATATCGTTAATACCAGCTGGAAGATCGGAAGGATTTCGCAGTGGGAAAAGGGAAATAGTTTACGTAATTTCTTTATGCGGCTGATACCGGATAGCACCAATCAAAAACTGGCAGAAAAAATTATCCGGCTGGAAATGTAACGCAAAGGAAAAAGAAAATGATTTGAAACCCCTAGAGGAAAAAACTTTACTTCTAAAGTCATAACAATATTGAAGAACTTGTTATGACCAAACTGCCAGATCAATTGTAGCTGATACACATTATCTGTGAAGTCTCTAAGGTAAGCCTTAAGGAATATCCTTGTCAAGGATCATCAGGTAATATTAATTATTGTTGGAGGAATTGAAAAAATTTAATTAAACCAGATTCAATACATATCCCAGAGACGATCCCAATAAAACAATCCATACACTATTGATCTTTTTAAAGCTGAAACTTAGTAACAGACATATCACTGCTATAAGAACTGCCCGCCAGTCGCTGATGCTTTCTTTTGCCATCACATAGCAAACGGAAACAATTATCGCTACTGATGCTATATTTACAGCATCCAAAAATTTAGAAAAGAGACTTGAATTCCGCATCACTTTTACAATAGGATTTAATAATGCTACAAATATAAATGACGGTAAAAAAATGCCTATCGTAGAAACTGCCGCTCCCAGCCAGCCGTTGATCTGATACCCAATAAATGCAACTGAAGAAAATACAGGCCCCGGCGTAAACTGTCCCACGGCAATTGCGTCTATGAGTTGCTGCCTTGTCAACAACCCTTTTTCTACCAGTTCGGCATCCAAAAAGGCAAATAATACATACCCGCTTCCATATAAAATAGACCCTATTTTAAGAAATGTCAGAAACAGACTTACATTGGCCGCTGAAAATAAATTGAAATCTGAAACCTGTAATATACCCAGAGGTAAAAAAGAACTGATCGTTTTCCTGCTTGAAAGCAATGATAGAGCCATAGCTAATAATCCGGCACCAAATAACAACAATATTTCATTGACACCCATTAAAGCCAATACCAGTACTGCTCCACCAATGACCCCAAGCTGTATATTTTTTAATGATTTTTTTGCCAGCGGTAAAACGGCTATCAGAATAATTGAAATAATAGCAGGTTTAATTCCATAAATAAATGGCTGAACCTCAGGAAGCTGTCCATATTCTTTATACAGCCATGCAAAAAATAATGTTATCATTACTGCCGGAAATATAAAGCATAATCCTGCTACAATCAAACCTCTCCATCCCGCTCTGTCCTGTCCTATATGCATTGCCATTTCGGTACTGTTAGGCCCAGGAATAAGATTTGTAGCCCCCATAAGATCCAGAAAATGCTCTTCACTCATCCATTTTCGTTTAGCAACAACTTCCTGTTGCATCATGGCTATATGGGCGGCCGGACCACCAAATGCAGTAACTCCCAAAGTAGTAAAAACACGGACAAGTGCCTTTAGTTCATTATTTCTGTTCACGGCATATCAGATTTTTATCTATTGAAAAATTACCACTTCCAAAATACAGTAAAAAGACCAGAAGCATCGTCATTGCAAAATCTGTTCTGTATTCATGGGCAAAAACCCAAAAGCCCTTGTCCAGAAAAGTTGGGATTTTTGTTGTAATAAAAGCTACGATCATAATAATTAATAAAGGAATAGCAGCCAATCTGGAAATAAAACCTAAAATAAGTAAAATTCCACATACAATTTCCACCGAACCTACCATTGATGCCCAAAACTCAGGGTTTTGGAAACCTATTTTTGCAAATCTTCCTGCACCTACACTTTCGGGATTAATAAATTTCTGTAATCCTTCTGACAGGAAAATTAATCCTGCCGTTAAACGAAAAATGAATAACGGAAGAGGTTTTGTCTGAATAATCCTGTTGATCATGATTACATTTTATACAAAAATATATTATATTTTGAATATAAAAATAAAAAAGGAACCCAAATTGAGTTCCTTTTATCTAATAAGTCAGGGTAATTCCAGCTCCCCAGCCCATTTCATTATCATAATTTCCTGAAAAAGAGAACCATTTCCGGACGATATATCTCAGCCCGGTTGAAAATTCTCCATCAGAATTGAGGCTGAAATTTCCTCTTATCCTTCTGGATATCGGAATATCTTCCCGGCTTAGTTCCAGCAATACTTTTCCGTTATGGTCTACACTTGCATCTGCTGTAATCAGCATGGGTAAAAGATACTGTAACCCAACCATGAAAGCATATTTGTCTTTTGAAGCTTTCTGCTGTCCGAACCAGGTTTTCTTACCATGGAATTCCATTCCCATATCTTCGGCCATCTGTCTTTCCATGATCTCATGATTTTTCTGAATTCGGAAACCGGCATATGGAAGCGCCCACTGGAATTTCCCAAGGAATCTTCCGACTTTCACATTTCCTTCAAAATGATCAAAATCCCAGTTGGAATGAAATTCGTTCAGGTTAGCCCATCTCGGTCCGAACATCGTCATCGTTTCCGCATGTACTTTATTGCTCGCAATATCCAGCATTGCCATTGAGCTGACCATCCTGTTATCCTTCAGGAAGTTTTTCCAGGCCAGTTTTTTGTCAGGCAGCTGTGGATTGGGTTTTGAATTTTCGTAACTGAATATTCTTCCCATTCCGGCCATCATATGATATAAAATATGGCAGTGGAAAAACCAGTCGCCATCCTGATTAGCGACAAATTCAATGGTAGTGGTTTCCATTGGCATGATATCCACTACATTTTTCAGCGGGGAATATTCTCCTTTTGAATTGATCAGTCTGAAATCATGGCCATGAAGGTGCATCGGGTGGCGCATCATCGAATTATTGTACATCGTAATTCTCAGGACTTCACCTTTTTTAACCAGAATCTTATCTGTTTCCGTAACCGTTTTATTGTCTAAAGTCCACAGATAATGGTTCATATTTCCTTCTAACGTAAACTTCAGCGCTCTTACATTCTCGTCCGGAAGAACAGTCTTTTCAGGAGATTTCAGGAGGTTATATGAAAGTCTTTTGATTGTTTTGTTTTCCTTCATATCCATTCCTGAATGACTTTCGTGCCCGGCGGCTGAGGCTCCTGAAGTCGCCTTCGAATGATCTGCTTCCTTGGTCTTAACGCCCATCATTTCATTCATATGCTTCATCGTCATTTTCCTTTGGCTTTCAGGCAGTTCAGGATACATCACTTCATTCATATCCATCATCTGGTTGCTCATTGTCATATTCATTGGCTTCATATTCCCACTCATTTCCATCATTCCGTTCATCATTTTCATTCCTTCAAAAAGCAACAGTCTCGGAAGATTGGGTGCTTCCACTTTCTCACCGGAACCCAGCCAGAGTGAAGCATGTCCTACCCTGTCTTCTGATGTAGAACGGAATTCAAAACTTTTGTTTTCAGGAATGGTTACCTCAATGTCATAAGTTTCCGAAACTCCAATGATGAGACGGTCAACTTCTACCGGAACCACATCATTCCCATCATTCCCGACTACTTTTATTTTTCCGCCTCCGTAATTCAGCCAGAAATACGTGGATGATCCGCCATTGGCAACTCTTAATCTCACTTTATCACCTGCTTTCAGATTGGAATAATCAGAGCTTGGAAGCCCATTGATCAGAAATTTATCGTAATAAACATCACTCACATCCATAGCTTCCATCCTTTTCCATTCATTCAAAGCTTTTGTTCCGAAATTTCCGGATTTAATAGCTTCCCAATAACTCTGTACTGCATTTTTCTTGATCGCATACCAGTCTGTATTGGCCATATGAAGTCTTCTTGCGATCTGCATCGGGTCTTCATCGCTCCAGTCTCCTAATAATACTGGTATTTCAGCATTATACGATGGTTTCGGATCTCCTTCTCTTTTATTGAATACCAGAATTCCATTCATTCCGATCTGTTCCTGCAACGCTTCATGGGAATGGTACCAATACGTTCCGTTTTGAGACACTCTGAATTTATATAAATGAGTTTCGCCAGGTTTCACAGGTTTTGTGGTAAGGTATGGAACCCCATCATGTTCATTGGGGAGGATTACCCCGTGCCAGTGAAGTCCTGTATTTTCCTTAAGCATATTGTGAAGATAAATCTCCGCTGTATCTCCTTCCGTGAAGTATAAGGTGGGAGCCTGCAACTTTCCGTTGATCGCAATCGCTCTTCGTTTTTTTCCTGTAAAGTTCACGATTGTATCTTTTACATACAGATCATATCTCACTGTTTTCCCACCAAATGTCACTTTTCCGTTTTCAGAATTCCTTTTGAATACAGACTGATCTGTTTTTGGTTCTTCCACAACAGCATGCTGATGGTTCTCTTTTTCTACCAGTTCCATTCCGCATTTTGGACACTTTCCCCGTTTGTCTGAAGTGACTTCAGGGTGCATGGGACAAGTGTAGACAGCAGCAGGCTGAGATTTTGATTGAGACTTAGAAGCTTTAGGCTGAGGATTAAATTTTGTTTCAGGTTTATCTTTTCTGACTTCTTTTGGCTTTACATTAACCTTAGCCTTAGTCTGAATTTTAGTATTATCCTTATTGGTCTTAACTTCTGCAGGCTTTTGTACTGCTTTCTTCTCAGGCTGTGGTACAGATTTCGGTTTTACCGCAACGGTTTTCTTTACCAGTGTCATTTTGCACTTCGGACAGTCTCCTGGTTTGGAAGATACAACTTCAGGATGCATAGGACAGGTATAATAGATTTTCGTTGTTTGTGCGAAGGTAAAAACAGAGAACAAAAGCACCAGAAATATGATTAGTTTTTTCATACTATTCCGAACTTTTTAAAAGTCGCACAAATTAAAGTTAATCATAACTTAATCCATGCAACTCATTGTTTTAAAATAAAATACAATAATTATTTAATTTCTGACTTTACACTTCCGCAAGAAAGCATAGATTTTCCGTAATAAGGATTAACGATTTGTTTTTCATCACTTAACCAGCTGGAATCAGCCATTGGGCAATATTGTACGTAAACCGGTTTTTCTGAAAGCTTAAATTCTTTCGTCAAAGCGATCATATTCTCAGAAAGATTGGAAAATGTCTCTCTTTGAGCTGTGATATTCCTGGCATCGGAAATCACTGTAGCATCTTTTCTCAAAATATTAAGATTGCCTTCTGAAACCACCTTGTAGTCTACAGTTGAAGCTGTCTTGATAAACTCTGCTGCGGCTTTTGAAGTTTTATCTGCATCATCAGAAGCCAGGGCCGATTTAATGGCAATGTAGTTCTGATACAGTTTTGAAACCCGGGCGTCTTTTTTAGACTGTGCAGAAAGTGAAGTGATTGAGAATAAAGATAATGCTGCTGTAATGATATACTTTTTCATTGTTTTAAATTTTAGAATTAATTTTTAAATAAAGAATAATTGAAACGCTACATGCGTCGAGCCGTGTTGCTCTCGAAGGAGTGATCATCTGATCCACCAGACAACAGACGGATCTTAAATTCTAAAATTACAATGATTGATATAGATAGGAACTGGCCTGTATTCAGGCGGTCCGTTGATTCTTATCTGAGTAAATTTTGTAGCCGAAAAAGATTTGTCAACAAAGAAAAACTGTTGCTGTGTTAAAACCGGAGCGATCTGACCTAAAAAATTAATCATCAGCAGATCAGATTTCTGGGAATCATCTACTTTTACGACTTTAATTTCAGTCTTACAGCATCCTTTTTTTTCTTTGACACCACATTTGCCACAAATATCTGAGGTTTTCTGGCTTACAGAAACAAATTCCTCCATACAGAAATGCACGCTGAAAGCTGCTCCGGAAGAGAATCCAAAGTAGAAAACAGAAAATAGTATGGCAAGAATCTTTTTCATTGATAAGACAAAGGTAAAAATATCCCTGAAACTGCTGTTATAAAATTCTGTATACTTGTTATAAAATTCTGCTTAATGAAAAAGCTTCTGAAATGTTCAGAAGCTTTTTTTATTTTATTCTCTCGCTGATTTTGCAGATTGAGCAGGTTGTTTTATTGGCTGGCCAAATTATAATTTCTAAAATCTAACTTCTTTTTTACAGTTTGAATTCAAGCTTAACATTGAAAAAACGTCCTGTAAGACGCACCGGAACCGGATACATTACACTTGAATTGTAATCTGTGATCCATTGATTGGCCACGGTATTATTAATATTAAATGCATTAAACACCTGAACTCCTAAAGTTAATTCTTCAAAGTTACCCCAGAAACCATAGCGCTTTTTTTTGTCTTTGGAATCGATGAATACTTTTGAAAGCCCTAAATCCACCCTTTTGTAAGCAGGTAGTGTTTTTTGGTACTGATAAGGATCTGTGAAAACAGGTGCCCCATTCGGAAGTCCCATTGCATATACCAGGGTAAGATTGACACGCATGGACGGGAATTTAGGCATATAATCCTGATAGAACATCGCAAATCTGAATCTCTGATCGGTAGGTCGCGGAATATTCCCTTTTCCGTCAATATTCTCATATACCCTTGCATAACTTGCAGACAACCAAGAATCTACACCTGGAACAAATTCCCCGAATAATCTGGTATCAATTCCATAGGCATATCCTGAAGCATTATTTTTTCCTGAATAACGGATTCTTACATTATCCATATAATAAGGAATCAGATCATCCATTTTCTTATAATAAGCTTCTGTAGTCAGCTTAAAAGGCCTCTCATACATATAAAACTCATAGTCGTTGGCAAGAATTAACTGTATGGAACGCTGAGATTTTATATCGGAATTGAAATTTCCGTCAAGATCTTTGATCTCTTTGTAGAAAGGGGCCTGGTAATAGATCCCTCCGGAAAGCTTGAAGAGCATATCCGTATCCCAATCTGGTTTTATCGCAAACTGGAATCTCGGTGAAAAGATCGTTTCTTTATTGAAGCTCCAGTTTGAAACTCTGGCTCCGGCATTAAGGAATACTTTGCTGGCGCCCCAGTAAAATTTCTGGGAATACTGCGCATAAGCAGACAGTCTTGAAGGTTCTATTTTATTTTTCCCTGCAATCTGGTAAAACAGCTCCAGATCTCCTGATTCTCCTGTCCGGGGATCATCAATAGGACGTGGAATACTATATCCTGCGTTGTCTACCAACTTCCATTCGTTGGTATTGTCATTCAGGTTCTCTTTTTCATATTTAAATCCGACTTCTATATCAGTATTAATATTCGGAGAAAATTTTGCTCTGAACTGTGTTCCGTAAGTTCTTACAAACAGGTCATTCCTCGCATGTTCTATCTGCCCGCCACCATCAAAAGAGGGGTTGGGTGCTCCTGTCACAATATCAAAAGTCTGGATCTCATAGCTTGAAGCAATAGAATAATATTCTTTTTCTCTGTTCTGATACGCAAAACTGTCCAATGTAAATTTCCATTGATCCGAAGGCTTATAGTTCAGGGAAAAAGTTCCCATCATATTTTTATACATATCCTGTTCCCGTCCGCCATAGCCAATGTTTACCGTAATTGGCTGCTGAAGGCTTCCAAAAGTGACGCTCTTGGCTTTCGGAACCATTTCATAATCGTTCTTGGAATAGTACCCGATGAACGACATGGAGAATTTATCGTTGAGATGATAGTTGATATAAGACTGGAAATCCCAATAGGTAGGGTTAAAATCCGTATCCTCGTTCAGTGTATTCAGAACTAAATTGGTATTTCTGTATCTTCCTGAAAATAAAGCAGTCAGTTTTTTATTCTTTGAAGCCAGACCTGCTGTCAATCTTCCTCCTATTAAACTTGCTTCTCCGGAAAGTTCAAATTTTTCAGGCTCACGGTAGTAAATATTCAGTGCGGAAGACATTTTATCTCCATATTTCGGTTCAAATCCTCCGGCAGAGAAATTGACCGTCGAAACCATATCAGGATTGATGATACTCATCCCTTCCTGTTGTGAATTTCTGATCAGAAAAGGTCTGTAAATCTCAATATCGTTAATATAGATAAGGTTTTCATCATAGTTTCCGCCACGTACCATATACTGTGAAGAGAGCTCTGTATTGGAGTTTACAGAAGGTAATGTTTTAAGAAGACCTTCAATTCCTCCACCTATGGTAGCGATTCCTTTTGCATCTTTTGCGGAGATTTTTACATTGGTAATGTCATTTGTTTTCCCGATCACTTTTTTCTGGAAAACGACTTCCTCAATATCGGTTACTCTTTCCGCAGTATCTTTTTTTCTGTTTTGAGAGAAAATCAGCACGGGAACCATAAGGCTTAGTGGTAAAACTAGTTTTTTCAAAAGAAATATTTTAAGAATTTCTAAAAATAGGGATTTTTTAACAATTACAAAATTGATTCTCTAATTCTTGTTAATTTCTGTAACAAATCTTCTAATAAATCTAATCTTAACATGTTGGCTCCGTCTGACAAAGCGGTTTCCGGCGTAGGATGAGTCTCAATAAAGATTCCGTCTGCTCCTACAGCAATTCCTGCTTTGGCTACCGTTTCTATAAGATCTGGTCTTCCGCCCGTAACTCCGGAACTCTGGTTTGGTTGCTGCAATGAATGGGTAACATCCAGAATAACAGGCGCATATTGCCTCATGGTAGGTATACCTCTATAATCGACAATAAGGTCCGTATATCCGAAGGAATTTCCTCTTTCAATAATAGCCACTTTCTGGTTATTGGAATCTGTAATCTTCTGAACAGCAAATTTCATTGATTCCGGAGAAAGGAACTGTCCTTTTTTAAGGGTTACGCATTTCCCTGTTTCTGCCGCAGCCACCAAAAGATCAGTCTGGCGCACTAAAAATGCGGGAATCTGAAGTACATCAACGTATTGTGCAGCCAGCGCAGCATGTTCATTTTCGTGAATATCTGTTGTAGTAGGAATATTAAAGGTCTCTCCTACTTTTCTAAGAATTTCAAGGGATTTTTCTTCACCGATGGTTGTAAAAGAATCTACACGGCTTCTGTTTGCTTTTTTAAAACTTCCTTTGAAAATATATGGGATATTATATTTATCCGTTAAGCTGATTACTTTTTCTGCTATTCTCAATGCCATATCTTCACCTTCAATGATGCAAGGACCGGCAATAAGGAAAAAGTTTTTTGAATCTTTGTGATGGATATTATCTAAATACTGGATCATTTTTATGTACAATTAAAAAGTTCAGTAAAAATACTTATAAAGTTCCAGAATCGAAAATTATTTGAGTTTAAGATTATAGATTCAGAGTTTAGGGTTTAGGGTTTAGGGTTTAGGGTTTAGGGAATATAAAAATTTTGAAGGGGTAAAAAGATATCTATTAAAATTAGAGGTAAGTAATTAAATATTTTTGTTTCTCGCAGATTTCACAGATTTTGCAGATTATTTTTGTAGACGATTACAATGATTATTTATTGTTTTCTATACTATTCAAATAATATGAAATCATTAATGTAATCTGTGGGAAATATAGGCACTTAAAAAAATCGAACTTCTAGGAATTCATTTTTTTCAGAATCTTTTCAAAAGTATTGATATTGCGGCTGGTGAATTGGTCTTTAAGGCTTTTCTTGCCGAGAACTTTACCAAAAGAAGAATCTAAAGTATTTCCTTTCGGGATTTGCCAGTAAAATATTTCGTCAACGATTTCGGCTTTTTCGTTTTCAGCTTTGGAAGCAGCTTCAAATTCTGCATTCAAAACATTTTCTATTCCGGGATTTCCCACAAAGGCATAAATATGCAGGTCATCTTTTTTCTCAAAAGGAATGCTGTTCCAGAAAACCTCCGTTTCTTCCTGTGATTTTATGAATAAGAAAGCTTCGTAAGAAAAATGATCGGACATTGCTTTTTCTAAAATTTTCTTTAAATCCCCGGCATTTTTATCAGAAATGAACACAATATTTCCGGAAGCCAGTACCGAACCTACATCCTGCATTCCGGCATCTTTAAAAACCTGGCATACATCAGCCATTTTCATGTTGGTTCCTTTTACGTTGACACCACGGAGAAAAGCACAATATTTCATATTTTTAGGAATTAGATAATAGGTAATAGGTTGCAGGGTTTTAGGGTATAAGAGTGTGTACTTCTTCCCGGTTTTCCATCAATCTTCCAATTATTCAATCTTTTAATCATTCTTAATATATAAATTATAATCCGTTCCGGATGGTTTAAGATGATAAATTTTTTCCAGGATAGGGTTATCGCTTTTCAGGTTATCCTTTATTCTGAATTCTTTCATCAGCTTATAATGTGTCTGATAATATGCAGCATCATTTCCTTCAAATAAATTCTTATAGGAAAGAAGATATTTTGGCTTTCTGCTTTTCACGGTATTGATCCAGTAATGGGCTTTGTCTTTTTTTATTTCTGTCTGGATCTGCTTATCTACCAATCCTACTTCGTCAATGGTTTTTAATCCTGAAAAATAAGGTACATAGCCAGCAGGTTCCAAAAGAATCCATTGTTTTTTATCTTTTTCGAAAGTATCCAAAAACAGTCCGATCTCTCTGCGGTAATTCCATTCTCCATGTCCTGTGGCAATGGCATGCATGGTTTGGAAAGCCAGCATTGGAACTACATAAAATATAACCAGTAAGGATAACCATACATTTCTCTTCTCTTTCTGCTCCAGGACAAATATAAGGATGGGAACAAAAAGCAGAAGCTGCGGCACCCAGTAATACCAGTCAAATAAACTTTTTTGAGAGAGGAAAATAATCTGTTTTACCCAACCGAAAATAAAAATCATCCATAGAAAATAATTTCTCTTTTCTCTCTGTCTTACAAGATAAATAAAACACAGCAGCTCAAATATCAATATGACGATGGTCACCGGATTGAAGTTTCCGGGAAGTTTAAGCATTCCCCAAAAATTACCGAAACTCGCCAGAAAATAGTTGATATGCTGTGCAAAAGTGAAGTCTTGTTCATACAGAAGTTTTTTGGCGACAATGGTATTATTAACCAGCTCTCCAAAATACAGCCAGTTAAAAGACAATATGGATAAAACACCCAACATTCCTCCAAAGACATATTGCCATCTGATTTTTCTGTTCCAAAAAATATCAACAAGAAATACAATGCCTAAGAAGATCACCGTATCAATCCTTGTAAACATAATTAAAATCGGAAAAAGAATCAGTGCCCATCTTTTGTTTTTGCTGAAACCGTAATACAGAAGCGCCATTTCCAGAAAGAAAAGTATTCCGTATTCCATTCCAAGAATAGAAATTTTAATGGAAGGCGGCAATATTCCGATTAAAAATATAAAAATAGCTTTATGCCACGGATTCTTAAGAGTGAGATGCGCAAGAAATAATGTTCCTACGGTAAAAAGTATGGAATTAAAGGTCAACAGGGGTTCAATAAAATATTCTTTTCCGAAGATCAGATTGAAAAGGTAGGACACAAAAACATACAGATGTGTGGTAGAAGCTGAAATTTTGGTTTCTCCGTTGAAACCTATTACTCCATAATCCAACAGATTCTGGGCAACCCTCCAGGTAATGAATGCATCTTCCTGGATATAGTGAGTCAATAAAAAAAGAAGTTTAAAAACAACCGTAAAAATTACGGCATAGATTGGGAGTCTATTATTTTGAGCCATCACGCATTTTTAATATCACAAATATAATCTTAAATTTATGAATCCAAAGACAAAAAAAAACGGAACTTTTAGTTCCGTTTTTTTGCTAATATTTATTAATATTTTTTATTGCGTAGCTTTAATGATTGCGGTAGTGATCTGTTCTTCTTTTTCTTTTGAATACGTAGAATCGAAAGGTTCCATCACATCAAACAAATATTGGTAGAAAGGTGAAATCTTCTGTATATTTTCAGATTCTTTCCTGGCCTTTTCTTTACCCATCTGCTGAAGATCTTTGAGGAAGGTATTGAACTTTTTATCAATTGGTTCTATAGATTTTACCAGGTAAGCATATGCCTTTTCATTCTGTCCCAGTTTTTTATAGGCATCTGTAACCGCAGCTACCACAAGAGAATATTCCATTGGTTTGGATCTCATCTGTCTTCTTGCAAAATTCTGATCAGCTGGGGAAAGACTCAGATAATAATCATATTCCTCAAAAATACCTTTTTTCAGAAGCTCTGCCAGCTGAAGTCCTTTTTTCTCCTGCCCTGCAATGATATATCCGGTTACCATAGAGCTCAATGAGCGGGGATCATTAAATTTCTCTGCAGGAATCTCTTTTGAGGCAAGATCTAATAATTCTATAGCTTTAGCTTTCTGTCCTTTTAATGCCAACGCTGAGGCTGCTCTGCTTGCTGACATTCTGTAACTCATAATGTTCGAAGTAGCAGTTTCATCAAAATGAGTATTCAGGTCTTTAAAATTACCCCATCTGAAGTTTTTCACAACATTATAAAGTGAATTGACATCTACCCTGCCCATATCTCCGTCTTCATTTGGAGCGGTATGGATAGGAACCAGTCTGTAACTGAATCCGTCAAACTGAAGATATTCGTTCAGGTAGAAAACATTTTCACTGTCATAGATTCCTCCCGATGAGAAGTTGATAGGACGTTTCCAGTCGAAATTGGCCAGCATATCCAGCATGATCAGGTTGTTTTTATAGAGCGTGTTTCCTTTATAAGTGATCATAATCTGGTTCATCACGTCCGGAAGGTCTGCCTGGGTGATGATTCCTGCTTTTAAAGCATTTTCTTTATTCACCGGAAGAATGAACTTGTTTACCGGAAGGATATTGTATTTCTCAAATTTCTCTTCCCCAAAATACATTTTCAGAAGCTCATCCTTTTCAGGAGATTTGAATTTAATAAAATCAACAGCCTCTTTCAGAGTCAGTGAATCCTGCGTAAGGTATTTTCTGAAGGCTCCAAACTGAGTATCAGGAACTCCCTGCTCTTTCAGCATAGAGAAAACTCCTTCCCAGTCTTCTTTCTTCATCATGTAGATCTGGTCATTTACACCGTCTCTGTAGTCCTCGTGAGTCAGTTCACTTGGAATTCCTGCGGCATTATATGTTTTTCTTTTAATCTGATCTAAGTTCCAGGGAGTTGAAGCAAGAGTAAAATTAACCACTTTAACATCATCTCTGAATCTTTCTGTTTCCTGGATAGCCCATACCGGATATGTATCATTATCTCCGTAAACGAACAAAATATCGTTTTTAGGAAGTGATTTTAATACTGAATAAGCATAATCATAAGCCGTATATCTGTTGCTTCTGTCATGGACATTGTAGTTCTGGAAGCCCATCATAAAAGGAACACCTAATAAAACTACTCCTAAAGCGATGTTTGCCCCATTAGATTTTATCTTAGACTGGATAAACCATAAAATAGCCCCGGCTCCAAGGCCAATCCAGATTGCAAATGCATAAAAAGAACCTACCATCGCATAATCTCTTTCTCTCGGCTCGAAAGGCTTTACACCGGTATAGAAAATAATTCCGACACTTGTTAAGATAAATAATGAAAGCAGTGCATAGAATCTTCCAAAGTCCCTGTTAAGCTGGAAAAAGAAACCGATTAGTCCCAAAATTAAGGGTAAGAAGAAGAATTTAACCGTACTTTCATTCTTGAATTTTGCAGGCATTTTATCCTGGTTCCCCAGTAAGGCATTATCAATGAAAGGAATTCCGGAGATCCAGTTTCCTTTTGTGTTTTCCATATTTCCTTCAAGGTCGTTCTGTCTTCCCACGAAGTTCCACATCAGGTATCTTACAAAGTAATACCCGTTCTGGAAAGTAATGAAATAATCCATATTCTGAGCCAGTGAAGGCTTCTGAACATTGATCAGGTTGTACGGCTTCACCTTCAGGTAATCTGCTGCCGTAATGGTTTTATCTTCATATTTTGCTCTCAGTTCATCAAAGATCTGTTTAGCCTGTGGATTGTCTGCCACATCTTCATTGGCATAATTGAAGGTAAAGTCAGGAGCTCCGTACATGGAAATGTAGTTTGCCATCACATCTTTGTCTTCATTAAACATTCTTGGCATCAGGCTGATCTGAGATTTACTGAATATATAATTGAACCGGTCTCCGGTTTTTCTGTAAGTTCCGGTTTTCTCATCCTTTTCATAGATCTCACCGGTTTTCTTCGTTTTGAAGCTTCCGTCCTCATTTTTCTCAATCCCGTTGGCATCAAGGAAAGCAGTATAGTTTTGTCCGTAAATAGTTGGCCAGTCACCATATTGCTCCCTGTTATAATAATCCAGCATACCAATGGCAGTATCAGGATCGTTAAGGTTCATCGGAGGGTTAGCATTTGCTCTGATAGGAATAACCATCCAGCAGGAAAAGCCAATGATCATGAATACTATTGACAATGCAGCCGTCTGATATATGTTTTTCTTCGCTCTTCTTGCATATTTAATCATAAAATAACAAGCTGCTGTCATTAAAATAAATGCTACTATCGTTCCTGAGTGGAAAGGAAGTCCAAGTCCGTTCACAAAGAATATTTCCAGTCTTCCGAACATGGTCATGATCAAGGGGAAAATAATTTTGAAAACAATGATCAGAATTCCCAGTGTGATCGCATTAGCCCAGATAAAGTTTTTCCAGGTAAACTTGTAGTTTCTTGCATAATATACCAGACAAACGGCTGGCACTGCAAGCATCCCCATCATGTGTACTCCTACAGAAAGTCCCAATACAAAGAAAATAAGGATGATCCATCTTTCACTGTCTTTCGCCAGGTATTCATTTTCCCATTTGGTAATTAACCAAACGAGTAAAGCAATAAACATGGAAGCCATGGAATATACTTCTCCTTCTACAGCAGAAAACCAGAATGTATCTGAAAAAGTAAAGCATAATGCTCCTACAGCTCCTGCAAAAAGAATGGAGATTTCCTGGTGTTTTGTAATTTCATCAAAATCCTTGTTCAGCAGCCGTCTTACAAAATGGGTAATCGTCCAGAATAAAAATAAAATCGTCAACGCACTGAACAATGCAGACATTGCATTGATTACGATAGAATAGTTTTCACCTTTCCCTAAAGCAAAAATGGCTGCCACGGCACCCACAATCTGGAATAAAGCGGCTCCGGGAGCATGCGTTACTTCAAGTTTTACAGCTGAGGAAATGTACTCACCGCAGTCCCAGAAACTGAAATTCGGTTCTATGGTCGACAAGTACGTGAAAAATGCAATGATGAAAATCACCCATCCTAAAACGGTGTTCCATTGCCTAAAAGTCCAATTTTTCATAGTATTAAATCAATTACGCGAAAATAAGGCTTTTATACCATTCTGTGGTGTTTTTAACAAAATTTAAAAATTTTGGCGTAGTATTTGCGATTATACTTCAGCTAAGATTGCAAATCAGAAAATAAATTTTGCTGAATCGCTGGCTTGAAATCAAACAAAAGTTTAGTAATTATTTATTTTTTTGTATTTTTGCGGTCAGATTTTATTGAAAATAACAAATAATGAGTAATGTTTACGATAATATTCTTGGCCTAATAGGAAATACTCCTATGGTGAAGCTTAATACTGTTACAAAAGATATTCCTGCAACCGTTTATGCCAAGTTAGAATCATATAATCCTGGACATTCCACAAAAGATAGAATAGCACTTCATATTATAGAAAATGCTGAACAAAAAGGTTTATTAAAGGAAGACTCTGTAGTTGTAGAAACTACTTCAGGAAATACCGGATTTTCTATAGCGATGGTCTGTATTATCAAAGGATATAAATGTATTCTGGCGGTAAGCGACAAAACGAAGCCCGAAAAAATTGCCTATTTGAAAGCATTAGGGGCTACGGTATACATTTGTCCTGCCAATGTGGCTGCAGATGATCCCAGATCTTATTATGAAGTAGCTAAAAGAATAGCTTCAGAAACACCAAATTCAGTTTACATCAATCAATATTTTAATGAATTGAATATTGATGCACACTACCAGACTACCGGTCCTGAAATTTGGGAGCAGACAGAAGGTAAGGTTACCCACCTCTTCGCCTGCACTGGAACGGGTGGAACATTGTCCGGTTCGGGTAAATTCTTAAAAGAAAAAAATCCGGATATCAAGATTATCGGAGTGGATGCTGATGGTTCTATCCTGAAGAGCTACCACGAAACAGGAGAAATCCATAAAGAAGATGTTCATCCTTATCAGATTGAAGGAATGGGCAAAAACTTAATCCCTGCTGCCCTGCTTTTTGACAAGGTAGATGAGTTTATAAGAGTAAATGATGAAATGTCCGCATACAGAACCCGTGAAATAGCCCTTAAAGAAGCTATCATGGGAGGTTATACTACAGGAGCCGTAACCCAGGCGCTGATTCAGTATGCACAGTCTCACGAGCTTACCAAAGATGATATTATTGTCCTGATCTATCCTGATCACGGATCAAGGTATATTACTAAGGTATACAGCGACAAATGGATGGCCGAACAGGGTTTTGTAAATAACTGCGTACACAATTATGATGAAGTTTTCAAGACAGAATTTATTAAATAGATTTAAATAAACCACGATACAAATTAAGCCTTTTGTGTTCCGCAGAAAAGGCTTTTTCACTTAAAAATTACAATACAAAATGTTAGATATTTTTGACCGCATCAAACAAAATCCAGGTCCTTTGGGACAATTCGCTGATTATGCTGAAGGATATTTTGTTTTCCCAAAACTGGAGGGTCCAATTGGCCCAAGAATGAAATTTCAAGGTAAGGATGTAATTTTCTGGAGTGCAAATGATTATTTAGGACTTTGTAATCACCCGGAAGTTTTAGAAGCTGATGCAAAAGCAGCTGCAGAATTCGGAATGTTTTATCCGATGGGTGCAAGGGCTATGTCTGGTGAAACCCAGCAGCATCAACAATTGGAAAAAGAACTGGCAGAATTTACTCAGAAAGAAGCTGCTTATTTATTGAATTTCGGTTATCAGGGGATGGTTTCGGCTATTGATGCATTGGTTACAAGACATGACGTAATTGTATATGATGCTGACTCTCACGCCTGTATTGTAGACGGAGTTCGTCTTCATATGGGAAAAAGTTTTACTTTCAAACATAACGATATAGCAAGTTTAGAGAAGAACTTAGAGAGAGCGACTAAGGTAGCAGAAGAAAATGGAGGCGGAATTTTAGTGATTACCGAAGGGGTTTTCGGAATGAGAGGAATGCAGGGGAAACTGAAAGAAATCTGTGATCTGAAATCAAAATTCAATTTCAGACTTTTGGTAGATGATGCACATGGTTTCGGAACTTTGGGTAAAACCGGAGCCGGAGCAGGTGAAGAGCAAGGCTGCCAGGATCAGATTGATGTATATTTCTCTACTTTTGCCAAATCTATGGCAGGTTTCGGAGCTTTTCTTTCAGGAGATGAAACCATCATCAGGTTCTTAAAATATAATCTTCGTTCTCAGATTTTTGCTAAATCTTTAACAATGCCAATGGTAATCGGAGGTTTAAAAAGACTGGAGCTTTTGAGAACACGCCCCGAAATTAAAGCGAAATTATGGGAGAACGTAAGAAAACTTCAAGACGGTCTGAAAGAGAGGGGTTACAATCTTGGGAATACCAATACCTGTGTAACGCCTGTTTTCATAGAAGGAACTACAATTGAAGCTACTCTTTTAGCTAAAGATCTTAGAGAGAATTATGGGGTTTTCACATCTGTAGTGGTATATCCTGTAATTCCTAAAGGAATGATCTTATTAAGATTAATCCCGACAGCTTCTCACACAGATTCAGAAATTAATGAAACACTGGCTGCTTTCGATGGCATCCGTGAAAAATTAACTTCAGGACATTACAGAGAAATGGAAAAACAGATGAATATCGAATACAAGCAAATGTAATACGATATCATCATATAATATTAGAAAAACCACTGATTCACTTTCAGTGGTTTTTTATAAAATAAATTGGAATGAAATTAAAGGGTTACTTGTTAGGCATACTATCATCCGTTTCATTTGGATTGATCCCTATTTTCATCCTGCCGTTGAAGCAGGCCCACTTTTCTATGGACATTACGCTGTTCTATAGATTTTTGTTTTCTGCCTCAATGGTTGGTGGATATCTGCTGTATTCCAAAGAAAGCTTCAGGATCAATAAAAAAGAAGCTTTGATCCTTTCTGTTCTGGGAGTCTGCTATGCTCTTTCTTCAGAATTTTTATTCATTGGTTACGATTTTCTTACCCCGGGAATTGCTTCTACCGTCCTGTTTATTTATCCGGTTATTGTAGCTTTGATCATGTTTTTCTTTTATAAAGAAAAACTCACAAAACTTTCTGTAATATCTCTCTTCCTGGCTTTTGCAGGCGTTATTGTATTATGCTTAAAAGAAAATGGTATGGAGATCAATTTTGCAGGTCTTGGAATTGTGATGCTAAGCTCATTATTTTATGCGCTTTATATGGTGATCGTTAATAAATCTGACCTTAAAGTATCAGGATTCAAGCTTTCATTCTACTCTATGCTTTTTACTTCAGCATTTTTTATGATAAAAGCTTCTGCCGAAGGTGAATCTTTTGCCATCCCTTCCGTATCTATCTTTTTAAATTTTATTATTTTTGCTTTTCTCACCACTGTCATTTCAAGTCTGTGTCTGGTGTATGCTATAAAATATATAGGGTCTACTCCGACTGCTATTTTAGGAGCATTGGAACCGGTAGTTGCGGTAATGGTAAGTGTCCTTATATTTCATGAAAGATTTACCGTAAATCTTCTTATCGGCATTACGCTTATCCTTTTAGGAGTAACCTTTAATGTTATTGCAGACAGCAGGAAGTCAAAAAGTGATGAGATCTTAGAAAATGTATGAACATTTTAATTTTGTAACTCTATTTCGGCATACCATACAATTTAACTATCTTTGCCAACAGAATTCGGTAAAGCTTGAAAACATTCAAGATGTTGTAAATCAATATTTTAAAACCGGATTAATATAAATAATTTGAAAAAATCCTGTTGAAAGATCTGCTTCTCATCACTCCGCCTTTTACCCAGCTTAATACTCCTTATCCGGCAACGGCTTATATAAAAGGCTTTCTGAATACCAAAAATATTTCCAGCTATCAGGCCGATCTGGGACTTGATGTTATTTTGGAGTTATTTTCAAAAAACGGACTTGAGAAAATTTTCAGCACAAAAATCAATCTTCAGGAACTCTCAGAAAATTCACAGCGAATTTATGCATTACGGGAAGAATATTTAAGGACGATAGATCAGGTTATTCCTTTTTTGCAGGGAAAAATCCCTACGCTGGCCAGACAGATCTGCAGCATGAATTTCCTTCCTGAGGCTTCCCGTTTCAACCAGCTGGATGATATGGATTTTGCATTTGGAAATATGGGACTTCTGGATAAGGCCAAGCATCTTGCTACGCTATATTTAGAGGATCTTTCTGATTATATTATTGAAAATATTGATTCAGATTTCGGATTCAGCCGATATGCAGAACGTCTCGGAAAAAGTGCCAATTCTTTTGATGAGCTGTATTCAAAACTATCAGATAATCAAACCTTTATTGATAGCTTTACCCTTAAAATTCTTCAGGAAAAATTAGAATTGATCCAGCCAAAACTGGTGTGCTTTTCAGTCCCCTTTCCAGGAAATCTGTATGCCGGATTCAAATGTGCCCAATTCATAAAAAAAAATTATCCTCACATTAAAACTGCGATGGGTGGTGGTTTCCCCAATACGGAATTGCGGGAAGTAAAAGATCAGAGAGTCTTTGAATTTTTTGATTTTATCACCCTTGATGATGGTGAGCTTCCTCTTGAACTTCTTTGCAATAATGTATTGAATATCTCCCAGGAAAAACCTGAATATAAAAGAACATTTTTACTTGAAAACCAAAAAGTTACCTATAAAAATAATTCCAAAAAACACGATTATAAACAGGCGGATATCGGTACGCCGGATTATACAGATTTGAAATTAGATCAATATATTTCGGTGATTGAAATTGCCAATCCAATGCACAGTTTGTGGAGCGACGGAAGGTGGAACAAGCTGACCATGGCCCACGGTTGCTACTGGGGAAAATGTACATTTTGTGATATATCTTTGGACTACATCAAAATCTACGAACCTATTTCTGCTAAAATTTTAGTGGACAGAATGGAGGAACTGATCAAAACAACTGGTGAGACGGGATTCCATTTTGTGGATGAAGCTGCCCCACCGGCATTGATGCGGGAAGTTGCCCTGGAAATTCTTCGCAGAAATCTTGTAGTGACCTGGTGGACCAATATCCGGTTTGAGAAAAGCTTTACCCGTGATTTATGTTATCTGCTAAAACTTTCAGGATGCGTTGCCGTTTCCGGAGGACTGGAAGTGGCCAGCGACCGGCTGTTACAATTGATAGACAAAGGTATTTCTGTAGAACAAGTGGCAAAGGTAACAAGAAATTTTACTGAAGCCGGCATCATGATTCACGCGTATCTGATGTATGGCTATCCTACTCAGACGGTTCAGGAAACGGTGGACTCTTTGGAAATGGTAAGGCAAATGTTCGAGATGGGAATTCTTCAAAGTGCTTTCTGGCATCAGTTTGCCATGACAGCGCATTCGCCAGTAGGAATTAATCCTGAAGAATTTGGAGTAACTCCTCTGAAGCAGGAAATTTTGTTTGCCAACAATGATATTGATTTTAAAGATAAAACAGGAATCGATCACAGCCGGTTCAGCTTTGGATTAAAAAAATCACTCTTCAATTATATGCACGGAATTAATTTTGAGTTTCCGCTTCAGGAATGGTTTGATTTTAAAATTCCAAGAACAACAGTTCATCCCGATTATATTCATGACTGTCTTCTGGATGATACCCAGCTTGGCTTTAAAGGCAACTCAAAGGTTGTTTTTTTGACCAAAAATGTAATCGCTGAGAATCGCATAAAAAATAAAAAGAAATACTCTGGTGCGTATACACTTCTTACGTTCCACTTAAAAACCAATATTATAAAGGTAGATCTGGAGCAGGATAAAGCGGAATGGCTGATGAATGTCCTGGAGAAAAATTCTATAGAAAATCCGAAAAAAATTACAGCTCAACAACTTAAGAATCAGTTTGAAGAAAATTTTGAAGATTTTGAATTATTCTGGTTTTCAAAACCGATGCAGCAGTTGAAAGAAAATGGAGTAATTTTGAGTTTATAATTTTTCAAAATAAATTAAAAAAATCCCGGAAAGTTAAATCTCCGGGATTTTTATGAGTATTCAAAGTCCATACAATTTTACTTTTCAGCATTTCCTTTCACTACGTCACCAACAATTACTTTTTCCTGAACTTTAATAAAATTTGGGTCCATAATCGCCATTCTTTCTGCAATAGCTTTATAAGTAGGGAATTTTAACAGTGAAGCTCTTCCGGACATTTCCCTGTAAATGGTAAAAACTTTTCCGTTAGCGGTTTTGATCTGTTTTGTAGTCGTAATATATTTTCCAATATATTTACTCTTAGCGTCATAGACCTCGATATCTATGAAGGTTTTGTCGGTAATAGTATCCTCAGAACCAAAACTTACCGGAAGATTGGTAAAATATCCGACAGGAATGCCGTTGCTAATGATCTCTCCTACTTTATTAACCTCAATGTTGAGCTTATCAATTTTACTTCTGGTAGTATAGGCATCTTTGGTTTTGGTATCCAGCTTCCTTTTAGGAATATTTTTAAATATATCATCCAGGTTTTTAATATTGATTCCTTTATTATCAATAATCTTCAGACCTTTAATAGAAGTATAAACTGCTGATTTTTCCTCTCCGGAAAATGCTGACGGAGAAATATAATCCAGCTCTATTGTTTTATCCCTGTTATAGATCCTGTTCAGTCTTATATAACTGTCTCTTACAGAATCCACTATACTTTTATCTATAAACTCTATAGTATACATCGGGGTATCATTCAGGTCCATGAATGTATAGATACTGGATTTATTGGAGATTTTTGCAACATGAGTACCGTCAAGATTTATAATACCTCTTTTGGTTTTGAAATTTTGGGCATGATACAGTACCCCCAGAACGGTAAAGAATATGATTATACTTTTCTTCATAGAATCAGACTTTTACACAACATAAAAAAAGTGTAACCAAAGTTACACTTTCTTGAAAATATATTTAGCTTTTCATTTAATTATTCACAAAGGATGATTCCTTTATCATGATTAAATTCTACAACACCGCTTTTGATAGGATAAGAAAAAACAGAGTCTTTCACATTTTCTTTGGTAAAGTTTTTAGCATATGCTTCTCCAACTGAAGTTGTGAAAAGCTTTACTTTACCGCCAATTAAAGAAGAAACAATTGCCGCGTGGTTTTTCATAATGTGGAATTCACCACCTTTTCCCGGCAACAATACTGAGTCTACCTCTCCTTCAAAAACTACGTATTCTGGTGTTAAAATTTTTATATTCATATTTCTTAGATTAAAGAGAAAAGAGAAAAGAAAAAAGAAAGAGACTGTGTCTTTACTCTTTTTTCTTTATTCTATTTATCTAGTTAAGCGTTTTCAGCTAACATTTTTTGTCCGGCCTCAATAGCTTCTTCGATAGTTCCTTTCAGGTTGAAAGCAGCTTCCGGTAAATGGTCTAATTCACCATCCATAATCATGTTGAATCCTTTGATGGTATCTTTGATATCTACCAATGATCCCGGAATACCTGTAAACTGTTCAGCTACGTGGAAAGGCTGAGATAAGAATCTCTGAACTTTTCTGGCACGGTAAACCACTGATTTATCTTCTTCAGAAAGTTCTTCCATACCAAGAATCGCGATGATATCCTGAAGAGCTTTGTATCTCTGAAGAATTTCTTTTACTCTCTGAGCACAGTCATAATGTTCATCACCGATAATTTCCGGAGCAAGAATTCTTGACGTAGAAGCCAATGGATCTACTGCAGGATAAATACCCAATGAAGCAATTTTTCTATCTAGTACCGTAGTGGCATCCAAGTGAGCAAACGTAGTTGCAGGAGCCGGGTCAGTTAAGTCATCCGCAGGTACGTAAACTGCCTGTACTGAAGTAATTGAACCATTTTTAGTAGAAGTAATTCTTTCCTGCATCGCTCCCATTTCAGAAGCAAGAGTCGGTTGGTAACCTACCGCTGAAGGCATACGACCAAGAAGTGCAGATACCTCAGAACCAGCCTGTGTAAAACGGAAGATGTTGTCTACGAAGAAAAGTACGTCTCTACCTTGTCCACTTTCACCACCATCTCTGTAGTACTCAGCTAATGTAAGACCGGAAAGTGCTACTCTAGCTCTTGCACCTGGCGGCTCGTTCATCTGTCCGAAAACGAATGCAGCTTTAGAATCTTTCATAGCTTCCATATCTACTTTAGAAAGATCCCAACCTCCGTTTTCCATAGAGTGCATGAAATCATCACCATATTTGATAATTCCTGATTCAAGCATCTCTCTCAAAAGGTCATTTCCTTCTCTCGTTCTTTCACCTACTCCGGCAAAAACTGAAAGACCACCGTGTCCTTTTGCAATATTGTTAATCAACTCCTGAATCAATACTGTTTTACCTACACCTGCACCACCGAACAATCCAATCTTACCTCCTTTTGCGTAAGGCTCGATAAGGTCGATTACTTTAATACCTGTAAATAAAACTTCTGCAGAAGTTGAAAGTTGATCAAATTTTGGAGCTGGTCTGTGAATTGGCAGACCACCTTCTTTAGAAATATTTTGAAGTCCGTCGATAGCATCCCCAACAACGTTGAATAGTCTTCCGTTCACGGCTTCACCAATTGGCATTGTAATAGGATTTCCGTATCCGATTACTTCCTGCCCTCTTTGAAGACCGTCTGTAGCATCCATTGCAATACATCTTACTGTATCTTCACCAATATGCTGCTCTACTTCTAAGACTACTTTTTCACCGTTTCCTTTTGTAATTTCTAACGCGTCATAGATACTTGGAATTGCTTCCACATCTGTGAAGACAACGTCGATTACCGGACCAATAATTTGAGAAATTTTACCTTTAATTTGGTTTGCCATTGCTAAATTTTTTCTTGGTGCAAATATAATGATTCTTCATAAACCTACAATTGGTAAAAAAAAGATTTTTATCATACTTTTTTGTTAATGTACCAATATAACAATTTACCAGTCTAGCAATTATTTCTCCGCAAAAAAATATTGGTACATTGTTATATTGATACATTATTACATTATGTATATATTTGCAGTCAAATTTTTTCCGTTTTGAAAGTTTTCAAGAATTTTAAAGATTATTCCTCTCAAAAGCCTTTAGCATTATCTCTGGGAATGTTTGACGGAGTACATCTCGGGCACAAAAGTATCATCGATGAACTGATCAATGTAGGTACACAGAATAATCTGGAGACAGCTATCCTGACTTTTTGGCCGCATCCGCGTTTTGTTTTTAACCCAAATGAAGATCTCAAGCTTCTGAATACACTGGATGAAAAGAAACAGCTGATCGAAAAATACGGAATTAATCATTTATTCCTGAAGGAATTTGATGAAGAATTCAGAAACCTTACGGGGGAAGAGTTTGTACGCCAGATCCTTATTGACAAACTGAATGTAAAGTACCTGATTATAGGCTACGACCATTCATTCGGAAAAAATAAGAGCGGAAATTTCGAACTTCTTCAAAATCTTTCCAAAGAACTGGATTTTGTTGTTGAACAGATGGAAGCGATCAATATCCATGAAAACAATATTAGCTCTACAAAGGTCCGCAATGCTCTCTTGACGGGGAATATTAAAGAGGCCAATGAAATGCTTGGTTACTCCTACTCTGTTTCCGGAACCGTTGTTCATGGGAAAAAAATTGGAAGAACAATCGGTTATCCTACAGCCAATATTGATGCTGATTCTATTAAACTTCTTCCTAAAAAAGGAGCTTATATTGTAGAAACTGAGGTAAAAGGCCAGCAATATAAAGGAATGCTCAGTATTGGTACCAATCCTACTGTAAACGGAGAAAAATTAACCATTGAAGTCTATATCCTTGACTTTGATGGCGATATTTATGATGAAAAGATCACGGTAAAATTCAGGGATTTCCTTCATGACGAGATCAAGTTTGAAGGTCTTGAAAAACTTATCGAAAGACTGGATGAAGATAAAAGGCTGACCCGGGACTTTCAATTCTAACTATTTATAATCTCTTCTTTTGCTTTTTTCGTTAATGAATTATAAACCAATTCATAAGACTGGTCTATTAATTTATAAATAAGATCTCTTTTCAATCCATCCAACTGCACAGAATTCCAATGGGTTTTATTCATGTGAAATGCACCTGTGATCTGCGGATGCTGTTCACGAAGCTCTGCGCTCCATTCAGGATCGGTTTTCACGTTGATTCCCAATGGCTGTCTTTCAAGTCCCATTAATAAAAACATTTTTGTCCCTACTTTCATCACAAGTGTTTCGTTATCAAAAGGGAAAGTTTCTGTAACTCCTTTTTTGGCAATGCAATAGTCTAGAATTTCGTTGGCATCCATATCTTTATAAGTAATAAGTAATTGGCAATAAGTGATTTGAATAATGTATATATATTGAAGGAAATATCTTTTCCTTCTTTAAACACTAAACTTTAATTCAAATTTAGTAAATTTAAGAAAGAAAATACTATCTATATTAAATCACAACTATTATGAAAGCTTTGGTCATCGGCGCAACGGGCGCTACAGGAAAGGATCTGGTAAAGCAGCTGCTCAACGATAAAGAGTTTGAGGAAGTCGACATCTTTGTAAGAAAGCCTGTGAATATCCAGAATGACAAGCTGAAAGTTCATGTGGTTAATTTTGAAAAGCCGGAAGAATGGAAAGATAAAGTGAAGGGCGACATCGCATTTTCATGCCTGGGAACCACGCTGAAAGATGCCGGAAGTAAGGAAGCCCAAAGAAAAGTAGATTTTGATTATCAATATGAATTTGCCAAGGCAGCGAAGGAAAATGACGTGGAAGATTATGTGCTGGTTTCGGCTTATGGAGCAAACCCATCGTCTAAAATTTTCTATTCCAAAATGAAAGGGGAACTGGAAGAAGCGGTGAAGCAGCTTCATTTTAATAAAATTACTATTTTCAAACCCGGAATGCTGGAAAGAAAAGATTCGGAAAGAACCGGAGAAGTTCTGGGTAGCAGAATTATAAAATTTGCGAATAAGCTGGGGCTGCTGGAAAGTCAGAAACCATTGCCTACAGATATTTTAGCTAAAGCAATGATTAATTCTTCCAAAATAAAAAGTAATGGTTATTCCAGTATTAAGCTTGGGAATATTTTCTGTTTTGCTGAGAAAACATAAATAATATTAATCGATCCTTAATTTAGTTTCATCAATAATTTGTTTAATCCACTTATAATCTTCCAAATTCTTAAGTTTTATAATTAATTCTTGGGGTATTTTCTCAAGTCCAATTAACGTTCCTGCAATTTGTCCAGCAATAGAAGCATTTGTATCTGTATCGCCACCTGAATTTATAATTTCCTGAAACATTTTTTCTAACCCTAAATCAAAAATTTTAGTTGAACAATAGATCGCAAAGGGAACTGAATTTACGACGTATCCATTGTTTCCAAATTTTGCGATTTCAGAGATTGTGGAAATAGAATTATAATTATTTATTTTAATTAATCTGTCTCTTAAATTAGTATCGGGAAGTTCCGGAATAATAATATCAAAAAGATTGTTAAATCCGTTCCATTCTAAATTTAAAATCGCTTTTATAGATAAATATACAGCTAAAGCACCTGCAAAAGCTTCATCATTTCTATGTGTAATTCTACAGGCATCAAAAATATTTTTTCTAGTAATATTGGAAAAAAATGCGAAAGGAGCAATTCTCATTGCCCCTCCGTTTCCTGCTGCAAACTCTCCGGTACGTCCAGCTTGGCTCCAATGTATTCCAGCCTCTTTATCTAAAATTGCTTTAAGTGTAGAAGCTCCAACTCCATTTAATTTATTACTTCTATAATATTTGATAAACTTATTGATAAGATTTTCAGGTTCGAAATTTTCTTTACTTAAGATCTCACAAGTTGCCAAAGTCAATTGAGTATCGTCCGTAATAAACCAGTTTCGAAGTTTAAATTTTTTTTTTTCCTAAATAATAAATTTCAGAATCATCAATTAAAACTTCATTTTCATAACTACTTCCCCAAGCGTCACCAATTGCTCCACAAATTATACAAGCTTCAAATTGATTCTGAAAATTCATTCAAAATTGATGTTTTACTTCAGATGCTTCGTTATAGCATCATCCGTAGGTTTTGTAGTACTTATGAAAGTATCAATTAATTTTCCGTTTTCATCGATCAGGAATTTTGTAAAGTTCCAAAGGATGGTGGTGTTTTTTACCCCATTCAAATCCTTCTCTGTTAAATATTTAAAGATAGGAGCTGTATCATCACCTTTTACAGAAACTTTAGCTGCCAAAGGAAAAGTTACTCCGTAATTTTTCTGGCAGAAAGCACCGATCTCGGTATTGGTTCCGGGCTCCTGACCTCCGAAATTATTGGCAGGAAAACCTACAATAACCAGTTTATCTTTGTATTCTTCATACACTTTCTCCAAATCTGCGTACTGTGGTGTAAATCCGCATTCTGATGCTGTGTTGACAATTAGGATCTTTTTTCCTTTAAAATCTGCAAAGTTGATCTCTTTACCGTCAAGGCTTTCAACTTTGAAATCATATATTGTTTTTCCCATAAGTTCTTTGGTTTTAGCTTGAGAAATTTCGCTTTTCTGATTGGTACAGCTCTGTAAAAATGCTACAAAAGAAAGCAGCCATAAAAAAAACTTTTTCATTCTTAACAATTTTAGTTGGCAGTTTTGCCTTATTTATTTTTTCCTTTGATTAAAATTTAAATGTATTGGCAGGAAAAACTTTATTAGCATCTATCCTGTTTAAGATCATAACGAAGTCTCCATCCTTTTTAGTACTTGAAGATTCAATTCTAAAAGGCATTGAAAGATTACCTACTTTCTTATAGTCCGCATATACTAATGTTTCATCTTTCTTGATTTCTTTTAAAAGCATGTACGTTTTTACATCAAAATAATAGATATTCTTATTTACATTTTTGGTAAGCTCTACTTTGTGGCAATACATCTCACCTACTTTTTCTTTTCCCAGATATTTGGCATCAAAACCTTTGTTTTCCCAGTCAATGAAATCATTATCAAAGCTTTCAGGTACATATTCAGGATACACCTGAAGCTTATTAGCGGCATAATTCATTGCATATCCTTTAGTTCCGTCAAAGCCTTCAATTGCCGTTTCTTTTCCACCGATGCTGATCACCGTTTTGGTAAGATTGGGACGCTGCTGGTAAATTTTTATAGGGTATTCATCTTTGATACCTAAGATCACTTTTCCCTGCAGCAGTACTGAATTTAAGAGCTTCCAATTCGTTAATCCTCCGGACAGTTCTATATTTTTATCTATAATTTCTTTTGCGGTCTGTGCAAAAGATAACTGCGAAAGTATCAGCACGAATACTAAAAGTAATTTCTTCATTAATCTTATTTATAATTTCAAATATAAGAGGAATTGGGCGAAAAAGCAAAGAAAGCGAAAAGCCTAAAGGACTTATCTGCTTACCTACAGCATTTTTAAATTAATTTTCTGGCTTTCTCCAGATCTTCGGGTGTGTCTATTCCTACTCCGATAAAATTAGTTTCTATCAGCTTGATTTTCATTCCATATTCAAGATAACGGATGCATTCTATTTTTTCTGATATTTCAAGAGGCTTCATTTCCAGTTTGGAGAACTGAAGCAAGGCATGCTTTCTGAAAGCATACACGCCAATATGTTTGTAGTAATTTATATCATAGGAAACTTCTCTGTGAAAAGGAATCACGGAACGGCTGAAATAAAGGGCAAAACCATTATTATCGGTAATGACTTTTACATTATTAGGGTTTTCAATTTCTTCTTTTTCCGTTAGTCTGATTTTTAATGAAGCCAGAGAAATTTCCTGGTTAACATCATCCTTGAAAACGTCGATAAGCTGTCTTAACGGCTCTAATTTAAGGAAAGGCTCATCGCCCTGAACATTGATCACAATATCGCAGTCGATGTTCTGTACGGCCTCCGCAATACGGTCGCTCCCGGTTTCATGCTGTCCGGTCATAACGGCTTTTCCACCATTTTTCACAATTTCATCAAAAATAATTTCCGAATCTGTAGCCACAAATACTTCATCAAACAGTCCCGTCTCGGCAACATTCTGATAGGTAGTCGTGATCACTGTTTTTTCACCTAACATCTGCATCAGCTTTGCCGGAAAACGGCTTGCTTCGTAACGGGCAGGAATGACAGCTATGATTTTCATTTATTAAAGTTATAAGTTAATTAATTATGAGTCATATAATTCGCTAAAAAGATAATTCCGTAAATCCAGGAGATATACAGAAAGGAATAAAACAATCCGAAAGTAAGACTTTTAAGTAAATTCCCTTTACATTTTCCTGAATTTTTAAACACCAGACGTAAAGCCCGAAAAAAAATCCAATATAACATTGCTGTAAGGAATAAAACGGCTGCCCAAAACAAAAATCCTAAAAAATATAAAAGTACTACCAAAACAACGGTAAACACAAACCATAAAACAACAGAGAGTACAACAGCTCCTATACTATCGCCAACAACAGGAGGATCAAAATCCAAACTATCCACTGCCGGAGCATTATCAGAATATTTTTTTAACCTATGTTTATTTAACACACTTCCTACATTTTCTTTCAATTTCAGACCATAGTACAATCCTAAGCTGATAAACAGAAAAAAGGTACCTGCTAAAATAGATATGGATAGAATTGAATTCTGAAATAAAGAACGATGAGAACCCTTTCCTGAAAGCCAGACACTTAGAATCACCAAAATGATAATTCCTAGGGTTGAGAAACTCAACAATTTGGTTTCCAGAAACGGTCTTTTAGAAAATTCCATTAATACAAGCTAAATTTTTCCGTATTTCTTATCTTCAAAAAATCGCTTCGACTACGCTCAGCATGACACTTGTCATAATAACTTATACTGTGCCATGTTAAGTGTAGCCGAAGCATGTATTTTTCTCAATTATTTTAAAGCATTCAAAGCATTTTCAAGCTTTGGAAGCATTACTTTGATCTCGTCAACCGCTAAACCTCCCACAGAAGCACGGAACCAAGGCTCAGATTTTGCCTCTCCGAATGCTGAGAATGGTACAAGAGCAACTCCGGCATCATTAATTAAGTAGAATACAAGGTCAGACGAATTTTCAATAACAGATCCGTCCGGTTTTGTTTTTCCAATATAATCCAATCTGATCGTAAGGTACAACGCTCCCATAGGTTCGATGCTTTCTACGGCTAATCCTTTTCCTTTTAAATCCTGTATTCCACCGTGAAGAATTTTTAAGCTCTCTTCGAGTTTTCCTTTGAAATCTTCTACGAAAACATTTACATTGTCAGGATTTTCAAAGAATTTTGCAGTAGCTTCCTGTTCTGGTTTAGGTGCCCATGCTCCAACATGCGTTAGAAGAGCTTTCATTTTATCTAAAATATGAGCAGGACCAAATCCCCATCCTACACGTACTCCAGTTGCAGCCAGGCATTTGGATATACCGTCGATATAAATGGTGTATTCTTTCAGTTCAGGGAAAAGAGAAACCGGATCTACGTGCTGTGCACCGAAAGTAAGATTAGAATAAATCTGATCATACATCAGGTACAATGGCTTTTCATTTTCCCCTCTTTTTTTATTTTCCTCAAGAACCATTTCGCAGATAGCCGAAAGCTGCTCTTTTGTAAACATTGTTCCTGTAGGATTTAATGGTGAACACAAGGCCAAAAGAACTGCTCCATCTAAGTGTGGTCTCAGATCGTCTGCTGTAGGAAGAAAATTGTTTTCAGGAGTGGTCTTAACTTCTACAGCCTCTGCAGAAGTAAGGTAAGCGTAATGGTTGTTGTTCCATGATGGTGTAGGATATACTACTTTATCACCTTCATCGACAATTGTTTTATACACGGCGTAGATCAACGGTCTTGATCCGGCAGTAATTAAAATATCATTAGGCGAGTAATCCAGATTCCATCTGTTTTTCAAATCTTTGGAAACTTCTTTTCTTAAAGATAAAAGTCCGTTGGCCGGCGGATAGTTCGTCAGATTATTCTGATATGCCTTCTGAATCTCCTCTTTCAGCAGTGCCGGGATAGGATAGAGATTAGAATTCAGGTCACCAATAGTAAGATTGGCTATCTCCGCTCCTTTTGCTTTTAAATCATTTACTTCATTACCAATTTTAACAATTTCAGAACCAATCAGGTTCGCCGCTAATTTTGAAACTTTCACTTTATTTTTATTTAAATTTACTAATAATTGTTTTCCACGTTCATTTTCTCACGAATCTGATCGACAGGTACCTGAGCATCAAAAAGAACCAGAAATTCCTGAACCTTTTTTGCGGTATATGAATTAGGATATTTTTTTATAATCCTTTTATATTCATTCCTGTTTTCGTCGTATAATTTTCCGTCTGCTATTTCATACGTAGGGGTATTGTCCATTCCGTACAGATAATCATGCAGGTAATTGTTGTAATCTTTTTTCACTGTTTTCAGGAGCTGGCTTTCGGGATATTTCTTCATAAAATTTTCCCAGAATATCAATCTTTCTCCCAGTTCTTTCCAACTAATGATCAATCCGGCATCTGCAGCATAGTTGTCTTTTGCTTCTATTGCCATCTGAGCAATATAAGAATTGTAGTCCGGGGTTACCTTATTTTTAAATACGGTAAAATAATGATCAGGTGCAGACCAGATCTCGGTGTAACCTTCTCCTACTTCCCTGAATTCCAATCCTTCTTTCTTAAACTGAGCTGCGAGCTTCTTTATATTTTCCGGAAACTTGTAACTGTCACTGTCGGAATCATAATAATTGACATATTTATCCAAAACATCGGTATGCAGCCTGCTCAGGCCTTCAATATATTTGCTCCTTATTCCAACGTACTCTTCGTATACCTTATTATTCTGCTCCGGACTTCCGGCTGCTATTTCTCTTTCTGTTTTAGATTGATAATATTGAAGCGCTTTTATATAATCCTCCGTTGTATTTTTTGGAGAATATGCTGTATCAATTGGTTTAAAAAGGTCTTCTTTTATTTCTGTTTTGGCAACTGAATCATTAGCTGCTTTTACTTCTGCCGTTTCAGAAACCTCTTTTTTGCAGGATAAAACAAGTACAGAAAGCATACAGACCACAAAACTCTTTTTTATCATTCCCACAAATTTAGTCCAGCTTCAGATCTTTTCTTACGTCTTCGATTTTTGCTTCTAATGATTTTAATTTATCTTTAAAGTCGGCTTCAGAAGTAACCGTATCTTTTACAGAAATATAAAATTTAATTTTTGGTTCTGTTCCTGAAGGTCTTACACAGACTTTAGTTCCGTCCTGAGTATAATAAATCAGTACATTCGATTTTGGAATGTCGTTCATTACTTTGGTTTCGTTCTTTGAAACGGAGAAACTGGTCTGTTCTTTGAAATCCTTCACTTGTTCTACTAATGACCCCGCCAGCTCTTTCGGTGGGTTTTCGCGGAAGTTTTTCATCATGTTCTGAATTTCTTCAGCGCCTTCTTTTCCTTTTCTGACAATATTCACCAAGCCTTCATAATACATTCCAAGATCTTCATAGATCTCAATCATGTACTGATACATTGTTCTTCCGTTGGCTTTGCACCACGCAGCGATTTCACATGCAACAAGGATACTTCCGCATGAATCTTTATCGCGGACAAAATCTCCGGTCATAAAACCGAAACTTTCCTCACCACCGCAAATAAATTTCTCTTTTCCTTCTGCCTCACGGATCATTTTTCCGATCCATTTAAATCCTGTAAGGCCAACTTTGCAGTCAACTCCAAATTTCTGAGCAATATCAAAGAAAATATCTGAAGTCACGATCGTAGAACCAATGAATTCTTTTCCCGTGATCCTGTCCTGCTTTCTCCATTCATTTAAAATATAATAAGTAAGAATTGTATTCGTTTGATTACCATTCAGAAGCTGCATTTCGCCATCAAGGTTTCTTACGGCAATTCCTAATCTATCCCCATCCGGATCTGTTCCGATCACGATATCTGCATTGGTAATTCTTGCCAGATCCATAGCCATTTCTAGTGCTGCAGGTTCTTCTGGGTTCGGAGATTCTACCGTGGTAAAATTACCGCTCGGGATCATCTGTTCTTTTACAAGATCTATCTTTTTGAATCCTGCTTTTTCCAAAGCCTTTGGAACCGTAGTATAAGTTGTTCCGTGGATAGAGGTAAAAACAATATTTAAATTCTCTTTTCCTACATTCTGATAGGTTGAATTTTCAATACAGGCATCAATATACACATCGTCCTGCTCCTCTCCGATCCATTCGATCAGGTCATCATTTCCGTTGAATTTAATTTCTTCAAATTTTACAGAATATACTTCATTGATAATCGCTTCATCATGTGGTGGAACAATCTGTGCACCGTCATTCCAATATACTTTATAACCATTGTATTCAGGCGGATTATGTGATGCGGTTAATACAATTCCCCCGTTACATTTTTTGTCTCTTACAGTGAAAGACAATTCCGGGGTCGGTCTGTGATCTTTGAAAAGAAGCACTTTAATCCCATTTGCAGTTAAAACATCAGCAACCAGTTTTCCGAATTCTTTTGAATTATGGCGGACATCGTAAGCAATGGCCACTTTAATTTCTTCTCCTTTAAACTGTTGAAGCATATAATTAGCCAGCCCTTGTGTAGCCTGACCTAAAGTATATTTATTCAAGCGATTGGTTCCTACTCCCATGACACCTCTCATACCTCCTGTTCCGAATTCAAGTTCTCTGTAAAAAGAATCTTCCAGATCCGGAGAATTACTGTCAATTAAAGTCTGTACAGCATCTCTTATTTCTTTGTCGAATGTATCACTTAACCAAAGTTTCGCTTTTTCTAATGTTGTCATATGTGTATTTAAGTTTGGAAGCGGGAAGTTTGAAGATGGAAGGTATTCTATGTCCAAATTCATATATCCTACTTTTGTTTTACTATTCTGTTTGTTATATTTTGTTTGGAAGCTGGGAGAAATTTATGTCTCAACTTCAATTTTCTACTTACTATCTACTTTTTATTTATTTTGATTATCAACTTTAATGTCCTGTGATTATTTTTGTCTTCAGCTTCCTCAATCTTTTAGCTGATTTCTAAACGCTATAATCTGATTCATTAAATTATAACTTTAATTATATATTGTATTAAATTCTTCTTCTGAAATATAATTCCGGTTTTTTGCCTTATACAGACAGGTTACAGTTTCAGCTAGAGAACGGATGGAGTATCCCAAGAATTTTTTAAATTCTGGTTTAGACTGTAAAATACTTCCTTCTGAAATATTAAGTGCAACAGAATCAGATGCTCTTCTTATTTGAGAAGTTACATTAAAAACTTCATCTTTTGGAAAATTTTGAGACAACTTAAAGATATTTTCTCCAAAATCCATAGATTTTTGCCAAATAATTAATTTTTCAAATTTGAAACTCATCCATTTTTTTCCCTATGATAACTTCCCTCCTCCATCTTCTCTCTTCCTTTCTATTACTCTAATTTCTTATTTTCAACCTTGGTCGTCTTATCAATTTTAAATGCACGAATCGGGTTATTATAGTAGATAAATTTTGCAGTGTTCTGAACATGTCCTTTTAAGGAATCTTTTACGTTAACTTCTGCATAGTTTCCGTTTTTAGAATCGATATTCAGGTTTTCTATTTTCCAATATGGAGCGATGAGACTTGCTGTGTCTGAGATCTTTATCACCGCATTTTTGGTCAGTCCCAAAAAGTTGGCCCGGCTCTTATTCTGCATGTCTAGTTCTGCTCTTCTCGTGTTCACTGAACCCATAAAAGTAGCATAATTTTTTAAATTAAGCCTAAAATTATCGGTCTTAATTTCACTCGAAATATTCATTTCTACAGAATCTGCCACTGAAACTTTCTCAAGGTTATATTTTGAATAGATGGTCACATTATAGAAATCTACCCCTTTTGTTCTCCTTTTTTCTTTGATAATAAGAGTCTTGTCTTTAACATCTACATCCAGATTATTGGCAACATTAGGATAAGTCTCGATTTCTACAAAATTCTTAGCGCCTCTGGCATAAAATACACGGAATTTTCCTTCCAGATCCAAATTCACAAATTCCGAAACATCTACATTTTTTCTTTCAATATTTCCTTTCGGAGAAACTTTTCCACAAGAAACCGCCGCTATAAGCAGGAATGTGTACAATATTTTTTTCATATTCAAATTAAAATACTCTATATAAAACCGTAATTATGGCAAGACTTTCTATTCCCATCAGAACATACAGCACTGATACTCTCCAAAGCAGGCCTGGTTTTGAGTATGATTTTTTAAATGCATTCCAATACGTAACTGCCGGGAAGAGAATGAAAAGGACAAATGAAGCCTTGTCTAAAATACCGAAAATCTTCGCTGCAGGTTTCCACAGCCCCACAAGACTTACCATATCATTAAACAAAAATATGATTAAAATTCCTAACAGGCTCACTGTTCCGATGATAAAATGCTCAGCAATATTCAATTTTATTCTTTTGAAAATGAAATAGGCATTGGTTCCAAGCATCGGAATGATCACAAAAAGAATTGTTTTGGAATATTTGGAGAAAAATTCCAGAATATTGGAGTTTCCTTCCGAAATTTCGTCCGGGTTGAGGTTTAAATAAAAGTGCAATGTTAAAACATTGAATCCAAATAAGATAAGTAATAAAGAAAACAAATTATAGTATCTGGTTCTTTTCCCTGAAATATAATTCATGGCCATTCTTCCAGGTCCGAATAACACATGTTTCAAGGTTCGGAAAAATCTTGCTTCAATGTGCCAGATTGATCCTAAAATATCACTTTTAATCAGTGATTGAAGAGTAATTCTTGCCGTGTCTGTTTTCTGTCCGCAATGAGCACAAAACTCATCGGAAATCTTGTGACCGCAGTTCAAACAGCTTTTTGGATTCATCACCAAATCAATGCATTTTATTTTTTCCTGTAAAACCAGGTTTTAGGGCTATTTCCATTGGACAGCAAAAGATAGTTTTTGCTTAAATAAGAAATATTCATGACAACTGTATCCTGGCCATCATCATATTTCATTTTTAATTTCTGATCATCCTTGCTGTATTTCCCTTTATTACCGAGTGAAGTAAAGGAATTATCTTTATTAAATTCCAGAACTCCTGTTCCATATTTGGAGTTATTTTTCTTTGATTGCAAGGTGTCAATTTTAGTTAGTTTCCCTTCATACACATCTATGAACTCCCAAGGTCCCAGAAGACTGGATGATTTGCAGGAAGACAATAAAAAAAGGAAAAGACAGACTAAAATACACGGAGCGAACTTTCTTTTCTTGGTTATCAATCTTATAAATTACAGAACAAATATAACCAAAAACTCCTTTAAAAACAGATTATCCTTGTGTTTTCTGTTTTATTTTTCACAATTTTTACATTCATGAAATTGGTTAATGATCTGTTGGTTTTCTCTTATTTTTAAATATTATTTTTAAAAGAATCCGGGGTCTTATACATTTCTCAAACAAAAAAAATGCCCCAAAAAGTTTAGAACTCCTTGAGGTATTTTATTATTTATTAAACATTTATATTATTGATCAAAACCTATTTTAATAATTTTCGAGTGACGCTGAGTAAATCATCAGTGTTACAAGAATGACAACGATAACTGCGCCAATGATCAATGGTTTCCATAGTCCTTTCTTTGGGTATTGCTCCTCATTCGGAAAATATTTCGGAACAAAATAATAAGACAGAAAACTTCCGCCTGCAATACCACATACATATGACAGTGAACTTTTCGGATTCTCCGGTATATTGACAATAAAAATAGTCAGCACTGTAATAAGGAGAGAAATTCCCAATACAGTATAGGCCTCTTTCTTTTTATTAACATCCAGTAGATTTTGAAATAATAAAACACCGCCAAAAAGTGTAGAAAGAAAAATTGAGAATCCTAAAATTGCTTTTTTTGAGTATATTTTGGGTAATTTCTTTTCCATGATTATATCACTTCATCAATATTATAATTCTTATGTTCCCGATTGGTTCTGATGATCATTTCCCCTAAGAATCCTGCTATAAAGAGCAATGTTCCCATGATCATCATCGCCAGAGCAATAAAAAACCAAGGGTTATTAGTAATCAGATGACCGTAAATTCCTCTTGCCACATCAATCAACTTTGAAATTCCCAGCCAAAGTGCAGAAAGAAATCCTACAATAAACATGACAGTTCCTACCGCACCAAAGAAATGCATGGGTCTTCCTCCGAAACGGCTTACAAACCAAAGGGTTACCAGATCCAGAAAACCTCTGATAAATCTTTCGGTCCCGAACTTTGACGTTCCGTAAGGTCTTGCCTGATGCTGTACCTCTTTTTCTGTAATTCTTCTGAATCCTGCATTTGCAGCAAGTACGGGAATATAACGGTGCATATCTCCATACACATCGATTGATTTTACCACCTGTTTTTTATATGCTTTCAGCCCGCAGTTGAAGTCATGAAGATACACTCCTGATACTTTTCTTGCCGCCGCATTGAATAGTTTTGACGGAACATTTTTTGTCATAACGTTGTCAAAACGTTTCTTTTTCCAGCCTGAAACAATATCGTAATTATCTTCAGTCACCATTTTGTAAAGCTCAGGGATTTCTTCAGGAAAATCCTGTAAATCTGCATCCATGGTAATCACCACTTCTCCGTTTGTTCTTTCAAAAGCAGCATGAAGAGCCTGAGATTTTCCATAATTTCTGGAAAACTTTATGGCGTGGATCTGAGGGTACTGAACCTTCATATTTTCGATAATACTCCATGACAGATCTGTACTTCCGTCATCTACAAACCAGATTTCATAGGATAAGCTGTTGGTATAACAGACATTATCAATCCTTGAAAAAAGTTCTTCCAAAGAGTCTTCTTCGTTTAATAACGGAATAACTATAGATAAATTCATTTAATTTTAATAAAAATTATTCTTGATTTTCGGTTTCCTGGTACACAGTTCTTGTTCTGAAAAACGCTCCAAAAAACACTGACAAAACTACGTAAAATATAAGAATTGCCGCAAAATATCCTGAAAAATGACTTGCCGTAAGCATGTCTTTTCCTTTAATGGCTTCGGGAGAAAAGCTTGGAAGTCTTTCTTTGTATTTTTTATCTAATTCATCAATGTCTTTCTGATGTTTCATAATCTTTCTCGCAGACTGATATTCGGTGTCTAATTCTGTTTTCTGTCTCTGCACATACTGATAATTAAGCAGTTTTTTAGCATCCGGATCTACGAAATTAAGGAACGCGTAAATGCTGAAAATGGAAAGAATTCCCCCGATAAACATCGGAACGAACGCTCTTGAGAAAGCATCTTTAAAACTTACAACTCTATTTTGGTTCCAGAAAGATTTTACGGACCAAAAGGCACCACCTGCATATAAAATAGGCAGAACAAATGCATTGATTTTCAGAGAGATATCAAAGTAATTGATTCCTGAGAAAAAGTAATACGCTACAAAAAAAATGATCATTGTAGCGATAAAAAGTATAATTCCTAATGTTGATGGACTTTTCGTCATGTTAGATTTTTTAAAAAAAGTTGAAAAATTATTACACTAAATTCCAGCTATTTAGCTTTATTACTGCATTTTTTCGACTAATTTTCTTTAATTATGTTTTGAAGTTTATAAATTATTCCTACCTTTGCAACGGCAAGTCCTAAACAACCAGCTCCTGAGAATCCTCCAGGGTGGGAACACAGCAAAGGTAATTGGTCGTAGCGGTGTGATTTAGGTAGCTTGCCATTTTTTTTTGGTTTAAGTTGAAGCAAGGTAATTGGAAAATTATCTTTTTTTGTTTCTATACTTTTCAACATTTCCATTCTAATTTCCAGATTACCTTTCATTTTTATTAAAATTCAAACTCCTCGCCCAGTTTAGGAAGAACAAGTTCTACATTTTTATCTGCAAAATGCTTCAATGCGCTTTCATGGTTGATCTCAATGGCAGGGAATGTATCGAAATGGCATCCGATCACTTTTGGAGTCTTCAGTAATTCTGCAGCTGCAAAAGATGCCTTTCTTGGACACATCGTGTAGTGACTTCCGATGGGAAGGATAGATAAGTCAATATTCCCGAAAAGTCTCGGGAACAGCTCCATATCAGCCATTACGCCAGTATCTCCGGCCATGTATATGTTCTTACCTTCAGGAAGTCTGAAAATATACCCTACAGGAACGCCTCCATAGCTTCCATCCGGGAACGAGCTTGTATGATGAGCCGGTACCATGGAAATCTTAAGATCGTCGATTTTTGCCGATCCTCCTAAGTTCACATCATCTTTGTTTTTTGCAGATTTAAAATAAGCACAAATCTCAGGCACGCCAATAACCGTTGCTTCCGGGTGAAACTGCAGCACTTCTTCCACATCAGCAATATGATCGCCGTGAGCATGGGTAAGTAAGATATAATCGATCTTCTGAGCCAATATATCGAAGCCAGATTCTGCCTTTTTGTAATTGTAAAAAGGATCACTTAAAATTGTTTTGTCTTTGTATGTAAACAAAAAACAGTTTTGTCCTAAAAATTGTATTTTCATTTTAATTGATTTATTAATTAATTTTTAAACATTTAAACACAAATAGCTCAAATATTTTTCACGAATAACACTATAAAACATTAGTAAAAATTTGTGTAAACATTGGTGTTATTTGTGTTTTATTTAAACGCAAAGATGCTAAGATTTTCAATAAACTAAATGTTTTTTAAATTCGCAAAGGCGTTAACACTCAGCAAAGATTTATGTCAGATTATTTCTGTGGAAATTTATCCTCAATCAATCTTAAATTAATTCCATGTTCAAGATATGCCTTACAGCCATCTAAAACAGTTGTAAAGCCTCCCGTATTATCATTAATTACTTTTAAAAGATCTTCACCCGTCTGGCTGAATCCATAGGATTTAATCACTACAAGAGTTCCTTTCTCCATTTTTTTGAATTCATAATCTACCTGCACCGCCGGGTTTCCCCACTCTGTTTTTATCAGCTGGTTTGGAACAATCTGGTGAATTTTTACATCAGATTTTACACCGTACATTTCCCACTCCCAGGTAATGGTTTTGTCTTCCTCTAATTTTCCTGTAGATTTTGTAAACCAGAAATTAGTGGTTATTTCAGGGTTGATAAATGCTTCAAAAACATCTTCAACCGGTTTCCTGATAAGCATTTGAGCTTCGACGTAGGTATCTGAACTCATATATATTGTGATTTTATTTAAAAAAATTAAGTCCAACTGCTGTAAGAACCGCCATGGTAAAGGTAAGGATACCCACCTGTTTCAAGAATGGATCCAAGTCTTTAGGCTCTTTTACAGACATAATTTTCCTTCTGAGCTTAGCAAATGGGATTAATAAGATCATTACAATGAAAACGTAATAGTTTTGAGACTGTATGAAACCATTTAATCCTAAAAATATAAGAATTAAGACCAAAGGAAGCTGTAACAGGACCATTTCGTAAATCATTGCATTTTTGAAGCCAATCCTCAATGCAAAGCTGTTTTTCCCAGACAGTCTGTCGCTTTCTATATCTCTCATATTATTGAGGTTAAGAACTGCCATACTCATCATTCCTATTGCTGTTCCAGGCAATAGCATATCCCAGCTGAAAGTTTTTGTGAACAGAAAATAGCTTCCGCAAACTGAAACCAATCCAAAAAATATAAATACGAAAAGGTCTCCCAATCCCATATATCCGTAAGGTTTTTTTCCAACTGTATAGCCAATTGCCGCCAAAATACAGGCTACTCCCAATCCTATGAAAATATAGAATTCATTCATATAATTAGGGATGAAAGCGATGTATAAGAGTGCAATTGTGGCAACAAAGGATAATGCAGAAAAAAGGATCACCGCATTTTTCATTTGCTTTGCCGTAATTTTTCCTGAAGCTACGGCTCTGGATTCTGCCTCATTTATTCTTTTGGCATCTGTTCCTTTTACGCCATCCCCGTAGTCATTAGCATAATTTGATAAAATCTGGTATAAAAGGGTTACCAGAATCGCCAGAGCAAAAATTTTCCAGTCCCATAGCCCCCCTTCTCCGTAAAGTCTCCATTTTGCAATGAAGGCTCCCATTATAATTCCGCTTAAGGAAAGCGGTAAAGTTCTTAGCCTTGCGGCTTTTATCCAATCCGACATAAATATTTAGATGTTAGATAGTAGAAGTTAGAAGCTAGATTTAAAACCATATAAGTTTACTATCTAATTTCTAACCTCTAACTTCTTATTTTAAGATATCCACTGATTTTCTCCGAAGTCTGGTTTTCTTTTTTCAAGGAATGCATTTCTTCCTTCCTGAGCTTCTTCCGTCATATAAGCCAAACGGGTTGCTTCTCCTGCAAATACCTGCTGACCGACCATTCCGTCATCCGTCAGATTCATTGCGAATTTCAGCATTCTGATGGAAGTCGGGGATTTTGCCAATATTTCCTGAGCCCACTCGTAGGCTGTATCTTCTAATTCTGCATGTGGAATTACGGCATTCACCATTCCCATGTCCAAAGCTTCCTGAGCGGAATAGTTCCTTCCTAAAAAGAATATTTCACGGGCTTTTTTCTGGCCCACCATTTTCGCCAGGTAAGCAGATCCGTATCCTCCATCAAAACTCGTCACATCAGCATCGGTCTGTTTGAAGATAGCATGTTCTTTGCTTGCCAGAGTAAGATCACATACCACATGAAGCGAATGTCCTCCTCCTACTGCCCATCCGGGAACAACAGCAATCACTACTTTCGGCATGAAACGGATCAGGCGCTGAACTTCAAGAATATTCAGGCGGTGTCTTCCATCTTCGCCTACATATCCCTGATGACCTCTTGCTTTCTGGTCGCCTCCACTACAGAAAGCCCAGCCACCGTCTTTGGCACTTGGACCTTCTCCTGAAAGCAGGACAACCCCTATTGAAGAGTCTTCATAAGCGTCATAGAAAGCATCATACAGTTCTGAAGTGGTCTTGGGTCTGAAGGCATTTCTTACTTCCGGTCTGTTGAAAGCAATTCTTGCTACCCCGTTACATTTTTTATAGGTAATATCTTCGTATTCTTTAGCGGTTTTCCACTCAATCATCTTGTAAAAATTTTTCTCAAAGATACGGAATTACAGAGAATTTTTCAGGTGAAATTTAAGGATAATCAAGGGAAAAAAGAGAGATGCATTTTCAATTTTAAAAACAAAGAAACCGGAACATTTCTGCTCCGGCTTCATTTATAATTTAACTTAGGAATTATTATTTTGCTTTTGCTTTAAGCTCAGCTTCCTTAGCTTTCAGATCTTTAATTTTATCTGTATTTTTTGTTACGATATAGATCTCTTTCAATGCAGTAAGGGCATCAAGATTTTCCGGTGCAGCTTTGTACCATCCTTCAGCATATGGAAGTGCCTTAGCAAATCTTTCTCTTCTTGCATCGATCAGTTTAGTCGCTTCTTCAGGCTTATCCTTTCTTGTTGCATTGATCTGCTCTACAGTTTTTGAATCGTCTCCAACTACCGTATACACAAGGTTCTGATATGCATTATCAAAATCCGGCTTGATTTCAATTGCTTTTTTGAATGAAGCTACTGCATCTTCTACCGTAGCAGGATTCTTAGACTGCATTACTCCAAGATTGTACCAGTTGGTAGCATCGTTAGGATTTTTAGCCAGCTGTTCTTTAAGCGCTCCGATGAATTTTTCTGTATTCCCGGAATCATAGTAAGCTGTAGCCTGCACTTCTTTCAGTTTAGCATTATTCGGATATTTTGCCAATCCTTTTTCAATAATTACCAATGCTTCATTAGGCTTCTTTGCATTCATAAGCAAAGTCGTTAATGTTTCATACAGTTCCGGCTCAACACTTGGTGTCTGTTCTGTTTTGAAGTCTGAATAATCAGCATTCTTTTTCATAAGTTCCCAAGTAGCTTTGTCTAAATTCACTACCTGCCCGGATTTTTTCTCTTTCGCAGTATACGTTGTCTGAACTCCTGTAAAACCTGAATTGATAAGATCTGTATATATTTTGATGGATTCGTCAGTATTATTTGCCAAAGCATAGCTAAGTCCTGCATAATACATATATATCTTATCATCCTGGCCGTTGGTCTTTAATAAGTTATAAACTTCTAAAAACTTAGGCGCGGCAACGGTATAATTTTTTGCACTATACGCATCCATTGCAGCTTTGTTCGCTTCCTGCAGCTTGGCATTTACATCGCCCTTCTGACCGAAAACGAAAGCAGAAGCTACGATTGCTATACCTAAAATGAGTTTCTTCATAATAACTATATTATATTAATTGTACGTTTTATTCTTCAGAATCAGAATTCTCATTTTCTCCGGCCGGGTTTTCTTTTTCAGCCTGTGGTTCTGTATTGTTTTCCTGGTTATCGGCTACAATTCCTGTTCCTTCTTCATTTTCTTCGGAGTCTTCTTCTGCTACCTCTTTATCCATTTCTACTTTTGCAATAGCTGCAATTTCGTCATTTTTCTTAAGGTTGATCATTTTTACTCCCTGGGTATTTCTTCCCATTACTCTCATTTCATCCATATTCATTCTGATGGCAACACCGGACTTATTGATGATCATCAATCCGTCTTCGTCTGTCACATTCTGAATAGCAATCAGATTTCCTGTCTTTTCAGTAATGTTCAGGGTAATAACTCCTTTTCCTCCTCTATTTGTGATTCTGTAGTCTTCTACAGCAGTTCTTTTACCATATCCTTTTTCGGAAACTACAAGAACTGTTTCTTTTTCCACATCATTCACAACAATCATACCAATTGCCTCATCATCATTATCCATAGTGATACCGCGTACTCCGATGGATCCTCTACCTACTTCTCTTACTTTTTCTTCAGGGAAACGGATACATTTACCATTTTTGGTCGCAATCATGATCTGAGAGTTTCCGTTGGTCAGGTATGCACCCAATAACTGGTCATTATCTCTGATTTCGATGGCATTAACCCCGTTAACTCTAGGTCTTGAGTATGCTTCAAGGGATGTTTTCTTAATGGTTCCATTCTTGGTCACCATCACTACGCTCATCTGGTTTACATATTCAGCGTCTTTCAGGTTATTGGTTCTGATATATGCTTTGATCTTATCGTCCTGCTCAATGTTGATCAGGTTTTGTACCGCTCTTCCTTTGGATGTTTTTGAACCTTCAGGAATTTCAAATACTCTTAGCCAGTAACATCTTCCTTTTTCTGTGAAGAACAGCATATACTGGTGATTGGTCGCAGAAACAATATATTCAAGGAAATCTTCATCCCTTGTAGTGGCTGCCCTGTTGCCTACACCACCTCTGCTCTGAATTTTGTATTCGGAAAGTGAGGTTCTCTTAACATATCCTGCGTGTGAAATGGTAAGAACTACCGCTTCGTTCGGGATAATATCTTCGATAGACATTTCTCCTCCTGAATAGTCGATTGCAGTTCTTCTTTCGTCCCCGTATTTTTCTTTGATCTCAAGTAATTCTTCTTTGATGATCTCAAATCTTCTAGGCTCATTTGCCAAGATATCTTCCAAGTTCATGATCTCTTTCATGATCGCTTCATATTCGTCACGGATCTTGTCAAGTTCCATTCCTGTAAGACGTGCCAGTCTAAGATCAAGAATAGCCTGAGCCTGAATATCAGAAAGTTCAAATGCTTCGATCAAGCCTTCTTTTGCAGCCTGAGGGTTAGCACTGTGACGGATAATAGAAATGGCTCTGTCTAAGGAATCCTGAGAACCAATTACTTTCATGAATCCTTCCAGGATGTGAGCTCTTTCTTTAGCTTTTTTAAGCTCATATTGAGTTCTTCTCACAATCACTTCGTGTCTGTGCTCTACGAAATGGTGGATGATATCCTTTAAATTCAGCTGTTCCGGTCTTCCTTTAACCAATGCAATATTGTTAACACTGAAAGAAGTCTGAAGTGCTGTATATTTATATAGTAAGTTTAAGACAACATTAGGGATAGCATCATTTTTCAGTTCATAAACGACACGCAGACCGTTTCTGTCTGATTCGTCTCTGATCTCATGAATCCCTACAATTTTATCATCTTTTACAAGTTCAGCTGTTCTTGCGATCATATCAGCCTTGTTCACCTGGTAAGGAACTTCGGTAACGATAATAGCATTTCTGTTTCCGATCTCTTCGAAATTTACTTTTGCTCTCAGCACTACTCTTCCTCTTCCTGTATGGAAAGCATCCCTTACTCCATCGTAACCATATATAATACCTCCTGTAGGGAAATCCGGTGCAGTGATGTGCTGCATTAATTCATCGATTGTGATTTCCCTGTTATCGATATAAGCACAGATTGCATCAATGGATTCTGAAAGGTTATGCGGCGCCATATTGGTTGCCATACCTACTGCAATCCCGGAAGTACCATTAACTAAAAGGTTAGGAACTTTTGTAGGCAGCACCGTAGGCTCCTGCATACTGTCGTCAAAGTTATTCTGAAAATCAACAGTTTCTTTGTCCAAGTCTGAAAGAACCTCATCAGAGATCTTTTTCAGTCTAGCTTCGGTATAACGCATTGCTGCAGGCGGGTCTCCATCCATTGAACCGAAGTTACCCTGCCCATCAACCTGGGGATAGCGCAAGCTCCATTCCTGAGCCATTCTCACCATTGCATCATATACTGAGGAGTCTCCGTGCGGGTGATATTTACCCAAAACATCCCCAACGATTCTTGCAGATTTTAAATATTTTCTATTAGAAAAAACCCCTAATCCATACATACCGTAAAGTACTCTTCTATGAACGGGTTTCAGGCCGTCTCTTACGTCCGGCAACGCTCTTGAAACGATAACCGACATCGAATAATCGATATAAGACGATTTCATTTCATCAACAATGTTGATAGGAATCAGTCTTTCTCCTTCTTTTTGCATAAACAAATTTATTATAATGACAGTCAGACCTTTAGCTGTGCGTCTGAAAATTATTTATTTCCAATTTTTATTAACGGGCTAATTTACGAAATTTTTACCGATTTTTGCACTAGAATTTATCCACAAAATCTTAAAAATTCATAAAATATGAGCTTATTGAGTATAACTTTCCACTGTACGAAAAACAATATCGAAGAATGGGAAAATTATATTGATGAAACACTGGTGCTGATGGCGGAAAACCTTATGGATGTCAATAAATATATTCTTTCTGAAGTACACAGCGATTATATTGAGGAAGGTAAGAATTATAATCTGCTTCTGATGTTTGATAATGATGATCTCAGAGAGGATTTTATCAAAAGTGAAATGCTGAACATTTCGGAAAGAATTGAGAAAAAATTCGGAACGGAAGTAATGATCTTCAATACATTCCTGAATCCTAAAAAATCAAGATTTTAAATACAAATCAAAAGCCCTGAAAAATCAGGGCTTTTTTTATTTTGTTAATCTCTGTGTCGTTTGTGTCCTTTGTTTTTATGATGATGACCTTTCTTGTCATAATCATAATAATACACTCGTTTTTTCACCTGTCCCGGAGCATAGTATCGTGCACTTCCTCCATACACTTTTTTAGCCTGTCCAGGCGGGAGTCTCCTAACATGATGATCATGCACCACACATGATGTCATCATAAACATAACAGTTAATACTCCTACAATTTTCATTAAACCTTTCATATTTTCCACTTTTTCAAATTTCAACAGGGAGATAACAAGGTTAGTGCCAAAGTACACCGGAGCGTTTTTTGAGTTGGAGGCCGGGGATTTGAGAATCAATATTTTTTTGAGCAAAAGTGATTTATTTCATTACAACTGAAAGATTTAAAAAATTGTCCAGCGTTCTATATATTTATTCTATAGTATCACTTCGCTTTTCGAACAGTACAACATCTTTCCACTGCTCATTAAGTTTCCCGATCTTTTTTCTGACACCAACTGTTCTGAATCCGTTTTTCTGGTGAAATCTTATGGAAGCTTCGTTCTCGGAAAAAATGCTGGCCTGAAGCGTCCAGAAACCATGGCTTTCGCTGTCAAGAATCATCTTTTTCAGCAGTACCGACCCTAAACCCTTCCCCTGATAGATATTGTCAAAATAAATACTTACTTCGGCAACACCTTTATAACATTCTCTTTTGCTTACAGGCTTCAGAGCACACCATCCTATTACTTCACTGTTTTCATTTTCCAGTACCCAGCGGCAGTCGTTGTAATATTCCATATTCCAGGCTTCGGCAGTAGGAACTTCTGTTTCAAAAGTGGATACACCTCCGTCTAATCCCTGTTTATATATTTCCAGCACTCTTTTTTCATCACCGGGAAGCATTTCTCTCAATTCGTAATTCATTGTATTTAATGGTATTTTCTTTATTCTTTCTTATGATTCTTGAATAGTGCGTTTGTTTCCCTTCTTCATTTTCTAAAATTACTCCATCCCTGATCAGAATTTCAGGATCTTATTCCATACATGTTTCGAATTTATGGTTAGAGAACATAAGTCTTTTTAAAATAAAGTTGGCCACAAACAGAACAAACACTGCAACGAGACCTCCATGAAGAGAGGTATCCGGACCTAGCACCTCACTCTGAACGGTATTGGAAATAAGGAGAAGCAGAACTACCCCCCCTGCATTGAGCTGGGGAAGCTGGCTTTTACCAAAGAAGCGGATGGTGATCACCATAAAAAGGTAAACGCAAAGGGAGTGTACTATGACATCAAGAATAGGATTCACAAATCATATTTAATAATCAAATGTATTAAATTTTATAATTGGCTGTTCAAATTATTTTAAGCTTAAGAAACAATATGACAGATCAAAACCTGGCACATGATTTGACCATTGAGTTTAAAGAATAAACACATTTTATTGATGAAAAAAATCTTTTTATGCCTAGGCATTTTTCTTTTTTTGGCAGCGTGCAAAAATAATGGATCAAATAAAAATTCACCCGTAAAGACCTGTGTCATTCAAAGGATCAACGAGCTTTACAGTTTATATGGAAGCTCAAATGATGCTCTTTATAATAAACCGTTTTCCGAAAGTCTTTTTTCGCCGGAACTGAAAAGAATACTTGAAGAAGCTGTGAATACCTCCAAAGCTGATATTGAAAAAGTAAAACACAGCGATCATCCGGATGAAAAACCATTATTGTTTGAAGGAGCTGTTTTTTCAAGCTTGTATGAAGGATATGACAGTTATAAAATAAAATCCGTTGTTATCAACCCTTCGGGTACCTCAGCGGATGCGGAGGTTACTTTTGAATACACGATGTCTCAGCCTAAAGTTATATGGACCGACAAAGTGCATTTGATAAAGTCCGGCCTGGAATGGAAGATTGATAACATCAGTTTTGACAGTATTGGAAATTCGAAGGACCTGAAAGCAAGCCTGAAGGATTTTACTCGAACACAAAATAGTCATTAAACATTCCCTTAAAAATAAAAGCTGCTCTGAAGGCAGCTTTTATTTTTAAGGGCATTGAGAGATTGGAATTTCACTGCATACTACTTTATTCATCCATTCACAGTATACACAGTATTTCTTTGGCTCACCACCATAAACAGATTTTAAATCAGTTTTTGTAAGTTTTTTTAGGTTTTTCATATTGTTTTAATTTTATGTTTGACAAATTTATAACGAAATTTTCAAACGTTTATTACAGCTTAATGTTTAAAATTTTCATTATTAATAGGTCACCTGAGAAAATTTAAGCTTTTCAACAGCCATACAATAAGATTAAAATATGGTTTAAAATTTATTTTATATCTTTAAATACCAAAACATCACACTTAATCACTAAAAATATTGAAATGATCACACCAAAAGGAGCCCAGGTCGGGCAATTCGAACCAGCAAAAAAGTCACTGATATCCAATGGCCTTCTTTCCGGACAGGACGAGATGGCCAATTACAATAAGGGTGTATGCCACGATGTGGTAGCTTATGCCCTGTATATGAGAGGTGCAGCTATATCACCGGATGAACTTGTACGATTCCGTGCACAGGGATGGCTCAATAAATTCAACTATGCCGGAGGCGATAAGTGGGATGGTTATGCTATAATTCCCAAAGGAAAAGCCATCGGTTTTTACAGGCTAAGAGATAAAACGTGGTTCCATTCGGCCGTCACTACCGGAAACGGTGCGGAGATCAGATCTGTGAACGGATTTTCACTGGGTACAGCATGGTCTGTTCCTGTAGACATGAAATGGGTTCTGGGTAAAAAGAATGAAGACGGAACCTTTAACTATGACGGGACAAAAATAGAAGTGTATATATCTCCTCTATAATTGGTTTATCAATTCATCTACTTCTGATAACGTAATTACCATTATCAATTATAAAAAAAATGAATGGATGTAGGAAGATTACTGGCTGCAGCTGGAAATTATCTCTAATGAAATGCCGAATAAATAAAAAAGAATCTGTGAAAGCAGATTCTTTTTTATGTTTTTATTATATTCCCGATATTACAATCCATTAATTATTCTTTTAGTTTCAAGTTCGTCAATGATAAACTGTGCGTCACTTTCTGTAATATATTTATTTTCATAAAGCCAGTGAATTCTTGCTATTTGAGTATGGGTAGGAATCAGATTATCTACTTTATAATATTCTCTCAGGTAATATTCTTTTTTACTTTTTTTAATCTCAGCAATAAATGCATCAACCTCTTCCATTTCTTTTTTTGCGTATGAGAAAATAAGCGGTTTTGCAGCAGCAATATTTTTAGAACTTTCAGCTTTAAACTCATTGTTACACCAAGTAGTCACAATCAAAGAAGGAATCATTGCAATACCAAAAACAATCATTCCCGAAGATACGGAAAGTTGATAATTTTCATTGATAATGATAGTCAACATGATTGAATTGAACACAACAGATATAGCTATGGCTACAAGTACAAGATCTTTTGATTTTCTAAAGACACTTTCATCATCATGAATGTCTGTAAAATGAACCTTATACTCGTTCAATTCTTTTGCAAATTTAGTTCTTACAAAAACCCCATCTTCCTGGATTTCAAAATACCTCGTATTTCTTCCATCTTTTTGTGCTAAGCTGTTCATATGAATTTTTATTCCAATTCTCTCTTCAGAAACTTACCAGTCAAACTCTTCTTAGACTTCACAATCTCTTCAGGAGTTCCCTGAGCTACGATCTGGCCACCGTGTTTTCCACCTTCCGGTCCTACATCGATAATATGATCTGCCAATTTGATCACATCCATATTATGTTCAATGATGATGAATGAGTTTCCTAGCTCTACCAGCTGATTGATTGCTTCCATCAGGATCTTCACATCTTCAAAATGAAGTCCGGTTGTCGGTTCATCTAAGATATACAGTGTATTTCCGGTCTGCCTTTTCGAAAGTTCTGTAGCCAGCTTGATTCGCTGTGCCTCTCCTCCTGATAGTGTTGTAGACTGCTGTCCAAGCGTGATATACCCTAATCCTACATCCTGAAGCGTTTTTACCTTGGCAAAAATCTTAGGAATCGGCTGGAAAAAATCTACAGCTTCACCAATCGTCATATCTAAAACATCGGAAATAGATTTTCCTTTGTAACGTACTTCCAGGGTTTCTCTGTTGAAACGTTTTCCATTACAGGTTTCACAATGAACATATACATCAGGAAGAAAATTCATTTCAATAACTTTCAGTCCTCCACCCTGACAGGTTTCACATCTTCCGCCTTTTACATTGAATGAGAATCTTCCCGGCTTATAACCACGAATCTTACTCTCCGGAAGTTCAGCAAAAAGGTTTCTGATGTCTGTAAACATTCCAGTATAGGTTGCAGGATTTGACCGCGGCGTTCTTCCGATTGGTGTCTGATCTACGTCTACAATTTTATCAATATGATCAAGACCTTCAATCTTTTTGTACGGAAGAGGCTCCTGAACGGCTCTGTAAAAATGTTTATTCAGGATCGGATATAGGGTCCCATTGATCAAAGAAGATTTTCCGCTACCTGAAATTCCGGTTACCACAACCAATTTTCCTAATGGAATATCAAGGGTAACATTCTTAAGGTTATTTCCTGTAGCTCCTTTTAACAAGATATTTTTACCATTTCCGGCTCTTCTTTCTGCCGGAACTTCGATCTTTCTTTTTCCATTAATATAGTCTGCCGTAATGGTATCTGCTTTCAGCAGGTCTTCCGGTTTTCCCTGCCACAGTATTTCTCCTCCGAACTTTCCGGCTCTCGGGCCAATATCCAATACCTCATCAGCTTCCAGAATCATATCTTTATCATGTTCTACAACAATGACAGAGTTACCGATATCTCTGAGGTTCTTCAATGAATTGATCAGTCTTTCATTATCTCTCTGATGAAGCCCGATGCTTGGTTCATCCAGAATATACAGAACGTTCACAAGCTGTGACCCGATCTGCGTGGCCAGACGTATCCTCTGAGATTCTCCGCCCGAAAGGGTTTTAGAACTTCGGCTTAAGCTAAGATAATCTAAACCTACATCGAGAAGGAACTGAAGTCTTGTTTCAATTTCTTTTAAAATTTCATAGGCAATGATTTTATGTTTTTCTGAGAATTTATCTTTAATGTCGGATAACCATTCTTTTAAATCGGATAAGCTTAAGGCATTTACCTCAGCAATATTTTTTCCGTCAATTTTAAAGCTTAAACTTGCAGGCTGAAGACGGGTTCCGCCACATTCCGGGCAGGTTTCTTCAGTGGTAAAATGCCTTTCCAGCAATACTGCCTCGTAAGATTCTCTTTCTTCAATGATCTCTTCCATAAAAGTGATCAGCCCATCGAAGCTTATTTTTATCTTTTTGGTAATTCCTGCATATTTCAGGTCTTTATTAAATTCTTTATGACATCCGTTGTAAATGTAATCTAAAGCCTCTTCCGGGATATCCTTCATAGGTGTTGCCATTCCCAATCCGAAGATCTCAAGGATATTTTTGATTTGCGAAAGGATCCATTTGTTGGATTTAATGTCTTCCAGCGGCAATAGTCCACCCTGATTGATAGACAGTTTAGGGTTTTCAATAAAATAATCTGTATTGATCTTTTTGATGGTTCCCAAGCCCTTACATTCAGGGCAGCTTCCTTTCGGAGAATTGAAAGAGAATGTATTGGGTTCCGGAAGTGCCAGTGAATGTCCTGTTTCAGCATCCATCAGGTTTTTCGAGAAGTATTCAATATCTGTACCTCCCAGTTTCTGTATCCCAATGATTCCCTCACCCATTTCCATTGCGGTGCGCAGAGATTTTTCCATTCTGGCCTCGGAAGCATTTTCACCGATGATCCATCGGTCGATAACAATGTCGATATCGTGGGTTTTGTACCGATCCAGCTTTAGATCATATTCTATATCCTGCAGCTCGCCGTCAATTCTTGCCTGGCCGTAACCTTTTTTTGCCATCTGTACAAAAAGTTCATGGTAATGGCCTTTTCTGGAACGTACTACAGGCGCAAGAAGCATTATTTTTTCGCCTTTATAATTTTCCTTGATTGTTTCGAGGATCTGGTCTTCCGTATAGCTTACCAACCTCTTCCCTGTAGAAAGGGAATATGCATCGGAAACTCTCGCATATAACAGACGCAGATAATCATAAAGCTCGGTAACAGTTCCTACGGTAGATCTAGGATTTTTATTGGTTGTTTTCTGTTCAATGGCAATTACAGGAGAAAGCCCTTCTATTTTGTCTACATCCGGGCGTTCCAGTCCGCCTAAAAACTGGCGTGCATATGCCGAAAATGTTTCGATATAACGACGTTGCCCTTCGGCAAAGATGGTATCAAAAGCCAAAGAAGATTTCCCGCTGCCGGAAAGCCCGGTAATTACTACCAGCTCGTTGCGCGGAATCTTTACGTTAATATTTTTAAGGTTGTGCTCACGTGCTCCGTAAACTTCTATATATTCTGTTGATTTGCTCATAATTTGGGGTGATCCTGCCTGAAAATCACAATGTGCAAAATTACGGAATTTTATGGAATTGTATGAACCGGAAAGGTTTTATTAAGGTTTAATTTTAGTTAATTTTTAACGTTGCAAAAGTTAAAAATGAACATCCCTGTTGCTTATAGTATTTTCAGAATAGATTGGCTTTCATTTTAAGTCAAATAAAAAAGACTGATGCATTGCATCAGTCTTCTGTTATAGGTTCATACCTTTTTTATTTCACAAATGAATTGTATGAGTTTAGTACGGATTCATAGGAGGAATCAATCTGCTTGATATCGCTGTCAGAAATTTTGCCCGCGCCTTTCGCATTACGGATCAGTTTTCTGTAAGTATCCAAAAAGCTGGATGCGCTTTTATTGAAACTTTCAAACAATGATTTTTTGTAAGAATACTGTGGATCTTTCACATTGAATTCTAGCTTTGAATTGGCTTCCACTGTTTTGGCAAGCTCATCATACTTCTTCTGAACTTCCGCTTCGCTGAATTTTCCTGAATACTGCTTATCCAGCAAATCAATATTAGAATCCAGAGAATTCATAACGTTTTTGGAAGACATAATATAGTCTTTCATCGGATGATCTTTCAGAATTACTTCTTCAGCGGCATCCGTTGCAGGCTTAATTTTGGCTATGACATTTTCTCCCGATGTAAATAAAGCCTGGGCTTCGGTTTCGATATCCTTTGTAATGGCATCTGCTTTTGCTCCTTTGTCGTCTTTATAATCTTCAGAGTTCATATAGGATTTAAGCTCTTCGAACTTTTTTTCTATACTTTCCTTTTTAGCTTTATAGGTATTAAAGTCTGCCTCTATTGCCGGCTTGTCTTTTTCAAAACCCGACGGTATTTCTTTAATCTTGCTGAATGCATAATCCATAGAACCTATCACAGGCATTATCATAGCATTCCCTCCTTTTGCTTTCGCTACAGCTCCGTCAGCATACCTCAAAATACTTTCTACATGCTTGGATGTATTTTTGTAAGAATCCACAAAGTTGTTATTAAATTCAATGATAGCGGTAGCTTCGTTTGCACTGCCAAGATTCAGTACAGATTTTCCCAGTTTACTGACGTCTTTTTTACAGCTTATAACACTGACTGATGTGAGGGTCAAAGCCATGGCCAGGACGATAATCTTTCTCATATTTTATAGTTTAAGTTTAGTGTAATTTATATTTCGTCAAGATCAATATCTTCATTGCTTATTTTCACTACATATTCGATCCCGTCAATCGCTTTGGAAATAATTTGATTTCTAAGGATATTGGCCATATTTTCCCAATAGGCCCTTCCATAGAAGGAATAATTCTGCGGAATGATTTCTATTTCAACGGTTCTTACAAAGCCTTCTTTCGGGCGGTTGCTGATCATGGTTCCTCTTCTTACCCGTACTTCTTTTACCTCATCTTTCAGGACCATTCTGCAATAGTTTTTAACATCTTCCAGGGAAATGATCTTGTCTCTTGTGGTTAAGGCGTATCTGTAAGCCTGTATGCTGTCTGTTCCTTTCTGTTCCTCAGAGCCGCCTATAGTCTCTGTGAGAAGGACAACAGTCTGTGATTTCAGCTGATTAGAAAGTTCTGTTCCCGGACGCATATGATTGGCCAGTGTGCAGTGTGTGACCCAGAATGAGGCATATGTATGGTCTGTTTTTTCTACAGGCTCCATAATGACGTAATTCAGTTCCTGCCTTATATTTCTCTTTGCATTGTTCACTTTCTGAACCATCGTCTTCATTTTATCTGACATTTCACTAAGTACTCCTTTGACATTATCCCTGTTTAACAGTGAAAATGCAGCAATTTCATCTCTTGTCAGCTCCAGGACATTGGCAATCATGTCTACGGCATTTCTATTGGTGAATCGCTCCATTCCCCCTTTTCTCACCGTATACAATCCTTTTTTAAGATCATCTGCAGGAGTAAACGGAATCTCCGTGTATTTTCTTCCGTCGCCATCCTGAACCTCATCCACATACAGGAAATGTTCGCCTTCGTCTGTAACGAGAGGAATATTGTTTCCCATGATATCCAGGCTGTATTCTGTCTTCTTCCAGCCTCTGTTGTAAATAGGGAAAGCATTCATGACAAATGAAAAATTATCTAAGATCTCCGCAGAAAACTGCGGCGGGAATTCAAAAGTAAGCCACAAATAGCGTCTGTCTCCGATCTGCTTTCTGATCTCTTCTTTTTCGTTGAGAAAGTCTAAATTTTGTGGCAATACGCCAGGCTCTGAAAAGAGGCTGCTTGAAAGTCCGGTGATCTCTATAAATTTATGACGGTAAATACTTTTAATATCTTCAATAACTTTATTCCGGATCGACTGTTCTCTGAACATCTGCTCGTATCCGTCCTGCTGGCTGTTCGTAAGGTAACTCAGCCCTTCTCTTACAAATAAAGGGTTCCCATTACTGGTAACGGTTATATAAGGAAGAAGTTTGTAAACGAAATCTATATGTTCAAAAGCAGGATTGGAACAGAATACGCTGATATATTTAGGAAAATTCTCGCTGGCATATCTGCTTACATCCACTCCTATTGTGATCTTTCTATAGTCTTCAGGTTTTCCCTGGAATCTTGCTACCGGTATTTTATTCAGCCTGTCGTCTACACTATAGCAGGTATTTCCTACAAACATTATTGCCGTCTGTATTTTATTGATTCTTACGTTTCCTACGGGTGTAAAGGGAATATTAAGCTGTTTATCCGATTCTGATTTTACCGTTGATGTCATCTGCTTGCGGAAAAAGAATTCGGTATGTTCCAGCAGGACTTCCGAAGACTCGTAAGGCAACGTAAAGGCAACCGCATGGGCAGGAATCGGATGGGTATAGATAGATGGTGTCAGCAGTTTTGCCAGTTTCTCCAGGATTCTTGCATTAACCGTCTGAATTTCGTTATTAGCCTTAAAAACTTCTGTACTGAATGCATCTATCAGTAATTTTACAAAAGGATCCAGAGACTGCGGGCTTTTCAGTCCCCACACTTTGGTGGCGTTCTGAAGCATTCTTGCCTTTACAGATTCTTTGGAATATATATTTTGATCTAAGTTCATAAATTTTTCTTGTTTTAAAAAACAATTAGTCAATAGACATCGGACTTAAAAATAATTCTGTAGAAAAGCTGAAACGCTCTCCCGTTGCCTCCATTTTTGCATTGATGGCAATTCTTACTTTTTTTTTGATCTCTGTATGTTCTTTGGTGTCGTAGCTGTGCTCTACAAATTGAATGTGGGCATCAATCTGTGGGTTTACGATGCGGGGTTCATATTCCTGAATCTGCCTTCTGAGGCTTTTAATGAAAACGCTCTCCCAAACAGCACTGGTAACTCCATTATCGAATTCCAGATTCCAAACGTCGTTTCCATAATTGTCATCATATCTGTTTTCGCCTTTTTTGGTGGTGATCAGCAACATGATATTATGCGCAATGCTTTCGCCCATGTCGCAGATATCAATGCTTCCTCCTTCAGTCATTAATGTTGAAGGCACGAAAGGCATTCTGTAATTTGGTGTGTCCATAGTCAGCTTCTTATTTACATAGTCTAGTTTTCTTAAAAAGAACTACCAAAATACGCATTTTCATGAAATAAACAGGAAAAGAAATCAAAAATTTCATTGAAAAAAGGGCTTCCAAACGAATTTGGGAGCCCTGATATATTATAGAAACGGTAAATTTTTCTTTATTGATCCGGCTGCTTTTTCCTGTTAATGAAATAGTACACCGGGAGTCCAAGAAGCACCATTAAAAATCCTGGCCATGTATACTGTTGTTTGTAGATCAGGAGAAGTACACAAAATCCTGTTCCTATCAAAAGATAGATAACAGGTGTTACCGGGTAAAGCCATGTTTTATAAGGTCTTTCAAGGTCCGGCTTTTTGATTCTTAGATAAATAACCCCAAAAACCGTGATCATGTAGAACAGAACGATCACAAAAGAGATCATGTCCAGAAGATTACCATACTGTCCGCTAAGGCATAACACCGAAGCCCAGATTCCCTGCATCCATAAAGCATTTTCCGGAACTTCATTTTTATTGTTTTTCTCTGCGGATTTAAAAAACATTCCGTCTTTTGCCATCGTCTGAAATACTCTGGCTCCAGCCAGAATCAGCCCATTGTTACACCCAAATGTAGAAATCATTACAAGAACGGCAATAATGATTGTTCCTGCACTTCCGAAAATATTCTGTGATGCTGCCACTGCAACCCTGTCATTGGCTGCGAAAGCAATACTGTCCCTGTCTAAAGCATTCAGATATACATAATTGACTGCCAGATAGAGGACCATCACTGCAGAAGTTCCATAGATCATGGATTTAACAATATTTTTCTTCGGATTTTCCACTTCTCCGGAAACGAAAGTTACGCTTTCCCATGCTACCGAACTAAAAACAGATCCTACCATAGCTGCTGCAATACCTCCAAGCAAGGTCATTCCAACAATTGGCTCCCAACCTTCTTTAAGAAAATTACCGCTTATATCTTTTTTAAGGTTATTGAATGAATCAAAACCCAGACTGAAATTGTCGGCTAAATGCGAAAAATCAACCAAAATGAATCCAACAGCAATCAAGCCCAGTAAAGCAATTATTTTTGACCCTGTGAATACATTCTGAAGCAGTTTTCCGCTCTGTACACCTCTTGTATTAATATAAGTAAGTAAAAGAATAACGGCTATTGCCAGAATTTGTATCCATGTGATCTTGAATTCTCCGCTCTGGAAGAGAGGAGCTGCATCATTTAATGATGGAACGAGATAAGCTGTAAATTTACCGAAAGCCATTGCTACCGCTGCAATAGTTCCCGTCTGGATTACGGTAAACAGGCCCCAGCCATATAAAAATCCCATCTTTTTCCCAAAAATCTCTTTGAGATAGGTATATTGCCCGCCTGCTTTTGGAAACAGTGCTGAAAGCTCTCCATAGCTGATTGCGGCCGCTACAGTCATCACTCCGGTAATGACCCATACTACCACCAGCCAGAAACCGGATCCCAGGTTCCGCATCATATCGGCACTTACAATAAAAATTCCGCTTCCAATCATCGATCCCATTACCAGCATAATGGCATCCCAAAGTTTGAGTTTTTTCTGCATAGTCAAGTATAGGCATCAAATATAAACAAATCTGACATTGATTTTGGTATTTGTTTAAAATTTACTGCATCACCTGCTTTTTATCAAGTTTTTATCGAATTGTTATTCAATTTTAATTAGTACTTTTGGAAAAAATATTAAAAATGAAATTCAAGGCTATATTATTTGCAGCAGCTGTAAGTATTTCTACTTTAGCTTTTGCGCAGGAGACATCACAGAAAAAGTCTGGACCACCGGCAGGAAATGCTATTGTAGGTGAAGCATACGGAGCCGGAGTAACTTCAGAGTCTAAAGCTATCACAGTAGATAAGCTGAACAAAAAGCTTAAGAAAGACAATAAAAAAGTTGAAGGCGTTGCAGTTAAAGGAAAAGTAACTGACGTATGCGAGAAAAAAGGATGCTGGCTTACTATTCAGACTGAAGACAATTCTCAGTTTTTTGTAAAAATGAAAGATTATGCATTCTTCGTTCCAACAGCTTTAAAAGGTAAAAATGTTGTATTGGAAGGCACTGCAGAAAGAAAAGTAACTTCAGTAGACGAACAGAAGCATTATGCTGAAGATGCTAAGAAACCTCAGGCTGAAATTGACGCCATCACGACACCTAAGGAAGAGATAAGGTTTGTAGCCAACGGTATTAAAGTGGTAAACTAATTTATATAACAAAAAACGTCCTCAGAAAGTAATACTTTTGAGGACGTTTTGTTTTATGCTCTCGCAGATTGAGTAAATCTGATGGATTAGTGTTTTTTTAATTTTAGACTCAAAAAACTAATCCCATTAAAGGTATGCTGCTATATTTTTTAATCCTCTATTATAAATTCTGCAGGTGCATCCAGTTTCGGATATTTGGTCGCGGCTACAAATTTCTTTCCTGTACAGTCTATTTCCAGCCAGCCTTTTCTTTCCTTCACATCTCCCACTTCCATTACAAAAGGTACAAATGATATTTCATCCTTCCCTTCTTCCATAATTTCGCGGTACTGAACTGCGACATCCAAAATGCATTCATGATCTGTATTCAGCTTTACATTTCTGTAAATAATATCATAATGTGTTTCCTGGTTTTCGGGAATTTCGAAATATTTCTCCCATCCTTCTGTATCTGATTTCAGTTCACTGATTGCTTTTAATGCATAATACAAAGCAATTGTATAGTACTTCCTGGTTCCTTTTCTTGTATAATCATCTACGAAATGTCCGCCCTCAAACAAAATAGTTGGCATGCCTGCCTTAATGAAGTTATCACCTGTAGAAGTCGGATAAAATTCATCGGAATATCTGCCGATCTGATTCGGGATTAATTCTTTTAAGTGGTCGTAAATTTTTCCAACTACAGCCATACATTTTTTCCTGTTATCAGTTACAGTACGTTCTTCATTTTCTGAAGGCGCCAAAAAAGACAGCGTTGCGGGATGTATCCCGTCTGTAGTAAAAATAGTTCTCTGTTCATGCAGATTTAATGCATAATCATATTTTTTTGAAACCACTACTTTTTTAAGGAATTTAATTTCCGTACTCGATTCATTATGAAAATCTCTGTTCAGGTCAATATCTGCAGCATTCAGCCTTGTCCATTTTTCTGATCCGTCAGGATTGAGCATAAAAATAAAATCCAGCCTGATCTTACTGAAAAGATCCTCTTTCATTTCAGGGGCCTTATCCAAAGTTTCAAGAAGGTCAAGCATTGCATGACTGGCGTTGGATTCGTTTCCATGCATCTGTGACCATGCAAGAACATTAATAGTTCCAGTTCCTATGCTTAACTGATAAATAGGCTTATCTAAATATGACCTTCCAATCTCCTGGACATAATCGCTGAGATTAGTCTGTAGATAAGAAAATAATTTTTCCGGGGAAATATAGCGATTTGAGAAATTTGGATTCGCAGAGTAGAGTTGTTCAAAATTCATTTTAGGAATATTTTACAAGAATCAAATTTAGCCATTTTTAGTCAAAAAACTTAAGTTAACATTTGTAAATAAAAGTAAAATACACAAATTTACATTTGACATTAGATTTGAAAATTATTTATAAGGTTTAAATTCATGCATTTTAGAGTTCTAAAAACAAGTTAACACTTGTAACATTGTTAAACAGTACTGGAAGACAAATTGTCTGTGGATAAAATTGTGGATTGCGAATAATTTAATTAAAAACATTTAAATAATTAATATTCAATCACTTATAAAATTTATTTCAATAGTATTTATAAGAGCACTTTAAGTGCTTGAAAAGGCTATTTTTACTATATGATGACAATTTTATTAAACATAAAAGTTATAGAAAACTTGATTGCTTTGAGCAGTATACATATGTAAATTGTATAAAAAATTAAGTCGGTCTCTGAAAATCATTCAAGCACCACTTTTTTAAGTACTTTAATCTACAATAATATTAGTTGCTTAACGAGATTACAATTTTCCTTTCAATTCAGCACAATAAAGGCTCAAAATAGTGTATTTACATCAGTAATTTACCAATGTATTCCTTATAAAATAAGCTTTATATACATTTTATAGGGAATCTTATACAATTATAATTCAAAAAGAGGTTTAGGAAGTTTAATAATGTAAATAGCATTTTTATAGAGATTTAAGGGACAAAATATCCTTCTAAAATATATGAATTTACAACTTTAAACTATTACTTCAGTAAATAATAATCCCATTTTATATGATAGATGCTTACTAAAATTTACTGTAACAAATTAATAATACAATTGTAATCAATTTATAATCTATTGATTTAACAACAATTAGAATTAAGTTACAAATGTATACAATGAATATTTCTGTTTGTTAACATTTGTGTTTTGCATTTGTAAATTACATTTGTTACATTTGTAAAATAATTAATGACTTATTTCTATGAGTTTAAACGAGAGAATTTCCAAAGTTATAGAGTATTCCAATCTCAGTCCTTCTGAGTTTGCAGATGAGATAGATGTACAGCGCTCTTCCATTTCGCATATCACTTCCGGAAGAAACAAACCATCTCTGGAATTTATTATAAAGATCAAGTCAAGCTTCCCGGAGATTCTTTGGGACTGGCTTGTTACAGGTGAAGGTGAAATGCTGAAATCCGAATTACCGGAAGTAAAATCTTCTTCAGAGGAAAAACAGGAGGATGAGAAAGCAAAGCCTACTCCGCTACCCGATTTGTTTACGATGATGAAAGATGATGGAGAATTCGGAAGTGAAGAGGAAATCAGTACTCTGAAAGAGAGCCCACGAGAATCGTTTATACCGCCCCCTTATAGATCATTAGAAAATATATCCGATTCTCAGCGATTAGAAGACACCAATGATAAAATATTAAGCCAAATCGTTGGTAATCAGGAAAATAAAATAAAAAGGATTGTTCTGTTCTACGAAAACGGAAAATTTGAAAGTTTTGAGCCATAAAAAACCTGGCCAAAGAAAATGGCCAGGATAAAAAATATTGAAGAAGAAAACTAAAGCTTATTGCTTTATTAGTTTTGCAATTTTTGTATGTGTGACATCATTGTAGTCTTTAATGTTTTACCCAAATATAAATAATAACAACAATTAAAACAATAAAAATATAACATTTATAAATCATAAATCTATTATTATTAAAGTATAATCAATTAAGGTAATATTAAAAATTTATGAAACTTAGGCACATCCTTTTCTGATGTATACCAAATTAAAGACCTGCAGAAAAACTACAGGTCTTATATATCTATTCAAAATATGACTATTTTTTTCTTCTTTCCAGCTCTTTACTGATCAGTCCTAATTCCCTTCCGGTTTGTCCGGCTACAGAAGTGTTTTCTCTGGCTCTTCTGGTAAGATAGGGTACAACATCTTTCACAGGACCGTATGGAAGATATTTAGCCACATTATAGCCTTTATCTGAAAGATAGAAGGTGATGTTATCACTCATTCCGTAAAGTTGTCCAAAATAGATATGAGGGTTACCGTTTTCAAGAGATCTGGATTTCATTTTATCCATAACCAACTCGGATGAAATTTCGTTATGAGTTCCAAAGAATGCAGATACTTTATCCAAATGATTCATTACAAAATCAATTCCTGAATTATAATTTTTATCCGAAGCCTCTTTAGTAGGCTGAATAGGATCCGGATATCCTTTTTCTTCTGCTCTTGCTCTCTCCTTTTCCATGTAGGCACCACGAACGATCTTATATCCTATGAAATAGTTCTTTTCTCTGGCCTTCTGAAGATGAGCTTCCATATACTCCAGTCTTCCCGTTCTGTACATCTGGATGGTATTCCAGACGATTGGCTTTTCCCGGTTGTATTTCTCCATCATTTCTTCACAAAGCTGGTCTGCCGCATCCTGCATCCAGGTTTCTTCAGCATCTACCATTACTTTTTTGTCATTTTCATGGCAAAGGCTGCATACTTCATCAAACCTTCTTACGACTCTTTCCCATTCTTCTTTCTGGCTTGAAGTAAGCTCAGCACCACTTCCTACCGCTTCGTAAAGGTCGATTCTTCCAAAAGCTGTGGGCTTAAATACAATAAAAGGGATAGCGGGATTTCCAACAGAAAATCTAATGATATCTTTGATCTCTTTGCATACTGCATCAAAGGTTTCCTCATCTTCTTTCCCTTCAATAGAGTAATCGAAAATACTTCCCACTCCTCTTTTGAAAAGCTGTTTTACTGCCTTCATACTTTCTTCACGGGTCTCGCCGCCACAGAACTGTTCAAATAAGGTACTTTTTACAATTCCGGTCACGAAAGGAAAATTATTGTGTACCGTAAAATTAAGAACAGAAGTTCCAAGACTGGTAAGAGCAGGCTGTTCAATCATTTTAAACATCCAGTACGCCTTTCTCAATTGTGCATCAGACTTGTCTGCAAATGCAACTTTAGTATCGTTAAAAATGGGCATCCTTTTTATTAAATTTAGTTTTGCAAAGGTAATAATAACCTCAGTTTATTTAAAGAAAATTTTCTACAATTTACTTTCAATTCCATTCAAAAGCATAGCGATGATTCCTACAAAAACCCAGAACCTTAAGAGATTGAGAGTAAGGAATTTACTTTTTCTGGTAGACTTAAGCAAAAGGTAAATACAGAAGATCATTACGAATAAGCCTCCGGTAAAGTAATATGCCATAAAACCTGATATCCCTGTTTTAGTGATAAGTTTCATGGAAACAGCCATTGTGGTAATCAATAGAGAAATAATAATGATCAGGGTGTTTTTATTTTTAAAATAGTTGGGAATGGTTGTATATCCGAATGCTTTGTCTACACTTTTCGTCAGCATATCTTTCACTATATCGATACACAAAAGGATAAGGAAAAGGAAAATGGCCATCAGCAGTACTTTCTTGGAAAAAGTTTCGTAATATACCATCATTCCAAAAAAAGGGTATAATGTAAGGCTTACAAAAGTAAGGTTATTAATGATCAGTAACCGGCTTAACTTATGACTGTAAAACCACATGAAGAACTGGTATACAAGGAAAAAAACAAAAACCTTATGCGAAATCATCCATGCGACTCCAAGAGAAATCGCTGTCAGAGCAAGGTAAGCATATAAAAAATATTTTTGCTTAATAAAACTTTGAATTCTGGTCCGGAATGGTTTTACCACATGGTCTTTTTCCAAATCGTAAAACTGGTTAATGATCCCACCAGCCAGGATGGTTATAACGGTACAGAAAATAATGCCATGTACTTTAAAATCGAAAACAAATTTACTGAATGTTTCATCTTGATTGAAAAGGAAAAAAGTTGATACATACAGGGCAAATGTAAGAAGTGCTGCAACAAAAAAACGAGCTCCGATCAGAAAACCCACGAATTGTGAGAATCTGTAAAAAATAGATTTAGAGATATAGTTTTTAGACTGGAAAGTTTCTTTTTCAGAATTCATTCCAGCCTGTTTAAAATCTATAAATCACTTCTTTTTGGAAGCCTTCAAGCATTTTTTCTGCTTTCGCGTAATCTTTTGTGAAGCCCAAAATATATCCTCCGCCACCGCTTCCGCAAAGTTTCAGATAGTAGGCATTAGAGTCAAGCCCTTTTTTCCAGATGTTGAAAATACTTTCAGGAATCATCGGACGGAAATGTTCATATGCCCAATAGGAAAGCTTTTTCAGGTTTCTGAAGAAAGGATTCATGTCTTTTTTAAGGAAAGATTCAATGCATGCATTGTTGTAACGGATGAATTCTTCTTTCAATGTTTTTCGGAAGCCTTCAGTTTTCATTTTTTCAAAGAAAATCTGTATCATAGGCCCTGTTTCTCCTGTAATACCGCTGTCGATAAGAAATATGGCTCCTTTTCCAGCTTCCCCTTCCGGGATGGAAACTCTATCGAGGTTTTCTTTATTCTCGATAAGGATCGGAAGGTTCATATAGCAGATCAGAGGGTCCATTCCTGAACTTTTACCATGGAAATAGCTTTCCATTTCTCCAAAAACGGTTTTTAATTTTTTCAGATTGTCTTTTGAGATTTGTTCAGGATCCAACTTATTGAGCGCATATTTTTCAAAAATAGCAGCTACCAAAGCTCCTGAACTTCCTACACCGTATCCCTGGGGAATATTGGAATCGAAGAAAAGTCCGGATTCAATATCATTTTTAAAGCTTTCGATATCCAATTTAAAATCATCAGAAAGGTCAAGCGTTGCAAGAAAATCAGAGTATTTCTGTAGATGTTTGTTCGATTTAAGTTCAAATTCAGAATTTAAATCTGAAAATTTCAGGGTTCCCTTATAGAAACTGTAAGGTACTACAAGCCCCTGGGAGTCTTCAATCATCCCATATTCTCCAAAGAGAATTATTTTTGCATAAAATAGAGGGTTCGTCATTTTGACAATAAATCTTTTTGCAAAGTTAAAATTATTCCGCTGAATATAAGCAAAACTTAAGCCGAATTCCAATTTATTTAAGCAGAAAACGTTTTTCAGGCTTTCATCACTACAAAGAGCAGAAACCATTTTATCTGTATGCAGCAAAAAAGCCTGAAAGATCAGGCTTTTATTGATAGTTTAATTAATTTTTATTGACAGTTTGGTTATAAAGTATCTCTTTCTTTCCGCATATTAACTTTAAGAAACCGGATCAGAACAAGTCCTGCTGCGAAAAATAAAGTCATCGAAAGGGCTGCGATACGCATATTATTAAAATGTTCAATCAGTGTCGCAAAGATGAATGTTCCGATAATGATCGCAATTTTTTCCAATACATCATAGAAGCTGAAATATGTGGTATTTTCCATAGAATCTTCCGGAAGAAGCTTTGAGTAAGTAGACCTGGACATAGCCTGAAGTCCACCCATTACCAATCCTACTACTGCTGCCACTCCATAGAACTGATATTCTACCGTAGGATTTTCTTTGTTCAGGAAATAGGCCCAAAGACACGCAACAATCCAAAGTACGATAGCGATAGAAATCACGTTTCTGTTTCCTATTTTTCTTGATAACCTGGAGAATATGACTGCCCCGATAATCGCTTCGATTTGAATAACCAAAAGGGTTCCGATCAGTTTATCCTGAGCCAGGTTGATTTCACTTTTTCCAAATAAGGTGGCCATGAGGAAAATGGTCTGCATCCCGACACTGTAAAAGAAGAAGCTGGAAAGGAAAAATTTTAGGTTTCTATCCTTAAACAATACTCCACCCACTTTGAAAAGCTCATGAAAACTTTCTTTGGCAATGTCTTTATAAAAGCTCATATTGTCTTTAAGAACCTCAAAGAAACCACCCTGTTCTTCATGTTTTTTAAAGATATTCTTATAATTTAAAAGGACAAGATCTTTAGGCAGTTTTTCTTTAACATCTCCAAACTGAGGAAGATGTTTGAAAGTATACTGGGAAAAACCAAACCACCATGCACCGGTCAACAGGAAACTTATTCTTGTAAATAAAAGCTGTTGTGCCGCTCCTTTTGCAAAAACCTGAATAAGTACCAGACAGATCACCACAAGAACGACAGAGCCTATATATCCGTAAACATATCCTCTTGCAGACAGCGCATCCTGTTTATCCCGGGTTGCAATATCTGGCAAAAATGAGTTATAAAATACCAAACTTCCCCAGAACCCGACACTCGCCGTGATACTGAATAGAAGCCCTAAAAATACATTATGCATTCCCGTAAACATAGCCAACCCCATACATGAAGTAGCTCCAAGATAACAGAAAAACTGCAGGAATGATTTCTTATTTCCGATAGTATCCGCCAGTGAAGACAGGAACGGAGAAAGCAGTACTACAATAAAAAATGATATGGTTAATGAATATCCATACACAGCATCCGGCTGATATTCTTTTCCGAAGATCTTTATCATGTGCCTTACCGGAACATCAATCCATGATTTTGTTTCTTCCACATACTCCTTTTTCTCATAAGCAGTTGTCAGTATGGAATAGTAAATAGGGAAAATAGTAGAGGTAATAACCAATGAGTAAACAGAATTCGCCCAGTCGTATACAGCCCAGGCTTTCATAATCCTTGGATTATTCTTTATGTTTTGAGGCTGTTGATTCTCAATTTCAGACATTTCAAATAAATATTAGTAGCACAAAAATAGAAAAACCATTAAGAAATCGATTAGAATTTAGAAAAATTATCGATTCCTTAATGGTAAAATAGTATTAAAGAGAATTTTACATATTCTCAATCACGATAGCAGAAGCTCCACCACCACCGTTACAGATAGCTGCAGCACCGTATTTTGCATTATTCTGCTTCAATACATTGATCAGCGTTACGATAATTCTGGATCCTGAACTTCCCAGCGGATGTCCTATAGCCACTGCTCCACCGTTTACGTTTACTTTGGATGCATCCAGTCCTAGAATTTTGTTGTTGGCAAGGCCTACTACAGAGAACGCTTCGTTGAATTCAAAGAAATCGATGTCCGAAATCTCAAGACCCGCTTTTTTAAGGGCAATCGGTAAAGCTTTTGCAGGAGCAGTCGTGAAGTTTTCAGGCTCCTGAGCTGCATCAGCATAAGAAACAATTTTAGCTAAAGGCTTTAGACCCAATTCTTCCATTTTTTCTTTAGAAACAAGGATCAGGGCAGAAGCACCGTCATTTAATGTAGATGCATTGGCAGCGGTTACGGTTCCTTCTTCTTTCTTGAATACGGTAGGAAGTGTAGGAAGTCTGTCAAAATTCACAGCTTTGTACTCTTCGTCTTCAGCAAAAATTACCGGATCTCCTTTTCTTTGGGGAATTTCAACAGGAACCACTTCTTCAGCAAATTTCCCTTCGCTCCAGGCTTTTGCAGATCTTTTGTAAGATTCTATGGCAAAGTTATCCTGATCTTCTCTTGAAATACCATAATCTACAGCACATTTCTCAGCACATACTCCCATATGCACTTTACCGTAAACGTCTGTAAGGCCATCCAGCACCATTCCGTCCTGCATTTTGATATCGCCTAATTTAGTGGCAACTCTTGCATTATAGTAATGGGGAACCAATGACATATTTTCCATACCTCCGGCAACAATTACTTCAGCATCACCTGCTTTGATAGCCTGTGCCGCCATAGTTACTGCTTTCATTCCGGAAGCACATACTTTATTGACTGTAGTAGAAGGCGTCTCAATAGACAAACCTGCACCCAAAGCCACCTGACGGGCCGGCGCCTGGCCTTCTCCTGCCTGCAGTACATTTCCCATATAGATCTCCTGAACATTCTTAGGATCAAGACCAATTTTATTTAATGCTCCTTTTACAGCAGCAGATCCCAGCTTTGTAGCAGGAACGGTTGAAAGGCTTCCCATAAAACTCCCTATAGGTGTTCTTACTGCGGAAACGATGAATACTTCTTTCATGTGTATTATATTTACTTTTTTTACAAATGCTGCCTTCCGGCTACATTATACTGTTCTATTTTTTTACTTTTATATAAATAACCTCATACTGGCTATTTTCAATTTTGGTATGTACTTTCAGGGCATTATCCTGAGTTTCTACAATTTTATTACTGAAAACATCTCCTATATGAATACGGTCATCATTGGCTGTGTTATCCAGCACGATCGCTTTATAATTGCAGTCGTCTACAAAAACCAACGTGGATTTTATGTAGTCTTTCCCATTATTGAAATATTCGGTCTGAATATTATCCTTAATAGTCATATACCAAATTCCCTCGGGATAGTTCGGGCGAAGGAACTTCCCTTCTCTTATGTTTTTACATTTAGCCGGTTGATCCGGGTTGTCAAATGCTGTCTTTTGAGATTTAGCCTGTGAAAACATCAACATTAATATAGCTGCTGATGCTATTTTTAAATGTTTCATATCTGTGTCCGTTTATTTACTTTTTTATTTCCTGTAGCGAAAACCATAAGGAAAGCGCCTAAAAATTCTACTATCCAGCCCCATCTCAGCTTTACAACTCCTGCAAAAGCTTCTCTCCATGATTTGAACGGCAGAAAGCTGAAATATTCCAGAGACTGCATCTTAACTGCAACAAGTGTAAATGCAAATAACAAAATCAGCAGTACACCAAAAAATCTTACTATTTTCGCACTGTTGTTGACAATACCAAAAACTGCGCACGCAGCGAAGATCCAGCATGCAATAGCCAGATAATGATCCAGCTTCCAGTAATTCCAGTTTCCTATAATGGGAACATGAACAAGAGGCAGAAAACTCCCCGCTACCACTAATAATAATCCTAATAACTGAATATTTTTCATATTTACTAAAGTGCCAAAATACAAAAAAAAACACACTTTTAGACAGTGTGTTTTAAAAACGGATGATTCCTTTACAAACATTTGTTAGCCTCAATAAAAATTAATTAAAATTAAATTATCTTTAAAAAAGATTCAACTTTATTGCTGAATTAGAAAATTATATTTACGAATTCTATACCGATCTGAACTCCATATTTATTCTTCAGGAGAGCACTGTCATTGAAGATGGGTGTAAAATCTTTCTGAATAAATATTTTAAGACCTCCATAACTGATTCCGAATTTTCCACCAACAATAAAATCATTCACTCCATGCATTATTCTTTCTCTTTCCACAATTCTTCTGGAGTTTTCATTTGAATATTTTATATAGTTCACACTTCCCACTTTCACACCGCCATAAACCCCCATTACCAGGCTCAGCTGTCTTTTTTTGTTATCAAGATACTGAACTCCGTCATATTCTGTATACTTTGGATTCAATACAAATCTTAAATCTACAGGTATATACAGGTATGTATTATTGAACTGGGTTCTCTTTAAATTACCTCTGTCAAAATCACCTACGAACAAAGCGTTGTCATCCTGTTTAAAAACCTTTCCATATTTGGGAACATACTGATCGAACCTAACTCCCAAACCGGCGCGATAAAATACTGGACTTTTAAAGCCACCGATCTGGCCCTCATATCTCAATGCCATTTGTGAAGAGTTGATAATTGTATTCCTGGTATCAGAATCTTTATTGTAAAAGTTAAAAGGTTGATTTTTTGAAGTCAGGCCTGTTCCCATCATACTGCCGGACAGTTCTAAAGTCTGTAAGGACTGTTTTGGAGTTTTCTTTTTTTCTTGTCCCAATTTCATATTAAGACCGTTAAGCCCTATCCACATTTCATTTTTATTTGTACTGTCCCGATCCATAAAAACAGCATTTTTGACCATCTCTGTTGTTGCAGCTTGCAGTTCGCTTTGCTGGGCGTCCACTTTTTCATTGATGGTTTGCTGGTATTTAGAGGCAATTTCCAAGCGCTGTTTCTGCTTTTCCTCCGGTGTGATTTTATTTTCTTTAAAATCTTTATCAACAATATCCAGCTCTGCATTCATTTTGGATTTCTCTGAAACCACAATGCTGTCAATTTTCTTCGAGTAGCGTTTAATCTGCAGATCCATGTCCTGTTTTTCCTGGGCTGAATGGTATGTAAAAGCCATTACAGCAGCCATAAAGATCAACTTTGTTCTCATATTTATTTATAATTTTTAGACAATATTATATCTCTGTCCATATTCAGGACAGTATTTTGATTTTATAAAAAATTCAGATTTACTTGGAGTCCAGATAGACCGTTACTCCCAAAACAGTTACATTACCTACATTCGGAACCACTTTATCAAATTTGAAGGCTCCAAGTTTATGTTCATCTTTACCGGCTTGTTCCCGGGCTTTATCAAATTCTCTGCCCAGAAGAAGCTCATCAGAACTGATATAGTTTGATTTTGGTTTCTTAGCTTCTGCAAGTACAGGAGGATTTGGCATAACAGCATTTTCCGTTTTTTCATTGTTAATGAAATCATTTTCCGGTTGAATAACTATATTTTGCTCTTTTTTATGTTCGGCAACCTTGGTATCATTTGATCCTCTTTCTTTTTTTCGAATTAATGCATGATCATAATTAAAATTTCCCAGATTCTTATCTACCATTTTTACTACATTCTTCCTGATAAGCTGTTCATTCGAAATAGGTGTTTGATCTTCCAAATCTGTATTTATGGGATTTAGTGTTTTTTCAAAAGTTTTTTTAACAATATAGTCTGTTTGTTTATTATCAGATTTCGTTTTATAGTTGCTAAAATAAATAATGTTTACTGCAGAAATCAACAGCAATACAACAGCAGCATACTTCCACCACTTAAAAGACCGTTTTAACGGTACATCAGGTGCCTCATGCAACTTCTGGTCTAATTTATTCCAAAGGGCTTCAGAGGGCTTAATTTCGAGCCTTTCGTAATCAGACTTTAACTGTTTCAGTATCTCTTTTTTCATGTTCTTCTGTTTTTAAAAATTCTGCGAGCCATTTTTTCGCTTTACTCAGCTGGCTTTTGCTTGTTCCCTCTGAAATATTAAGCATTTCTGCGATCTCCTGATGCTTTTTTTCTTCAAAAACATATAAATTGAAGATCAGCCTATACCCTGCCGGCATCTTTGAAAATATTTCATTAATATTGATCTCTTGTAGCCGTTCATCTATATCTTCATCAGAATAATCATCCGCAATTTCTATATCGGCATAAAGAATATTCCTGTTCTTCCTGACAAAACTGATAGAATCATTGACAACAATTTTTCTCAGCCAGAACGGAAAACTTTTCCAGTCTCTGCATTCGTCTATCCTGGTAAAGCACTTCATAAATGCACTGATCAAGATATCTTCTGCATCATGCAGATTATTCGTATAAGAATTTGATATGGCAAGCATTTTAGCCGAAAACATTTCGTAAAGAGCCTTTTGGGCCATCCGGTCCTGTTTTTTAGCCAGTAAAAAATTCTTTTCGAGGTTCTCCATGTATCGGTTTTCTAACTATAAGACGGAATTTATTCTAAAAGGTTGCCCGAAAATAAAAAAAATTGCACTTTCTTTCAAAAGTGCAATTTAATATATTAATAATCAATTCAATAGGATTAATGTTTCACTGAAGAAACCTCTTCCGGATTGTGTTTATGTCTGAATAAAATAGCAAAGAAAATGGCAAGAATCAGTGCATAAATTGCAAATGAGAGCCATATATTCTGCCAGTCTTTCACCATCACTACTGATGAAAGTGTTCCATCAGCATTTACTGCTGAATTAAAACTGTTTTTAAGGATTTCCAGGAAAGTAGGATTATCAGCTGTTGTGTCAAGGTAAGCAGAAAGATCTGATGCATTCGTAAATTTGTGAGTGAAAAATTTATCAATAGCCCATCCTGCAATATAGCTTCCGAAGAGAGCACCAAAACCATTAGTCATCATCATAAATAATCCCTGAGCGGATGATCTTATCTTCTTATCGGTCGTCGTTTCTACGAAAAGAGAACCTGAAATATTGAAGAAATCAAATGCCATTCCGTATACGATGCATGAGAAAATGATCAGCGAAAGCCCGAATCCGTCCGGAACACCGTAAGCAAAGAACCCAAACCTGAGTACCCAGGCCAGCATAGACATCAACATTACTTTTTTAATTCCGAATTTCCTCAGAAAGAATGGAATTGCCAAAATAAATAGGGTTTCCGAAACCTGTGAAATCGACATGATAATCGTAGATCTCTGAACTACAAATGAGTCTGCATATTTGGGAAAATGTGAAAATTCACTTAAGAATACATCTCCGTAAGCATTAGTCAGCTGAAGTGCTGCACCCAAAAGCATTGAAAACAAAAAGAACAAAGCCATTTTATAGCTTCCGAAAAGCTTAAATGCATTAAGGCCTAATTGCTCAGATAGTGGGGCGTTTTTATCGATCAGTTTCTGTGGCGGACATTTTGGTAAAGTAAGAGCATAGATCCCTAAAAATATAGCAATAGCCCCGCCGATATAAAACTGTCCTTCAGTAGCTTTGTTTCCTGTAAGATTAGTAATCCACATCGCTACAATAAACCCGATAGTTCCCCACACCCGGATAGGCGGAAAATCTCTCACGACATCCAGATTACTGTTTTTCAGGATCGTGTAAGAAATAGAGTTTGCTAAGGCAATGGTAGGCATATAAAAGCACATCGCCAGAAGCATCAGCCAAAAGAAAGAATTAGGATCTGCGGAATGAGGCAGTACAAAAAGGATAACCCCGTAAAGGATATGCAGTACAGAAAATATACGTTCTGCATTCACCCAGCGGTCCGCAATAATCCCGGTAATGGTCGGCATAAAAATAGAAGCTATTCCCATGGTTCCGAAAACGGCTCCAAACTGGGTTCCGTCCCAGTGTTTTGTACCGAACCAAAAATTAGCCATCGTAATCAGCCATGCTCCCCAAACGAAAAACTGGAGAAAACTGAGGATGGTAAGTCGTAATTTTAAATTCATAGCTTAGTATAGTATCTCTTTAATCAATTTTCTTTTTCCTCCTTTTAATTTCTTCCTGAATTTCCAGAGCGGTATCGAAGTCTTCTTCTTTTACAGCTTCATCTAATAATTTCTGAAGCTCTTCCATAGATACAGCTTTTAAATTATCTTCAGACTGTTCGGTTTCGGAGAACGGCTGCTCTTCTTTTGAAACGTCTTCCAGTTCAAGAAGAATTCCGGCTTCATTAAGAACCTGCTGAGTGGTAAAAATAGGAGCGTCAAATCTTACGGCCATTGCTACTGCATCAGAAGTTCTTGCATCAAGGATCAGCTCTTCGTTATTAGCTTTATTTTTGAAATTGATATTAGAAAAAAATACACCGTCTACGATTTGGTAAATAATTACTGAAACCAATTCATAATGGGCAGAAACTATAAATTTTGTGAATAAATCATGGGTAAGCGGACGGGGCGGATGGATGTCTTTTTCCAGTCCCAGCGAAATAGACTGAGCCTCGAAATTTCCTATAACAACAGGTAATTTTATATGTGTTTCTTCATGTTCCAATAACAAAGCGTAAGCCCCCGATTGGGTCTGGCTGTACGATATTCCGCGAATGATTAGCTGCTTATAATCCATAGCTACAAATATAGATTAATTTTTTATTGTGATTTTAGTTTTTACGCAAAAATAAAAGCCCGGAAAGCCCGAACTTTTATTTTTATGTGAATTGTAAATCGTGAATTACTTCGTGTCAGTTTTAAAATTAACTATTGACTTGCGGAGTAAAATTCACTGATTTTTTTATCCTTTAATTGCTTTGATCTTCTCAGTTAATGCAGGAATAATCTGGAAAGCATCTCCTACTACTCCATAATCTGCAGACTTAAAGAATGGTGCTTCAGCATCATTATTAATAACTACGATGGTTTTGGAAGAGTTTACCCCAGCCAAGTGCTGGATAGCCCCGGAAATACCTATTGCGATATAAAGGTTAGGTGAAATCGCTTTACCTGTCTGCCCTACGTGTTCTGTGTGAGGTCTCCATCCGATGTCAGAAACCGGCTTAGAACAAGCTGTAGCAGCCCCAAGAATATTAGCCAGATCTTCAACCATTCCCCAGTTTTCAGGACCTTTCATTCCTCTTCCTGCAGAAACCACTACTTCAGCCTCTTTTAGGTCTAGTTTACCTGAACTCTGCTCGTGAGAAATCACTTTAGTATCTTCGTTGGCTACTGATAGATTTTTAACTTCTTCTGATCCTGCTACAGCACTTTCTTTTACTCCGAAAGCATTTTGAGAAACAGTAATAATTACCCCGCTTCCTTCAGCTTTTGCATGCATAAATCCTTTTCCAGAGAAAGCTTTTCTTTTCACCTGGAACGGAGAAAGACTTTCAGGAGCTTCCAGTACGTTGGTAATTAAAGAATAGTTCTTCATTACTGCAAGCATAGGAGCGATAGAAGAAGCATCTGTAGTGTGAGGGAAAACAATAGTGTTTCCATCTGCCAATTCACTTACAGCCTGAGCAAATGCCTTTGCTGAAAAGTTTTTAAGACCTTCGTCTTTTACATTGATAACGTTTGACGCTCCATATTTATATAATAAATCTGAAGAATCTGTAGGGTTTACAGAGATTGCCGTAACGGTATCTCCCGCCTGGTCTGCAATTGCTTTAGCATAAGAAACGGCTTCAAAAGCTGCTTTTTTGTAAACTCCATTTATATTTTCTGCGTATACGAATACTGCCATTTTTTTTAAATTTAAAGATTAAAAAATTTAAGGATTAAAAGATTAGAAATCAGATCAGGGCTCAACATATGTCCCTGTTTCAGCTTCTTTCTTTTAAATTTTTAGATTACTTTAGCTTCTTCGTGAAGTAATCTTACCAATTCATCCAAATTGTCAGGAGAAACCATTTTAACAGCAGCTCTCGGCGGCACACTATCATAAGTTACTCCCTGAACTTTCACCTCAGAAGAAGCAGGCTCTACTACCTGTAAAGGCTTCGTTCTTGCAGACATGATCCCTCTCATATTCGGGATGATCAGATCTTTTTCATCTACCAATCCTTTTTGTCCTGCGATTACAGCAGGTAATTTTACTGATATCGTTTCTTTTCCGCCTTCAATTTCTCTTACAGCTGTAGCTTCGCTTCCATTTACATCTAAACCTACAGATGCATTGACGAAAGGCTGATTTAGCAACTGAGCGACCATTCCCGGTACTGAACCTCCATTGTAGTCGATAGATTCTTTTCCGCAAAGGATAAGGTCATATCCTCCGTTTTGAGCTACTGCAGCGATTTCTTTTGCTGTAGAATAGCTGTCTTTAGGATCAAGGTTTACTCTCACGGCATCATTGGCACCAATAGCTAATGCTTTTCTGATCACCGGTTCTGTAGCAGCATCTCCTACGTTGATCACTGTTACAGTTGCACCCTGAGATTCCTGAAGTTTAACTGCTTTTGTCAACGCAAATTCATCTAAAGGATTGATTACCCACTGAATTCCATTTTTGTCGAAAGCAGATTTATCTGCTGTAAAGTTAATCTTGGAAGTAGTATCCGGAACACTACTGATACAAACTAATATTTTCATGTGTACTATTTTATTTTTTCCCTTTTAGGCATAAAAAACCTTAGTGTTTTATGCTGAGATTTTGTTATATTTTACGTTGCTAATATAATTAAAAAATATATTATGCATGCATAATACTTATTTTTTTACTATTCAATACATTAAATGCATTTACTAGGCTGGTTTTGTTGCCCTAAACTCTATTTTGCTGGGCAAAACCCGTGGATTCATTTTCAAAATATCGAGGACCAGATTCCCCATATCTTCGGGCTGGATCTTCCAGCTGTCTTTTTCTGAAGGAACATTTCCGTTAAAATTTGTAGCGACAGATCCCGGCATAATGACAGTAGATTTGATGTTATATTTTCTAAGATCAATCATTGCAGCCTGAGTAAAGCCTACCACTCCGAATTTAGAAGCATTATAACCTGTTCCGTTTTCAAAGAAATTGGCACCTGCCAGGCTCGAAACTGTGATGTAATAACCTTCTGTCTTTTTTAATTCTTCTACAGAAGCTTTTAAGGTATAAAAAACACCTGTCAGATTCGTCTCTATCATATCATTCCACTCTTCGGCAGTCAGTTCATCTACAGGTTTGAATATTCCCAATCCTGCATTGGCAATGACAAAATCCAGCCTTCCGAATGTTTCAATGATATATTTTACAGCCTCTTCTTCGCTTTCAAGGCTTCTTACATCTGAAACAATCCCCAAAACATTCTCTGAATATTTTTTAAGTTCTTCTTCAGCTTTCTCTACATCATCTTTTTTACGTCCCGAAAATGCTACTGAAATACCGTTTTCCAACAATATTTTTGCTATTCCAAAACCAATCCCTTTGGTTCCTCCGGTAATATAAGCTACTTTATTTTCTGACATAATGTTTTAATTTTAATTCTCTAAAATAACAAAAACGCTCCAATTGAAGCGTTTTATATAGACTAAGATTTATCAGGTATTATTTTTTGATGAATTGTTTAGTGTAGTTTCTTCCTTCAGTTTCTACATTTAATAAATAAGTTCCAGTTCCCAGATCTCTAACATCAACCTTATTTTCTTCTAGCTTAATATTAATTCTTTTTCCTGAAATTTCATAAACTTCAACATTTTTAATTTTTGCAGATGTTTTAATATTAATATAATCTGTTGTTGGGTTCGGGTATACTGATATATTCTCAATATTTGCTATAGCTTCCTGTGTAGATAAAACTGATTCGTTATTTATTTTAATGTTATCTATATAACCATTTCCGGAATAATTATCATGAACAAAATCCATTCTATTAATATTACTTTGAACGTAAGGCTGTCCTGTATAAATTAAAACATTATTCACATAATACTGAATTCCTGTAGATGTGGAAACTATTTTTACTCTCGCCCAAGCATTTGCTGTCCAAGTTTTATTTGTATCGACCAAAGTTGTTGAGCCTGCGTTAACAAGCATAATTTTACCATTATATGCAAAATTAATATAAGTGACAATACTTCCTGTTCCTGCAGTACTAACTGTTCTGAAAACAAAATCTGAACTATTTGCAGACTGTTCTGTTAGTCTTACATCAAATGAAAGTGTAAAATTATTATAGGTTAATGCTGCTGGAAAAGTATAGAAGCCTCCCATTACAGGATTTTGCTGAGGTCCAAAAGCAGGATCTATTGCTATCTTAAGACTGTTCGATCCTTGACTTGCCAACTCACTTGAAACAATCTGGGTCGTAATATTTGGCGGCGTTCCTCCTGTGGCTGTCGAAATCCAACCTTGCTGTCCATTAATATTTCCCGCTGTAAAACCTTCGCTTGTTTCAAAAGATATTGTTTGTTGTGCAAATGACAATACTGAAAATAGAGAAATTGCAATAATGTAAAGTTTTTTCATGGTATTTTTTATTATTAGTTTGGGCAAATATAGAACATTTAGTCTAAATTAAAAAGAAATAACAATAAAATTCACTAATAAGGGATAAAATTAATGAAGAATTTCATCTATTTTTTAATAAACTTCTCCGAAAAATTACCGTATTCAGTTCTAATATTGATCAAGTATGTGCCAGCAGGAAGATTTCTAACGTCTATTGTATCATTTTCTAATCTCAACTGAATCTTTTTGCCAGCAGACTCAAAGATTTCAATGTTTTTTATCTTAGAAGAAGCACTTATTTTAATAAAATCTGAAGCGGGATTAGGATATACAACTACCGCATTCTTATTTACAGCACTATTTGCCACAGATAATAATGCCTGATTATATACTTTAACATTATCAATATAAGCTGTCCCATCTGCATTATCGTGTACGAAACGCAATTGGTTTATATCCATTATTTCTACTGCAATACCGGAATAGATCAAAATCCCGTTCAGATAATATTTAACATCTGAGGTGGTTCCTACAACCGCAATATGGTACCAGGAATTCGGCTGCCACGTTCCCAATGCAATGTCCATTACAGGATTTCCTGATAATGTTTTCAGAACTTTAATTGCACCGGAATTATCAAAATCGAGTCTGACAATATATTTTTCGTCAGCGCTGCTCACTCCCTGAAAGCTAAAGATAGATCCGTTAAGCTGGGACATATTGATATCGAAAGAAACTGTAAAACTGTTGTAAGGAAGCAGTACAGGAAGATTATCAAATGCGCCGATAATAGGAATGGATTGGGTTCCATACGTGTTTTCTTTCACAATCTTCAGAGAATTAATTCCGTCTGATGCATTATCCATAGAAATGATCTGGTTAAGCACGTTCGGGGGCATATCCCCGGTTGGTGTACTGATCCAGGTTCCCTGTCCATGGATATTTCCGGTATAAAACCCATCTGAATTTTCAAACGAAATCATCTGCTGTGCAAAGGAAAACACTGAAAACAAGCAGAATGCGACGGAGTAGTTTTTTTTCATAGCAATTATTTTAAGTTGAACTAAAAATAATCACATACATTAACTAAAAAAATATCATTTGATAGGGATATTACCATAAAAAAAAGTAAAGCGCTCCGATTTTGAAACGCTTTACTGAATATGATTATAAAATATTTAATTATTTTGAATAGTTCTCGAAGAACAGCGGAATACTTTCAATTCCTTTATAGAAATTAAACAGCCCGTAATGTTCATTCGGTGAGTGAATTGCATCTGAATCCAGCCCAAAGCCCATTAGCACGGACTTAGCGCCCAATACTTTTTCAAACATTGCCGTGATCGGAATACTGCCTCCACTTCTGTAAGGAAGAACTTCTTTACCAAATGCAGTTTCCATAGCCTGCTTAGCCGCTAAAAACTCTTTAGTATCACTTGGTAAAACATATGGCATTCCTCCGTGGTGAGGTGTTACTTTTACTTTAACATTCTCAGGAGCAATTTTTTCAAAATATTTTGTGAATTTTTCCGTGATCTCTTCAGGAGTCTGATAAGGAACCAAACGCATTGAAATTTTAGCAGAAGCTTTGGAAGGAATTACTGTTTTTGCTCCTTCTCCTGTATATCCCCCCCAAATACCGTTACAGTCTAAGGTAGGACGGATAGAGGTTCTTTCAAGCGTTGTATAGCTCTTTTCACCTTCCACTCCATTGAGTCCGATAGATTTCTTGAATTCTTCCGGACTATCCTTCAGTTTGTTCATATCTGCTCTTTCAGCATCTGATACGGTTTCTACATTGTCATAGAATCCGTCGATGGTAATATGTCCGTCTTCATCAATCAGTTTAGCAATCATTCTGGAAAGCACATGAATCGGGTTTGGAACTGCTCCACCGTACAACCCTGAATGAAGGTCTCTGTTGGGTCCTTCCACTTCAACTTCCACATAGCTTAAACCTCTTAAACCAGTTGTAACAGTTGGCTGTTCGTTGCTGTAAATATGAGTATCGGAAATCAAAATACAGTCGCAAGATAACTTTTCTTTGTTTTCATTAACGAAATCTCCTAAGCTTACAGATCCTACTTCTTCTTCACCTTCTAAGATAAATTTCACGTTACAAGGCAGTGTATTGGTCTTCATCATGGCTTCAAAAGCTTTTACATGCATGAAAAACTGTCCTTTATCATCCGCTGAACCTCTTGCAAAGATTGCTCCTTCCGGGTGAAGTTCTGTTTTTTCAATATAAGGTTCGAAAGGTGGTTTTGTCCAAAGCTCTAATGGATCTGCCGGCTGAACATCATAATGTCCGTATACCAATACTGTTGGCAGATTTTTCTCTAAAAGTTTTTCTCCGAAAACAATGGGATATCCGTTGGTTTTACATACTTCTACATTGTCAGCTCCTGCATTTTTAAGATATTCTGCAACAACATCCGCACATTTCAATACATCATTTTTATACGCCGGATCTGCAGAAATAGAAGGAATTCTCAATAACTCAAATAATTCATCCACGAAACGCTGTTTGTTTTCGTTAATGTAATTTAATGTCTCTTGCATTTTAAAAATTTGTTTCGTTAAAAATAAAGAAATTGGTCTGCAGCAGCAAACAAAAACAGATAATTTTCCGAAGAACTGCTATTTGTCAATAGCCTGTAGACTTTTGCACAAAAAATGTCCTGCATTTCGGCAGGACATTTTTTTATATCATGTACTAATAATTAGTGTTCGGCTTTTGGAGCTTTCTCAGCTTCAGCAGGCTTTACAGCAGTAGTACTGTCTGTTTTAGGAGCTACAGCTTCATGCTTTTCAGCAGGAGCCGTTTCTTGGTGCCCTGCAGCAGCTTCATGACTGTGTGCTTCACCTCCGCCCTGCACATCGTCAGAATATCTTTCTACTCCTTCTTCCAGTTTCAAAGTATTTTTGTTTCCTCCTGCCTGGATCTTTTTACAGCTTACGGCTACCGTTGCAACAGCTAAACATATAATTAATTTTTTCATATGTAAAATTTATTTTTTAAATGTCATATGGAATCGCATTATTTTAGCTGATTATAATTATTTTAGCAGCAAACGATTTCATTCTTAAATTTTTGATTGCCCAAAAGTAAGAAATCCTGCTTTTTTCGGCAACATTTTTATACTGATTTTAAAATAATTTTACCTTTTTTGGATTGTGTAAAAATAAGATAGTGCTCACCACCGTCTTTTATACCATATTTCTTTTTGATATCTTCTGGTTTTAAAGGATAATTTTTCGAAATGATATTGAACTGCTCTTTCTTTTTAATCTGCTTAGATTCAATAGTTTGCACTTCTAAAACTCTGCCGGGAAAATCATTGATCTTTTGAACTGAAGTATAAATATGGGTATTGGGATGAAGTTTTTTAAGCCCGAATCTCTCTGAAACCAAATTAAAAACACCTGCTTTCAAAATACTGTTATTGGGAATATATATGAATTTTTCAGGCTCAGAATATTCTGCCTGGGCACTTTCTTCCTCTCCGAATTTAAATAAAAAAGAAGATTCTTCACTTTCCAGATTAATACAATTAACCTTTATCTCTTCTCTATTTTCATTGGACAGAAAAATGACTGCTTCCTTGACATCATTTTTTACCGCTATAATTTCAATCCTGAAAATATCAGGTAAGGCTGAGGCCAGATATTTCAAATCTATTAACGGTGACAATTTTATAACCACCTGATCAGCTGCCATAAGCAGATTTTCCTTGATTTGAAGAATATCAGGTGAAAGATCTTCTAGCAGAAAGACTTTATTTTTGTTCTGGTCTCTTCTTGCAGGATCTAAATAGATGACATCGAAATACTCTTTATTGATGTTCAAAAAATCCTCCAGATTTTGGTTGATGAATGTAGCTTTCCGGTTTAAAATTCCCCAATTGTGTTCTACAATATTCAATAATTCAGCATTTTGTTCTACTAAAATAACTTCTTCAAAATTTTGGGACAGATAATAGGCATCAATTCCAAAACCGCTGGTCAGATCAATGAATTTATTCCCTTTCAGAATCTGTGATTTATAAAGCGCGGTTTTCTCTGAAGACGATTGTTCCAAATTAAGCTGAGGCGGGAATATAATTCCGTCTTTCAGCAGAAAAGGGAATTTCTTTTGGGCTGTCTGTTTTCCTTTGATCTGCTGAACAATTTCCTGCATGGAAACGTCCGGAAAGGGGGATTTTTTTAATAATAGTGCGTGCAAATCCGAATTTAGATTTACATTGATGTAGTTTTGAATGTATTGGTTTACTATTTTATTTCCCACAGATTTCTCAGATAACATTTATCTTTTATAAAAAATATAATCTGTCAGTAACGGATCAATACTGCTTTGCTTTAGAAGGGAATTGATCTGGCCCCGATGATAGGTTGAATGGTTTATGGCATGAAAAAGCATTTCAAAAATACTGTTTTCAAATTTTGTTCCTCTTGAATTTTGATATTCCACTCTTTGATCCAGATCAGATTTTTGGATGATATCAATACTTTTAAGAAAGTTCTGCTGATTAATTTCGTGAAGGGACTCAAAAGGATTGACTTGCCAGACTTCAAATGATTTTTCACCCGATATTCTTGAATTCCAGATCTGTTGGGCATTCAATGTATGATTGATCAGGCTGATTGTTTTTTCATCAACTTTCGGCTTGTTTTCTGAAATATATTTTATCATTTCTTTGTTAAAATGATGGGTGTATTCAAAAAGGTCAATCAGTTTTTCTTTCATTACTCAAACATTTCAGCCCAACGTACGGCTTTTATTTCTTTTTCGCTGTAAAGATCAGCTATAGATCTTTTAACGTCTAATTTAGGATATAAATTGACTCCTATCAACTTTATTTTACCTTCTTCCACCCATTTTTGCTCTTCAACAGCGTGGCTATAGATCTTTTTCTGAATAATTCCCTGCTTTAAAAGCTCAAGATAGCCGCCTGCTTCTTCTATTTCAACGAACAGTGCCCATGATTTTTCTGCAATCTGGCGGGTAATGTCTTCTACATAATAGCTTCCATTTGAAGCGTCTTCAAATACATTAATGATGCTTTCATAAGCGAGAACAATCTGCTGCTTAAAGGAAATTTCTTCGGAGTTATCGGTACTTCTGTTTACAAGATAGTTGTTACTGAACACCGCATCTGCCCCTGCAATCATTGCAGAAGCCAACTCCAATGTTGAACGGATCAGGTTATTTTCACTGTCTGCAACAGCTTTATTCCTTAAAGAGGTTTCTGCAAAAATATAAGGTGTTTCATCTAAACCATATTCTTTGGAAATTTGGTTAAAAACTATTTTAAAGGCTCTCAGCTTAGCCATTTCGAAAAAATAATTTCCTCCGACGGCTATTCTGAAAATCAGTTTTTTCAGAATTTCAGAGCCATAAACTTCAGCAAGTTCATTTGTCTTTGCCAGTGCAATTCCCAACTGATGGTAAATTGCCGCTCCGGCATTTTGATGAAGTGAAATATCAACACAGATGTTTCTTCTAAAATCTTTTGACAAAAGTTCTTTGGCCAGCTGATCATCAATAATGCCTTCCTTTTCATTAAACACATCAATCAGTGAAAAATACTGATCTTCATCTTTTGGACTAATATGGCCGGCAAGATTTTTATTATTGACAAAGATTGTTTTCTGTTCAAGATTTTCTACGTTGTGGTCTAAAATAAACGCAAATACATCTTCTTCCAGACTTTCGTGATATCTTGCTACCAAATGAGTATTTTCTTCAACTTTCGGCAAGTTTGCCAATGGTTTCGGAACTTCACTGTAAAAAGGTTTCACATCAATTCCTTCCAGATTTTCTTTATTTAGGATGGAATAAATGTCTTCTGTTTTAAGCTGTTTTTTTACTAAATTTTCCCAGTTTGGAAGTATATCTGCTGACATTGGCTGTTTATTATGGGTGAATGGTGAATTTGGAAAAATTGACTATTAACCATTGACAATTCACTATTTCAGTTATAATTTTTCATTGTGAATGGTGAATTTTGCTTCGCAAGTCAATGGTTAAGTTTACAATTGACTATTCACATTTCAAATTCTTATTTTTTAGCGCTATTTGCACTGTCTACTACCAAAATGAAGATTTCTTCATCCGGTTTTTTCATGAAATAATTTTCTCTCGCGTATTTTTCTTTTTCCGACTTATTATTCATCAGCTTTTTATAAAAAGTATCGTTTTTTTCGTACTCTTTTTTATAATATTCCAGCTGGTCTTCATATCGGCTGATTTCACCGTTCAGTTCATTAATAACAAGGAAAGAGGTTTTATCAAAGAAAATCATCCATACCAGAAACATACAGATCGTAATGGTATATTTATTCAGAACATATTTCTGGATAATTTTGAATGTTTCAGATTTCGGCTGAATATCTTTAATAAGTTTATTTTCTTCCATTTTAATGTTTTCTCAACGAATTTTTAATAACAGTAGTTAAAAAATCAATCGCTACGGAATTCTGCCTCATATTCGGAATGATCAAATCGGCTTCATTCTTCGATGGTTCTATGAATTCCTGATGCATTGGCTTCAGTGTGGTCTGGTAACGGTGAAGGACTTCTCCTAAGTCTCTTCCTCTTTCCTGAGTGTCGCGTCTGATCCTCCTGATCAGCCTTTCGTCAGAATCTGCATGAACGAATACTTTTAAATCAAATTCTTTCAGCAGTTCTTTGTTTGTAAGTACCAGAATACCTTCTACTACCAATACATTTTTAGGTTCTACAGTGACGTGGTCGCCGGTTCGGGAATGGGTAACAAAGCTGTAAATAGGCTGTTCTATAGACTCATTATTTTTTAAAGCTTTTACATGTTTTATCATTAAATCGAAATCTATTGACTTTGGATGATCATAATTGAGTGCCTCTCTCTCGGTCAGTGTCAGATTCGGGTTGTCATGATAATAATTATCCTGAGAAAGGATATTCATTCCTTCAATATCAAGCTGTTGCAGTATCTTATCAACAACTGTAGTTTTGCCGGATCCTGTTCCTCCGGCAATTCCTATTACAAGCATTCTTTTTTGTTTCTTTATAGTTGGTACAAATATACTATTTTAGATGAATGCAAATAAAACAATCCTTACAGAATTTGGCATAACAAAAAAATCCGATGTCTAAACACCGGATTTAAAGATTTATTTAAGTTTTTTATTTTTTAATGAATTTTGCAGATAGTTCAATTTCTTTTACAGTCAGAATATAATTTCCAGCCGGAAGATTTGAGACATCAATTCTGTTATTGTTATTTCCTATCGTCGTTTCCATTACTTTCCTGCCTTCCATATTATAAATTTCGGCTTTTTCTTCTTTGTTTCCTTTCAATAAAACGATCAGAACATCAGAAACCGGATTTGGATATACTGACACGGGAGTTTCTTTAACTGTTTCTTTGGTAGCCAGTGTACAGCTAAATTCAGGAAGTACATATCCTGCAGCTGTAAATTCCTCTGTCATAGCAGTAATATCATTACAATTGAATCCGAACTGCCCCAGCATATCAATGCCGGCCTGTCTTACGGCAATCGCCGCATTTTGCTGATTCGTCGTTGAAGTCGTTAAACCCAGCCCTTCCAAGAAGGCTCTGTCTGTTTTCTCTTTTCCTATTCTGTTATAAATTCTCATCAGCGCTGCAGACCAAATCTGAGCTTTACTGTAATAAGATCCGGATCCCGGATATGTCATTGTAGTATTGGTTATTCTGCCATCCCAGAAAGGATTATGTCCATCCCAACTGAACACCCAGTTGTATTCGGGATCAGATGAAGACCATTGGTTTAAGCTTCTGCTGTAAGACTGTGCCCAATAGTCGCCGCAACCTTCGCTCAAGCCATCTGCATTGGAGACCCCTCCGGACAGCCAATGATGAATTCCATGTCCCAGTTCATGAAGAATCACATCTGCATCTTCACCATCATCTACTCCACCCTGGCCGAATTCCAGTGTTCCAGAAGTGGTATACCTAGAGTTATCGGATCCGCTCAAGCCATGTGGATCATAAAGAACCGCCCCGGCATTGGTAGCCGGCCTACAGGTAATTCCTAATGTTTCATTAATATACCTCATGCTCTTGTCTATATGCCAGAAGACATTTACTGCTTCAAAACCCGACTCACTTCTGTTGAATAAAAACTGGTTGGTAGCCTGCGTAAAAAGAGTTGTATTAGGTGCGCTTATATTTCTTATTTCCACATAAGCATTTTTTAATTTATAAACATTATTGGCAAATTCTATATCGGATAGGGTTACCAATGTCCTTGCATTATCCAGATTTGTGTTGGTAACATCATTATTATCTGCAAAATTACCTCCATAAGCTGATCCTGTTTTAGATAAAGGATCCGGATCAAACACATATCCCGAACCTGAAGCCTTAAAACTTATTATCTTTTCTCTCTTAGGTTCTTTTTTCTTTTTAGGGGTATGAGAATCATCATTGTGTCTGTGATGGTATACAGAAATATCCTTAATGCTTATAACTTCACCTGTTTTGGCATCAACAATGGTTTCCCAGCTTCCGGAGTTCTCATAAGGATTGATTACAGCCCTGTAGACCAGTTTAGTATCTCCTTCTTCTGTAACATAGACGAACAATTTATTTTCCTGATAGATAATCTCACCTTGTGCCTTGGAGGCAACTATAGCCTTTTTAAAAGCATCAGAAGCAGAAATGGAAGGGACTGTATGGATATCTTTCAGATTCTTCTTCAAACTTTCTGTACCTGTATAGCTTATTTTACCGGATTTGTTGAAATGGACTACAATTTCGGACTGAAAAACAGGAACGTTTTTTACCATTTGTTGAAAGCGAAGAGTTTCACCTGTATTGCTTTTGCGTACCGAACTTAATGTTAATCCGCTAAATTCCGGGATTCCTAAATTTCTTGAGTTTTCTTTGATCCAGTTTTTAGCAGGAGCTTCAAAAGATGATTCCTGAGCGTTTAATGCTGAACAGCATAATATACCGCCAAGAACCAGCGAAATAATTTTTTGGTTCATTTATTTATATTTAAAATGTTGTGTCTTACTTGCTAATATAAATAAATTCAGTGAAATTTTTCACCAATAAGTGTATATTTTTTTTTAAAAAATATGCTTTTAATAAGAAACTCTGCCAGATGGCAGAGTTCCGTTTATACTATTTCGCTTGTTAATTCTCTTGAAATAAGTTTTTCGTGCATGGGTTTAAGAAGATCCATAGATCCTGTTTTTACTGTGCATTTGCCTTTGTAATGTACAAGCATTGTACATTGTTCTGCCTGCTCCAGGGTATGTTTGCAGATCTCAATCAGGCAGTCTATCACATAATCAAATGTGTGAATATCATCATTATGGAGAACCAGTTTATATACTTCATCTGTGTCATCCAAAACCAGCACTTCTTCTTCATACTGTCGTTTTGGATTTTCGTAATCTTTTATGCTGTTATAAAAAATCATTTCTACCTTTTTAAACTTCTCCTATTTTATCAGCCAGATCATTAAGAATGTTCGGCCCTTTATATACTAATTCTACGAGCTCCACGCTCTTATTATTCATTTTCAGAATCTTGAAATGATAATTTTCCAAGTCAAACTCATCATTTTCTTCAGGAATATCTTCGAGTTCGTGCAGAATAAATCCTGCCAATGAGTTGTATTCACTTTCTTCGGAAAGAGGCAGTTTTTTAGGTAAATGTTCATTAATTTCGTCCAGCGGCTGTGTGGCCTGAACCCAATAAATATTATCCCCTATTTTATCTACAAGCTTATCTTCATCGTCTTCTTCATCCTGAATTTCCCCCACAAGTTCTTCCAGAATATCTTCTAAAGTGATAATACCTTCAGTTCCTCCAAACTCATCAATAACTATTGCAAGGTGCTGTTTTTTTTGCTGGAAAATCTTCAGGAGATCAGAAATTTTTTTGCTTCCTACCACAAAAAATGCATCACGCATAAGATCTTTAAGATCTTCATGATTAAGGTCTCCTTTTCTCTTTACAAATTCCCTGATGATCTCTTTGGTATAAAAAATCCCGATCACATTATCTATGGAATCAAGATACACAGGAATACGGGAATAACCGCTATCCATGATCTTGTTGATAATTTCATTAATATCTTCTTCAAAATCAATAGACGTGATATTCTGTCTTGGTACCATGATCTGCTTGGCAGAATGATCTGTAAAATCAAATGCATTCTTGATGATCTCATAGTTCTCTTCTTCAATCTCACCGCTGTCAGCGCTCTGTTTTACCAAAAGCTGAAGCTCCTCAGTGGAGTGAATTTCCTGTTCGGAAGCCGGATGAATCTTAATTAATCTTAGAAATGTATTTGACATTAGGTTCATCAACCAGATAAATGGTTTGAAAACCGTGTAAAAAATTCTTAATGGAACTGCTGTAGCCATTGTGGTTGCTTCCGATTTTCTAATTGCAATAGATTTCGGGATAAGCTCACCAAATACAATATGCATCACTGTAATTAATACAAAGCTTGTGACTACTGAAATTGTGGTAATTGTGGTCTGGGTAAGTTCCACATTCAAAGAGTGGAAAACACTTTCAACTACGTGATGTAGGGCACTTTCCCCTACCCAACCCAATGCAAGAGATGCCAGGGTAATACCGAGCTGTGTAGCAGACAGGTATTCATCAAGATGCTTGATAATATGCTCTGCCTGTTTTGCCATAGAGTTACCTTCGGCTGCTTTTAACTGGATCTGTGAATAACGAACCTTAACAATTGAGAATTCTGCGGCTACGAAAAAGCCATTTAGTAATACAAGAAATAAGGCTAGCAAAAGCCTGACTATATCCGAGTCCATTTAGAAGTTGTATAATATTTTAGTTTACAAAGATAGATAAAATATAAATAACAAAAAAAGCATCGACAATATCGATGCTTTAATATTATGTTAAAATAACTCTTATGAATTTTTCAAAGCTTCTGCTCCTGAAACGATTTCCAAGATTTCGTTTGTAATGGCAGCTTGTCTCGCTTTGTTGTAGAAGATCACAAGATCGTTCTTTAAAGCCTGGGCGTTATCCGTAGCTTTGTGCATAGCCGTCATTCTCGCTCCATGCTCAGAGGCAACTGAATCTAAAACCGCTTTGAAAACCTGGGTTTTGATCGCTTTAGGGATCAAATTGTCAAGAATTTCATTTCTGTTTGGCTCAAAGATATAATCTGTTTCTACCTGGGTTTCTTCAGCTTTTTCGGCCATAGAAATAGGAAGAAGCTGCTCAGCGGTTACTTCCTGGGTAGCAGCATTAACGAATTTATTGTAAATCAAATAAACTTCGTCAAATTTACCTTCTCTAAAGCTGTTCATTACTCCTTCAGTAACGTGAGATACTGTATCAAAGTTTAAGTTGTCAAAAACAGCACTTTCATTGGAATATACTGCACGAGTTCTTCTAACAGCATCATAAGCTTTTTTACCGATGGTAAGAACTTCAACGTCGTATTGAGATTTCTCTTTGAACTGGTTGTTAAGCTCTTTCACAATAGATGAGTTGAAAGCTCCTGCAAGACCTCTGTTTGAAGTAACAGCGATGAAAAGAATCCTTTTCACTTCTCTTTTTTGAGCATAGACAGAAACCTGATCAGGATCAGAGCTAGAATTTACATTCTGGATAAGTTCCTGCAGCTTTTCAGAATAAGGTCTTAACATTACGATTGCATCCTGTGCTTTTTTAAGCTTCGCTGCGGAAACCATTTTCATAGCACGTGTAATCTGCATCGTAGATGAAATTGACGTAATTCTACCTCGTATTTCTTTTAAGTTTGCCATTAATTTGGGTTCAAAGTTTATGGTCTAAAGTTTAAGGTTTAAAACAGATTCTAAACCTTAAACAATGAAGATTTTAGTTATATTTAGAAGCTAAATCATTAGCTGCCTGCTTAAGAACGTTGGTAATATCGTTGTCGATTTTACCTGCTTTAATAGCCGCCATTGTGTCAGGGTGCTTAGATCTTAGGAATTCGATATATTCAATCTGGAATTCTTTTACTTTTCTAATAGGAACGTTTCTTAATAAGTTCTCAGTACCAGCATAGATCATAGCCACCTGGCTGTCTACAGGAAGTGGAGAGTTTACCGGCTGCTTAAGGATCTCAACGTTTCTTTCTCCTTTAGAGATTACCGCTAAAGTAGAAGCATCAAGGTCAGAACCGAACTTAGCGAACGCTTCGAGTTCTTTATATTGAGCCTGGTCTAATTTAAGAGTACCAGATACTTTTTTCATTGATTTGATCTGAGCATTACCTCCTACTCTCGATACAGAGATCCCTACGTTGATTGCAGGACGAACTCCTGAGTTGAATAGATCAGACTCCAGGAAGATCTGCCCGTCTGTAATAGAGATTACGTTCGTTGGAATATATGCAGAAACGTCACCAGCCTGAGTTTCGATAATTGGAAGTGCAGTTAATGAACCACCTCCTTTTACGATTGGTCTTAAAGACTCAGGCAAATCGTTCATCTGACTAGCGATTTGGTCATCAGCAATAACTTTTGCTGCTCTTTCCAATAGTCTTGAGTGAAGATAGAAAACGTCTCCAGGATAAGCTTCACGGCCCGGTGGTCTTCTCAATAGTAGAGAAAGCTCACGGTAAGCAACCGCTTGTTTAGATAAATCATCATAAACGATCAATGCCGGTCTACCAGTATCTCTGAAGAACTCACCGATAGATGCTCCAGCCATAGCAGAATATACCTGCATTGGAACCGGATCGGAAGCGTTAGCCGCAACGATTACAGTATATGCTAAAGCTCCTTTGTCAGAAAGAGTTTTAACGATTTGTGCTACAGTAGAAGCTTTCTGACCGATAGCAACATATATACAGTATACAGGCTTACCTGCATCATAGAATTCTTTCTGATTGATGATCGTATCGATCGCAACAGTAGTTTTACCAGTCTGTCTGTCACCAATGATAAGCTCTCTCTGACCTCTTCCTACAGGGATCATAGAGTCAATCGCAACGATACCTGTCTGTAAAGGCTCAGTTACCGGCTGCCTGAAGATAACTCCAGGCGCTTTTCTTTCCAATGGCATTTCGTATAAATCCCCAGTAATAGGACCTTTACCATCGATCGGGTTACCAAGAGTATCTACTACTCTTCCTAACATGCCTTCTCCTACTTTAATAGAAGAGATTCTGTTTGTTCTTCTTACTGTATCTCCTTCTCTTACTAATTTACTTTCCCCAAGCAGAGCAACACCTACGTTGTCTTCTTCAAGGTTAAGTACAATACCTTCTACATCACTAGAAAATTTCACCAACTCTCCGTATTGTACGTTTTCTAACCCGTATACACGAGCAATACCATCACCGATGGTTAAAACTGTACCTACTTCCTCAACGTTGGATTGAGTGTCGAAGTTGGCCAATTGCTGTTTTAAGATCGCAGATACTTCTGCCGGATTTATTTCTGCCATTGTATGGTTGTTTTTTCTTTAATTTAATTGAAAATCTTTTTTAACCTGATTAAGTTTTGTCTTTACAGACGCGTCTATCTGCTGATCACCTACTCTTAAAATATAGCCTCCTAAGATATCGGGCTTAACATTTAAATTGAGATCAAAGTTTGACCCTTCTTTTACAAGACTGGTAGATCTTAGGATCTGATCAAGGTTCTCTTTAGAAAGCTGAGTGGCTGTAGTAAGAGTTATTCTCTGTACTCCGCTGACATCCTCTACTTTGTTGATGAACTCCTGTGCGATATTTTTCAGCTGGTTCTCACGTCCGTGCTTGATCACTAATCTGATCAGGTTCTGTGAAGAAACTGAAAAATCTTTAAAGATCTGGTCTGCTACCTCTATTTTCTTTTTTGCATCAATGTAAGGTGTAAGGAAGAATTTATTCAAATCTGCAGATTGAGACATGATCTTCTTTACATCTTTCATTTCAGAAAATACAGCAGCTGTCTGACCTGTTTCATTCGTGAAATCAAGCAGTCCCTGTGCGTATCTTTTAGCTACTTTAGATGTAAGCATTCTTAGTTAAGGTTAGATTTGTTTAAATAATTTTGAACTAATTCGTTTTGAGCTTCGTTGGTATCCAACTTCTGCTTAAGGATAGATTCAGCGATGTTTACAGATAAAGCACCGATTTGAGTTTTGATGTCTGCCATAGCAGCATTTTTCTCAGCCTGAATGGTCTGCTTAGCCGCTTCAATCATTTTATCTCCTTCATTTTTAGCAGCATCTTTAGCCTCCCCTACGATTCTATCTTTAATTTCTCTGGCTTCTTTAAGGATAGCATCTCTTTCGACTTTAGCTTCACGAATAATTCTTTCGTTATCAGCTTTAAGTTCTTCCATTTCTTTTTTAGCCAATTTAGCTTGGTTTAATGCATCAACGATAGAAGTTTCTCTGTCATTTACTGCATTAACAATTGGTTTCCAAGCGTATTTAGCAAGAAGAAACAATAGGATAACAAAAGTAAGGGTCATCCAAAACAAAAGTCCAATTCCAGGTTCAATAATTCCCATATCTGTAAATTCTTTTTTAAGTGTTATTTTATGGATTGTTTTTTAAAATTCTTAGCAGCAGCCAACCGCTTCACTGCTAAGAATGTTTTTTTGAGGATAGATTACTTGATGAAAGCACCAAAGATAATCGCAATAAGACCAGCACCTTCAATAAGACCAGCAGCAATAAGCATTGCTCCTTGAATCTTACCAGCCTGCTCTGGCTGTCTAGCGATAGCATCCATTGCGTGACCTCCGATTTTACCGATACCTAGACCTACACCTAGTACTGCTAAACCGATACCTACGTAAACTAAACCTGCTCCAGTTGACATGTCCATAATAAATAAATTATATTAGTTAAAAATTATTTTAATATTTTTCTTTTTAATTAGTGTGCATGTTCTTCGTGACCATGCTCATGATCGTGTTCTGCAACTGCAATACCAATAAATAGAGCTGATAATACAGTGAAGATATATGCTTGCAATGCTGCTACTAATAATTCCAATACGGAAACAAATAATGCTAATGGTACAGATGCAAATCCTAAAAACGGAGATTTGAAAATGAAGATCAATGAAATAATCGCCAAAATCATAATGTGTCCCGCTGTAACGTTAGCAAAAAGTCGCATCATCAAAGCAAAAGGCTTTGTAAAGATTCCAATAATCTCGATTGGAACCATGATAGGATACAATAAGATAGGAACTGGTGGCATAAAGATGTGTTTCCAATAATCTTTATTTGCACTGAATAATGTAATTAATAATGTAATGATGGCTAAAACCGCGGTGATTGCAATATTACCTGTAAGGTTTGCTCCAAAAGGAAAGAAAGGAATTAATCCAAATAAGTTGTTAAACCAAATAAAGAAGAATGCAGTTAATAAATAAGGCATATATCTTTTATATTTAACAGATCCGATGTTTGGAATAGCCACTTCATCTCTTATAAACACAATTACTGGCTCTAATAATTTCCCAGCTCCTCTTGGTAATTGAGACTTCTTATAGTTCCTTGCCATTCCTATGAATATAATTGCCATAAAAATTACCGACAATAACATTGAAGCTGCATTTTTAGTAATTGAAAGATCAAAAAATACTTCACTTGATTTTTGTTTTCCACTGATAATTGAAAATAACGTTGCTTTTTCTATTCCTTTAGTAGAAACTACCTGTCCATGCTCTAAAGTATACCCATCATGTTCATGTCCGTGAGCTATGCTACTAGAAAGAAAAGTGTGCCATCCTTCATTATCCTTAATAATAACAGGCAAAGGGATGGAAACATGATGTTCTTCACCACTATCATCTTTTGTAGTCCATAAATGCCATTCATTTGAATCACCAATGTGCTCCATGATCATTTTGGTTGCATTGAAGCCATCTTCCGCTTCTTTGTGTTCTACTTTTTCAGCTGACTTTTCACCATCAGTTTCATGTTGTGCAGTAGCAAAACCACTAATAAACACAAATAAAAATGCGAAAAATAATGAAGAAATTTTTCTGTTCATATCTCTTTTTTAATCGTGTGCAAATATATCGATTTTATTAAACTTTACCAATATTAAAAATTGATTTTTATCATCAAAAAAATCAAGACTTGTTAATGAGTTTTATTATGGATAAATATATAAGGAATGAACCAATAACAAAGCAAATGATCATAAAGAGAAAATTTTCTCTTGTTTTATCAATTATTATTAAAGAAGTAATAAGCCAAAAAACATCTTTACCAATATTCATTGTAAGAAACTTCATTCCTGCATCAGGCTTACCGTACAAATATCTTTTAAATATTATATATAAAACAACATTTAAAAATGCTACTAAAAACATAATAATAAAACTATCCCAAAAATTCATTTTACAAAAATAGAATTATAATTTAGAAACAAAACAAATCTCAATACCTTATATAATATATATTGTCAAAAATTCCTTATTTTTGCAAACCTATAATTTACAATACATATGTTTAATAGTTTACAGGATAAATTAGACAAGGCTCTACATAATATTTCCGGACGCGGGAAAATCACAGAAATCAACGTGGCGGAAACCGTAAAGGAAATCCGTAGAGCGCTGGTAGATGCCGATGTTAACTATAAAGTTGCAAAAGATCTTACCAAAAGAGTTCAGGATAAAGCTTTAGGACAGAACGTTCTTACTTCCCTTACACCGGGACAGCTGATGACGAAGATCGTTCATGACGAATTAGTGGATCTGATGGGAGGTTCTCAGGAAGGAATCAATCTTTCAGGAAAACCAACCGTAATCCTTATTGCAGGTCTTCAGGGTTCGGGTAAGACTACTTTCTCCGGAAAACTGGCTAATTACTTAAAAACAAAAAGAACTAAAAAACCTTTATTGGTTGCCTGTGACGTTTACCGTCCTGCGGCAATTGACCAGCTTAAAGTATTGGGTGGTCAGATCGGGGTTCCTGTATTTACAGAAGAAGGTTCTACCAATCCATCTACCATTGCTGAAAATGCAATTAATTTTGCAAAAGCAAACGGTCATGATGTAGTGATCGTCGATACCGCGGGACGTCTTGCGATTGATGAGCAGATGATGAACGAGATCAAATCTGTACATTATTTCATCAAACCTCAGGAAACGTTATTCGTAGTAGATTCCATGACCGGTCAGGATGCTGTAAATACAGCTAAGGCATTCAACGATGCGCTGAACTTTGACGGTGTTGTTCTTACCAAATTAGACGGTGATACGAGAGGTGGTGCTGCTTTGACGATCCGTTCTGTAGTTGAAAAACCAATCAAATTCATCTCTACCGGTGAGAAAATGGAAGCTTTAGACCTTTTCTATCCGGAAAGGATGGCAGACAGGATCTTGGGAATGGGAGACGTTGTTTCCTTAGTGGAAAGAGCTCAGGAGCAGTTTGACGAGGAAGAAGCTAAAAAACTTCATAAAAAGATCGCTAAAAATGAATTCGGATTTGACGATTTCCTTAAGCAGATCAACCAGATCAAGAAGATGGGTAACATGAAAGATCTTATGGGAATGATTCCAGGGGTTGGAAAAGCGATCAAAGATGTGGAGATCAGTGATGATGCTTTCAAACATATTGAAGCGATCATTTACTCTATGACACCTGACGAAAGAAGAAGACCATCTATCATCAATACACAGAGAAAACAGAGAATCGCAAAAGGCGCGGGAAGAAAAATTGAAGATGTGAACCAACTGATGAAGCAGTTCGAGCAGATGGGTAAAATGATGAAGATGATGCAGGGACCTCAGGGGAAACAGATGATGCAGATGATGAGCAAAATGCCGAATATGCCGGGAATGGGCGGAATGATGGGGAAATAACCCAGCTTAAAACAATAAGACATAAAAAAACTCTCAGAAATTCTGAGAGTTTTTGTTTTTATTTGAATTTGTATCCCAATCCTAACTGGAAGAAATTCATTTTCATTTTTTCGTCATTTACGGGATCCTTGATCATATTGATCAGTCCGAAACTGTAACAGGCATCTACAAATAATTCTTTGTACACATTGTAATTCCACCAAACCCAACATCATTCTCATTAGAATTCAATTTTGATAAAGCACAACCAGCTTTCACACCAAATCTTGTCTGTGAATTCATCCCTGCAAAAAAAAGCAAGAGTTGAACCAATAAATTTTTTCAAGATTATTTTATTCAAAAGCTCTAAAAATAAAAAAGCCCTAAAATAAATTAGGGCTTCTATGTTTACAAATGCTTTGTTAATTACTTAGCAAATACATATTTAACTCCGAAAGTTACAGAAGATAAATTTAACCCGAAGTTATAATTGTTAGTAGCATCACCATTTTTTGGCTTATAGTTGCTGTAACCAAACTCTCCGATTGTAGCTTCAATAGACCAGTTCTTGTTTAAGAAATAATCTAAACCTGGTTTCACAGTAACACCAACTTGAGTATATTTAGCTTCAGTTGAAAGTGAAGTTGTAGATGTAGAGCTTCCTGTAGTAACTACTGAATTGTTTTCTGTTTCAGTTTTTCCAAACTGCATTGGCACTGCCAATTGTCCGAAAATAAATAATTTGTCAGATAAAGTCCAGTATTTTCTTACGAAAGGAGCAACAACAAAAGCTGGTTTCTTAGTGATATCCTCGCTTACAACTGTTGCACCTGGCAAAGTAGTAGTAGATGTTACAGTAGTTTTTTCAGTTTGGTATCCAACTCCAACTCCAACTGCTAAGTTTGTTCCTACGAAATATCCAACTGTAGGTAATACGTTGAAGTTTTCTTTTTTGTAGTTACCATTATCGCTTTCTACTTGAGAATAACCAACAGAACCTGATAAATATGCAGTTCCTTTTGCAATCTGTGCATTAGATAAACCGAAAAGTGCAACAGCACTCGCTAATAATAATTTTTTCATTTTAAAAAATTTTAATACTTTCTGAAGGCAAATTTACAGTGGCTCCCGCTAATATTAAAATTTGTTAACGTGATTAATATCATTGATCAATATTAGCTTTTTATAGGAATAAAACTTAATAACAATACTATGTTGATTTTTTCACAATATTATGAATAAAAAAATTATAATTTCTTAGCTAGAGTATGATATGATTAACTTTTAAATTTATCAGTTAGATGAAAATCAATAACACTTATGGTTGAAACGACTTAAAATGTTAATGTTTAAGCCATTACTTGTTAAAATTAAATTAAAATGCTGCTTTAATGGGTTCAAAGCAGCATTTTCTATTATTTATACGTTCTTGTTATGCAGAAACATAGCAATGATAAGTCCCTTTTATACTATATAGAGCTCCTGCCGTCACAAAGTTTCCGGTAGGGAACGGTGTGGTAACAAGGAAATACATGCCTGTTTTCTGACGGGAATCAATTAGTTGGTTAACGTTGATATCAATAGTCCATTTATTGCGCGGAAAACCTTCATATTTTGCTCCCGAAAGATACAGCAAACAATTCGAAGCCTGTATAAAGTGTGTGTTTTTAAGTGCCAGATTTTCATTATTAATAAAACCTATATCATCCATATATTCAGAACCTTCTGACAGATGTCTTTCCAATAATAAGTTTCCGTCTTTATCATACAACTTATACCAGCCGCTACAGATCCTTGATATAACACCTTTGGCTGCAGGTTTCTGTGCTAGTTTAGTGCTCAGTTGCACTTCTTGACTTCCAGCGAACTGCAAATAGTCATATGTTGTTGTGCTTTCAAGATAATTCTTAAGGCTGTAGAACTGATCATCTTTTACCACCTCACTTTTATTATAAGTTATTGTGGTAGTTTTACTATCAATTTTATAGGCAACTTTCACTTCTTTATTTTCATTAGTCGCTAAGTCTTCATTCAATTGATCCGATTGACATGACAATGAAGATAAAAGGACAGACATAGCCAGTAGAGCTTTAAGCTTTCTCATATTTTAAAAAATTTAGGTTATTAAGCTGCAAAAATATATCACTGTTTCAGGATAATAAAAAATAAAAGCATGACATTTATCACCAATAAGTGATAATATAAAACAAAAAACTCCGGTTTAAAGCCGGAGTCTAGTGTGTTATTTTAAGATCTTTATTTGATGAAGAAGTTGTACCCAATATTAATGGCACCTACATTCCAGTTGGCTGTATACCATCCGTAATCACGCTTGTTGCTGATCGTCTGGTAGCCTAAATAAAGCTCACCTTTAGACATCTGATATCCAAATTTAGGCTGAGCATAGAAACCACCGTCTACTCCATCTTTTGTAGAAATTCCGTATCCAAGATCCAACCCTACAAAGATAGGAGCCCCTGAGAATTTATATTTACCGGAAACTGCTACAGGAATAAATCCGAAATCATCAAAGTTATCTTTTCCAAAGAAATGTGAATATCCTGTGGCAACTCCAAGATCAAGACCTTTTGTAATATTCCACATATAAGCGGCATCCACTCCTAATGTAAATGAAGAAGCATCACCTGCATCACCTACCGGAATACCAATGTGACCTCCTAACTTAAAGCCTTCCTGCGCCTGCGCAGCACCGCCTAGCAGCGCAAAGGCACCTAGTAAAAATAGTTTTTTCATTTTTTAAATAGTTTGATTGATGCTGCAAAATTACTAATTATTTTTATTGTTAAAATAAAATTAATGATATTCATTCATGATAACAATAAAAAAGCGGGACAAAATTCTGTCCCACTTATGCTTTTGTATTTAGTTATAAAGAATTAGTTTCCTCCGAATTTAAAACCAACGCCTACCTGGAAGAAGCTGTTTGTCAGTTTTCCATCTCCGGAATCCTTAGCTAAGTTAGAAACTCCCATGTTGTATCTGGCGTCAAAGAACAATCCGTTTTCCAATGCATATTCAGCACCTAAGAAAGGAGCAATATTTAAAGTATTCGTCTGATCTTTAATGTCTCTTTCATCATCTGCAGAGATTTCAAATCCAGGAATCATTCCTAATCCAAGGTCAGCTACGGTTTTCGTTTTTGCAGAAATGATAAGTCCGAAATTTGCACCTGCAGAAACTGATAAACCTTCAGTAATAAAATATTTAGCAGAAACCGGGATTAAAATCGTTCCAAAAGTAGTTTTATTTTTAATGTTAAAGAATGTACCCGCATCATCCTCGTCCTCTACCCTTTCATTGATCTTACCTCCCAATGGTGAATATAAAACCTCTCCCTGAAGAGCAAATTTATCACTTAGTTTGTGCTCTACTAAAGCACCTGCATAGAAAGTGTGTGAAGGATCTGTATTTTCAGATTCTCCACCATCTTTAAACTTTAAAGTTGAAAGTGAGTAACCGGCTTTAGCACCGAATCTTGTTTCCTGAGCGCTTAAATTAGCGCTAACTACAGACGCTGCTGCAATAAGTAAAAATTTTCTCATGATTATTTTTTAGTATTCGGCCACAAAACTAATTCTTTTTTTCAAATTACCAAATAATACTAAGAATAATTATCACAAAACCATGATTCCGTACACTGAACTGCTAAAATTTCAATTTTATTCTGGTTCACATACTAACTTAACAAGGAATTATAAGTTATAATAAGACAATAATCTTAATCCTTCAGTCTTTTATCTTCCTCATTATAGGCTAAAATGATCTTTCTTACCACCGGATGTCTTACAACATCTTCTTCCGTAAGGTGTACAAAACCTATTTCTTTAACATCTTTAAGAATTCTCATAGCTTCCTTCAGTCCGGATTGTTGTTTCGGCGGTAAATCGATCTGACTTGGATCTCCGGTGATGATGAACTTAGCATTCATTCCCATTCTTGTCAGGAACATTTTCATTTGGGCATGGGTTGTGTTCTGGGCTTCATCCAGGATTACAAAGGCATCATCCAGCGTACGCCCTCTCATAAAGGCTAACGGAGCAACTTCAATGACCTTCTTCTCTATAAAACCTTCCAACTTTTCATGAGGGATCATATCTCTAAGCGCATCATATAAAGGCTGCAAATACGGATCCAGCTTTTCTTTAAGATCTCCCGGCAAAAATCCAAGACTCTCGCCCGCTTCTACAGCAGGTCTCGTCAGGACAATTCTTTTTACTTCCTTATCTCTCAAAGCCCTTGCAGCCAACGCCACACTGGTATACGTTTTTCCGGTTCCCGCAGGCCCTATGGCAAAAACCATATCTTTTTTCTCGGTTTCTTTTACCAGCTTCTTAAGATTGGTGGTTTTAGCTTTGATGATCTTACCGTTGACTCCCTTTACAATAATATCCTGATCAAAAATCAGCTGTTTTTCATTTTCGTCCTTGATATTTAGTACATTCTCAACATCTTTTAAAGCGATAGAATTGTTTTCAGAGATAAATTTTACAATATCATCCAGTTTTTGTCTGAGTATATCTAAAGCCTCCTGATTGCCCATTGCGAAGATAAAATGATCTCTTCCGGTGATCTTAAGCGTAGGAAAGCTTGATTTTAATAAGTTGAAATATTGGTTATTAACGCCATAGAAGGTCTTTACATCGATGTCTTCCAAATCATATGTTAATTCAAACATGCAGTATTTTATTTTTATTAGATTTTAAAATTAAAGCTTTTTTTCAAATTTAGATCAATTCTTTCTACAATCTTTTGGGGCTTTCTTTTTATTTTAAATAACTTTGCAGGAAACACTATTTATTCTATCAACGATTCATGTCAATTATTACCCTTACTTCGGATTTCGGAAATTTAGATTACAGAGTTGCTGCTGTGAAAGGCAAAATTCTGTCTTTAAATTCTAAGGTTAATATTGTTGATATAACCCACGACATCCAGGCTTTTAACCTTATACAGACATCCTACATCGTACGCAACGCCTACAAATATTTTCCTAAAGGAACCATCCATATTCTTTCTGTAGACAGTTTTTACAACAGATCAAGGAAAAACATCCTGTATAAGGCAGACGGCTCCTACTTTTTAGCCGCAGACAACGGGCTTTTAAGCCTCGTCTTTTTTGATATAAAACCGGAAGCGATATACGAGATCACTCTGAACAACCGCTTCGATGATGTGGTAAACTTCACTTCCACAGATGTTTTTGTGCCTGCAGCAGTACATCTGGCAAACGGCGGACTTCCAGAAGTAATAGGACGGAAAATAGATTCGGCCAAAGAACTTCTTTTCCCGAAACCCGTCTTCAATGAATCTGAAAAAATGATCATTGGGGAAGTAACTTATATTGATAATTTCGGAAATATAATATCAAATATCAGTAAAGACTTTTTTGAAAGTACCGGTAAAGGCAATGAAGGTTTTACTATAAAATTCAGAAATTTAACACTTTCAAGGGTATATTCCAGTCATACGGAAGTAGTTTCCGACTGGGAAAGGGAAACAGAATTCCATGGACAGTCGGCAGCGATCTTCAATGATAGTCAACTTCTGGAGCTTACGATCTATAAAGGGAGCAAAAAAAACGGGGCTAAAAGCCTGTTTGGGCTCAATGTAGGCGAGAATATCTACGTTGAATTTGTCTAAAATTATATATTCCGTAAAAAAACCGATTTTTTTTATATATTTGTCAAAATCTAAAAATTAAAAATGGCAGAATACAAATTATTGCTTCCTTCCATGGGAGAAGGTGTTATGGAAGCGACAATTATCACTTGGTTATTCAATGAAGGTGATAATGTAAAAGAGGATGATTCCGTAGTTGAAATTGCAACAGATAAGGTAGATTCAGACGTTCCGACACCAGTTTCGGGGAAAATTGTAAAAATCCTGAAACAAAAGGACGAGGTTGCTAAAGTTGGTGAGGCCATTGCCATTTTAGAAATTGAAGGAGAAGGCGGGAGTACAGCTTCAGAAGAAGTAAAAACAGAAGCACCGGCATCTGCTCCGGATACAGAAACATTGAAAGCCATTGAAGAGCCTTTACAGGCTGTAGCCTCCAATGTAGAGTTCTCAGGAGACCTTTACCTGTCACCACTGGTAAAATCAATCGCACAGCAGGAAAACATTTCTGAATCCGAGCTTAAAACGATTAAGGGAAGTGGTTTAGAAGGAAGAATTACAAAAGAAGATATATTAGCATACGTTTCCAACAGAGGAAACCAGCCGGTTCAGCAGGCTGCTTCTGCACAAACAGCAACTCCGGCAGCACCAAAGGCTCCGGCTTCAGCACCGGTTTCTACGGTTCCTGTAGCATCAGGTGACGAGATCATTCCAATGGACAGAATGAGAAAGATCATTGCCGAAAATATGGTAAAAGCAAAACAAATTGCTCCACATGTTACTTCTTTCATCGAAACAGACGTTACCAACGTTGTAAAGTGGAGAAACAAACATAAAGATATTTTTGAAAAACGTGAAGGAGAAAAACTGACTTTCATGCCGATTTTCGTGAAAGCTGTAGTGAAAGCTATCCAGGATTTCCCGATGATCAACGTTTCTATCAACGGTGAAAATATCATTAAAAAGAAAAATATCAATATCGGTATGGCTACTGCCCTGCCGGATGGAAACCTTATCGTTCCTGTTATTAAGAATGCTGACCAGCTATCCCTTTCTGGTTTGGCAAAAGCGATCAATGATTTGGCTTACAGAGCGAGAAATAAAAAATTAAGACCTGAAGATACTCAGGGAGCAACGTATACCATTTCTAACGTGGGAAGTTTCGGAAACCTTATGGGGACACCTATTATTCCTCAGCCTCAGGTCGCTATTTTAGCTATTGGTGCTATTGTTAAAAAGCCCGCAGTTCTTGAAACTAAAGACGGTGATGTAATTGCCATCCGTCAGCTGATGTTCATGTCTCACTCTTATGACCACAGAGTGGTAGACGGATCTTTAGGAGGGATGATGCTGAAGCATGTTCACGACTATCTTCAGAACTGGGATCTGAATACAGAAATTTAAAAACAAAATAAACCGATAATCTAAATAAGTACATGAAAAGTCCAACATTACTTGCTATAATTTCGCTGGGAACTATTATCCTTATTGATCTTGTTCAGATTATTATGAGTTTCTTCGATTTCTATTCGATGAACTTATTTAGATTATTTGGTATATTAAACCTGATTGCTTTTATGGGTTTATTACCTTTCTTTGTTACCCTGTACAATAAGCAGAAAGGATGAATTCCGAACTGAAAGAGCTTTTCGAGATTAAGCAGGAAGATAAAGACAAGGATAAAAAAATCAGTAAACCAACTGATCAGAATATTAAAAAACACATTACCACACGTCTTGCTGTTTTTATTCTTGGAACGATCTGTTTTGTTATAGCGATCATGGAAGGAAAAGGGGTCTGGGAAGAAATTGCATTCCTTATATATATGGCCTTGTTCCATGCAATCTGGCTTCTCTTTATTATCATTGAAGCGTTGGTTCTGCATTGTAATAAAAAGTTGACCCTTAGGAATACTAATCTTATTTTTATTCTTGTTTTAGTATTAACTTATTTTATCAGCGGTATTTTCCTTTTTGGATTCGCCTGATACTTATGCATACAATATAAAAGCTTCCTATTGGGAAGCTTTTTTGATTTTCTGTTCTCAAATCTGTGGGAACTTTTTTTAACAGGATTTTTTAATACCATCTAATTTTCTTACTTTTCAGTTCAATAAAATGTCTTAGACCACAAATGCTGAAAATTCTCTCCCTCCTTCGACAAGGCCTTAAAAAGTCTTTTGACAATATCCGCAACGAACAGCTGAAAAACAATCTGCTGCAGGCCATTCCTTTCTGGATAGGTTCTGTGATCACTGGCTTTTTTGCGGTAATGTATGCTAAGATATTCGCATGGGGAGAACATCTGCTGCATTTCATTATGAACTGGCATTCATGGATGATTTTTATTATTGCCCCGATTGGATTTGTTCTTTCATGGTGGCTGGTGAAAGAGTTTGCGCCCAACGCCAAAGGCAGTGGCATTCCACAGGTGATGGCTGCTGTAGAATTGGCCAACCCGAAGGAGCATACAAAAATCAGAAGCCTTTTAAGTCTTAAGATCATTGTTTTTAAAATCGTTTCATCCGTCGTTCTGGTAATCGGAGGCGGTGCTGTAGGACGTGAAGGACCTACCATTCAGATTGCAGGTTCTGTGTTCAGAAAGGTCAACGAATATCTTCCCCACTGGTGGCCGAAAATCTCAAAGAAAAACATGATCATGACCGGCGCTGCAGCGGGACTTGCAGCCGCATTTAATACGCCTTTGGGAGGAATTGTATTTGCTGTGGAAGAACTTTCCAAAACACATATCAATTATTTCAAAACCGCTTTGTTTACGGCGGTAATCATTGCAGGCCTGACAGCCCAGACTTTAGCAGGATCCTATTTATATCTAGGTTATCCAAAAACAAACGATGTTTCTCTGATGGTTATGTTTCCTATTATTCTCGTGGCAGGAACTGCCGGAATCCTGGCGAGCCAGCTTTCCGTCATGATGCTTAAGATGAGTGACTGGAAGAAAAGAAAACTTAAAACAGATAAAGCCAATATTATATTTCTGGTGCTTTGCGCGCTGTTTATTGCTTCCATAGCGTATTTCATCAACCGCGAGATTCTTGGATCCGGAAAAGAAATTATGGAACGTGTTCTTTTTACTAACGATAAACATGAAGAATGGTATGTCCCTATCCTAAGGATGCTTGGCCCTGCCCTGTCTTTCACATCAGGTGGTGCCGGTGGGATTTTTGCTCCGGCCCTTACTGCAGGTGCCAGTATAGGATCTGTGATCTCAGGAGTCATTCATTTGACGGCCAACGAAACCAATGTGGTGATTCTCGCAGGAATGGTAGCTTTTCTTACCGGAATTACCAGGGCTCCGTTTACTTCAGCCATTATTGTACTTGAAATGACGGACAGGCATTCTCTCATCTTCCACCTGATGCTGGCAGGAATGGTCTCTTCCATTATTTCTATTTTAGTGAGCAGACATTCTCTGTATGATGTGATTAAGGCGAATTTTCTAACGGAGATCAGGGGGAAGGATTAGTTTCGGAATACGAGGTTCGGGTTTTTAAGTTGTCAATTATTAGTTACGAGTATAGTTTAAAGATACTTTTATGGGAATAATTAGAAATGACTTAAAACTTTAAACTTAAAACCCCGAACTTTAAATGCTAAACTCGAAGCCCGCACCCCGAAACAATTTCACTCCATATATTGCATATTACAAATATATTTTCTAATTTTGCACCTCGAAATAATTAACAAATTCATTTAACATTATGAACAATTACGAAACTGTTTTCATTTTAACTCCCGTTCTATCTGATGCTCAGGTAGAGGAAGCAGTGAAAAAATTTGAAGATCTTTTAAAAGAAAAGAACTGTGAAATCGTTGCCAAAGAAAACTGGGGATTAAAAAAACTAGCTTATCCAATTCAATTGAAAAAGAATGGATTCTACACTTTAATCGAGTTTAAAGGTGAAGGTACTGTAGTTGCTGATTTAGAATTGGCATTCAAACGTGACGAAAGAGTAATCCGTTACCTGACTACAAAACTTGACAAGCACGCTGTTGAGTACGCTGTAACTAGAAGAACTAAAATCAAAGCGGCTAGAGCTTAATTATTAACCCTATTTTAAAAAAAGACAAGACATGGCAATAGACGAAATGGCTAAACAAGCCTCAGCTGGAGGAGAATCTGAAGTAAAATTCCTTACTCCACTTGATATCAATACAAAATCTGAAAAGAAATATTGTAGATTCAAAAAATACGGAATTAAGCACGTTGATTACAAAGATGCTGATTTCTTATTACAGTTTGTAAACGAGCAAGGTAAAATCTTACCAAGAAGATACACTGGAACTTCTTTAAAATACCAAAGAAAAGTTTCTGCTGCTATCAAAAGAGCAAGACACCTTTCTTTACTACCTTACGTAGCTGACTTATTGAAATAAGACAAAAAATAAATAAGAGAAGAGGGCAACCTCTTCTTTTGTTGCTGAATAAATAATTTAATTCTAACTTGATTTTAGATAAGAGATCTAAGATTTCAGATAAACAGACATTGTCTTCCATCTAATTTCTAATTTCCAGCATCTAAATTCTAAAAAAAGGACAACAACAATGGATATCATCCTAAAAAAAGACGTAGAAAACTTAGGACTTGAGTTTGATACAGTAAGCGTAAAGCCTGGTTATGCAAGAAACTTCTTACTTCCTCAAGGAATTGCACTTTTAGCAACTCCTAAAAACAAAGCAGCTCTTGAAGCTACTTTAGAAGCTAGAAAAGAAGAAGAAGCTAAATTAATCGCTGCTGCTAACGCTGTAGTAGATCAGTTAAAGAAAACTTCTGTTACTATTCCTGCAAAAGTAGGTTCTGGCGACAAGTTATTCGGATCTATCAACAATGCAGATCTTTCTGCTGCTCTTGCTAAAGCTGGAGTTTCTGTAGAGAAGAAATACATCAAAATCCCAGGGAACACTATTAAAAGAACTGGTAAAGTTACTGCAAACATCAGACTACACAGAAATGTTGAGTACAACTTTGAATTCGACATCGTATCTGACGCTCCGGTAGAAGCTCCTAAACCAGCTGCTCCTAAAGCTAAAGTAGTAGAAGAAACTCCTTCTGAAGAAGCTTAAGATTCTAAAGAGATTTTCTCAAATATATAAACCACTTCCTTTGAAGTGGTTTTTTTTTGTATTTGTTGTATTGATATCTTTTTAACTACCCCGTCTTTTTGCGTTGCAAAAATCCACCCCTTCAAGGAAGGAGAATTAGGGTCAGGAAAAGCTTGAGGTAAATATTTATTTCTTTTTCCATTGAATTCCTCAACGCTACTCTATATAACAAATCACGGAACCTCCAAAAAACTCTCAAACTCTCCTACTCTCCACAACTTACTTATCTCCTCTCAGTTTCTGCTGATATTCCGTAGGCGGTACCCCGATTACTTTTTTAAAGATATTACTGAATGAAGAAAGGCTGTTATACCCTACCATCATTGCTATTTCGTACATATTGTATTTGCCTTCCAACATTAATTCCAATGAACGGGTGATTCTCAGAGCCCGCAGAAAACGGACGTAATTCATACCTAAAATCTCTTTAAACTTCCGAGAGAGAGTTCTGGTGCTCATTCCGAATTCTTTCGCCGTAGATTCAATGGTAAGAGGTTTTTCAAGGTTAGCATGGATGTATTTGGCAATCTTCAGAAGGGTTTCATCTTTTGGAAAAGGATGCTGAACCGGAAAAGCCAGCTTTTTATCTCTTTTTTCGGGAAGAATTCCTTTTAAGGCTTTAAGGAAATAATATTTAGCACCATCATTTTTTGTGATTTTCCCATCCCAGTCTTTGGTATACAAGATCATTTCCCTAAGCAAGTGACTGACCGAGTAGATATTAATTTCATCAAAGAAGCCACTTTCATTCTCCTCTTTTTTAAAATAAAAATTGTATAAATCTACTTTTGGGCTGGTTGAGAAAATATAATGCGGCGTTCCCGCCGGGATCCACATAAAGCATCTTGCCGGAAGATACCAATGTTTTAGATCAGTAAAAACATGGACGATTCCGCCCTCTGCATATACCAATTGGGCAGAACTGTGATGATGAATATCTGTGGTGACATCTCCTGTAAGCACATTATACACATAAAATTCTGCATCATCATCTTCTACCGCTTTAAAATGGCTGTCATTCATACAATAAAGGTATAAAGAAAATTTCAGATTGGCGTAAATGAGCAAATCTTTTTCTGCTTTCACAAATCAGGTCCGATACTTCGCACCTTAACTTTGCAGCATCAAAATCATTTTAGCAAAAATCCTTTAAATAAATTATGAATATGACATTTAACGCTGGCAGATATCGGTGCATAGCGTTGTGCTTACTGCTGACAGGCAGTTTTTTACACTCACAAATGATCGACTACCAGCATCTGAGTCTTCAGAAGGCTATTGAGACCGGCTTAAAAAACAATAAAAATATACAGATAAGCCACTTAAAAAAAGAAATGTCTGCCACCAGGGAAAAAGACCTTGCTATGGAAAAACTTCCGGATATAGAATTTCACACCAGCTATAATCAGGTAACCAATCTTTTCCAGCATCAAAACGGCTTTTTCAATAAAGCCACAAAATATGATGTTATTAACGGAATGTATGATTTTACCCTTTCGGCATCAATTCCGGTGTATATGGGCGGAAAAATCAGGAATGCAGAGAAAAAAGCATCTATTGATACCGAAATTTCAGCTTTGAGAACCCATCAGGATGAAAGACAGCTTAAAATGGAGATCATTACCGCTTTTCTTCAGATTCATCATTTAAAGGAGCAGCAAAGTCTTATTAATGATAAAATGAAGGAAGACTCTGTCAATATCAAGCAGGTAAAAGCTTTAAAAGCCAATGGAGTTGTTACAGTAAATGAAGTTTTGAGGACGTCTTTGCAGCTTTCCAACCACACCATGAGCTGGACAGAACTGGACAATGATATACAAATTGCTGAACACAAGCTTAAAACCATTCTTTCTCTTCCGGAAACCCAGGAAATGCATGTAGATACGGAGGATCTTATCTCCGACAGAGCTACGATTCCCTATATTGATGAACTGACGGAAACTGCTTTAAATAAAAACGAATCCGTAGAAATAACCCATAAAAATCTTTCGTTAAAAGAACTGGATCAGAAAATTACAAAAGCGATTTATTTACCCAAAATTACCGCAAGTGGAGAATATTTTATTAAGTATCCCAATATGATGTTTTTCCCTCCTGAGCCTTACGCCTACCGTTTGGGAATGCTTGGAGTGAATCTTACTTATCCCATCGAAAATCTGTATAAAAACAAATACAAGATGCAGGAAGCCCGGGAAAGTATTGATCTGGCAAAGCTCCAGATTGAAGAGAATGATGAAAAGGTAAGACACTCTGTTTATGAAGCTTATAAAAAATTCGAAGAAACCGATCAGAAAGTAAAGATTGCCGAAGAAGCCATTGGCCAGGCCAAAGAAAACTACCGCATTGTAAGGACAAAATATGCGAATAAACTAAGCCTGATCACAGAACTCATCGATGCAGATAATGCTTATCTGGAAGCTGAATCCAATCTTATTTCCGTAAAAATTAACCGACAACTAAAATATTATCAACTCCAGTACACGATTGGAAACTTATAAAAACTATGGCAAAGAAACAACTGACACAAAAGGAAAAAAGAATCAACAAGTCAATTACACTTCTGGCCTGGATCCTGATCATCAGCGGCATCACAGGCATGGTAAGTTTCTATCTCTTCTCAAGAAAAAACGTCACCACGAACGATGCCCAGATCGAACAGTATATTACCCCGGTTTCCAGTAAGGTTTCGGGATTCATTAAAAAGATACGGTTTGAAGAAAACCAGTTCGTGCACAAAGGAGATACCCTAGTCGTGATCGACAACAGAGAGTTCATCAACCAGGTAAAAATGGCTGAGGCTGGCCTTCATGCCAACGCAGAAAATATCACAACCATTGAGAGCGGTGTCAATACAAAGGAAAGTGATTCAAAGATCATTGATGCCAAAATAGCTTCAGCAAAAATTGATATATGGAGAACGGAACAGGATTTTAAAAGATATAAAAACCTGGTGTCTGAAGATGCCGCAACCGAACAGCAGTTTGAGAATGTAAAAGCTTCTTATGAACAGGCAAAAGCTAATCTTTTAGCCTTAGAACAGCAAAAAAATTCAGTAAAGGCCGGTGCTAATGAACAGCAGACTAAAGTGGCTCCGGTAAAAAGCCAGATCCAGCAGAACTATGCAAACCTGAACAATGCCAGACTTTTTCTTTCATATACCGTGATCACCGCTCCTTACGATGGCTGGGTAGGCAGAAAAACAATCCAGGAAGGACAGCTGATCAAAGAAGGCCAGGCTCTGGTACAAATGGTAAGCAAGGAAAAATGGATCATTGCCAACTATAAGGAGACACAACTCGGACAAATCGACACGAAGCAGGAAGTAACAATTACTGCAGATGCCTATCCTGAAATTGAGTTTAAAGGAAAAGTAGTTTCTGTATCACCAGCATCAGGCTCACAGTTTTCTCTGGTAAAGCCTGATAATGCTACGGGAAACTTTGTCAAAATCGAACAGAGATTTCCGGTAAAAATCATTCTCGATACCCATCAAAATAACAAAAAACTACTTTCCGGAATGAATGTCCTGGTGAGCGCGAAGAAGATATAAAGTTTTTGTGTGGGAGGGTTTTAAGTTTTTAGAGTTTTAGAGTTTTAGAGTTTTAGAGTTTTAGAGTTTTAGAGTGAAAGATAGTAAACATCACAAATCCAATTTCTACATCAATAACAGCCAGATTAGATTTTTTTTAGCGGAAAGACGAGACTGCAGCGACAGGCTTTTGGTTATTCTTTAGCGTTTGTCATCTTACCTTTTACTTTTACATTCTGCTCTTTGTCTTTCCGCATTTTATTTCGATGAAATAGTGAGAAATATCTATGCCTTCGCATTAAATTAATAATCACCAATTATCGCATTTACACATCTTATGCAGCATAATACAATTTATCACAAATGGGTCCCGCAATGGCTGAAGCTGCCGCTTCTGGTGTTGGCACTATTTCCCCACCTGATGTTGTTGTCGCTTTTGCATTCCAACAGTGCCTTCACTTCTTCTTTTATGGATGTAGATTCAGATGACATCCAGTATTTATTGATTTTGATGTATGGAACCTTTGTGGTCACTCTTTTGGTTTTACAGAGGTTTATGGCTTATTTCAGCGTTAAATATTATGTTTTGCTGATGTCTTCCATTTCTGTGATCATTCTTTACGCCCTCTCGGTTACCAACAATTACCAGGTCATACTGGTCATAAGATTTCTGGAAGGCATTTTCGGGCTGCTGGAAGGCGCTATTTTTCTCCCGCTGATCATTGCTGAATTGAAAACCAAACACGCTAAGGTAATAGCCTATCTTTTCATGTATACCATCATGCTCACAGGAGGAACAGTCACTACATCACTACTTAAATCAAGCATTGAAAATTATGATTTCCGGCATATGATCTTGATGATGGTTTATTTTCATGTTTTTGTCCTGGTTATCGGAATCGTTCTTTTCAATACCAACCGATTTTTTCCTAAAATGCCACTTTATCAACTGGACACCACAAGTTGGTTCCTGTTGTGGGCCTGTCTTCAGTCAGGAGGGTATGCTATCATTTACGGAAAAAGACTGATGTGGTTTGAGTCTGATACCATTATCATGTCTCTTTTTATATTTCTTCTTTCGGGAGGATTGTTTATGCTCAAGCAAAGGAATTCCAAAAGACCGATCTTTCATTTTGAAGTATTCAGCTCAAAGAATGTGATTGCCGGGATGATCCTTTTTTTTATTTTTTATCCGATCCGTTCCGGCCTGAACAATGTTTACAACATTATGGCAACGGTCTGGAAATGGCCATGGGACTATATTGTCAATATTCAATACTGGAATGTGGCAGGGACGTTTATTGGTATTTTTTTATCGGGAATCTGTTTGGTTCGGGGAATTTCCTCAAGGATTGTTTTCTTTACAGGATTTCTTTTACTGGCCATAGATTGTGCCTGGTTTACGTATACTTTTTATCCTGACACTACCCTTTCTACAATCTGCCCGCCCTTATTTCTGCAGGGAGCTGCTCAGGGATTATTATTTACGCCGCTTGTCTTCTTTTTAATTTCAGGAACACCGGAAGAATATGTGTCCAATGCTACTGCGCTGGGAACAACCACCCGTTTCTGGACAACCGCTATCAGTTATGCTTTGATGCAAAATCTGATGTTATTTTTAACATTAAAACATTCCGACACTCTTAGCGCTAATCTCACGGATACGAATCCTGTCTTCTATAATCAGTGGAGTCAAATCTTTGGAGCCAATATTTCCAAACTACCGGTTAATGATTCTTTATCCATGACAGCCGGTGCTTTTAAAGCTAAAATAACAGCTCAGTCTATTCTACTTTCCAATATGGAAATTTTTACGGGTCTGTTCTGGCTGGCTCTTATTACTGCAATTGGGCTACTGTTGTATCATCCTGTAAAAATAGCAGTACGAAATATCATGTAGAATTACTCGCCCCAAAAAGACCACACTGTTCCGTTGAAAACGGCTAACTGCTTTTTCTGGGTATCATAAACCATCATGCCGGCTGCAGGAGAAATAATATTGAGATGAGGAGAAGCTACTTTCGGTAAAATCATGGCCTTATTATTATCCTCCAGCACCAGAATTCCTGAAACGGAAGATGGTGTGCCTACAGAAACTTTTGCATCAGGCTGATCTGCCAAACCATCCTGCAGACTTGTATCAGCAGTACCTGTTGTATCTACGGAAAGATCTTTCCAAAGGTTATTCTGATAAACTTTCACCTTCATATCCGAAGTATCAAAAACCAGAGTACCATTCACAGGATTCTGAATGCCCGAGGAATTAGTTACCCAGGGAAGAACAAGCCCGCGGTTCTCACTCCCGAATTCAATAGATGATGAAGTTGATTCTAAAACAGTTTTCCCTAAAGCAACCTGTGCATTAAAAATTCCGGAGGCTGTTATTATAATGATTAAGACTATTTTTTTCATAACTATTCAGTTTTTGGTTAATCCGGGCAGGTTTGGGTATTGAAACATTTCCAACCTGCAGCTGTTCCGTCAGTATTGACCTGCAGACAATTTTGTGTGGTATTGTAAACCATCATTCCTTCTTTAAGATCTGCCTGTGGAATGGCTGCTACCTGAGCATCGGTAAGCCTGTTAAGAACAAAGCCTTTATTTTTCGATTCCAATACAACCCAAGCTCCTTTTCGTAAGCCGGGCCAGTTGTTTGCTCCTTTATCTGCCCTGCTTAATGAAGTAATTCCAAAATCCGGAGAAAGAACAGTTCCTGCTGTAGCTGCAGGTTTATAACAAGGTAAAGTCCCCTGAATTGTAACAGTTACCGTTGCCGTGTCACAATTTGACGGAGAAACGGTCTGACAGATCTGATAGACTAAAGTATAATTGCCTGGAGGAGTTCCCGGAGCTACCAGAATATGTCCATCCGTAGTATTCAATGAAATATTGGAATTTGAGGTGGATACCTGAGATAAAATAACATTGGAAAGGGTTGCCTGTGCTCCGCCATACGTTTCAAAATCGTTATCCAGTACAATTCCCACAGAAGATCCTCCTGCAGCAATAGTATAGGTATCATCTACCGCCATTGGGGGGAAATCTCCATTAATGGCAGGACAAAATCCGGGATTAATGATCAGAGGCGCACTACAGCTGTTGGTAGAAGCGCAATCATAGGTAACATTCGTCAGAAAGGTTGGATTACTGTTCATGAAGACCGTACCTGGGTCAGAAATACCTGTTGTTCTTCTGAAATCGAGATTGGGCCCCACAGCCACATTTCCCACCTGAATAGGATTTTGCAACACTATATATCCTTTTTTTGTAGATGAAGAAGGTCCCTGAATGGCAGCATTTCCCCCTTGATACTGGTTCAGCGCCAGTTCTCCTTCATTATAAATAACAGCATCAGCAGGGGCATTATTCATATTTCCAGTAGAAGTAAAAAGTCCAAAATTATAAATTTCACTACTGCTTCCGGACAAATTAATATCTCCCTCAACTGTAAAAAATCCAGTATTGATAATTTTACCACCATTAATATTAAATCCGTTCTGAGATATAATGGTACCACAATTGACATACACACTCTGTTCGTTATTCCCATAGTTACCGCCGATAAATATCAATCCGCCCCCTTCGTTCCTGAATAAAGTGGTAGCAGAACTGCTCATATTCAGGTTTCCGTTAATATTCAGATTTCCAAAATTATCAATCTTATTGGTGGAATTATTCCCTAATTGCAAAACTCCCATTTCTATAAGCCCCTCATTGACAATTTCATTGATCTGTCCGTCAATGGTGAGATTTCCATTCCCTCCGCCTACTGTTATATTCCCGGTATCAAAAACATGAACATTGAGATTGGCAACGCTCGTTATGGTCTGATTAAAATTGAGTGTTCCATGCACTTCAAGGCTTACAGGAGCATTGGCCGCTCCGCTTATACTATTCTGAAACTGCAAGGTAACACCGGAAGCAATGCAAATCTTAGCATTTGTCCCGAACGTCGGATTATTGAATGTCATATCGGAAGTAAAGCAGACTGTTGTATTATCAGGAAAATGATAATTGGGATCGGTAGGGTTTTGAACACCGCAGCCTGTACATTGTGCGTAACTGAAATAATAAAAGAATAAAGGGAATAAATAGAGTAACTTTCTCATCCTTAAATTTAATATAAATAAAACTACAAAATTTTTATCACCAAATAATGAATTTTATAATATTTATCATTAAATTAATGAAGTGATCTTGACTTTTTAGTTTTTATAAATTTCTTAATTGCAATGATTATGAATGCGATAAAATTAAATCCTATCCAACTTGAAACAGTTGTTTCAAATCGATTAAGAATAGTTCGATAACTATCCATCCAAGCATTTGTTCTTTCGATCGAATATCGTTCTCTATAAAGCTTTTTATCTAATATACGCTCAGTGTATTGGCTATTATTTCTTCTGTTATATGCTATATTAGGAATTATTTCTTTTTGTTCGCAAGCCAAAAGTAGATCTACAGAATCAAAACCTTAGGTATAAAGTATTAGTCGTTTTTCTTTTTTTTCGCCCTTGATATCCTACCTCTTCGCCGCCTCGTAATGCCGTGGTATGACTGCCGTCCAGATCTGAACTTGAGAGATCTAACAAGGATTTATATTTTTTTAATAATTGTATCCAACAACTTTTCCATGATCCTTGTTTGCATCAATTTCTATAATGCCCAAAAACTGTTTTATAGCTAAGAACAATACGGCTGAACAAACTCCTAACGGGCAAAAGGTGCCACTGATCCCTGTCTTTAATTTGTACAAAGTACAGCTAATAATCTCAGCCAAAGGAGCTGTTGGCTTAAAGCCTCGTTTGCCTTTTGGTAAATTTGGAATTATTTCATCTTCTATCGTATCTTTGCTAAATACATAGTACATAATGGGGTTGTCTTTGATATAGTTCGCAAAACAAATATCGACAACCCTTTTTAGTTTTCATAATCTTTCAAAAGTCAAAATCACTTCAATTAAAAAATAATATAAAATGATTTTATTTAGATCAATATTTAATTATTATTAATAAATTTCCAACCTATACGATCCTGAAAATAAGAACGTTTAATATTATAAAAGTCACCGATGGAAATTGAGAGTATTCTACTGAAGCAAAGAGATTTTTTCAAAACACAACAAACCAAAAGCCTTGCTTTCCGGAAAATGTATCTTGAAAAGCTTAAAAACCTTATTATTTCTCATGAAAACATGCTGTATGAGGCTATTAACAAGGATTTTGGAAAATCAAAATTTGATACCTTCACCACCGAATTGTCTTTTATTCTGAATGATATTAATTATTATATCAAAAATTTAAAATCCCTTTCAAAGCCTAAAAAAGTCAGAACCAATCTTGTCAACCAACTGGGAAACAGTAAAATTTACGCTGACCCGCTTGGCTGTGTACTCGTCATTGGAGCCTGGAATTATCCTTATCAGCTGTCATTTTCTCCCATTATTGCAGCAATGGCTGCCGGAAACTGCTGTATTCTTAAGCCCAGTGAAATCGCTGAAAATACAATGAAGGCAATGGCAAAAATCATCAATGAAAATTTCCCTCCCGAATATCTGTATGTGTATGAAGGCGGTATTGGTGAAACCACAGAGCTTTTAAAGTTAAAATTCGACAAAATATTCTTTACCGGAAGCACTAAGGTTGGAAAGATCATTTATCAGGCTGCTGCAGAACATTTAACGCCTGTTGTGCTTGAATTGGGCGGAAAATCGCCCGCTATTGTAACCAAAGATGCAGATCTTGAGGTAGCTGCCAAAAGAATTGTATGGGGAAAATTCCTCAATGCCGGACAAACCTGTGTAGCCCCTGATTATTTGCTAGTTGAAGAATCTGTCCATGAACAGTTTCTGGAAATGTTGAGAAAATATATTACGGAATTTAAATACGGACCGGACTCTGAACATTATACAAGAATTATTAATCAAAGAAACTTCCAACGGCTGATGAATCTTATCAATAAGGAAAAAGTTTACTTTGGAGGAAATTTTGATGAAAAGAACCTATTTATAGAACCTACCCTTCTGAATAATGTAAGTTGGGAAGATGATGTTATGCAGGAAGAAATTTTCGGACCTATACTCCCTGTCATCAGCTTTACGAATTTCAATCTGGTTCTTACTACTATTCTGGAGCTTGAAAAACCACTTGCTGCCTATCTTTTTACCCGGAATTCCGAAGAAAAAGAAGCGTTCACCACGAAATTGTCGTTTGGTGGAGGATGTATTAATGATGTGATCATGCATTTAGGAAATGACCGTCTTCCTTTTGGAGGGGTTGGAAACTCAGGTATTGGAAGTTATCATGGAATATATGGTTTTGAAGCATTTTCTCATCAGAAATCCATTCTTGAAAAAGCAACCTGGGGCGAGCCTGATATAAAATATCCGCCTTATTCTGAAAAGAAATTAAGCTGGATCAGGAAACTGTTATAAATAAAAAACCGGGAAATTTCCCGATTATATTTTTTATGACTTTGGAGCCCACTGATCAAAGAACTCTTTTACTTTTTCTTTGCTGTATCCTTTTCCTTCTTCAAGAACAGAACTGTCTTTTAAAACATAAATCATTTTTCCGTTTTTATCCAAAACTATGAAAAAAGGATAGCCAAGCTTTTCTTTAATGTCAACATATTTAGCAAAAACTTTTTCATTTTTATTTTCCGGGGAATAATTCAAATGATAATACAAATAGTTTTTATCTACAGTTTCCTTCAACTCAGAAGTACTTTGAACAAAATTATTAAAACGCAGACACCAGATACACCAGTTTCCACCTGCCTGGATCAAAATATTTTTACCTTCCTTTTTAGCCTGGGCAATTAACTTATTGATATCAGCTTCAGCATTAGCTTTAGGATCATAAGGTTTGGGAAGTTTTGCTTTTTCCTCTCCTGCTTTCTTCTTCGCATCCAATTCTGCATGATCAGGTTTTACCAGAAGGGCATTATCCTGCTTTCTTGCTTCCGGTACATTTTTGGTTTCCTGGGAAAAAGCAAGTATGCTTAGTCCAAGGAAGGCTATGATCGACAATTTTTTCATAACATAAAAATAAAAAAAATAATACTTATTGCAAGCAAAAATAGAACCATAATTTTATTATCACTAGATTTGCATGTTTTATGAATTTCCTAATCAAAATATTATATTTAATTTCTAAACTTCCGCTTAAAGTATTGTATATTTTTTCGGATGTTATGTTCTTTTTAAATTACTACCTGGTAGGCTACCGGAAGAAGGTGATTACACAGAATCTCCGAAACTCTTTTCCTGAAAAATCTGAGGAAGAAATAAGAAGCATAAGAAAGAAATTTTATCTGAATTTTTCGGATTATCTTGTAGAAACCATTAAATCTTTCAGTATCTCTGAAACGGAATCCCGGGTAAGAATGCAGCATATCAATCAGGAAGCATTCCATGAGGCTAAAGCAGAAGGTAAAAATGTAATCATGCTTGCCGGGCATGTCTTTAACTGGGAATGGATGAATGCTTTCGCAAGAATTATTCCGCAGAAGCACTGTCATCCGGTATACAGAAAGGTAAACAGTGATTTTTGGGAAAATCAGATGAAGAGGGTTAGAAATAAATTCGGAAATGAAGCCCTGGAAGCCAATGAAGTGATTATGAATATCTTCAGGTCTAAAAATGATGGTGAATCGGCTTATATGTTTGTAGCAGATCAGACCCCGCATGTTGCTCACGTCAATTACGGATTAGAGTTCCTGCACCAGAGAACCCCTGCATTTATAGGATATGATAAGCTGGCTACCAGAATGGACCTTGCGTTCATTTACTGTGAAATGAAAAAAGTAAAGCGGGGATATTACCAGGTGAACTACCACAGGATCTATCCTGACGGTGAAAAGTTTACGGAACATGAAGTGGTAAGGAAATTTCATAAGCTTCTGGAAAACACTTTGCACAAGCATCCGGACAATTATCTCTGGTCACACAGAAAATGGAAGTACCAGGAATCTATCAAAACGTTTGACGCTGAAAAAATATAATTCCGATGCCGAAAAATTTAGCAGTTGTTATTTTAAACTGGAACGGTAAAAACTGGCTTGAAAAATTTCTTCCCGGTGTTGTTGGTTTTTCCCGGGATGCAGATATTTATGTGATAGACAACCTTTCTACCGATGATTCGATAGAATTTGTACAGACTCATTTTCCTATCGTAAACATCGTTAAAAACAATCAGAATTATGGTTTTGCAGGGGGGTATAATGAAGGTTTAAAGGAAATAAAAAACGAATATTACTGTCTTCTCAACTCTGATGTGGAGGTTACCGAAAACTGGATCAATCCTGCCTTGGATCTCTTTCAGAAAGATCCCTCAATATCAGCTGTACAGCCTAAAATCTTATCTTTCAACAATAAAAAACAATTTGAGTTTGCCGGTGCTGCGGGAGGTCTTATTGACAATCTGGGTTATCCTTACTGCCGCGGACGTGTATTTGACGATCTTGAGGAGGATAACGGCCAGTATGATGATGAAACAGAAATTTTCTGGGCTTCAGGATGCTGCTTTTTTGTACGTTCAAAAGATTTTTGGGAGCAAAATGGATTTGATGAAAGATTTTTTGCTCATCAGGAAGAGATTGACCTTTGCTGGAGACTGATTAATTCGGGAAAGAAGATCTTCTATACAGGAAAATCAAAAGTATACCATGTTGGCGGCGGAACCCTGAATAAGCAAAGCGCACAAAAGACTTATTTAAACATCAGAAACAATCTTTCTATGATGTTGAAAAATCTGCCGTTTCCTAAACTGATAGGACTGATATTTTTCAGACTGTGCCTAGATGGAATTGCAGGAATTTATTTCGGATTAAAGAATGGATTTCCACACCTTTGGGCTGTGGTAAGGGCCCATTTCGGTTTTTATGGGCAACTTCCCGGAACATGGAAACTTCGTCAGAAACATCAGGAAAACAAATTCTATCAGTCGAAATGGCTGATCTTCAGACATTTTTTAGGTGGAAAATAGGTTATAGGAATTAGGTGTATCAAAATGATTATAGGATATTCCCAACAACATCGTATTTTACAAAAAATTCATAACTTCAAACAATTTAAAATTTTAAACTCTGAACATTAAACCAGCAAGTCATAACCCACAATTCATAAATTATAACTCAAAAAAATGGATTTCTGCGCAATAGATTTTGAAACAGCTACTCACGAAAAAAGTTCAGCGTGCGAAATGGGTATTTGTGTTGTTCAGAATTCGAAGATTGTGGAAACGAAAACCTGGCTGATTAAACCGCCGAGCTTTCCTTATTTCAGCAGATTTAATATCGGAGTTCATGGGATAACTCCTGAAGATGTGAAGGATGCTCCTACTTTTGATGAGATTTGGTATGAAGCTGAAGAAATGATGTATGGAACGCTGATGATTGCCCATAATGCAAGCTTTGATGCAGGTGTTTTAAGAGGTTGTTTTGAACATTACGGCATGTTTGCTCCGAAACTGAATTATCTTTGCAGCATTCAACTGGCTAAAAAGTCGTGGAATTATCTTCCGAAATACGGACTGAAACATCTGGCGGAACATCATCAAATCAGCCTTAACCATCACCGGGCCGGAGACGATGCGGAAGCTTGTGCAAAAATTTCGCTGTTGGCTTTTGAAAAATTAATCATCACTGAGAATGAAGAAATACATGGTTCTTTCTTAAATAAGTACATTAAAAAACTATAATAAAGCTTTCACTTCCGGCTGCTATTCACAATCAGTATTTTATTTCCTACACCAATCTCAAAAAGGAATATTCCTAATTGCTTAACACTTCAGACAGCAGATTGAACTTTGGAATCTCAATTTCAAAAGTTTCCTGGGTCTCCATGTTTTTAACAAGGTATTTTCCGCTCATATTCCCTACTCCGGAGCGAAGCATTACATTAGAGAAATAAGCAAAATTTTCGCTTACAGGAATCTCTGGTGTCAATCCTATTACACCATCACCTGTAATCTCAGTATATCCGAAACCTACATCGAAGATTAACCATTTTCTTTTCAATACTTTAATTGGAAAGCTGCCGTCATTCTCTATCGTAATATTATACTTGAAGACGTAACGGTTTTCAGATGGATAACTGTTTTTACTATCATATTCAGGTATTACTGAAACTTTGATATTGGAAGTCATTTTTGAGAACATCATCTTAGTATTTCTTTAACAGATACAAAAATCTCGCCTTTTTTAAGGCGAGATTGTAAGTTATAGTATAATTTTAATAAAATCTATAATCCAAGGCCTTTTCTTTCGTCTCCGCCCATTAGTATTTCAACAGGGTTGTCGATACCTTCTTTTACCGCTACAAGGAATCCTACAGATTCTTTTCCGTCAATAATTCTGTGGTCATAAGACATAGCTACGTACATCATTGGTCTGATCACTACCTGTCCGTCAACCGCTACCGGTCTCTGGATAATATTGTGCATTCCAAGGATAGCAGACTGCGGAGGGTTGATGATTGGTGTAGACATCATAGATCCGAAAGTACCACCGTTTGTAATAGTGAATGTACCGCCAGTCATTTCATCAACTGTAATTTTACCGTCTCTTACTTTAGTTGCAAGATCTTTGATATTGGCTTCAACTCCGGCGAAGGACATGTTTTCAGCATTTCTCAATACCGGAACCATTAATCCTTTAGGACCTGAAACTGCAATCGAGATATCGCAGAAATCATAGTTTACTTTAAAATCTCCATCGATAGATGCATTTACATCCGGATACATTTGTAATGCTCTTGTAACCGCTTTTGTAAAGAAAGACATAAAGCCTAGTCCTACTCCATGCTTCTGAGCAAATTCTTCTTTATATAGTTTTCTTAATCTGAAGATTTCAGACATGTCAACTTCATTGAAAGTTGTCAACATGGCTGTTTCATTCTTTACAGAAACTAATCTTGAAGCGATTTTTCTTCTTAGAACTGAAAGTTTAGTCGTCGTTGTAGTACGAGCTCCTGTTGCAGTAGAAGGACTTCCTCCTAAAGCAGGAACAGCAGCTAATTCTGCATCAGTTTTAGTGATTCTTCCGTCCCTTCCGCTTCCTGAAACCTGTCCAGCCTCAATACCTTTCTCATCAAGAATCTTTTTAGCTGCAGGAGATGGAGCACCTGTTGCATACGTTTGTGGAGCCGGTGCCGGAGCAGCTGGTTTTGGAGCTTCCTGTTTAGCCGGTTCAGCCGCTTTTGGAGCTTCTTCCTGTTTTGGAGCTTCTGCAGCCGGTGCGCTTGCGCCTTCAGGTTTTGCAGCATCCATATCAATTAAACAAACTACCTGGCCAACCTGTACTACATCACCCTCTTCTGCTTTTAATGTGATTACACCGCTCTGTTCTGCAGGCAATTCAAGAGTTGCTTTATCTGAGTCTACTTCTGCGATGGGCTGATCTTTTTCTACATAATCACCATCTTTCACAAGCCAAGTTGCAATTTCAACTTCTGTAATGGATTCTCCCGGTGAAGGAACTTTCATTTCTAAAACTGACATATTGAGTATTTTTTATTTTTTTAATTGGGTATTATTCTTAATTACGCTGTAACGGGTCTTTTTGCAGGAGCATCGTCTCTGTCGAAAACTCTGTTGATTACTGCATTCTGGTTTTTCTCAAACATTTTGTGGCTTCCCGGAGCCGGAGCACCGCTTGGTACCGGAGCTACTACCTGGATTCCAGTATCTCTGAAGTTTCTCAGGATATAAGACCAAGCGCCCATATTTTCTGGTTCTTCCTGAGCCCAAACCAATTGTGTTCTGTTACCATACTTGCTGAAGATTGTTTCTAATGCATCTGCCTGAAGCGGATACAACTGCTCTAATCTTACCAGTGCAATATTTTCACAGTTAAGTTCCTCTTTCTTCGCTAATAATTCGAAGTATAATTTACCTGAACACAATACTAATTTTTCAACTTTTTTAGGATCTGCTGTAGGATCGTCCAAGATCGGCTGGAATGAACCGTTTGCAAAATCTTCCAGTGGAGAAACCACTTTCGGGTGTCTCAACAGGGATTTAGGGCTCATTACGATCAACGGCTTTCTGAATGTCCATTTAAGCTGTCTTCTTAATAAGTGGAAGTAGTTGGCAGGTGAAGTGATATTGGCTACCACCATATTTTCGTTCGCACAAAGCGTTAAGAATCTTTCTAATCTTGCTGAAGAGTGTTCTGCACCCTGACCTTCTGAACCGTGAGGCAATAGCATTACCAATCCGTCCTGAATCTTCCATTTTTCTTCTGCAGCAGCCAGATATTGGTCAACGATGATCTGAGCACCGTTCACAAAGTCTCCGAACTGAGCTTCCCAGATGGTCAGCGTGTTAGGAGAAGCCATTGCATAGCCGTAGTCGAAACCTAAAACTCCGTATTCTGAAAGATGAGAGTTATACACATCAAATCTGCTTTCTGATACATGTCTCAATGGGATATACTCTTCTTCTGTATCTTCAGTTTTTACCACCGCATGTCTGTGGGAGAATGTTCCTCTCTCTACATCTTCTCCGGAAATTCTCACATTGTGCCCTTCAACAAGAAGTGTAGCGTATGCCAACCATTCTCCAAGAGCCCAGTCTAATGAATTTCCTTCGATAGCTTTAACACGGTTATCAAACAGTCTTGTAATTTTATTGATGAACTTTTTATCAGCAGGAAGAGATGACATTCTAATCGCCAGCTCTTTAAGTTTAGCCAGGTCATATTTTGTATCTACAGGAATCTGAACTGCCCCTCTTTTTCCGATCGGATAATTGGTCCAGTCTTCTGCCATGAAAAGATCCATTGCATTTTTTTCGATCTCTTTGGAAGCATCAAAGTCTTTATCTAAAAGTGCTTTGAAATCTGATTCCATTTTTGCAATAAGATCATTGGATGTAATGCTGTCCTTAAGTAATTTATCTTTATAAATTTCTCTTGGGTTCGGATGTTTAGAAATTAGTTTATACAAATTAGGCTGTGTGAATCTAGGTTCATCACCTTCATTGTGCCCATATTTTCTGTATCCTAATAAATCGATATAGACGTCTTTTCCAAATTTTGCTCTGAAATCTGCTGCAAAATGCATGGCATGAACTACCGCTTCAGCATCATCCGCATTAACGTGCATTACGGGAGATTCTGTTACTTTCGCAATGTCTGTACAGTATGTTGAAGATCTTGCGTCAGCATAGTTTGTGGTAAATGATACCTGGTTGTTAACAACGATGTGAACAGTTCCTCCTGTTCTGTATCCTTCTAAGGTCATCATCTGAGCTACTTCATAAGCAATACCCTGACCAGCAATAGCACCGTCACCGTGGATCACGATAGGAAGGATCTTGGAGCCGTCTCCTTTGTATTTGTCATCTATCTTAGCACGGCAGATCCCTTCTACAAGAGCTGCTACGGTTTCAAGGTGAGACGGGTTCGGCGTAAGGTTGATAGCTACTTCTTCTCCGGATGCTGTTTTCACTTTTTTAGATGATCCTAAGTGATACTTAACGTCACCTGAGAATACATCTTCTTCAAATTCTTTTCCTTCAAATTCTGAGAAGATCTGCTTGTAAGATTTCCCGAAAATGTTTGATAAAACATTCAGCCTTCCTCTGTGGGCCATTCCTAATACCACTTCATCGACTCCAAGTTGAGAAGATCTTGAGATCAGCTGATCCAATGCGGGAATTAATGTTTCGCCTCCTTCCAGAGAGAATCTTTTCTGTCCTACAAATTTTGTGTGAAGATAGTTTTCAAAAGCTACTGCCTGATTCAATTTTAATAAAATCTCAGTTTTTTCATTGGCAGAAAGGCTTGGGTGGTTTTCGTTCACCTGAAGCCACTTCTTAATGAAATCTTTTTCTTCAACATTGTTGATATACGTATACTCTACCCCGATAGAATCGCAGTAGATATTTTCCAAATGCTTGATCAGATCCTGTAATGTAGCAGGCTCTTTCATTCCTGTTTCAACAGCACAGTTGAATTTTGTATTTAAATCCTCCTTGCTCAAACCGAAGTTCTCGATGTCTAAAGTAGGTGTATAATGCCTTCTTTCTCTGACAGGATTTGTTTTTGTGAACAGGTGCCCTCTTGTTCTGTAAGCCTCGATAAGGTTTACTACCTTGAACTCTTTTTTGATGTGCTCAGGAACCTCTCCGCCGACTACTGCCTGAGAGATCTGCTGTACTGCCGGAGCAGCATTGGCCGAAGCCTGGATATATTGGATGTTATCGTCATCTCCATAGTTCTCCAAAGCAAAATCAAAGCCTTGAAAAAAGGCTTTCCATGATGGCTCTAAAGAATCCGGGAATTTTAAGTACTGTTGGTATAAATCCTCAATTAACTGAGAATGAGCTGCGTTTAGGAATGAAAATCTGTCCATTATTACAGTTTATCTATTATTAAAATTTATTTGTAGAATTAATCTTCAAATTTAATAAAAAAAACCGAGTTAAGACAGCCTGAAACCGTTAAAAAAAATTAAGAAAAAAATAATTGAAAAAAAATTACTTAAACACTGATAATGAGAGCTTAATATTCACCTCCTGCCCTTCAATCGGACGTTCAATAAAGGTCTGACGGATATCTACGAAGCGCATCTCGTCTTTTTTCGCCTTCTGAATCAGCTGCTGAACTGCCCGTATTCTGCCCTCATAGCTTCCTTTGTAGTACATCACATAATTTTGAGAAGGGTTTACAGTCCGGAAATTGAAATTGTTATCCGGAACTCCTATCTTTTTGGAAAGCGGAATTCCAAGGAAATAAGAAACTTCTTTGTCTTTGTAGTTATCGGCATCGGTAATCAGTACAGGGAAGCCGAATTCATCGTCTTTTTTACCAAGATCCATTGTGACGTAGTTATAAACTTTACTGTAATTCATAACGATGTTTTTATAGAGAGCTTCTTTCTTGTTGGATGCACTTACATTGATGCCCAGCAACAGCTTATCTTCCTCATTTTCCACCATGAGGCTGTCATATTTGATGGACGCCATCTGGTTGTCTTTTTCCACTTTATTGCCCAGCACATTTTTCAGATTGACCATGCTTTTATTAATATTTTCGGCAAACCGGTCTTCTGTCCAGAAATTTTCCACCCTTCTGAACACAGAAAGTTTAGGCGTGTGCACGTACCACGTAATCTTTGTTTTGTCTGCAGAAACAGGTTTGAACTGAACATCTACCACCGTTGGGCTTTCGTTTCTGTCTTCGAAAAGCTGGTATCTCAAGCTTTTAGCAGGATTTTCATACCGGATGAACATTTCTCCGTCCGTATCGTTTTTTGGGTCTATATAGCTTATTGCACTTCCCTGACCTTCATAAGGGGTATAATAATCGATATCAATAGAGGATGAACTGGTAAAAAAATTGTTCCAGCGGGTAAAGTTCTGAAGATTATTAAACTGGGAAAAGACTTTATCTATGGGATAATCAACTTCTTTTTCTATCTTAAAATCCTTGTTTTCGTCCACAAAAAAATACATGGAAGCAGCATAGGCTCCTACCACAAGAACAAGAATTACGGCTATTATTTTAAAAAAACGCATCACGCAAAAGTAAGACAAATAAAAAAAGTAACCAATATCTCAGTTATTTTGAAAAGATCACCTCAAAAAACAAATCACTATATAAAAAAGTGAATTATTACAAATTTTAATTTTTAAAAAAGCCCATTATAACTAGTAATTTTAATTATAAGCATGTTATTTTATAAAAATAATTCCACTTTTAACACTAAAATAAAGGTATATTTTTTAATGCATGAAAAAGCCTAAAATTAAATATTTTTCTATGAAACAGTTATTTGTATTTCCTTTTATTTTATTTTTTTTTCAATGGGTTTTTCCCTGTATTCAATTTCAGAAATGTTGCCAATTGCACAGGTGTAATCCCTGATCACACCATTAAATGACTATTTTTTTAAATCACTAAAGGAACAGAAAGATCCGGAATTGGAATATTCCTTAAAACTACTTTCTCAATAACAAAAGCAGAAAGAGGAGACCCAATAATGTCTCCTCTTTTATTTATAGCTGGTCAACTAACCAGATTTTTCATCATCCGATATGAGTTCCCGAAGGAAGAACAGCGCCTTTTTTCACCACTACAATTCCATCCTGTACGGAATGGGTTCCGTAATCGCCATCCGGAATATGTTTTCCGCCGATAATTTTTACATTGTCGCCGATATAGCAGTTTTTATCAAGAATAGCCATTTCAATATAGCAGTATTTTCCGATTCCCATATTCGGATACCCATTTCTGTCATTGAGTACAATTTCGGTAGTATTCTGGTAAAAATCAGCTCCCATTACGTAAGAATTGACGATAGTGCTTCCTTTATCTATTCTGGTTCTGTTCCCGATCACGGAATTTTCAATTTTATCGGCCATGATGATGCATCCGTCCCCGAAAACAGCTTTGCTTACATATGAACCGTTAATTTTGGACGGCGGAAGCATCCTTGCTCTTGTATAAATGGGGGAAGAGGAAAACAGATTAAACTGTGGAAAGTCCTGACACAGATCCAGGTTGGCTTCGTAGAAAGATTCTATGGTTCCGATGTCCGTCCAGTAACCTTCATACTGGTAGCTCAGTGTTTTGTATTTTCCGATAGAATTTGGGATAATATCTTTCCCGAAATCATCACCGGCTCCATCTTCGAACATTTTTTTCAGAATGGTTCTTGTAAAGATATAAATACCCATCGAGGCCAGATATTCTTTTCCTTTACGTTTATTTTCTTCTGAAACCTCAGATTTTAGGCTGTCCAGGATCTCATATTCCGGTTTTTCATAGAAGGATGTGATATTACCGTCATCATCAGACTTTAAGATCCCGAATCCTGTGGCATCTTTTGCCACCACGGGAATGGTCGCAATTGTTACGTCGCCTCCATTTTCAATGTGAAAATCGAGCATTTCCCTGAAATCCATCTGATAAAGCTGGTCACCGGAAAGGATCAGGATATAATCATAATCATATTTTTCCAGGTGCTTCATCGACTGGCGGACTGCATCTGCTGTTCCCTGGTACCAGCTGTCGTTTTCCACATTCTGCTCTGCTGCGAGAATATCTACAAATCCTTTGCTGAAAATATCAAAGTGATAAGAATTCTTGATATGTGAATTTAAGGAAGCTGAATTGAACTGTGTTAAAACCAGGATCTTATTGAGTCCCGAATTCAGACAGTTGGAAATAGGAATATCTACCAGCCTGTATTTTCCTGCAATAGGAACTGCCGGTTTAGATCTTGAATATGTTAACGGGAATAATCTTGTCCCTCTGCCGCCTCCCAAAACAATGGAAATTACGTTTCGTTTCATAGGTATCTTGCGTTTTATTGAATTAAATTTACTGTTTTTCTCTTAGTATTTACCACTAATCTAAAGCACTCTTTATTTTCATACGTGAGTTCATTATTATACACAATAACCCTGAATTCACCTTCATTATTTAGTTCAAACACTTCTTTATCTATATTATAAACTTCTATATAATGTTTTTTAAGTTCATCCCTGAATAATTTACTGGCTATAAGAATATCCATGACATCTACTTTCTTCATCAAGAAATCATCAATATCTTTATTGTATTTTTCTCTCCAGTTCTTCCCGAATTTTTTTTCAATTGCTGTGTAGGTCTTTTTGTTTTTTGCATCTGCATTATACATGTCTTTTTGGTCGACCGTACATCCTGAAACAGCATAATATTTAATTTTCCATTTTTCAGAGATGCCTTCCGCTGCTTCAAAAAAAGCCATTCTCGGATATCCGTAAGTATAAATCCAGTAATATCCGCCATGGTAATTGCCTTTATCTTCTTTGCATGAAAAAAACAGCATCATAATCAGCAAAAGGAAACCGGAAACTTTCATTACATCAGTTATTATATAAAGCTATATATTTTTCTGCAGATTTCTCCCATGCAAAATCAAATTTCATATTGGCATGGATAAGATCTTCCATAACACCTTTTTGGTTATAAATTCCCAATGCCCTGTTCATCGCATGTACTATATCATCTACTCCCGGATAGGTAAAATTTAACCCCGCCCCTCCGGTTGAAATATCTTCCACTGTATCTCTGAGGCCTCCGGTATATCTTACAACAGGAACTGTTCCGTACCTCATAGAATACATTTGATTCAGCCCGCATGGCTCCACTCTTGACGGCATCAGCAGAAAGTCTGCGGACGCATAGATCTTGTGGGAAAGATATTCTTTATATCCCAGATCCAAGGCAAAATTAGTATACGTATATGCATATTCTTTAAGCTTATTTTCAATATAGGTATCTCCAGAACCGAGGATCATAATATTCAGTGCGCCATAACTCTGCTTAATACTTTTCCAGACTACATCCGGCAGGAAATCTGCCCCTTTTTCGGTGGCAAATCTTCCAATAAATGCAAATAAAGGCAGCTCCGGCTTCAAACCGTATTCTTTGCACAGCTTTTCTTTATTTTTTTTCTTTTGTGCTACTGCATTTTTAATATTAAAATTAAAATCCAGCATCGGATCGGTTTCAGGGTTCCATACTTCCGTATCAATCCCGTTGATGATTCCATATGCTTTTCCGAACTCCTGGCGTACCAGGCTTTCCAGTCCACGGAAACTGATAAACAGTTCTTCGAGATAGCCTTCAGAAACGGTTGTAAAAGCATCAGCACATTTAATCATGCTTGCCAGTGGATTAATGAGCCCATTCCAGTCCATTAGTCCCCATTTGTAGGAATCAAAATGAGGCATATAATTTGCCATATTCCAGCTCATCATTCCCTGGTACTCTCCATTGTGAATGGTGCCGATAGTTTTCACCCCTTTTAAAAATTCAAATTCAGGACAGTGCTGCGTCATAAAAGGAACTAACCCTGTATGATAATCGTGGCAATGCAATACATCCGGACGGATCTTCATAGCACTCAGCCAGTGAAGTACCCCATGCTGAAAGGCTAAAAACTGGAAGCTTTCGTCCTGATATCCATAAGGATTTTCTCTGTCTAAAAGCCCCGGGATTTTCACCATATACAATTCAAATCCCAAAACATCTGTTTTCTCCTTCATGACCTGAATCTGAAGCATATTCGCTCCCTGATGGATAAAACCATCAAAAACTATGTCAAACTCATGATCATGAATAAAAGATTTATTGTACCAGGGCATTACAACCTTGGCATCTATTCCCTTTATCTTATTCTGATATTTCGGTAGCGCACCCACAACATCTGCAAGACCTCCTACTTTTGCTACCGGATAACATTCTGTACTTAAATGATATATTACCATAATTTCACTGTCATTTGTAATTCATCAATCCGCTTTTAACCCTTAACATCATATTGATTATTTCTTATGTTGTTTTATTCTCTGTAATTTATATTTTTTATCTTTTCTCTGTCTTAAAATAATTCCTGCCATTGGCGGAAGTTTGAGCGTAACAGATTTTGGACGCCTCATCCATTCTTCCTGCTTTTCATTCAGAATATCAGCATCTACACCGCTTCCGCCATATTTCCGGTCATCAGAGTTGAATATAACCTCCCAATGAGTTCCTGCATTGACTCCAATGGTATATTCCAAAACCTGTGGAATCATGTTGAGAACAATCATCAATACATCGTCCCTTCTTTTGCCTTTTCTGAGATACACATACACGGAATTCTCAAGGTCATCTGCTTCCACCCACTCAAATCCGTTTTTATCAAATTGATTTTCATAAAAAGCAGTCTCCTTCCTGTACAAATGATTCAGATCTTTGATGAGCGCCTGCATTCCTTTATGAACCGGATACTGTAGCAGATGCCAGTCGAGGCTCCTGGTAAAATTCCATTCACCAGTCTGTGCAAACTCGTCTCCCATAAAGAGAAGCTTGGCTCCAGGATGAGTGTACATATAGACATATAGTGTGCGGAGATTGGCAAATTTCTGCCATTCATCGCCTGGCATTTTATAGATCAGGCTCGCTTTTCCGTGTACAACTTCATCATGCGACAGTGGCATCATATAATTTTCATTATACATATACACGGACGCAAAAGTGATTTTATGGTGGTGGTATTTCCTGTTTTCCGGAGCTTCTTTAAAATAATCCAGCGTATCATGCATCCATCCCATCATCCATTTCATTCCGAAGCCTACTCCGCCATCATGAACAGGTTTCGTAAGCATAGGAAAATCTGAACTTTCCTCAGCTATCGTAACAATACTGTCTCCAAATTCTTTATAAACCGCCGTATTGAATTCCTGCAGGAAAGCCTTGGCTTCAAGATTTACATTTCCCCCTTCAATATTAGGCTCCCATTCTCCTTCGTTTCTTGAATAATCAAGATGAAGCATGGATGTAACTGCGTCTACACGAAGCCCGTCTGCATGATAGCGTTCCAGCCAGAACATCGCATTCGAGATCAGGAAAGATTTAACTTCATTTCTGCCGTAATTGAAAATATAAGACTTCCAGTCAGGATGAAACCCTTTTCTGGGATCTTCATGTTCATAAAGGTAAGAGCCATCAAAACGGTGCAACCCGTTAGCATCTCCCGGAAAATGAGACGGTACCCAATCCAAAATAACCCCAATGTCATTTTTATGAAGCTCATTGATCAGAAACATCAGATCCTGCGGCGAACCGAAACGTGAGGTGGCTGCATAAAATCCGGTAATCTGATATCCCCAACTTGGATCATACGGATATTCCATGACAGGCATGAATTCTACATGCGTAAAGCCCATTTCCTTTACATAAGGAACTAATTTCTCAGCAATATCACGGTAATTCAAATATTTATCCGGAGCATCGCCTTGTCTTACCCATGAACCTAAATGCAGCTCATACACAGATAGCGGGGCATTCAGACTGTTGCTTTTCCAGCGCTTTTCCATCCATTCCTCATCACTCCATTCGTACCAGGTTGTGGAAACCAATGAAGCTGCCTGTAAGTTTTGTTCCCAGCTTAAAGCATAAGGATCGCTTTTCTCCAGAATTTCACCTCTGGCAGTTTCTACAGCATATTTATATAACGTTCCCCAAGTAAGTCCGGAGATAAATCCTTCCCAGATTCCCGATCCGTCCCACCGCGGAAACAGAATATGATCTTTATGATTCCAGTTGTTGAAATTCCCTATAACGGAAACTTTTTTTGCATTGGGAGCCCAAACCGAAAAATAGACACCTTTTACACCCTCTTTTTCAACAGAATGTGCTCCAAATTTCCCATACAGCTTATAATGTCTGCCTTCTTTAAAAAGGTAGATATCATGATCCGTGAACAGCGTATAGGTTTTAACAGAATTCATCAAGATATAATTATACTTTATTTTTCTCTGAAACTACGAAAATTCCTTGCAATAACGATTAATAATCAGTCAATTTATTATTATGTTAACAGAGTTCGGAATGAGATACCACTTATTGTACAGCCAAGAGCCAAGAACCAGGAATCAAGATGTCAGACATCAGATTTCGGACAGGAGACTTTTAGGTTAAACCTGAAATTGAGGTTTGATAATACTAATGGTGAATTTTAAGCTGTAAGAGTCGAGAAACATCAGCTTGACGCGGTCAATCAAGATATTAGAAAGGAATAACCGTATCAAACTATTTACTACTAACCAGCAACCAGCAACATTATTTTAACGAACAACAAACAACTCAACCCTCCCTCTCAAACACAAAAACTCTCCGACTCTCAAACCCACCCCATACCCCGCAAGTTTAAAACTTTTCAGC
>NZ_QNUH01000010.1 GCF_003385495.1 Chryseobacterium elymi | reverse complement strand
TCAGGGTTATGGTCTACAGAAAGTGATTATGCGAGTGACACTACGATTCAGGCATTATTTGAAGCCCAGGTTGAAAGGACTCCGGATCATATTGCCGTAGTATATCAGGATGTAAGGATGTCTTACCGTGAGCTTAATGATCGTTCGAACCGTCTGGCTCATTACCTTATTGACACTTACGACCTTCAGCCTGATGACCTTGTTCCATTATGTTTAGAACGTTCAGAAGATATGCTGACAGCTATTCTGGGAGTTTTAAAAGCAGGCGGAGCGTATGTTCCTATGGATCCATCGTATCCTGTAGAAAGAATCCGTCATATCCTTGAAGATACCGGGGCAAAAATAGTCCTGGCCCATAGCATTGCAGCATCAACGGTTCAGGAAGCGTGCAGCGGAATTGATACCTCAGTACTGGTGCTGAATGATGCAGAACTGGGAAGAAACCTTGCCAAAAGCAGCGCCTCCAATCCGGTTACCCTGGTAGGTCCTGACCATCTGGCTTATGTGATCTACACAAGTGGAACCACAGGAATGCCAAAAGGTGTAATGCAGATTCACCGAAACGTAGCACGTTTGTTTAGCGCTACCGATCACTGGTATCATTTCAATGACCAGGATGTATGGAGTTTATTCCATTCCTATGTGTTTGACTTTAGTGTATGGGAGATCTGGGGCGCCTTTTTCTACGGCGGAAAACTATTGGTACCGTCCTCAGAACAAACCAAAGACACGAATTTATTCTTCAGTTTATGTCTGAAAGAAGGTCTTACGGTGCTCAACCAGACGCCAACCGCTTTCTATCAGTTTATCGATACCGCTCTTCAGCGTGGAGAAGATTTAAGCAGTCTTCGCTATGTTATATTCGGAGGAGAAGCTTTAAACCTGGCCTCCTTAAAACCTTGGTATGAACGTTACCGTTCCGCACCAACCCTCATCAACATGTATGGTATTACAGAGACCACGGTCCATGTAACCTATAAGAAGCTGAGTGTAGAAGACTTAGACAGAGCATCTCTGATCGGAGAGAATATTCCGGATCAGGGGATGTATATTTTAGATAACCATCTTCGGGCAGTTCCTATCGGAGCTGTAGGAGAATTGTATGTAGGAGGATCCGGAATTGCACGGGGCTATTTAAACAGGCCGGAATTAACAGCTGAACGTTTCATATCGAACCCTTTCCAGACTTTGGAAGAGAAAGCTTCAGGTAAGAACGGGATCCTGTATAAAACGGGAGACCTTGTCCGCTATCTTTCCGATGGCGAATTAGAATACATTGGTAGAAATGATTTCCAGGTCAAGATCCGAGGTTACAGGATAGAATTAGGAGAGATCGAAAACAGATTACAGGAATATCCTGAAGTTAAACAATCTGTAGTCTTGGCTAAAGAAAACAAAGCGGGGATGAAATACCTTGTAGGGTATTATGTATCAGATACTTCTATAGATATCGGTCATCTTACGTCTTTCTTGTCGGAAGCCTTACCGGAATATATGGTTCCTGCTGCGTTTGTCCATTTAACCTCCTTACCATTAACGATTAATGGAAAACTAGATAGGAGACAACTACCTGAGCCTGAGTTTACGGGAGGCAGAGAATACACGGCACCAGAGAATGAGTTGCAGGAAAGACTGTGTCAGATCTATGGAGAAGTTCTGGGTCTGGATGCAGGAACAATCGGAATCAATGACGATTTCTTCAGATTAGGGGGAGATAGTATCATCAGCATACAGCTTGTCAGCAGAATACGGCAACGTCTGGATATAAGAGTAAGTGTTAAAGATGTCTTTACTTCAAGATCCGTATTGAAGCTTTCTGAGCTGATCGAGATCAAAGAAAAAGAAGAGCAGACCCATATTCTGACAGAGCAGGGAATGTTGACAGGAGAATTACCCTTCCTTCCTATCCAGGAATGGTTCTTTGATTTGGTAGAACAGGGATATGTAGGAGACCTTAACCATTGGAATCAGTCCTTCTTGATTAAAGTTCCTGAGTTAAGTGCAGGATTACTGGAAGAGAGTGTGAGATTGCTCATTGAAAGACATGATGCATTCAGGATTTATTATCCAAAAGAAAAAGGAGCTTACACCCAGCAGTACGGAATAGAAACAATATCGGATATCAATTATCTGGATGTGTCAGAAAGCACATCAGAAGATCTTCCGGGAATATTGACGGAATGGCAGGCACAATTTAATATAGAAAAAGGGCCATTATTCCAGATAGGATATATTAAGGGGTATGAAGACGGAAGTGCAAGAATCTTCTTTGCTCTTCATCACCTGATTATTGATGCGGTAAGCTGGAGAATTGTTACCGAAGATCTTAAGAATATATATCAGACTCTTGAGAAAGGAAATAAAGTTGAAACACCTGTAAAAGGAAGTAGTTACCGTCAGTGGATTGAAGCAGTAAAAGGATACAAACAAGATAACCCGGCGTCCAGAGAAGAGGAACTTACTTATTGGAACAACACTGTTGATACTGTAGGACAAAGTAATAATGCCCTGGCAGAATTATCTTCTTCTGAATATCATTTTGCCAATCTTATGTTGGATCATGGATATACAGAGAAATTAATCAGAGAAGTACATCACGTCTATCATACACAGATTAATGACTTGCTATTGTCAGCCCTTGCTTCTGCTCTTTCAGATCTTACGGGAGAATCCCGACATGCTGTCCTTCTTGAAGGGCACGGTCGTGAAGATGTTTTCAATAATCTTGATATTACAGAAACTGTAGGATGGTTTACTTCTATGTATCCATTATTACTGGAAACAGGTAATGATGTAAAAGACACGGCTATTCTGACCAAAGAATCGTTGAGAAGTATTCCAAACAATGGAATTGGTTACGGCAGTCTTGTAGGCTATACAAAACATGCTCTTCCAAAAATTAGTTTCAACTATCTTGGACAGCTTGACCAGGAGGAAAGTACCGAAGAAAAAACATGGTTTATTTCCGGAGAAAATAGCGGAAGTTCCATGGGAAGTCAAAACCATGATAGCTATATTATCAGCATAAACGGGGCAATTGCAGATGGTCAGCTTCGTTTTGGACTCTCAGGATATCTGTCACAAGATCAGATCAATCTGCTGACAGAAAGATTTAAAGAATATATAAAACAGACGGTTGATGAACTTCTGGCAGAAAACAGAAGCTGGCTCACTCCATCAGATACAGAAAATATTGTTGGGAAAGAACAGCTGATGTATATTCAGGAGTCAGGAGCCGTTGAAGGAGTATATCTTGCCAACAGTTTGCAGGAAGGATTTGTATACCATGCACTTAACCAGGGAGATAAAGATGATGCCTACAGAGTACAGCTGGTATGGGATTATAAGGCCGGAATGGATTTGAATAAGCTTAAAGATGCATGGGTATACACGCAGGAACAACTTCCTACCTTACGATTAAGATTTGACTGGAGTGAAGAGATTGTTCAGATTATCGATAAGAAAGGAAACCTGGACTGGCGTTATCATGATATCAGTGAGATGAACGATGAAGATCAGGAAAACCTGGTCAAAGAAATGACTCAAAAAGACCGTTTCGAAGTATACGACTTATCTAAAGGAAGCCTCTTCAGAGCATATATTTTCAAACGTTCAGAAAACCATTATAGCTGTCTCTTCAGTAATCATCATGCCATTCTTGATGGGTGGAGTATGCCTATATTCCTGACACTTATTCATGAGGCCTATCTTAAACTTGTTAAAGGACAGGAGCTTTTACCTGTTCCGGATAAAGCGTACGCCGAAGCTCAGAAATACCTTCAGGAAAACAAGGACAGTAACAGCAGTTTCTGGAAAGATTATATGGGACTTCTGGAAGATCGTGAAGATTTGGGAAGCCTAATCAAGGAATCTCAAAAACAGATTGACCTTTCAGAGTATAAGCAAATAGTAGATCACCGTTCGATAAAAATGTCGATAGTCGGTGAACAGTATCAGGAACTGAAGAAATTTACATCCGAAAACGGATTTACAATCAATGCTGTACTTCAGTATTTATGGCATAAACAGCTTGGTATCTACAGTGGAGGATCCACAACGGTAGTAGGAACTACGGTATCCGGACGAAGCTTACCGGTGGATGAAATAGAATCCTCTGTAGGACTTTATATTAATACTTTACCTCTTATTGTGAACCATACAGAAGGTAAAGTGGTAGATATTATATCTGAGATTCAGCATAGAATCAGTGAGCTGAATACCCACAGCAGTGTAAACCTGGCCAGCCTTCAGCATGATGGACGCCGAATTTTCAGCAGCTTATTTGTATATGAAAACTATCCTGCTCCAAAAGGAGGAGAAGACAATGAGCTATCATTTGTCTTTAAAGGTTCAGTAGAGCGACTCGACTATCCATTAGGAATAGTGGCTTACGAAACCGGGGAGGAAGTGACGTTAAATATCAGTTATGAAGGATTTTTGTTCGATGAGAAGATGATCAATCAACTGATCAGAGGAATGAATACTGTTTTAGAACAGATTCTTGAAAATTCTGAAATTTCATCTGATCAATTATATTACCTGACCAAAGAACAGTACACTCAGCTCTCAGGGTTATGGTCTACAGAAAGTGATTATGCGAGTGACACTACGATTCAGGCATTATTTGAAGCCCAGGTTGAAAGGACTCCGGATCATATTGCCGTAGTATATCAGGATGTAAGGATGTCTTACCGTGAGCTTAATGATCGTTCGAACCGTCTGGCTCATTACCTTATTGACACTTACGACCTTCAGCCTGATGACCTTGTTCCATTATGTTTAGAACGTTCAGAAGATATGCTGACAGCTATTCTGGGAGTTTTAAAAGCAGGCGGAGCGTATGTTCCTATGGATCCATCGTATCCTGTAGAAAGAATCCGTCATATCCTTGAAGATACCGGGGCAAAAATAGTCCTGGCCCATAGCATTGCAGCATCAACGGTTCAGGAAGCGTGCAGCGGAATTGATACCTCAGTACTGGTGCTGAATGATGCAGAACTGGGAAGAAACCTTGCCAAAAGCAGCGCCTCCAATCCGGTTACCCTGGTAGGTCCTGACCATCTGGCTTATGTGATCTACACAAGTGGAACCACAGGAATGCCAAAAGGTGTAATGCAGATTCACCGAAACGTAGCACGTTTGTTTAGCGCTACCGATCACTGGTATCATTTCAATGACCAGGATGTATGGAGTTTATTCCATTCCTATGTGTTTGACTTTAGTGTATGGGAGATCTGGGGCGCCTTTTTCTACGGCGGAAAACTATTGGTACCGTCCTCAGAACAAACCAAAGACACGAATTTATTCTTCAGTTTATGTCTGAAAGAAGGTCTTACGGTGCTCAACCAGACGCCAACCGCTTTCTATCAGTTTATCGATATCGCTCTTCAGCGTGGAGAAGATTTAAGCAGTCTTCGCTATGTTATATTCGGAGGAGAAGCTTTAAACCTGGCCTCCTTAAAACCTTGGTATGAACGTTACCGTTCCGCACCAACCCTCATCAACATGTATGGTATTACAGAGACCACGGTCCATGTAACCTATAAGAAGCTGAGTGTAGAAGACTTAGACAGAGCATCTCTGATCGGAGAGAATATTCCGGATCAGGGGATGTATATTTTAGATAACCATCTTCGGGCAGTTCCTATCGGAGCTGTAGGAGAATTGTATGTAGGAGGATCCGGAATTGCACGGGGCTATTTAAACAGGCCGGAATTAACAGCTGAACGTTTCATATCGAACCCTTTCCAGACTTTGGAAGAGAAAGCTTCAGGTAAGAACGGGATCCTGTATAAAACGGGAGACCTTGTCCGCTATCTTTCCGATGGCGAATTAGAATACATTGGTAGAAATGATTTCCAGGTCAAGATCCGAGGTTACAGGATAGAATTAGGAGAGATCGAAAACAGATTACAGGAATATCCTGAAGTTAAACAATCTGTAGTCTTGGCTAAAGAAAACAAAGCGGGGATGAAATACCTTGTAGGGTATTATGTATCAGATACTTCTATAGATATCGGTCATCTTACGTCTTTCTTGTCGGAAGCCTTACCGGAATATATGGTTCCTGCTGCGTTTGTCCATTTAACCTCCTTACCATTAACGATTAATGGAAAACTAGATAGGAGACAACTACCTGAGCCTGAGTTTACGGGAGGCAGAGAATACACGGCACCAGAGAATGAGTTGCAGGAAAGACTGTGTCAGATCTATGGAGAAGTTCTGGGTCTGGATGCAGGAACAATCGGAATCAATGATGATTTCTTCAGCCTTGGAGGAAACAGTATCATGGCGATAAAATTGATTAGTGGTATCAAACGTATGTTGAATACTCAGGTGGGAGTTGCTGTAATATTTGGTAATAAAACAGTAGCCTCACTTTCAAACGCATTAGCCAATCAGAATAATGAAGAGCAGGTAAGTATTACCCCTGTAAAAGTCAATTCTCCGGAAGAACAGAGGTTATCCTTTGCCCAGGAAAGACTTTGGTTTATAGAAACCTATGAAGGAGGAAGTAGTGCCTATAATATTCCGATGACTGTTCGTCTTAATGAGAAGACAGATATTTCGGCCCTTTGCAAAGCGCTGGAAACGATCGTAATGCGTCATGAAGTTTTACGAAGTATGATCCTTTCTACAGAGGAAGGCAAGGGCTATCAGCTGGTGACAGATCGTGTTCCGGAAATGCATATGCATCATGTAGAAACAAGAACGGAACTTGATGAGGAGATCAACAGAATTTCAAATAAGGTTTTCCGTCTGGATGAAGAACTTCCTATAGAAGTTAATATTTTCAGGTTAGGAGGTAATCATTACCTGTCAGTGGTCATCCATCACATTGCTTTTGATGGTTGGTCTACCGATATATTCTTACAGGAAATACAGACGGCTTACGAAGCTCTTATCAATGGAAAATCACCTCAGCTTCCGGAATTAAAGATTCAATATAAAGACTTTGCTTTATGGCAGAGAAATTATCTGACGGGGGATCGATTGAATAGCCAGCTTGGATATTGGAAAAGTAAACTTGATGATTTCCAGAATCTTAACTTGCCGGTAGATTTCAAAAGACCGCCTCAGGTATCCTACGAAGGAGAAACTATTAATTTTACGGTAGATCCAAAAGTTGCCCAAAGCCTTAGAAACACATCCAGAAAACTGGGCGTGAGTTTATACAGTGTTATGCTGGGTGGATATTACCTGATGCTTTCTGCGTACTCAGGACAGGATGATATTGTAGTGGGAAGCCCTATTGCCAACCGTCATCATGCAGGACTTGAAGATATCATCGGTTTCTTTGTCAATACCCTTGCATTAAGAGAAAATATTGACCCGGAACAAAGTCTCAGAGACTTTATTCTTCGGGTATCAAAATCTGTGACAGAAGCTCAGTCTCATCAGGATCTTCCATTTGAGAAGCTGGTGGAAGAATTGGGAGTAGAACAGGATACATCCAGACATCCTGTCTTCCAGGTGATGTTTGGTCTTCAGAGTTTTGGTAGAGATACTGGTAATGGAGAAGCTTTATTTTCTCCTTTCGATGGAGAAGTAGACTATCAGATAGCGAAGTTTGATTTGACGACTATGATTGATGATGGTGAAGAAACCATCCGTGGAATGTTCAATTATGGCAAAACTATTTTCGCTAGAGAAACTGTCAATAATATGATCGGTTCCTATCAGTATATTCTTGAACAGGCTTTTGGTGTTCATGAGCATACACTTGAAAATGTTAAGCTTTGTGACCTTTCTCTAATACCTGCAGATATTCATAAAAAAATAACTGAGGACTGGAATACTACAGCCTCTGCATATGGGGAAGAAACCATTCATAAGCTATTTGAAAATCAGGTTTCAAAGACTCCGGATCATATCGCTTTGGTATACCAGAATGTTCACTTATCCTACAGAGAATTAAATAACAGGGCAAATCGTCTGGCGAATTACCTTATAGGAACTTACAACATTCAACCTGACGATATTATTCCTCTGTGTTTAGAGCGCTCTGAGAATATGCTGATTGCAATGTTGGGAGTTTTGAAATCGGGAGCCGCCTATGTACCGATGGATCCGTCTTATCCGGTGGACAGAATAGAACATATCCTTCAGGATACAGGAGCAAGATTGATTCTTGGTCAGGAAAGTACAACAGAAAAAGTACAAAATCTGGCTGTAGAATCTATTTCCTTAGATGATATTTCCTTTAAAGCACAGCTTGAAATAACAGGTTCAAATAATCCAGCCACTTCAGTTACATCTGAAAACCTGGCCTATGTCATCTACACCAGTGGAACAACAGGGCTTCCGAAAGGAGTAATGGTAGAACATAGAAATGTAGCTAACTTAATACAACAGGAGGCTAAAGAATTCGGATTGATCTCTGACGGGCTTAAAAACTGTCTTTGGTATGCGAATTATGTTTTTGATGCTCATGTATGGGAATTGTACCCTGTTATTACTCACGGTCATAGTATCTACCTTTTAGATAAAGAAAAACAGACCGATATTGCCGCTCTACAACAGTATATAAGTATAAATAACATCAGTATTGCGACGATACCACCTGTTCTTTTGACTAAAGAATATATTTTACCATTAGAAAAGCTTGTCGTAGCCGGAGATGTAACCAATCCACAGCTCATGGCTCTTTATCAGGCTAAAGGAGTGGATATTATTAATGCTTACGGTCCGACTGAAGGAACAGTTTGTGCAACGTTGCACCACTATAATGAAGATGGGAATCCGTTGAATATCGGAGGGCCTATCGGAAATATGACAGCTTATGTGCTGGATAATCATTTCCGTCCGGTTCCTGTGGGAGCAGTAGGTGAGCTTTATATCGGAGGGGCAGGTATTGCCAGAGGTTATTTAAACAGACAGGAGCTTACTAAAGAACGTTTCTTGGATAGTCCATTCCAGACTTTATCCCAAAAGGCTAGAGACGAAAACGGGAGATTATATAAGACAGGCGATTTAGTGCGTTGGTTAGCTAACGGTGAGCTTGAATATATTGGAAGAAATGACTTCCAGGTGAAGATTCGAGGATACAGAATCGAGTTAGGTGAGATTGAAAATACATTACTTCATTACCCGGGTATCCATCAAGTAGCTGTTCTGGCTAAAGAAAATAAAGCAGGATTAAAATACCTTGCAGGATATTATGTTTCAGATTCAGCGATTGATTCCAATCTCCTTTCTGAACATCTTTCCGCAAGTTTACCGGAATATATGGTACCAAGTTCTTTTATTCATTTAACAGCCTTGCCATTAACGATCAATGGAAAACTGGACAGAAAACAGCTTCCGGAACCTGAGTTCACGGGAGGTAAAGATTATATTGCTCCAAAAACCGATCTTCAGGTTAAATTGTGCCAGATCTATGGTGATGTTTTGGGTCTTGATGCTAAAGGTATCAGTATCGAAGACGATTTCTTCCGTTTAGGAGGAGACAGTATCATCAGTATTCAGCTGGTAGGACGAATCAGACAGCAACTGGATATAAGACTAAGTGTTAAAGAAGTATTTACGGCCAGAACTGCTGCTGCTTTGTCTTTACTTATCGAAGAGAAAAGTCAAAATGAAGCAATCCATATTTTGGCAGAACAAGGAATATTGGAAGGAGAAATTTCATTACTTCCAATCCAGGAATGGTTCTTCAGTCAGAAAGAATTAGGATATTTGGTAGACTTCAATCATTGGAACCAGGCCTTCCTGATCAATGTACCTCAGCTAAATAAGGAACTTTTGGAGAAAAGCGTCCGCCTGCTCATTGAAAAACATGATGCATTTAGAATCCATTATCCAAAAGAAAATGGAATGTATTCCCAGCAATATGGATTAGAAGCTACTCCGGAAATCAACTATCTTGATACTTCAGGGAAGACAATGGAGGAGCTTTCCCAGCTCTTTACCCAGTGGCATGCCCAGTTTGATATAGAAAAAGGACCATTGTATCGTATTGCGTATATAACAGGATATGAAGATGGAAGCACCAGAATCTTCTTTGCATTCCATCACCTGATCATCGATACAGTAAGCTGGAGAATCATTACCGATGACTTAAAGAACATATATCAGACTCTTGAAAGAGGAGAAGACTTTAAAGCAGCCCAAAAAGGAAGCAGCTACCGTCAATGGGTGGATGCTGTAAAAGGATATAAAAAAGAAACTCCGGAATCCAGAGATAAAGAACTTGCTTACTGGAATAAAACGACAGAAATAGTCCATGGAATTAATAAAACATTGGAGGCTATTTCTATACCGGAAAGCAACCATGATGTTCTTCTTTTAGATAAAGAAAATACAGAAAAGCTTATCAGAGGTAGCCATCATGTATATCAGACAAGGATTAATGATCTGCTATTATCGGCATTAGCTTCAGCCCTTACAGAGCTTACAGGAGAATCCCGTCATGCGGTTTTACTGGAAAGCCATGGGCGTGAAGATGTCTTCCCTCACTTAGACATTACAGAAACACTGGGATGGTTCACTTCAATGTATCCGTTATTACTGGAAACTGGAGAAAACCTCAATGATACGGTAGTATTGACTAAAGAGGCATTAAGAAGCATTCCGGATAATGGGATTGGTTATGGAAGCCTTGTGGGATATACACAATATGAACTTCCCAAAATAAGCTTCAACTATCTTGGACAGCTTGACCAGGAAGACAGTTCTGCTGAAAAAACATGGTTTATTGCAGCGGAAGACAGTGGACTTTCTATCGGAACATCCAATAAAGAAAGCTATATCATAGGAATTAATGGTGCTGTTGTAGACGGTCAGCTTCGCTTCAGTGTTTCCGCACATCTTCCTCAGGATCAGGTGAAACAGGTTACTCAGAAGTTTAAAGAGTATATTATTGATATTATAGACGAACTTTCTAAAAATACACGAAGCTTCCTTACCCCTTCAGATATAGAGAACATTGTAAACAAAGAACAACTTGACGCTATCCAGGAAAATGGAGAAGTGGAAGGAGTATTCTTGGCTAACAGTTTACAGGAAGGGTTTGTATATCATGCTCTAAAACAGGGGGATACGGATGATGCGTACCGGGTGCAGCTGATTTGGGATTATATGTCTGAAATGAATGTTGAAACGCTTAAAAAAGCATGGTTCTATACTCAACAACAGTTCCCGGCATTGAGGCTCAGATTCAACTGGAGTGGAGAGATTGTTCAGATTATCGACAAGGAAAGCCCACTTGACTGGAGATTTGAGGATCTAAGTGGAATGGAGGAGGTCCAACAGGAAGAATTGATCCGCGATCGCACTCAGAAAGACCGTTTTGAAGTATATGACCTGTCAAAAGGAGGCCTATTCAGAATATACCTGTTTAAGCGTTCAGAAAAACATTATACATGCCTCTTCAGTAATCACCATGCTGTTTTGGATGGATGGAGTATGCCGATCGTGCTCAAAAACATCCATGATATCTATCTGAATCTTATTAAAAAACAGGATCCGGACTTTGTGCTGGATCATGCCTATATCAATACTCAGAAATATCTTCAGCAACATAAAGACAGCAGCCGAAGTTTCTGGAATAGCTATATGAGTCTGCTTCAGGATCAGGAAGATTTAAGCAGTTTGATGAAGGAATCTCAAAGGCATATTGACCTTGGAACCTACCGTCAGATACAGGATCATCAGTTTGTAAAAATAACGTTGGCAGATGATCAGTACCAACAACTGAAAAAATTCACTACCAAAAATGGATTTACGGTGAATGCTGTTCTGCAATATCTGTGGCATAGCCAGCTTGGTATGCATAGTGGAGTAGAAACAACGGTGGTAGGAACTACAGTCTCCGGAAGAAACCTTCCTGTTGATGACATAGAATCATCTGTCGGGCTGTTTATTAATACGCTTCCACTCATTGTAGAACATACAGAAGGTAAAGTGGTTGATATCATTTCTGATATCCAGCATAGAATCAGTGAGCTCAATACACACAGTGACGTTAGCCTTGGTGAGCTTCATCAGGATTCACGACGTATTTTCAGCAGTTTATTTGTGTATGAGAACTATCCGGTGCCGGCAGGAGGAGATGATAGTAATGTATTAGGATTTGTTTTCAAAGATTCTGTAGAAAAATTGGATTATCCGCTGGGAATAATGGCTTACGAACAGGGAGACAGCGTAACGGTGAAAATCAATTACGAAGGAGTTCTTTTTGAACAAAAGACCATGGAGCAGCTGATGGAAGGTATGAAGTCTGTTTTAGGGCAGATATTAGAAAACTGGGAGATTACTTCAGACCAGCTTTCATATGTTTCGGAAAATCAGTTGAACCTAATAGAATCCTGGAACAATACAGTTTCTGATTTTTCTTCAGATAAAACGATTCATGAACTGTTTGAAAACCAGGTTTCAAAAACTCCTGATCACATTGCATTGGTATACCAGAATGTTAAGTTATCCTATAGTGAGCTGAACAATAGAGCTAATCGACTGGCCAATTATCTGATAAGGACTTATGATCTTCAGCCAGATGAGCTGGTCCCATTATGTTTGGAAAGATCGGAACATATGCTTATAGCAATATTAGCTGTATTAAAGGCCGGAGCCGCTTATGTACCAATGGACCCTTCATATCCTGCAGACAGGATAGAGCATATTCTTCATGATACGGGAGCAAAACTGGTTCTTGGAGATGAAGAAACAATAGACAGGGTACAGAAGATGGATGTAGATGCCATTTCCCTGGATCAGATTGCTTTCCAGGATGAGGTTAAGAGAGAATCTTCGGAAGCTCCCGTTACTACAGTCACATCCGATAATCTGGCTTATGTTATTTATACCAGTGGAACAACAGGGCTTCCCAAAGGAGTAATGATAGAACACAGAAATGTAGCCAACCTAATAGAACAGGAAGCTAAAGAATTTGGATTGAAATCTGATGGAACGATCCAAAAAAACTGCCTGTGGTACGCGAGCTATGTATTCGATGCCCATGTATGGGAACTGTATCCTGTAATTACTCATGGGCACAGCATCTTTTTACTGGAAAAAGAAAAAAGAATTGATCTTTCCGAGTTACAGGAGTATATAGAAGAAAATAATATCAGTATAGCGACTATTTCGCCAATTCTTTTGACGGATGAGTATATTCTTCCTTTAGAGAAACTTGTAGTGGCCGGAGATGTAACGAGCCCTCAGGTAATGGCTCTGTATAAAGAACATGGAGTAGATATTATCAATGCCTACGGCCCAACCGAAGGAACAGTATGTGCCACATTACACCATTATAACGAAGATGGTAATCCATTGAATATTGGAAAAGCCATCGGAAATATGACAGCTTATGTATTGGATAAGAATCTTCGCCAGGTTCCTGTAGGGGTAATAGGAGAACTTTATATCGGTGGAGCAGGTATTGCCAGAGGGTATTTAAACAGACCGGAACTTACGGAAGAACGCTTTATGCTGAACCTTTTCCAGACTGCAGAGCAGAAGGAAAGAGGTGAAAACGGACGATTATATAAAACCGGTGATTTAGTACGTTGGTTATCTCATGGAGAATTAGAATATATTGGAAGAAATGACTTCCAGGTAAAAATCCGTGGGTACAGAATTGAACTTGGAGAAATTGAAAATAGATTGCTTCAGTATCCTGATATCCGTCAGGCGGCAGTATTGGCAAAAGAGAATATCGGAGAGATGAAATATCTGGCGGCATATTATGTGTCAAATTCATCGGTAGATCCAAGTCTGCTTTTTGATTTCCTATCGGAATCCCTTCCGGATTATATGTTGCCAAGTGCTTTTGTGCATTTGACTGTTTTACCATTAACGATCAATGGGAAATTAGATAGAAAACAGCTTCCGGAACCTGATTTTACAAGGAATAAAAAATATATCATTCCAGAAAATGAATTACAGGCTAAACTGTGTCAGATCTATGGTGAAGTACTGAAAATTGATCCGGATGGAATAAGCATCCATGATGATTTCTTCAGACTTGGAGGAAACAGTATCATGGCCATAAAACTGATTGGAAAATTTAAGCAAGAATTAAAACTGCAGGTGGGAGTTGCTGAGGTTTTCAGCCATAAAACGGTTGCTTCTCTTTCAGCTGTTTTAGCAGATAAAAATAAGGTGGGTGAACAGATTATAATTACCCCTGTAAAGGTAGACTCTCCGGAAAAACAAAGATTATCTTTTGCTCAGGAAAGACTATGGTTTATAGAGTCTTATGAGGGAGGCAGCAGTGCTTATAATATTCCTATTACGACAATGTTGGATAAGGATATACAACTTGATCTTCTTCAAAAGTCTCTGGAAAAGGTGATCATGCGTCATGAAGTGCTACGTTCAATGATCCGAACCACAGAAGAAGGGGTAGGTTATCAGGTGGTTACAGATCTTATTCCGGAATTTAAAATCACAGAAGTAAAAACGAGAGAGGAATTAGAGCAGAACATAAACAGATGTGCCAATAAAGTATTCCGTGTGGAGGAAGAACTTCCTATAGCAGTAAACGTATTTACTTTAGACAGTAATCATTACCTGTCTGTTGTAGTTCATCATATTGCTTTTGATGGATGGTCTACAGATGTATTCCTGAAAGAGCTTGCAACCATTTATTATAAGCTGTCTGGTAGAGAAATAGCTGAACTTCCTGTGGTGAATGTTCAGTACAAAGATTTTGCTCTATGGCAGCGTAATTATCTTGCAGGAGAACGTCTGGACAAGCAGATTGGCTACTGGAAAGACAAGCTTGACGATTTCCAGACATTAGAGTTACCGACAGATTTCAAGAGACCTTCCCAAATATCTTATGAAGGAGAAAATCTATACTTCAACCTGGATGCAGAACGAGGAGAAAAATTGAGAAACCTTTCAAAAGAACTTGGGGTAAGCCTTTACAGTTTGATGCTTGGAGGATATTATCTGATGCTTTCTGCGTATTCAGGACAAGATGATATCGTGGTGGGAAGTCCAATTGCGAACCGCCATCATGCAGGTCTTGAAGACATCATAGGTTTCTTTGTCAATACATTGGCGCTAAGAGAAAATATTGATCCTGAGCAAACCCTTAAAGATTTCATTCTTCGGGTTTCAAAATCGATTACAGAAGCACAGTCTCATCAGGATCTCCCGTTTGAGAAGTTAGTGGAAGAATTAGGAGTAGAGCAGGATACATCCAGACACCCGATTTTCCAGGTGATGTTTGGTCTTCAAAGTTTTGGAGGGGGAGATGCTAAAGTAAATGATGAAGATGTTTTATTCTATCCTTTTGATGGAGAAGTAGACTACCAGGTTGCGAAGTTTGACCTGACGACAATGGTTGATGATCATGGAGGCGATCTCCGGATCATGTTCAATTATGCAAAATCTTTGTTTAGAAAAGATACGATTGTCCGCATGGCTGGGTCTTATCAGCTTCTTTTGGATCAATTAACAGGAATCGATATAAATCATACAAAGGTTTGTGGACTTTCTCTATTGCAGGAAGATGAATATAGAAAAGTAACAGAGAGCTGGAATAATACTCAGGAAGAGTATTCTAAAGAGATGATGATTCATAAGATGTTTGAAAATCAGGCTGAAAAAACTCCGGATGCTGTTGCAGTGGTATATCAGGATATTAAATTATCCTATGGTGAGTTGAATGAAAGGGCCAATCGTTTGGCTAACTATCTTCTTCAAACGTACAATCTGCAGCCAGATGATTTAGTGCCATTATGTCTTGAACGGTCTGAAAATATACTTGTTGCAATTTTAGCTGTATTAAAGACCGGAGCTGCTTATGTACCAATGGATCCATCGTATCCCACAGATAGAATAAAACATATCTTAAAAGATACCGATGCAAAAATAGTCATCGTGCAGGAAAGTAGCAGAAATGAACTTAATAAAATTGATCATGTTGAGGTTATATCCTTAGATGATATTTCTTTCAAAGCGAAACTGGAAATAAAAGATTCTGAAAATCCTGTTACTGAAGTGCATTCAGATAACCTTGCATATGTAATTTATACAAGTGGAACGACAGGGCTTCCTAAAGGGGTTATGATCGAACATAGAGGAGTTATAAATCTTATAAAATCAATGGTAAAGGCACACCGACTTGAAGAATATAAGGAAGTGGGATGCTACTCGAACTATGTATTTGATGCCTTTGTGTACGAAACCTTCCCTGTGCTATGTAATGGAAATACGTTGTGGCTCTACAGCAATGATCTTAGAACTTCTGTGGGTGAGCTTAATGACTATATTAAAGAAAACAATATAGAAGTTTCATTTATACCGCCTGTTTTACTGAGAGGAGTAGTTGACAATGGGACAAATCTGAAATTGATTTTTGCCGGAGGAGAGAGCTTCCCTGCTTTGGATAAAAATATAGAGGATATCATCCTTGTTAATGAATATGGTCCAACCGAGGGAACAGTGTGTACAACGTTACACTATTACAAAGAAGACAGAAATCCGATGAATATTGGTGGTCCAATAGGCAATATGACGACGTATGTATTGGATGATCATATGCGAGCTGTTCCGGTGGGTGCAGTAGGAGAGCTTTACATCGGTGGAGCAGGTATTTCCAGAGGCTATTTAAACAGAGCAGATTTAACCGAAGAACGCTTCATGCCCAACCCATTCCAGACTTTAGGTCAAAAAGCAAGAGGCGAGAATGGGAGACTATATAAAACCGGTGATTTAGTACGTTGGTTATCCAACGGCGAATTAGAATATATTGGTAGAAATGACTTTCAGGTAAAAATCCGGGGCTACAGAATCGAATTAGGCGAGATAGAAAACGGAATTCTTCATTATCCGGGAATCCTTCAGTCAGCGGTGTTGGCTAAAGAAAACAAGGCTGGGTTAAAATATCTGGCAGGTTACTATGTATCAGAATCCGAGATTGATTCTAATTTACTTTCAGAGCATTTATCAGATACCTTACCGGAATATATGGTACCTAGTGCCTTTGTTCATTTGACAGCGTTGCCACTAACGATCAATGGCAAACTGGACCGAAAACAACTCCCGGAACCGGAGTTAACAGGCAGCAAAGATTATATAGCGCCGGAGAGCGATCTGCAAGCAAAGCTATGTCATATCTATGGTGAAGTATTAGGATTAGATCCGGAAACGATCAGTATCGATGATGACTTCTTCAGATTAGGAGGAGACAGTATCATCAGCATTCAGCTGGTAGGAAGAATCAGACAACAACTAGATGTAAGATTAAGTGTTAAAGAAGTCTTTACTGCTCGAACAACCACCTCATTGTCTTTACTTATCGAAGATAAAAATAAGAATGAAGGGCCCCATATTTTATCAGAACAAGGCTTATTAGAAGGATCTGTGTCCTTACTCCCTGTTCAGCAGTGGTTCTTCAGCCAAAAAGAATCGGGGTACCTGGCTGATTTTAACCATTGGAATCAAGCTTTTTTAATCAATGTACCAGAGCTAGACAAAGAATTACTAGCAGCCTCCGTAGAACATTTAGTAGAAAGACACGATGCGTTCAGGCTTCATTATCCAAAAGAAAATGGAGTCTATGCCCAGGCCTACGGAAGTAGAGAAATAGAAGCAAGCATCAACTATCTTGATGTTTCAGGACTAAGTAGAGAAGAGTTGTCTAAAACCTTCACTCAGTGGCAGTCTGGTTTTGATATCGAAAACGGTCCATTATACCAGATAGGTTATGTCTATGGTTACGCAGATGGCAGCGCAAGGATATACTTTGCCCTTCATCATTTGATTATTGATGCCGTAAGTTGGAGGATCATTACCGAGGATTTAAAGAATATCTACCATTCCCTGGAAAAAGGAGAAATAGAGAATATTACATCCCACGCCAAAGGGAGCAGTTACCGTCAGTGGGTAGATGCTATAAAAGCTTATAAAACAGAGAGGCCGGAATCCAGAGCTCAGGAATTATTGTACTGGAATACAGCCGCAGAAACGGTAGATGCGAATAACCAGTCATTAAACCCTTTCATTGGCTCAGATTATCATCATGGTCATGTGATGCTAAGCAAAGAGATGACCGAATCCCTAATCAGGAAGACCCATCATGCATACCATACCCAGATTAATGATTTGCTTCTCTCAGCCTTATCCCTATCCCTTTCAGCATTGACGGGAGAAGACAGTCATTCCGTATTATTAGAGAGCCATGGGCGGGAAGAGGTCTTTGGTAACCTAGATATTACCGAAACTGTAGGATGGTTTACCACCATGTATCCACTACTATTGAAGAGAGGCAGGGGCCTTACCGATACCGTAGTATTGACCAAAGAATCGTTGAGAAGTATTCCTAACAATGGAATTGGCTATGGTAGTTTAATAGGCTATACAGACCGAGGTCTACCAAAGATCAGCTTCAACTATCTGGGTCAGCTGGACCAAGAAGACGTTTCCGGAGACAAGAGTTGGTTTATTGCCGCGGAAGACAGTGGCTTAGGCGTAGGAAATAATAACCGTGACAGCCACCAGATCAGTATTAATGGGGCTGTTGTAGACGGACAGCTACGATTCGGAATCTCCGGTTATCTTTCAGAAGAACAGATTAATCAGCTATCCGAAGACTTTAAAACCCATCTAGAAGCAATTGTAACTCATCTGTCCCAAGAAACCAGAAGTTACCTTACCCAATCCGATGTAGAGAATATCATCATGCAGGACCAACTTGCAGCCATTCAGACTAAAGGGGAAATAGAAGGAGTATATCTGGCCAACAGCTTACAAGAAGGGTTTGTATACCATGCCTTGAATCAGGGAGATACGGATGATGCGTACAGAGTCCAATTGATGTGGGATTACCATAGTGAAATCAATGCTCATAAACTTGAGGAGTCGTGGAAACTTACCCAGGCTCATTATCCGTCGTTACGAGTTAGATTTGACTGGAATGGTGAAATAGTACAGATTATAGATAAGCAGGGCAAAGTAAACTGGCATTACCAGGACATCAGCAATATGAGTGCAGAAGCTCAGGAAACCCTGATAGGAGAAATAACCCAGAAGGATCGACTTGACGTCTATGACCTAACGAAAGGTAACTTGTTCAGAGTTTATCTTTTCAAACGAGGTGAGAAGCATTACAGCTGTTTATTCAGTAATCACCATGCGATTTTAGATGGCTGGAGTATGCCTATTGTATTGAACAGTGTGCATGATAGCTACCTCCGTCAGATGAAGAATGAGATCCCGGTTTTAGCGACCGATCATGCCTATACCTTAACCCAGCAATATTTACAATCCCATAAAGAAGGGAGTATCGGTTTCTGGAATAAGTATATGAGGTTACTGGAAGATCAGGAAGATTTGAGCAGTTTGATTAAAGAAGACCAAAGACATATTGATTTAGGAACCTACCGTCACATCAAAGACCATCAGCATATAAAAATGATGATAGAAGGTGATAAGTACCACCTGTTGAAAACCTTTACCAAGGACCAAGGGTTTACGGTGAATGCTGTGCTACAATACCTGTGGCATAAGCAGTTGAGCATTTACAGTGGGCTAGGGACAAGTGTGGTAGGAACCACGGTATCTGGAAGAAGCTTACCAGTAGATGGAATAGAATCCTCGGCAGGACTATATATCAATACCTTACCACTGATTGTAACTCATGAAGAAGGAAGGGTTATCGATCATATTTCCGAGATTCAGAACAGAATTAGTGAGCTTAATACCCATAGTGACATTAACCTTGCGGCATTACATCATGACGGACGAAGAATCTTCAGCAGTTTGTTTGTGTATGAAAACTATCCTGTACCGAAAGGAGGAGAAGATAATGAACTAGGCTTTTTGTTCATGGATTCTGTAGAGAAACTTGATTATCCATTGGGAATAATGGCTTCAGAGCAAGGAGAGAGTGTGACATTGAAAATTAATTATGAAGGAGTTCTTTTTAGTAAGCATACTATAGAGCAGCTGATTGAAGGGATGGAAATGCTTTTAGATCAGATCTTGAAAAATCAGAAAATTACTTCAGATAAGCTTCTGTATATTCCAGAAAACCAAATAAAACTGATGCAGGATTGGAATGCTACAGAATCTGTTTATCCATCAGATAAAACTATTCATGAGTTATTCGAAAATCAGGTTGAAAAGACTCCGGATAATACAGCTTTGATATATCAGGATGTAAGGATTTCATATCGTGAGTTGAATAAAAGAGCAAATCGTTTGGCGAACTATCTTATAGAAACGCATGACCTTCAGCCGGATGACCTGGTACCATTATGTTTGGAACGTTCAGAGCATATGCTTATTGCAATTTTAGCAGTATTGAAGGCAGGAGCAGCCTATGTTCCGATGGATTCATCCTATCCTGTAGATAGAATAAAATATATCCTATTGGATACCAGAGCAAAAATTGTACTTGTTCAGGAAGACACAGTAGAGAAGCTACAGGATATAGATGTAGATGTTATCTCTTTAAATGATGTTGCCTTAAAAGGAATCCTTGAAAAAGCAGATGTGGGGAATCCTGTTACAGGAGTTTGCTCAAACAACCTTGCGTATGTTATCTATACCAGCGGAACGACAGGACTCCCAAAAGGAGTAATGATAGAACATACCAGTGTTGTAAATCGTATCGTATGGATGAATGAAACCTATCCTTTGGTACCAACGGATAACATTTTACAGAAAACCCCATATACATTTGATGTTTCAGTTTGGGAATTATTCTGGGCTCATTTTTATGGAGCATGTATAGTATTTGCTCGTCCGGAAGGGCATAAAGATCCCGAATACCTGGCTGAGATAATTCAAAAAGAGAATGTTACTATTATACATTTTGTTCCCTCAATGTTAAGTGCATTTGAAGAAACATTAGATAGTAAAATCACATTGCAGCCTATGATAAAAAGCTTAAGATACATATTCTGCAGTGGCGAGGCATTAACATTAAAACAAGTGCAAGATGCACAAAGATTAATGGGACAAGCGGAAATTCACAATCTTTATGGACCGACGGAGGCAACAGTTGATGTTCTGTATTATGATTGTAATAATAAATCTATCCAAGAAGTACTAATTGGCCGACCAATAACAAATACGAGTGTATATGTGTTAGATAAGTTTCTGCATCCAGTACCTATTGGGGGAGTTGGAGAACTATTCATTGGTGGTGTAGGTGTAGCTCGTGGCTATTTAAACCGACCAGAGTTGACAACTGAACGTTTTATATCCAATCCGTTCCAAAGTGAGAAAGAAAGAAGAGAAGAATATAACGGACGACTGTATAAGACAGGTGATTTGGTAAGATGGATGTCCACTGGTAATATAGAATATTTAGGTAGAAATGACTTTCAGGTGAAGGTCCGTGGTTTCCGAATTGAGCTTGGTGAGATTGAAAATGCTTTGGTAAAACATCCTGATATCCGTCAAGTGGTAGTGGTCGCCAAAGAAAACAACGCAGAAATAAAATATCTTGTTGGTTATTATGTTTCTGATATTGAGTTGAATACTGAAGCGCTCATAGAGTTTCTATCAGAATTCCTTCCGGAATATATGGTACCTGGTATTTTTGTTCATTTAACAGCCTTACCATTAACCATTAATGGAAAGGTTGACAGAAAGCAACTGCCTGAACCTGAATTTAAAAGTAGCAACGCATATGTTGCTATAGAAAATGAGTTGCAGAAAACACTATCTCAAATTTATGAGGAAGTCTTAGGGCTTGCTTCAGAGAATATTAGTATTCATGATGACTTCTTCCGTTTGGGTGGTAACAGTATCATGGCTATTAAGCTGACTAGTAAAATCAAACAGGAACTAGGTATACAAGTAAAAGTAGCGGTGGTGCTTACCCATAAAACGATAGCCTCCTTGGCGAACGCTTTAAGTGTTGAAAATAATATGGATGAACAGATAATCATTACTCCTGTAAAAATTTCTTCTCAGGAAGAGCAGAGATTATCTTTTGCGCAGGAAAGACTTTGGTTTATAGAAACCTATGAAGGAGGTAGTAGTGCCTATAATATCCCAATGACAGTCCTTCTGAGTGAGAAAACAAATATTTCGGTTCTATGCAGAGCCTTTGAAGAAGTAGTAATACGCCACGAAATACTTCGTACAATGATCAGGACTAATAAAGAGGGATTAGGTTATCAGGTCGTTACAGACCTTGTTCCGGAATTTAAAATTACAGAAGTAGAAACGAGAGAGGAGTTAGATGAACGCATAAACAGGTGTGTTAACAAAATCTTCCGTCTTGATGAAGAAATTCCTGTTGATATTAATATATTCAGGTTCCATAATCAACATTATTTGTCGGTTGTGATCCATCATATTGCGTTTGACGGATGGTCTACAGAAGTCTTTTTAAAGGAATTAAGCAGTCTTTATCATGCATTAGTTTTAGGAAAAGCATCTGAGCTTCCTGAATTGAAGATCCAATATAAGGATTTCGCACTGTGGCAACGTCATTATCTTAGTGGAAAACGTTTAGATAACCAGATTGATTATTGGAAAATGAAATTCGATGATTACCAAAGTCTGGATCTGCCAACTGATTTCCATAGGCCGTCTGAAATTTCTTATGAAGGAGAAACCATTAATTTTGATGTCGTTGGAGAAACATCGGAAAGTCTTCGAGAGATTTCGAAAAAACTTGGAGTGAGTTTGTATAGTGTGATGTTGAGTGGATATTATCTGATGCTTTCAGTGTACTCTGGTCAGAAGGATATTGTGGTGGGAACCCCAGTTGCTAACCGTCATCATGCTGGTCTTGAGGATCTTATCGGATTTTTTGTGAATACCCTTGCTTTAAGGGAGAAAATTGATTCAGATCAGACTGTGAAGGATTTTATTCTACAAGTTGCTGGTTCCGTAACGGAAGCGCAATCCCATCAGGATCTTCCATTTGAGAAACTAGTGGAGGAACTTGGAGTAGAACAGGATACCTCAAGACACCCTATTTTTCAGGTGATGTTTGGTCTCCAGAACTTTGGAGGAGGAAATACATCCGGAAATGAAGAAGAAGCAATATTTTACTCTTTCGATGGAGAAATTGACTATCAGGCTGCGAAATTTGACTTGACAACAATGATCAATGATGGGCCAGAAGCAATACAGATAACCTTCAACTATGCTAGATCTCTGTTCAGAAAAGAAACGGTTATTCGTATGGCTGATTCTTATCAATTCCTTCTGAATCAAATAGTAAGAGTTGGTACAGACAATACAAAAATAGGTGAACTTCCTTTGATGGTAGAAGAAGAAAGTATACAGCTAACAGAAATGTGGAATGATACTCAGAAAGAATATCCAGATAAACGCACCATTCACCAGCTTTTTGAAGAACAGGTTGAAAAAACTCCAGATAATATTGCTGTAGTATATCAGGGAACAAAACTATCGTATAGAGAGCTTAATCAAAAAGCAAATTCTTTAGCAAATTATCTGTTAAAGCATTACAATATTCAGTCTGATGACTTGATTCCTTTGTGTATTGACAGATCCGAAAATATGCTTATAGCTATTTTGGCCGTATTAAAAACAGGAGCGGCTTATGTGCCGATGGATCCATCATATCCTGTAGGCAGAATAAAACATATTCTGGAGGATACTCGTGCGGGAGTTGTATTGTGTAACGAGAATTATGAAAGTCTTCTGCTTAACCTGATGGATAGCAAGGAGATGAAGATTTTTACTTTAGAAAACCATAAAATACAACAAGAAACCGGAGAAGGTAATTACACAAATCCAATGACAGCTGTTACAGCCAATAACCTGGCTTACGTAATATATACCAGCGGAACCACAGGAAAGCCAAAAGGGGTAATGATTGAGCATACAAGTGTAAACAGATTGATAAAGAATACAAACTATATTTCTATTCAGGAAACAGACAGAATTCTGAGCCTGTCCAGCTTTGTATTTGATGCTTCAATCTTTGATATTTTCGGGGCGTTGTACAATGGAGCCTCTTTAATAATACAACCAGCTGATACATTATTAGATATTGATAGTTTGGGTCAGGTAATTATAGAGGAGAATGTTTCCATATTTTTCGTTACAACGGCATTATTCAATTCCCTTGTAGACGAGGGTGGAGATTGGTTGTCGGGACTGAAATATATTTTATTCGGAGGTGAAAAGGTGTCCGTATTCCATGTAGATAAATTTAAATCTAAATACAATCACGTTCAGCTATTGCACGTATATGGACCAACAGAGACTACCACATTTGCATCAGCTTATGTTGTTGATAAACAAAAAATTAAAGAGTTTGTAACAATACCGATTGGCCGTCCTATCAGCAACACTTCCACTTACGTCCTGGATTCTCAATTAAGGCCGGTTCCTTTGGGAGCGGTAGGAGAGCTTTATATTGGAGGATCGGGTACTGCAAGAGGTTATCTGAACAGTCCGGAAATGACACAGGAACGTTTTATAAATAACCCTTTCCAGACATCAATCCAAAAGGAAAACGGTTATAATAGCCATATTTATAAAACAGGAGATTTAGTACGATTTCTTCCTGATGGAAACATTGAATATATAGGACGAAATGACTTCCAGGTGAAGATTCGTGGATATAGAATTGAACTTGGAGAAATTGAAAACAGATTACTTCAGTATCCAGTTGTGAAGCAGGCCGTAGTTCTTGCTAAAGAAAATAAAGGAGGAATGAAATATCTTGTTGGATACTATGTTTCAGATCCGGTTATAGATCCGCACGTGATCTCGAAATTCCTGTCAGAAACACTTCCGGATTATATGATTCCGAATGTGTATATGCATCTGGAGCGTCTTCCCTTGACCATCAACGGAAAAATAGATAGAAGACACCTTCCTGAGCCTGAATTTATTGGAGTATCAGAATATGCAGCTCCTGAAAATGAGCTACAAAGAAAACTGGCCGGTATTTATGGAGATGTATTAGGATTAGATAAGGCAAGTATCAGTATTCATGATGATTTCTTCAAATTAGGAGGAAACAGTATCATGGCTATTAGGCTGATCAGCAAAATACGACAGCAGTTGGATGTTCAGATCAAAATTGTAGAACTATTCAAGGAAAAAACGATAAGCAAGCTTTCTACAACTATTATGAGCTATGAGAAGGAATATAAGCCGATCGTTGCCTTTAATCAAGGAAATAACAATCCTAAAATGTTCTTAATACATCCGGGAAATGGAGGCTGTGAAGTCTATCAGTCATTGGCAGAACAATTGGAAACAGGCTATGACTGTTATGGAGTAGACTCTTATAACTTATACAATGAAGAGAAAATTAATAATCTGAAGGCGCTGGCCAATTATTATCTGGATCACATTGATCATGTACAGACGGAAAGTCAGCAAGAGGAATATATCTTATTGGGATGGTCTCTAGGTGGAAATATTGCCCTGGAGATTGCTTCGGAACTTGAAAACAGAGGTCACCAGAAAATTACGGTTTATTTGCTGGACACTATTTTTTATGCTTCAGATCATAAACTGGTAGAATACCTTGCATTCCCAACAGATGAAGAATTGAGTCAGAAGTTGAATGTTGCTGTTGATGACAGTCATTTTACAGCGACTAAAAACTTTATGTCGGCAGAATATTCTATTGTTAAAGAAAATATTTCTAATAATCTTAGCTCTACAAAGGTAGTTTTGTTCAAAGCAATGCTTGAAGGAGAAACTCTTGATCAATCATTTAATACTCATATAAAAGGGTCAACTTATAATAATGTAGATTCAATTATTGAAAACAGTGATTTGTTATCGGTTTATCCTATTAATGCAGCCCATCATACGATGCTGGAACAGAAAGAACAAATCATTGACCTTATCCACAAAACAGCTTCCAACAAATAAAAAAAACAGGGGAGATTTATTGAGGTCTCCTCTGTTTTTAAATCATAACAGTAAAGAAAATTTTATGAACAGAACAATATCATCAAAACCACAACTATTTTTATTACACTATGCAGGAGGGGACAGAAATTCGTTTCGCTCTTTGATAGAACGTTTAGAGCCTTTTTTTCAGGTCGAAACCCCGGAGTTACCTGGTAGGGGAGATCGTATGGCAGAATCTTTCTTGACAAATAAACAAGATGCGGTAGCAGATTTATCAAGCCAAATAAAAAAGACCAGACAAAAAGAAGTTCCGTATCTGATCTATGGACATAGTATGGGAGCAATATTAGGGTTTGAAATTTGTCATGCTATGGAAAGCACAGATCCTCCCATTTATTTTGTTCCCACGGGATATCCGGGCCCCGGAATTAAAAAAAATGTACCTATTGCTGGCCTTCCGACACCTGAATTCTTTGCTGAGATCAGAAAACTGGGTGGTCTTTCGGATGAAGTAATGGAAAGTAAAGAATTGCTGGATTTTTTTGAACCTGTACTCCGTGCAGACTTTGGACTTCTAGAGAATGAAGAGAATTTTCCATTCTTTGAGAAAATACAGACCCCGATTTTCTCAGTGATGGGAAAAAGTGAACGGTATGCAATTCATATTAGAAATTGGAAAAATTACACCCATGCTGCGTGTGAATGTAAGATTGTAAATGGCAATCACTTTTTTATCAATCAAAACGATAATTATCTGTCGCAAATCATTAGGAATCTTATGAGTGCGGAAGGAATTAATTTGTAAAATAGTTGACACACGTATTCATTAAAATATAATTTTTACTCATGCATAGGAAAAAAAATTACTCATTAATTTTTATTTTTATTACAATCCTGATCGATATTATTGGGATAGGGATCGTAGCTCCCGTGCTCCCTACACTTATTTTAAAGTTGTCGAATGGCAATTTAAGTACTACAACACAATATATAGGGTGGTTTATAGCCATATATGCCTTAATGCAGTTTGTATTTGCTCCAATCTTGGGAAATCTTAGCGACCGTTACGGACGAAGACCGGTACTTTTGTGGTCGTCATTGGGACTTGGAATAGATTATCTTATTCTTGCATTTGCTCCAAGCCTTATCTGGCTGTTTGCAGGAAGAATAGTAACAGGAATTATGGGATCTAGTATGACTACGGCTACAGCATATGTTTCAGACATCAGTACTCCAGAAAAAAAGAGTCAGAATTTTGGAATGATAAGTGCTGTTGCAGGACTTGGATTAATTATAGGGCCTGTGATCGGAGGTATATTAGGGCAGTATGGTGAGCGGATTCCTTTCTATGCTGCTTCTGTACTCAGTCTTCTAAATTTCATTTATGGAGTTTTTGTTCTGCCTGAATCTCTTAAAGAGAGTAACCGGAGACCCTTCTCCTGTAAAACAGCTAATCCTATAGGAGCTATAAAAAGTCTTAAAAAGGAAATATTAGCGCCTTCGCTCATCATTGCTTTTGTTTTCATTGCTTTGGCAGGTCATGCTATGCAGAGTACTTGGAATGTTTACGGAATGAAAAAATTTGGTTGGAAGGCAGACATGATAGGCTATTCATTAGGCTTTTTTGGAGTTTTGATGGTGATATGTCAAGGATTATTTATTGGGTTATTTATTAATAAATTAGGGCAGAAGAGGGCGATCATGGTTTGTCTATTTATCTACTGTGTCAGTCTGTTACTATTTGGCATCGTGAACAAATCTTGGATGGCTTTTGCGGTTATGATGCCTTATGTATTGGGAGGAATGGCTTCCCCTATTCTGCTAAGTTTGATATCTTCCAAAGTTTCTGATAATAAGCAAGGACTGCTTCAAGGAGGATTATCCAGTATTGGTAGTGTTACTGCTGTCTTTGGTCCTTTATTAATGACAAATGTATTTGCTTATTTTACTTCTGCTCAAAGCCCCTTCTATTTTAGCGGCGCTTCTTTTATCTTGGCCTCTTTTTTGGCTTCTATTGGTAGTTTGTGCCTGTATTTTGGAATTAAAAAGGAAACACATTTTAATTAAATAAAGGACTCAACTAAAGTGACAATATTAGTAATGTTAAATCAGCAAAATGCTATAAGAAATCATTTAGTGGCGCTGTATAGCACGTTAACCCTAATAAAAAAGGCCTTTACTTTAATTATCACATCTTATCAAATAAATTCCAAACATAAAACCATAATATTCTATTCACACCATAAACAGTACGTATTTTGGTATGTCATTATTTATTTTAATAATTTAACAAAAAAAATCATTATATGCAGAAAAATAGTTAAATTTGATAAGCTAAATCACTTATTGTTGAAATGTTTAATACAAAATAAAAATATATTAAACATTAAGTGTAAGAAATAAAATAAATATTTAATTTTTCATGTTATTACAAGGCAAAATAGTATTACTAAAAAACAAATTAAATTGTTTCAATTTGAAATGGAGCTTAAATCCAAAAAGTAGATAGTATTACCTTAATCCCCCCACACTTTTATATTGTTCCCAACTTTATAATCGTAAATGATGAGAAAGAGCGGGGGGATTTTTTTTAGGGACACACCCTTGACACTGCAAGAAATTTCTGGAACATCAGAACTTCATCCAGAGAAAATACTGGCAGATCCAGGTGAAAGATCGAAAAGAATATCAAAACGCCACATAGCAGCACAAACTTCGGAAAACTATTTTTTCTTATTTTTTTCATAACCATGTTATTGTAGTAAAGATAGACTGAATTTGGCATTATCACTAAATTTAATATCTCGATAATCCCAATGCAGATAATATTAAACTTGCTTTGGTGTAATAGCGGGTTGAACCGATCGGCTCCAATATGCGTACCCACAGTCTGGCGAGTACCGGAACTACTAATGTATGTATAAACAATCCCATCTCTGTCCCCGCCATCACTGGTGTAGTTTTGCTGTTGTGATATTGTATTTCCCGATGTTTGAGAAGTCCATGTAGCCTTTTGATGCCAATGGAAAAGTACCTACAATGGATAAATCGTGGGGATTTTTAACTTCTAATGTTTTTCCATTTTCTGAAGACAACCATTCACCGCCAATAAATAGCTTGTCAAAATTGTTTTTAATTTGTTTCCTCATTTTTTTTAAATTATATAATTATTACATTTTAAATGTCATAAAAACTAATTCAAATTATTGTTCTGTAAGGTCCAAATTTATATGTTGTAATATATTTCAATGAGTGAAGTCATTTAAACTTATATATAAAAAAGGCTTGACTATTTTTGTGTTGCGAAACATAAAAAACAAATCAAGCCCATGATGTACCAAGTACTTGACAAAGATATAATAGAAAATGAAATAGTACCCTATCTTCCGCTGCCAAAACGAGGATTTTTTCCCAAAGCTCTTTTAGTGGAAATCGTGAATAGTATATTATACAAGCTCAAAACAGGAGTTCAATGGGAATATTTACCTGTAAAAAGTTTGTTTGAAGACTATGTTTTAAGTTATCAAAGTGTTTTCTATCATTATCGTAAATGGTGTGTTAATAATGTTTGGGAAGACTGCTGGATACGGCTGTTATCCAAAAACAAATCAAAGCTGGATTTATCAAGCGGAGATTTAGATGGCAGCCATACATCGGCATTACGCGGAGGAGAAGAGGTTTCTTATCAAGGAAGAAAAAAGCGAAAAACAAGTACTGCACTTTATTTTACAGACAGGCAAGGACTCCCTTTAGCCATCTCTGATCCTGTCGCCGGGAATCATAATGATCTGTATCCTATTGAAATGTATTTTGACCAGATCACTCAGACGCTAAAAAGAGCAGATATTGCTATAGAAGGATTATTTATTAATGCAGATGCCGGATTTGACGCTCAAAACTTCAGAAAGCATTGTGAAAGTAAAAATATCATCGCCAATATTGCTTTCAATAAGCGGAACGGATCAGATACAGACAATTTTTATTTTGATGAAATTTTATATCACCAAAGATATGCGATAGAAAGAACAAATGTCTGGTTAGACAGCTTCAGATCGTTGCTCAACCGTTTTGATACTACGGTATCCAGCTGGAAATCTTTCAATTATTTAGCCTTTATGGTAATTGCTCTGAAAAAATTCTATAAAAATGAAAAGTTTAAATGAATTCTATTTAAAAATATGTTTCAAAATTGTATAAACTATTATTAATTTATTATAAAACGATATTGATTCGGTAATAAATCATGATGTAAACTTCTTTGAGCTGTAATTAATCAGACGTTAAACAATTTTCTCAATTATTATATAAACCAAAATGCTTAAATTCGGGTAATAATGAACTATCCATTTATAATATACCTGAAAAATAAAACATCTACGCAATTTGAGTACAAAAGAGATGTTTCGTCTGTGGCTAATACCTACAACGGATATTATATAACATTTAGCAATGGAAGAAGTTACACTTATGGCGCGGACAGGGTACTTTATTATCCATTTGTATCAAGGAGGGAAAATGTACATATATATGAACGGGGTATACTGAATAAGAAATATAATACGGTTGATGACTATGGTCAATATGTGATTTTTCGAAAGGGAAATCATTGTTCGCTTCCGGTAGAAAAAAGCAAAGATATTGAAATCTGTGATGTTAAAAAGAATACTAAGCATGCAGAATCTCTGCTCAATTATTTTAAGAAGATACTGGAAGAAAATAATAGCGTATCGTTTGATATTCAAAATGAGGAGACAGGAAATAAAAGTTCAAATCAAATAAGCTCCGAGATATTACTTAAGGCTCTTGATGGCATAGATATATTGGATTCAAGATCAGTACTTTCCAAGTACATAGATGGGATTAATTCTTTTATCGGCTTACCAGATGATATACTGATTTATCCTTTCGGCTGCAATGAGAGTCAAAAGCTGGCGGTTGAAACATCGCTCAGCAATTCTATAAGTATAATGGAAGGCCCTCCCGGTACAGGGAAAACACAAACCATTTTAAATTTAATAGCCAATCTCATTTTACAGAATAAAACTGTTGCAATTGTTTCGAACAATAATTCTGCAGTATTCAATGTGCAGGAGAAGCTAGCGAAGTATGGCTGTGAAATGGTTGTTGCCTCCCTTGGAAATAATGAAAACAAAGCTTTATTCTTTGATAATCATGTGGTACAAGAAGTCGATCGAGATTTTGAAATTTCAGAAGAGCGACTAAAAATCCTCAAGAATGAAGTTCGGAGCTTGGATTCCGTACTAACAATATGTTTTCAGAAACGGAACAAATTAGCTATCTTGAAAACTAAACTGTCTGAGGCCGAAATAGAATTCAGTCATTTGAAAGTGGAACAGCCCCTCGATCGAAAAGTGAAATCGGTGCTTGACCAGAGGTTTCGCGGTAAATGGACTCCTACCAAAGCTTTAAAATTAAAAAAATTACTATCAACAATTGATCTGGAGAACAAGCTTTCCATCATCAATAAGCTGCGATTTGTTCTGCGATATGGATTATTTGACCTAACTAGCATCAGTAATTATGGGGAAGGGCTGGCTGTCTACGTTAACCACAAATTCTATGAATTATATATAGCAAATCTGCAAATTGAAATCTCGGACACGGAAAACTGGCTTATGTCCAACAATGAAGAAGCTAATCTTAAACAGTTTGTAGACATCTCCAAGGAGGTGTTTAATGCTGGGCTGTTTAAAAAATATAACGGTTTGGACACTGTTAGATTTAAAATGGAAGATTATCGCAATCAGTTTGATGCATTCACAATGCAGTATCCTGTAATCCTAAGTTCCACACTCTCATTACATACGAGCATTCCGAAAGGATATCTTTTTGATTATCTGATCATAGATGAAGCTTCGCAGGTTGATATTATCAAGTCTGCCACATGTTTTTCGTGCTGCCGAAACGCGATTGTAGTGGGAGATAGCATGCAGCTTACCCATATTGTAGACCAACAGATCAAAGCGGTTGCGGAGCAACTTCGAGTTGAGTATAGTATTCCCCACGCATATGATTATGTTCAGGTGAATATTCTGGATTCGCTGAAAAGTATATATGGGAGTAGTCTAAAGTCAGTGCTGTTAAAAGAACACTACCGTTGCCATCCTACTATCATAGGATTCTGCAACAAGAAGTACTATAATGATAATCTCGTTATTATGACATCTGGGAATAATCATCCTTTTAGGATTATTGAGACCAGAATATCCGGGGGGAAAGATAATTATAACCAAAGACAGATCGATGAAACTGACCTCTATATCCGCGACAATTATTCTGACTATACACAGGTCGGTGTTATAGCTCCATATAGAAGCCATGCGGATATGTTGCAGAAGCAATTGCCAAATGGGGTGGAGGCCGATACCATACATAAATTTCAGGGACGGGAAAAAGATGTGATTATTTTTAATACCGTAAAAAGCAAAATAGAATCATTTATAGATAATCCAAATCTTATAAATGTTGCAGTATCAAGAGCTGTTAAAGAGTTTATTGTCGTAAAACCTGAATCCATGGAGCTTCCTCATGGAACAAATATTGGCGATATGATACGCTACATGTGTTATATGGCAGATCCAAATGAAACAATAGTGCAAGGTCGTATCAGTTCCGTTTTTGATCTTTTATACAAAGAATACAATCAGATTTTTACTTCGTTTCTTTCATCCAATAAAAATATAAAAGGGTCTGCCGCAGAAATAATCATCCACAAGTTATTGAATGAAAATATATTGTTGAATAATGCCCAGTTTTCATCCATTGACTTCGTTAGGGAATACAGACTGAGAGATCTTATTCGGGATTTTCAGTCATTTACTAAAGATGAAATCCGATTCATACAAAAAAATTCGAGAGTAGATTTTCTACTATATAGCAAAATTGACAAAACTCCTGTGCTGGCTATAGAAGTAGACGGAGTGTCATTCCATGACAATGTATTGCAACGGGAAAGGGATCAAAAGAAAGATAATATCTTGAAAATAATAGGTCTTCCATTGCTAAGGCTATCAACTGATGGGCACGATGAGCATGCGAGGATTATTGAAAAGTTGAAAATGGCTATGGGATTGAGTTAATCGTGCTTTAAAAAATTAGATGAATAGTTTTCAATATAGCTAATTCAATTGAAGATTTTGTGATGAGTGTCTTAATGCAAATTGGTTTCTGTCATATGAACACGCCAAGGAAAAAATTGAAGTTTAGAGAGTGGAATACAACAGCTTCAGACCCCACAACTGTTTGGGAATCTGAAACTTGAAATGTTTATCGAAAACAGGTTAAAGCAGCGGGATTTTCTACTTTAGAACACTTCTAAATTTGGGAGAGGTCATTGGAGAGATCATTAAAGTAGTCTGTTTCTATTTGGTTTTGTAGCTTAAATTTGACTATCTTTATATTAGTATGTTAGTTGCCCAAAGAGCAACCTTGATTTTGATTAGGAAAAAATCAAAAAAGACTAGTATATAAGTGATTTGCTTAAGATAATATTTAATCGAATTCAAAAACGAACTGTTATGCAATCCAATGAACCTGACTCTTATTACGGCGAAAGTGAGGAAGAATATCTCGCTCGTAAAAGAGAGGAGAGTAATGCCACAGGAGGACTTATGGCGGGATTATTTGCACTTCTATTATTCTGTGTGAAAATATTTGTTATTTATGGTGCATTTATTTATGCAGGCTTTTTATTAGCCAGGAAATTCTTAGGATCCGAATCAGACAAAGTAAAGATTTTAGGATGTACAATAGTCTTTACATACCTTATTTTTTGTGTTATTTATTTTTTTAAAGGAACCATTATTGGATTTCGTGCTAAAAATCGAAATATCTGGATTTTACCATGGATAGTTTGCATATTGGTTTGCTGTCTTACCCCTGCATTTATTGTTAGTGGTTTTGTAGCTGCCCTATTCAGTCCAGCACATTATGACAATATTTGGTATAAGATTATTAGTTGGGGATCCTTTATTATTTCGGCATTATGCGTCTATAATATTTATGCGTTTAAGACACCTTCTGCCCCCATATTTTTATCTTGGAGCTACAAGTTGGGTGTAAAATTGACTTCATAATCACGGTAATGCTATTATTGATTTATTGATTGAATTAGCGAAGCTCAAACTTTTTTTCTTCCTTTTTTCATTTGCAATTCGAAGGCGAGTTCTTCTGTTTTGTCTTTTAAGTTGTCCAGTAAAACGATTCCAGAAGGCCAAATCTCCTGAGGTTTGATTTGGGAAAAAATTATACCTAGTGTAGATTAATTTTTCCATAAAACCTCATAAAACATATCAGTATTTATTACAAATAATCTTGAAAATGCAGAAAGTTCAAAGCTTCTGTCAGTTTGTTCTAGATTCAATAGTTAGGGAATTATTTTTTTTTAACATATTTCTTATATTATAGTCTGTATAATAACTTAATTTATATCAACTTTTCAAAAAATAAAAGTGTTGAAAAGTTCTTAATAGAGATTATTGCTTTCCGTAATGTTAGGACGTTAATTTGGAAATTTTTGTATTGCGCATAATATTTTATAATGCAACATAGGAAACTTTGTCATTGTCATATGTTTAAAAATACTAATCTTGTAGTAGTAGATTAAGCAAACATTATTCATATGAAAACAGCCTATTTATACGTCCGTGTAAGTACAGACGAGCAAAAAAGAAAAGGGTACTCCTTACCAGAGCAGGAAGATCGATTATTAAAATATTGTAAATATAACAATATTGAAGTCAAGGGGATTTATCGTGAAGACTTCTCAGCTAAGAATTTCAATCGGCCTGAATGGAAAAGCCTATTCACAACAATTAAGCATAAATCACCTAAGGAAGAAGCTAATATATTATTTATTAAATGGGATCGATTCAGTCGTAATGTTGAGTATGCCTATGAAATGATAGGTATGCTTCGGAAATATAAAACAACAGCAATGGCTATTGATCAGCCTGTAGATTTTTCAGTTCCGGAAAGTACAGTTATGCTTGCAGTATACCTTTCTGTACCAGAAGCGGAAAATAGTAGGAGAGCCCAGAATACAGCAAATGGAATTCGTCGGGCTAAACTAATGGGTAGATATACCAATAAGGCACCTTTAGGATTTATTAATATGACATTGTTAGATGGCAAAAAAATAATTGCTCCTAAGCAACCTGAGGCAGAAATTATAAAATGGGTATTCCATCAACTTTCAAAAAATATTCATAAGATAGAAGAGATCAGAAAAATGGCGACAGATAAAGGTTTGATATGCTCACGATCGCATTTTTTCAGATTGATACGTAATCCGGTTTATTGTGGTCTTATACCAGTAAATATTAGCGCTGAAGAACAACAAATGATTAAAGGAATGCATGAGGCATTAATTTCCGAAAGTCAGTTTTATGATGTGCAGCGTATAGTTACAACAAAAAGGCAAGTTACCGCTAAAGCAGATACTCTAAAAGAAACATTTTTTCTAAGAGGATTCTTAATATGTCCCCATTGTAATCAAAAACTTAGTGGAAGCTTTTCTAAAGGCAAAACCAAAAAATATCCCTACTATCACTGTCATGGGCGATGTAAGACAAGAATAAATGCAATTCTTCTCAATGAATGTTATCAGAATAAACTTCAAGAACTAATATTATCAAATAATGCAGCTGAATTATTCAGCAGCATTTTAGAAGATCAGAATATAAAAACACAGAAAACAAACTATTTACATGAACGGATGTTAGCAGAGCGAAAATTGAAAGAAGAAGGATTAACTCTTTCCCAAGCTAGAAAACTATTTGTAGCAAGGATTTTGAAACTGGACGATTACAATGAATTAAAAAAAGAGAACCAGGTTAATTCTCAATGCTTAAAAAAAGAGTTACGTAATATCAATACTAAATTAAGAGATATTGATAGACAGGAACAATTGGAAGACAAATTATTTTTAGATCTTTTTCAGGGATTCTCAGAATTTGATACAGCGGATAAAAAGCATCTTGTGAGTCTAATTCCTCCTGTTGATATTGACTACCAAAAAGGGAGTCTTTCTTTAGATCTAAATGATGCATTATTAAAGGTACTATCAAAAAAGACCAACCGAAAAAATAAGAAAAATGAATTTTACTTATAAAAAAATATCAATTGAACAGGCAATTGCCCTACTAGCAAAAAATGGCATTAAAGTAGATGATGATGAAGTAGCAGTTATATTGGACTTACTTTATCTTATCTCAAAAAATTACAAAAAACCAGAAATAAAAACACTATAACCCTAAGGAGATTTCGAATTTTCGAAAAAGTCCTATAGAAAATATATTGAGGCTCTTCTAGATAATTTCAAACAAGTGATAGAGGAATTCTAGCTTCAAAAATCGAACTCTAAATATCCCAATCGTAAAAGTTTGGGCTACAGATTTTTATGGGTATAAAAAATGAGACAACTTTTTAAAAGTTGTCTCATTAAGTGAGCGCGAAAGGATTCGAACCTTTGACCGTCTGCTTAGAAGGCAGATGCTCTATCCAGCTGAGCTACGCACCCATTAAGTAATTTTGAGAAAATTACTAAAACAGTCGGGGCGGCAGGATTCGAACCTGCGACCTCCTGGTCCCAAACCAGGCGCGATGACCGGACTACGCTACGCCCCGAGAAATATATAATTAGTAAGAAAAAAATGCGGAGGGTAAGGGATTCGAACCCTTGCGACGCTTGCACGTCGACAGTTTAGCAAACTGCTCCATTAACCACTCTGGCAACCCTCCTTTTTTCTTATTTTTTAATGATCGTTGTTCCGTTATTGCGAGTGCAAATATAGAATAGATTTCTTTATTTACCAAATAAAATTCAAGAAAAATTTGCGTATTTTTGAGGAGATAAATGATTAAAAAATTAAACTGATGCGTAAGACATTATATATCATCGGATTAAGTACTTTTGTTTTTTCATGTACTTCCCAGCAAAATGTAAAAAAAAATACTTACCAGCCGAAAGCCCCGGTATCACAGGCGAAACCTGCTGTTAAGACTCCGGTAGCCGAGACAGCAAAACCTAAAATTACCAATGACCACGGAGTAGAATTTTTTACAGCCAATCTTGCTGATCCTACAAAAAATGATAATACGGCAAGTTACGGTTCTATCGTTTCAGCAAAGCCGGCAGGATATAAAGTCGTAAAGACCTATTTCCCTGCCATAGCACAGAACTTTAGACAACGCTACCTGATATTACATTATACAGCACTGCCTGATGATAAATCCATTACAGTTCTTACCCAGCAGGGAGTAAGTGCCCATTACCTGGTGAATAATACTGGAGACAATGAGATCTATCAGTTGGTGGACGAAAACAAACGCTCTTATCATGCCGGGGTAAGTAACTGGAGAAATGATAAAAACCTTAATGATACTTCTATAGGAATTGAGATCGTTAATACCGGATATACATCAGATGCTGTAGGAAAAAAAACATTTGCTACATTCAGTGATGAACAGGTGAAAAAAGTGGCTGCTTTGGCTAAGGATATTGTCAACAGATATCAGATCCCTGCTACGAATATTCTCGCCCATTCAGATATTGCTCCAACCAGAAAACAGGATCCGGGACCTATGTTTCCATGGAAAAAGCTGTATGATGAGTACCAGCTTGGAATGTGGTACGATGAAACTGTAAAACAGAATTTCTTAGCTCTGGCACAGGAAGAAGTGCCTCTAAGATATAATGACCCTTCCTTTATCTTTGCCATCCAGACAGCATTGCAGAGATTTGGATATTATGTGGATCTGAGTGGAAAATGGGATGATGCAACAAAAAGAACCATCGAAGCTTTACAGTACCATTTTCGTCCGCAGAATTTTGACGGAATTATGGATGCCGAAACATGGGCAATTCTTCAGGCTTTAAATCAAAAATACCCAGCGAAATAATGATCAAAACGCATCGGTTAAGATGCGTTTTTGCTATATTTAAAAATAAAAAAGTTAAAATATCTGTAATGGGAAATTTCAGAAAAGAAAGTGATCTGTTAGGCGAACTCAATGTGCCTGCAGACGCATATTATGGGGTACAGACGCAGAGAGCGATCGATAACTTCAAAATTTCAGGACAGCTTCTGTCTTCATATCCGGATTTTATCAAGGGGCTGGCTTTTGTGAAAAAAGCAGCAGCAAAAACCAATTATGAATTGGGTCTGCTGGATGAAAACCTATACTTCAAAATAGCGGAAGCATGCGATGAAATTGTAGCCGGAAAATACCATGAGCAGTTTCCTGTGGATATGATCCAGGGAGGAGCCGGAACTTCAATCAATATGAATGCGAATGAAGTGATCGCCAACATCGTTTTAGAAAAATTAGGAAAAAATAAAGGTGAATACGAGTTCTGTTCACCGAATGACCATATCAATCTTTCCCAGTCCACCAACGATGCCTATCCTACGGCGATCAAAATGGGACTGTTACATATGAACATCGTGCTCGTTGAAAAACTTGAAAAGATCGTTGAAGCTTTCCGTGCCAAAGGAAAAGAGTTTCATGATGTAATCAAAATGGGTCGTACCCAGCTTCAGGATGCCGTTCCAATGACTTTAGGACAGGAATTTGAAGCTTATGCGGCCACTCTGGAAGAAGATATTTCTAAATTAAATAACAATGCCAGCCTTTTTGTAGAAGTGAATATGGGAGCAACCGCCATTGGTACAGGACTTAATGCTCCGGTGGGCTATGCAACCCTTTGTGCGAAAAACCTTGCTCAGATTACTGGCTTTCCGGTTATTTCCGCTCCGGATCTGGTTGAGGCAACACCGGATACAGGTTCTTATGTGATCTATTCTTCCGCTACAAAACGTCTTGCCGTAAAGCTTTCAAAGATTTGTAATGATTTGAGACTGCTTTCTTCAGGTCCAAGAGCCGGATTATTTGAGATCAACCTTCCTCCTATGCAGCCCGGATCATCCATTATGCCTGGAAAAGTGAATCCCGTTATCCCGGAAGTGGTAAATCAGGTATGCTTTAAAGTATTTGGAAATGATCTTACCGTAACTTTTGCTGCGGAAGCCGGACAGCTTCAGCTTAACGTAATGGAGCCGGTACTTTCCCATGCGATTATGGAAAACATCAATTTCCTTTGCAATGCTTTAGATACGCTTCGCGAAAAGTGTATTGTGGGAATTACTGCTAACAAGGAAATCTGCCTGAATATGGTAAAGCACAGCATCGGTATTGTAACAGCACTTAATCCATATATCGGATACAAAAAGTCTACAGAGATTGCGAAGGAAGCTCTGGAAACCGGAAATAGCGTTTATAATCTTGTTTTGGAAAAAGGAGTTCTTTCCCAGGAAAAGCTCGATGAGATCCTTGATCCTAAAAATATGCTGAAACCGCACAACAAATAAAATAATCTAAGCGATAAATGATAATTCATTAGCATCATTTATCGCTTATCATTTATAAATTCAAAAGCTTGAGGTTTTTAATTATAATTCCTGCACATAACGAAGAAGAAAATCTTTCATTCACACTGGATTCTTTACGGCAGCAGAGCTGTAAGGATTTCCAAATTGTAGTGGTTAATGATGGTTCTACTGACGGAACGTCCGAAGTAATCAGGAAATATACAGAAAATGATTCCCGTTTTGAAACAGTGAATCTTCAGAAATCTGCCCATCAGCCAGGTTCTAAAGTAGTGAATGCATTCAAAAACGGATTAAAAACACAGAATATAGATAAATTTGATATTATCTGTAAATTTGATGCCGATATAATTCTTCCCGGAAATTATCTGGAAAAAGTAGAGTCTGCATTCAAAAATAATCCTGAATATGGGCTTGTTGGTGGTTTGTTATACGTGGAAAAAGATGGCAGATGGGTGTATGAAGGAAATTCCAATAAACATCACGTAAGAGGTCCTATGAAAGCGTACCGCAAAGAATCTTTCGTTCAGATCGGAGGGTTGAGAGAAACGCTGGGCTGGGACAATATCGATTCAATTCTTTTGGAAAACCTGGGCTGGAAAGAAGTTGTCCTTCCGGAATTACAGGTAAAGCTGATCAAAATCAAAGGTGCGGATTATACAATTATACCGGCAGACTATTATGGCAGATATTTTTATTTTTTAGGTTTGAACAGGTTTCTTGCCTACATCGCTTCTTCAAAGGAAGCTGCGAAGAACGGATCTTTTCCTTTTTTCTTTAAGATTATCAAAGCTTACGAAGCGTGTAAAACAGCCAAACTGGAACTGAAGATCTCCAAAGACGAACAGAAAGTCATCAATGATAAACGGTGGAAAATGCTAAAGGAAAAATGGCTGAAAATATAATCACAATTATAAAACTGCAAAAGATAAATTGACAGTAAGTCAAACATTTTACCTTTGCTAACCTCTAACCTCTAACCTCTAACCTCTAACCTCTAACCTCTAACCTCTAATTGAAAAAAATTGCCTACATAGAAATAGATACCCACGCAGAAATTGCGCAGGCTTTCATGGATATCATGAAGGGGTCTTCGGCTTTTAACGTAGATTACTATTTTTCGAAAAAGATTAAGGATCTAGTTGCGGAGAATGGGGAAACAGTATTTTTATCTGACAGTTCCATGATCATGGAACAATTAAAATTAAAGAAATACGATCTGATCATTATTGGAACGGTTCACAGGTATTTCAATACTTTTCATGCATTGGTTCAGAAATATAATGTATCTGTTATTGTTCATAATATGAATTTTTCTGTAGCTTCAAAAAGTGCTTTGATGAAAAGTGTTTTTAAAGGAGATATTATTTACAGGCTGAAGCTTTGGTGGAAGGAAGGTCTTTTTTATACCTCAAAAACGTACAGGAATGCTAAAAATTTATTGGTGTTGGATGAAGAGCTTTCATCAGATATTTATAAATTTCTGCCTCTTTTTTACAGCAAAAATTTTGAAAAACAGGAAAACAGTGATCTTACCATTGTGATTCCGGGAGGTGTTTCACAAACAAGAAGAGATTATCATCACGTTTTTAAAACCATTCTAAATTTAAAAACCGAAGAGAAATGTGAATTCATATTTCTTGGAAAAGCTAAAGACAGTGAACTGAAGCAGCTGGAAAAGTTATCTCAAAAACTACCGCATAATGTTTCTATACAGTATTTTTCGGACCGGGTTTCCCATGACGATTTTGAAAAATGGATGCAGAATGCAGATGTTTTGTGGTGCCCGATTCAGCAGAAAACAGAATTTTTCAACAGGGAAGAAATCTATGGGCTGACCAAAATGACCGGGAACTTGGGGGATGCTATCAAATATGGCAAAACGGCTGTTTTTCCTAAAGATTATCCTTCGAAATTAGAATTTATTGTTCCTGAGGCGGACAATATTATGAAGCAGTTTAAAACGCTTAAAAATATGCGCTTCGATTTCCAGGAAAGCTACAGCAAAAAGTTAGTTCTGAAAAAATTGGAAGATGTTCTTTCCGGTTTGATTTCTATTTAAATTTAAAAATACTTTTAATAAATTTTGCATTCAGATAATCCTCGAGTGGAAATACTTTCGTGAAATAATTTCCGATGTAGATCAATACCAGAACAACAGCTGGTTTGTACATCAGGTTGATGAAATTATTATGGAAAGTAGGTAAAACAATCGCCACTGTAATCGCTAAAGTACAGATAATGGAAACAAAGATCATTTCAATCGTAAGCGGAGAAACTTTAAAAACAAAATAATTGAATGCGATCTTGATGACATTGTAAGTTGTGAGTGAAATAGCTGTAGATAAAGCGATCCCGATCAGTTTCAGATCAGTGTTTTTAATGAAATAATAATTCAGTCCAACAGTAAGTCCGGCCAGAAGAAGCATGATCAGGATATTGAATCTGTAATATTTGGAAAGCGAGATAATATTTCCATTAAAGCCTGTCGCCAGGTCAATTAAAACTGCGGAACCCCAGATCCAGACCACAGGTTCATATTCTCTCAGCATTGTTCCGTTTTTGGGCATGAATTCCGTAAGATAAGGAAAACCTACCATGATGCATGAAAACAAAACCGCGCCTAAAAAATATAAGGATAATGATGTCTTTTTATGAAACCTGTCAAGTTCCTCCATATCACCATCAGCCAGTGTTTTATTGATGATTGGGGCAGAGATGTTGAACAGTCCCAGCTGTGGAATCGAAATCAGAGAAATCAGAGCATAAAGAACAGAATATATTCCTACTTCCTCCATTCCCATAAACTCACCGATCATAAAGCTGTTGATCGCCAGATAATTTCCAAAAGTTCCCAGGAACCCGAAAAAACTGTAGTTGAAAAACTCTTTCCAGAAATTATCCTTCCTGAAATAATCCGTATTAAAGTCCAGCTTTATCTTTTCAAGCTTGTTCGTGTAGTAAACGTATCCGAAAAGCATCAGAGCAAACATTCCGAAAAAGAAGGAAAATGCTATTTTCTGCGATAGTAAAAAATAAGCAAACAGGCAGAAAGCTCCGAGATTAGCGATCTTGGGGAAAAGATTGTCAAAAATATTAGAAACGACAATTCTCTTATAATTGGAAGTGTATTTATTAAGGATTGCACAGAAAGAAAGGATGAGGATCAGGGGTAGGATCATTTCCTTTAATTTCCATGCCTCAGAATGTCTGAATTTTGGAAAAAGGTAGGGGAGTACGAAAAACACTCCCGTAAAAATGATAAAATTAATAAATACCGTAAGCAGCGACAACGAGAGCATATTCTGTTTCTTGCCGTCTTTTTCCATCCTCTGGAAAAACTTAACGTTGGAATAGGAGATTCCCAATACCACAAAAGGAACCAGCATCTCAGCAGTAGGCAGGATATAGCGGAGTTTTCCGTAAAATTCGAAATTATACGGAAAGATGAAAATGGCGGATATGGTACCCAGCAGAAAACCAAAATAACCTATGATGGAATATTTGAAGCCCTGTCTCGCTACTACACTCATAATGTTTTTTTAATGGTTTTTTGGCGTAAAAATAATGTTGTTTATATAGCTGGTTTTGTTTTTTTCATCGTTAGTGTTGTGTGTTAAAATCTCTTCCGTCAGCAGCTCCAGCTTAAAACTTTCACGGTTAAGATATTGCGCTTCATATCCCCAGTTTTTTATTTCAGAAATGTCATTCCAGATAGGGGTTTTGTGGTGTCTCTGTTCCATTTCGACCATTAGTGTGGGAAGGAACCTTGTGATGATTTTTTTGGCACCGGACAGGGTTTTCATTTCATTTCCTTCCACATCTATCTTAATGAAATCCAGTCTGTCAAAATGCTCTATAGCAGCCCATTCATCCAGCTTGATCACTTTTACTTTTTCCGTATAGCTTTTCTCTTCACCCTTTTCTTTGTAAGAGGTATTTAAAGTTCCCCGGGAAGCAATCAGTTTGCCGTTAATAATAGGAACCTTAAACTCAGCTGTTGTATTTTCGTCAGAAAGCGCTAAAGGAAATATCATCATTCTTGGGAAAAGTCTTTTCAGGCGGCTGTAAAGTTTCTTGTTCGGTTCAAAACCATAAATGTGTTCATGGTTCAGCTTATTCTCCAACTGATAAAGAAAAGCTCCGACGTTGGCCCCAATGTCCAGTATTACAGCATTTTTTGGAAGGTATTCCTTAATCCATACCAGCTCAGGTTCTACATTGCGCGCCGAAAAATTATTCTTAGTAAGATTGTTTAAATTCTTAAAATATCTTTTTTTATAAAAACTCGGACTTATATATTGTAGTTTTTCTGCAATTTTTTGGTATAAAGACATCCTTAATTATTTGACGAAAAGCAAAGATAAACAAAAATGTTAAACTAATGTTAAAAAATAGAAAATATAACTAGTTGATTATCAACTTGTAACTTTCAATTGTTGTTTTGTGGAAAATTGAACTTTAGCAGGTTGATATCTTGCTGTAAAATGCTGCCGGCAAAACGATGTCCTCAATACTATTGCTTTTAAAACAGAAAAATTCGGTATCACCAGCTTAATGCAAGAGATAATAAAAACAAAATTCCCACAAATCATACAGGATTTAATAGCACTAGGCTTCTGTGTAAATCTGCGGGATCTGTGGGAATTTTGAAAAAACTATTATTTAATTCTGAGAATATTTTGCATAAGCCTTCGCAAGTTTTTCGTCGTACCTGTTTTCTCTGTATCCTGCTCCATTGTAAAGTTTTGCAAAGCCTGCCCAGTTTTTGTTTCTAAGAGGTATCAGGCAGCCATTTTTTTCAAGGAATTTTCCAAATGCTTTCAAATGTTCACCTTCGTTCATTTCCATTTTCGAAACAAAATCATCTACATCAATATAACCCAGGTTTTTAGAATGATATCCCATAATCTGAAAACTTCCCCAGGAAGCAGAAGACAGTGCAGCTTCTTTGAATTCACGATTATTATTTAGGCTGATTGCCTCATTTAATCTGTCGTATTCTTTCACCCCGCCCTGGTAGTGCACTCTTGTCCATTTCGGGTAAAGAACGTTCTGGCTGTTTGAATTGTAATAAAAATTAGGATCGATACCTCTCTTCTTAAGTTCATTCCAGAAAACATGACCTTCAAATAGAATTTTGGGCTTATTGTTGATCAGAAATCCTTTTCCACTGCTTTCAATTTCGTTTACGGCCTTTACGGTAGCTAACTCCAGATTGTGTTCATCTGCGAAATGAATAAGATCTTCTTCTTTCAGAAATTTATCAGTCTGGCTCATGGGCTTTTCGTCTTTTTCAAGAAGAACGGCCCAGGTTTTTACGCCTACAATTCCGTCCACGACCAAAGAATTTTTTCTTTGGAAATCTTTTACAGCTGTATCAACTTCCAGAGTGAATGAATCTGAGATCTTAATGCTGTATCCAAGTTTATAAAGGATCTCGCATAATGTAAGCACTTCCGGTGCTTTTGTATAATATTTTAAAAGTCTCATGACAGTTTTTTTTAATGATGAATGATGAATGATGAATGATGAATATTTTTAGATAAAGTTACAATGGCCAGACATTCAATTCGGCATTTCAAGTATAAAGTATAAAGTATAAAGTCTCAAATCTGATATCTGATATCTTGACTCTTGATTCTTCTCTCAATTACTGACTAACAGGTATCTGCGGCATTCTCTCACAGATCATTCCAATCAGGAAGAAGGATTTAAACTTTACTTCCTCCCTCTGAAGTTTATATTCAAGATTAAGAGGCATCGTGCTGGTAACACTGAAATTCTGATTCAAGACTGCATAATCATCAATTCTTAGCTCAATGCTGTATTCCCCTGGAGGAATCAGTTGATTGATGATTCCCGCTTCATTGCTTTCGATCTCAAAAATCCTGTTGTTATTGGTTCCTTTAATAGAGATAGCGCATTTATAGATAGGATCGTTATTGATCTTGTCAGAAACCCTGAACCGTACAACAGAACCTGCGGGTGGTGGAGCAGGAGTGGAAATTGGATTAGGTATAGTCGGAAATTTCGGCCCCCATGATCCCCATGGTACTTTAATAGGATGGGTTGGCCGAGGTGCTGGCTGTACCGGACTTGCTGCATGTGATACCGGATTAAGAGGTCTTAAGTTTTTAATATTGCTCAGGATATTTCCAGTATTTATTTTACCTGTGAATGCTGGATTGACCGCTGTCTTCATGTTTTCCACAGTTTTGGGTTCCATAGCTGTTCTGGCTGAAAAGTCATTAATAATAGCAGCTTTCTGGGTTTCAGAGATGGCTGTTTTCTTAGCCAGATAATTAAGCTGATCAGATTTGATAGTCTTTACATTAGTAATCGCTTTGAGGAACTTCTGGTTATTGTTTTTATTGATGAAAACCTGCTGTTTCATTACCATAGGCCCGAAATAAACCAGCTCTTCTGTGTTGCTTACACTGCTACTGACAATAGACGGATCAAGGATCACTTTCAGATTTTTAATCAGGATCATGGTCTTTGGAAATGCCGGAAGCTTGAAATCATTGGAGATCGTCTGCCCGTCTGATATTTTTTTAGGCTCCTTCCATTCAAAATAATCGGAAAGCATAAAATTTTTATTGAACCAGTTTCTTTTTAAATGCACAAAAGAATATTCCACTTCCACAGCCTGGATCATGCTTTCGTCATAATCTATAGATAAAATCTCAGAAGGAATATTTTCATTGCCGTTTTTCGCTTCAGAATGAAGTCCTTCCAGTTCAGATTTTTCAATGCGCATACTGTTCCATCCCGATTCATTTTCCATAAAATCATACGGGATGAAATTAATGTCATGAATTGAAGAATTACTGATCACATCAGTTTTTTCTGCGGCCTCAAAAGTATGCTTTGCATTTTGTGCCATAGCAAGATAGAGATCAGCATCAGAAGATCTGTTGATTCTGGCCAGCTCCTTTTCAATAGTGTCTTTACTGCCTTTTACCTTCCATTCTGAAAAAGCCAGCTCTTTCAGGTTATTTAAGTTGACAAGCCGGTCATTCCAGTTTCTTTTTTTCTCATCAGTTTCCAGTCCGTCAAACACCAGTAGATGGTCTGTTACTTTATTGACGGCATCATCATATAATATTCTGTATTTTTTATAAGCTTTTAACTCCTTGGTGTCGCTGTTTTTGGCATCAAAAAGAATGGTGCTTTTGCTTTCCAGAACCTTGTCAAGATTCTCTTCCAGATTTTTCAGGTTGTTTTTATCCAAAATATCTCTGTAAATATCAAATAAAGAATTATTGGGATTAAGATCCCAGAAGTTAGGCGAGATAGGCACAGAGTTCAGTTCGTAAGCTACATTTTGCTTTTTAATGATCGAAAGCGCTTTTTTCTGTTCATCGTTCAGCAGGCTTTGGGGTTTCAGAAGTTCCAGTTCCTCATTGTCATAAATGCGCAGGGAAGGGCAGATCATCGGCAGATCATTTTCCATAGAGCTTTGTGACATATAAATGTTTTTAAGTTTCTGATAGACAGCTACAAAATATTTCATGGTTATCGTTTTTAGTTTAGGTGAATAACCGGCAGAAAAAACTTCTGCCGGCCATTCTATTGAGAAGGATATATTATGGTATAAGATGGGAAGAGAGAAGAAGGGAGGCTGGAAGTTAGTATGGTACATTCATCTTTTAATAATTCTCGAAAAATTAATTAAAACTACACCGTGACTGCATCTTGGTACTCAGTAACTTCCTTCTTCCGGCTTCAGACTTCCTTTCTGTTTATGATTTTCCGTCCGCCCATTTTTTAATCTCAGGATTCGGGTTTGGAGATTTTGGTACGATATGGCATTTATAACCGATGATGTAAATTCCTTTTGAGGTCAGCTTTTTGCCTTCCCATTCATAGCTGGATTTTACATTTTGATTGTCATAGCTGTAGTTTCCTCCGATCACGAAAGGTCCTATTCCTACGGCACCGCCTGCCGTTATGGAGTTTTTAGCTTCAGTGTATGCTGAGCTACTGTTTTTAAAGTTCAGAGAGACGTCTTTAGCAATAATCAGTTCCGTGATGATAGACGGCATAAGTCCTTTGCCTTTTCCATCGCTGATCATATCCCCGTTCAGGGTTTGTGGAGACTGTTCGTGAAGCTTCCAGTATTTAGATTCTATGAACTGCTGATTGAACCAGCCTCTTTCCACCCTTACTTTTCCTACTTTGAAAGAAATATCCATACTCGTATAATCGGATTTTATCTGGGTTTTTTCATTTTTCCCTCCACCTTTTGCTCCAATGGAAAATAATCCCATGCTGAAGCCTCCTGCAGCTCCCCAGTTATGAATCGATTTAGAATAATCGTAATTGGATTTCCCCTGTGAAATAGAGATTTCAGGCCATCCTTTTGATTCTCTCAACGCATTGGCTGCTACCGGAATACATGGAGAGTAATTGGTGTAATCTAAAATTCTGGTTCTCTGGCTATTCCTGAATTCCGCCTGAATTCTTTTCTTGATCACAAGCATGTGTTTCTCTTCAATCTCGCTCAGATAATTTTGAATTCTCTCCACAGCTTCCTTGTATCCTAAAGACTGCCATGCCTTTAAAGCTGCATCTTCACGCTTTTTCATGTTTTTCCCGTCAATGGATAATTTTGCCATGGCATCAGTATCACCATTATCTGCGGCAGTTCTGATCTCGTTGTTTGCATCCACGATATCATAATACTTCATCTGGTATTCTACATATTTTGCATAGGTAGGTGCCACAAAAGTGTGGATCAGCTCAGGTTTGTTGAAATCATCTACCGGAGCATTCTCATCAAAATCAGGATTCTTTACCTTCTTTATTTTGAATAATTTGTTTCTTAGAGAGTCTAGCTTTTTTTCTACTTTTTGATCAAAATCTGTATCTACAACCACAGACCACTGCAAAAGATCCTCATATACTTTAGAAACTCTCTTTTGTGAATCGTTCATAATGGTAATCGCTCTCCCTTTTCCGTCTTCCGTAAGCGGTGGAAGTTGTGATGGAATAGCATCGGTCATTGCTGCAAACTGTTCCATCTGTAGGTATTTTTTGAATTTACTGTTAGATAAGGCTGTCTGGTAAGCTTCCATATCTATTTTCGGATTTCCGTTGGCATCCAGGATAGGTTTTCCTGTTCCGTCCAGCATTGGCTTTGGTGAAGGAGCATCTCCGAAAAGACCGTTCAGTGCATAATCGAAAGTATCTTCTGAAAGTGTAATCCCTACCGGATCAAAGGCAATGAAATCATCAGTCCCTAAAGATTCGGGATTTCCCCCATTGGTTACAGTGTCATAGACCTGCTTTAAAAGCATACTCATCAATGAATTTGTTTTTGCGTCTTGAGTTAAAGTTGGCATAATTATAAGTTTTTTTAATTCTGTGCTTACTCTTTCTGGTTTTCAGCGTCCCCTATTTTGTATGGTACAAATGTATTTCAGTATTGCAATTAATTCATCAGTGTTTTTCCTGTTTTTTAATGTGGTTTTTACTGTTTTTAATTTTATGATGTGTATTTTGTAAATAATGATTGGTTTTTTGCGGATAATATAATGAGTTTCTGTTGGTTTTTGAATATTTTTAACTGATTAGAATGTTAAATTTTACATATTGTTATAATTTTTTTTAAAATATTGATGTTTTGATAAAATTTTGGCAGATGTTTTGATATCGAAACAATACTTATCGATAAGAACACATTAAAACTAATAATCACTGATTTTTTTAACAGTTTAAATATTTAATAGTGATGAAACACCTAAATCAAAATCAGGAATTTCGTTTCAACGAAGTTCTTTTTGAGCACCGGAACAAAGAATACGGTGCCTATGCATTAAGAAATGAATCAGATAGGTTATTAACCAAAGCGCTTTTTGTGGGCGTGAGTTTATTGGCTGCTATTTCAATAACGCCGCTTGTGATATCGGCATTTACAAATGAGGCTCCAGTTATACATACCCCTACCGATGGTCCGCCAATAGTTATTAAACTAAAAAAAGTGGATCAAATAGAAAAGCCGCCTGTTGAAATTATAAAACCAGTTCAACCTGTTTTACCTCCAAATACGAGACAATTTGATAGTTCTGTTCCAACGCCTAAATCTGATGCAATAGAACCAATTAAACAAACTAAACCCCAAGATGCAACTCCCGGATTAGTAGATGATTTTAAAGGAGATCCAGTAAAACCTGATAGATATCTTCCGCAACCTCCGGTTATAGGAACTGGACCTATTACTACAGTTGTTCCAACCGTTGTACCACTCGACAAGAATAAAATTGTAAGTGGAGGAGACTTGGCTGTTGAGGCAGCTTACGAAGGAGGAATTAACTCTTTCAGAAATAAGGTGATGAATAATTTTGACGGTTCAGGGTTTGAAGGAGAAGAAGTAATGAAAACAACAATTACTTTCGTAGTTGAGATTGATGGAACCATTTCCGGGATAAAAGCAAACGGAGCGAATGCAGAGTTTAATAATGAAGCTATCAGAACCATTAAATATATCAAAGGAAAATGGAAACCTGGTTTAAATAAACAAGGTGAAGCCGTAAGAAGTTATTTCAAATTTCCAATCTCTATGAACTTTGAATAATTGAGATAAAAACAAATCTTAAAATAGTTATCCACAAAAATTTTTTTTTGTGGATAATTTTTTTAATTGTTAAACTGTTTATTAACAATACTTTAACTCAATTTTGAATTTCGCCATTCATACAGAGCAAAGAAAAAAGTGTATTTTTGAAACCTAAAGTTCTAATAATGGCAAAAATCATAGGTATCGCTAATCAAAAAGGAGGAGTAGGAAAAACTACCACAGCTGTAAATCTGGCGGCAGCATTAGGGGTGTTGGAAAAAAGAATACTCATTATTGATGCAGATCCACAGGCTAATGCAACCTCTGGGCTTGGTGTGGAAGATGTTCAGTACTCTACATATAATTTATTGGAGCACAGTGCAGATACAAGAACTTGTATCAAAAGAACTGCTTCTCCCAATCTGGATATCATCCCATCACATATTGACCTGGTAGCAGCGGAAATTGAGCTCGTGGATAAAGAAAATCGCGAGTATATGCTGAAGAAAGCATTGACAGAAGTAAGAAATGATTATGATTATATCATTATAGATTGTGCGCCGAGTTTAGGACTTATTACAGTTAATGCCCTTACTGCAGCAGATTCTGTGATCATTCCGATTCAGTGCGAATATTTTGCATTAGAAGGATTGGGGAAGCTATTGAATACTATCAAAAATGTACAGAAGATCCATAATAAGGACCTTGGTATTGAAGGTCTTCTTCTTACTATGTACGACAGCAGATTAAGATTATCTAATCAGGTGGTCGAAGAAGTGAATTCACATTTCCCTGACATGGTTTTTGAAACCATTATCAGCAGAAACGTAAGATTGAGTGAAGCGCCAAGTTTTGGAGAAAGTATCCTTAACTACGATGCAGAAAGTAAAGGTGCCATCCAATATATTCAGCTGGCAGAAGAAGTTTTGCTTAAGAATGAAAATTTAGTAAAAAATTAATTTAATAATAAATGGACCCTATAAGTGAATGATCACCATCACTTATCAATCATCATTTATCAATTATATATATGAAGGACAAAAAAAGAGCTATGGGACGTGGTTTGGGCGCCATTTTGAGCGCTGAATCCAAAGCGAGTATCAACTCCGCAACTGATGAAGGAGCCGATAAATTTGTTGGGAATATCGTAGAGGTTGCCCTTGAAGATATTTATCCGAATCCGACCCAGCCGAGAACTTACTTTGATGAAAAAGCGTTAAACGAACTTGCTCTCTCAATCAAAAACTTAGGGGTGATCCAACCGATTACCTTAAGGAAAGACGGAGAAAAATTCGAAATCATATCAGGGGAAAGACGTTACCGTGCAAGTAAAATTGCCGGTCTTTCGACCGTTCCTGCTTATATTCGCTTGGTAAACGATCAGGAGCTTCTGGAAATGGCTCTTGTTGAAAACATTCAGAGAGAAGATCTTGATGCTATTGAGATTGCTCTGACCTATCAGAGACTTTTGGATGAGATTGGCCTTACCCAGGAAAATCTGAGCCAGAGAGTAGGGAAGGACAGAAGCACCATTACCAATTCCATCAGGCTTCTAAGATTGAATCCTGATATTCAGAATGCGATCAGAAGCGGTGAGATCTCTGCAGGACACGGAAGAGCGATCATCAGTCTTGAAAGTGAAGAACATCAGCAGATTCTATTTGATCTGATCATCAAAGAAAAACTCAATGTACGTCAGGCCGAACAGGCTGCTGCAGCACTGAAGAATCCTAAATCACCGGCAGCGAAAAAAGTTAATACTGAACTCTCTAACAATTATAAAAGAGCGCAGAAGACCATCGCTGATATTTTAGACGTAAAAGTAGAAATCAAAACCTCCGGAAACGGGAAAAAAGGTAAAATTCTCCTGGACTTCAAAAATGAAGAAGAACTGGAATATATTTTATCTCATATTAAATAAATGAAGAAATTATTTTTCACATTCTTTTTGAGCATTTTTGCTTTTGCTTACCCGCAGGTGACTCCCGGCGACACCGTTCGTCTAGGACCTCCTCCGAAAGACAGTGTGATTGTTACTGAAACTGTAAAACCTACAAAAACGGTAAAATCGGAAGCCAAAATCATTGAAGATCTTGAAAATGCAAACGGACCTACTAAGAAAACCATTAAGCTTAACCCTACAAGAGCCGGGCTGTATTCTGCCGTTCTTCCGGGATTAGGCCAGTATTATAATAAAAAATATATCAAAATCCCTATTGTCTGGGGAGCTGTAGGAGCAGGTATCGGATATACCATCTGGAGCAATAACCAGTACAAAAAGTACAGGGAATATTACGTGGCAAAACTTAACGGAACACCCAATGAATTTGTAGACAGCCATCCCTGGCTTGATAAAAAAGCTTTTGGAAATGCTCAGGACAGATATAAAAGACAGAGAGATTATGCTATCGCCATTACAGGTCTCATCTATATCCTGAATATTGTAGATGCCGTGGTGGATGCGCATCTTTACGAAAGCCGTCATGATCCGGATCTTAGTTTCAATCCTACGGTAATTCAGGATCAGTACGGATTTTCAAACCCTAAAACAGGCTTAAGTTTAAGCTATAGATTTTAAAATAAACTTTGAATAAAGCTCATCAGGACTGTAAAGTTCATTGAGACCATAATAAATAAGATATCACATGAGAATAGCATTAGTCGGATACGGTAAAATGGGGAAGATTATTGATGAGATTGCACTGAAGAGAGGTCATGAAGTAGTAGCCCGCCTCAAAGAAACTCCAACAGCTGAAAACCTTAATAATGCCGACGTTGCCATTGAATTTTCATTGCCAGAGGCAGCATACCATAATATCAAAGCCTGTCTTGAAAATAAAGTACCCGTGATCTGCGGCACTACAGGCTGGCTGGAGAAAAAAGAAGAAATTGAAAAAATTGCTGTAGACAACGATAGTGCATTCTTATACGGCTCCAATTTTAGCTTGGGCGTGAATTTATTTTTTGCCCTCAACGAAAAAGTGGCCAATATCATGAAAAATGTGGATGAATACTCCTGCCAGCTGGAAGAAATTCATCATGTCCATAAAAAAGATGCTCCCAGCGGAACAGCAATTTCCATTGCCGAGGGAATCATCAAAAATAATCCTAAATTTAACGCCTGGAAACTGGAAGAAACCCAGGGACAGGAACTGGGAATCTTTGCCATCCGCGAAGATGAGGTTCCCGGCACCCATAGCGTTTATTATAAAAGTGAAGTTGATGAAATTGAAATAAAACATACAGCCTTCAATAGAAACGGGTTCGCGCTCGGAGCTGTAGTTGCTGCAGAATGGATTAAAGATAGAAAAGGAAACTTCGCCATGAAAGACGTTTTAGGGCTTTAGTTTGTAACAAATTCTTTAAATTGCATACCAATAAAAAAATGATGAATAGTAAATTATAGATAGCACAACGCTGTGATCATTTATTACTCATCATTATCATTTTATATATTTAGAATAGGCACAAAAAACTATGAATTATTTTTTAACTTATACAGTATATGTTCTCATTTTGTCTGTACTGATGGGGATTTCCACTTGGAAGCTGTTCAAAAAAATGGGGTATAGTCCATTATTGGCATTTATACCTTTCTATAATTACTTCATTATATTAAAAGAAACAAAACACCCGAAATGGTGGGCTATCCTGTCTTACCTTCCGATAGTGGGACCCATTATGATGTCTGTTTTCCATATTTATTTAATGAAAAAATTTGGGAAAACTCTTTTTCAGCATCAATTGCTTACCGTGATTCTGCCATTTATCTATATGGCAACGGTGAACTATTCTAAAGACGTAGAAATAGAAGACGAAAATGCCAACGACCTGTTCATTACGGACGAAGAGAAAAATGCAAAAAAGAAAGATACATTCATAGGATCTATTACTTTTGCAGTTGTTTTTGCAACCATTATTCACGTTTTTGTAACGCAGCCGTTCGGGATTCCTACAGGATCTATGGAAAGAACACTTTTAGTAGGTGATTTCCTTTTCGTGAACAAATGGAGCTATGGATACAGAATGCCCATGCGCCCTGTAGCGATACCATTCCTTCAGGGAACCATTATGGATACAGGACAGAAAGGAAATCCAAAAGATGACCCCAAATCATATGCTGATGGCATAAAACTTCCTTATACAAGAATTTTTCAGTTTAGTAAGCCTCAGAAAAATGATGTAGTTGTTTTCAACTATCCACGTGATTCTGTGCATACAGCGATCGACAGAAAAGATCCATACGTTAAAAGATGTGTAGCTGTTGCTGGAGATACCTTTGAAATGAGAGCCGGGAGACTTTTTGTTAACGGAAAACCTGAAATGGTTTTAGGAGATCAGGAAGTACAGCACAGATATATTGTAAATACCGGAAGCCAGCTTGATATTCCTGCATTGTATAATACATACGGATTCCTTCCGGTACAGGAAATTCAGGGAGAAAAAGGATACATTTATGCTTTTCAGGGACTGACAGATAAAACTGCTCAGGAAATAAAACAGCTTCCTCAGGTCATCGATATGAACGAGGATGTCACGGCTAAAGGGGAAGCAGCGTTATATTACAGAGACGAAGCAAAAACAAAAATAGATACCACGCAGTCGATCTTCCCGGTGAACAAACCATGGAACCAGGATTGGTACGGGCCTTTAAAAATTCCTAAAAAAGGAGATGTGGTAACACTTAATCAGGAAACTCTGCCAGAATACAGATGGATTATCTCTGAATACGAACATAACAGTCTGGAAAATAAAAACGGGAAGATTTTTATCAATGGTAAAGAAACAACACAGTATACCATTAAACAGAATTACTACATGATGGTGGGTGATAACAGAGATGCTTCATTAGATGCAAGATTCTTTGGTTTTGTTCCGGAAGAAAACATTGTAGGAAAGCCTATGTTTACCTGGATGAGTATACAGGGAGCATTCTCTGATGCAAGCTCAACTTATCAGGCTCCTAAAAAAATAAGATGGGACAGAATGTTTAAAGCAACAAATACAGGAGAAGTTAATAAAACTTCATACTGGTGGGTTGCTGTAATGATCCTTATACTGTTCTTCGGATGGGAGTATTTTATGAAACTATTCGGAAAGAAAAAAACAGAAGACGAAGTATAATTTAAACTTAAAAAATAGAATGAAGTATTTGAAAAAATGCTTCATTTTTGCATCATGAATATGACGAATGTATTATTGCCGGTATTTTATATGCCCCCGATTTCATGGTTTTCAGTGTTTTTAAATCCTGAGAATGAGATTATATTTGAACAGTTTGAAAATTTTCCTAAACAGACCTACAGGAACAGAGCCAATATCTATGGAGCAAACGGGAAGCTTTCCTTAATAATTCCCATCAATCATAATGGAAAAAGAGAATTTAAAGATATCGAGATCTCATATAGGGAAGACTGGAGAAATTTGCACTGGAAGTCTATTAAGACAGCTTATCAAAGCTCTCCCTATTTTGAATATTATGAAGATAAATTCAGAAAAATATATGACCTGAAAGAAAAATTTCTTCTTGATTTCAACCTTAAAGGATTAGAAATCATACAGCAGATTCTTAAAACAGAAAAGGCACAGTCTTTGAATGGAGAATATATCAAAAATCCTGAAAGTATTAATTTCAGAGAGAAATTCTCGGCTAAGCATCCTTCAGAATTTCATATGGAGGAATATTACCAGACATTCTCTGATAAACTGGGATTTTTAGAAGATTTATCGGTTTTGGATCTCATTTGTAACAAAGGCCCTGAATCTTTGACTTATATAAAAAATATTAAATAATTATATTAATATGAAATTGCCATTAACAAAATTCTATGAAAATAAACCAATGAAAATGGCGATTGCATATGACTCTAAAAAAATAAATATCAACATATGAAAAAGGTATTATTAGCTGCTGTTTTTCTGGCAGGCTTTAGTTTCTCTTATGCTCAGGAATCACAGGCTAAGAGCATTGACCCGAAAGAAGATAAAGATCTGATGACTTGGTATCATAAAGATTTTTCTGCAACAAAAGTATACGGAGTAAATACGGCAAATGCATATAAATATTTAGAATCCAAAGGCCTTAAGCCAAAAACTGTTGTTGTAGGAGTTTTAGACAGTGGTGTTCAGGTTGATCATCCTGGTCTTGTAAAAAATGTATGGTCTAATCCTAATGAAGTTCCCGGAAACGGAAAAGATGATGATGGAAACGGATATATTGATGACATCCACGGCTGGAACTTTATCGGCGGTAAAAATGGCGACATTGATATCGACAATATGGAGGTGACAAGAGTCGTTGCTAAGTATAAATCTGTTTTCGAAGGTGATGACTCTGTAAAAAACAAAGCGAACCAAGCGAAAATGCCCGAAGAGTTTGCTATGTATATGAAGTCTAAAGAGCTTTTCAGCAAAAAAAGTATAGAAGCAAAGCAAAACCTGCAGACGTACACAATGATAAACAGTATCATTCCCAATATGGTAAAGCTGTTGGCAGGTAAGCCTGTTACTGCAGAAACTTTGCAGGGAATTAAACCGCCTACAGATCAGAAAGATGCTATTGCTCTTAATGTTTTAAGTCAGGTTTCTCAAAATCCTGAATTCAAAGGAAAATCTTCTGCAGATTTCGAAAAGCTGATGAAGGAGCAAATGAAAGAAGCCATTGATCATTTTACCCCGCAGTCCAAGCAATACGATCTGAGCTATGAGCCAAGAAAAGAAATAGTAGGAGATAACTATGATGACTATTCTGAGAAAAATTATGGGAATAATAACTATGAGGGACCAGATGCCGAACACGGAACACACGTTGCGGGAATCATTGCCGGTCTTCCTCAGGGCAAAGAAATACAGTATGGTATAGCTTCCAAAGTAGCTAAGATCATGTCTGTAAGAACCGTTCCTAACGGAGACGAAAGAGATAAAGACGTTGCAAACGCTATCAGATATGCGGTGGATAACGGAGCAAAAGTGCTAAACATGAGTTTCGGAAAACCGGTGTCTCCAGGTAAAAATGTAGTATGGGATGCCTTCAAATATGCTGAGGACAAAGGTGTGCTTTTAGTAAAAGCAGCCGGTAACGAAAATGAGGATGTAGCTGAGCACCTCGCTTTCCCTACCAATTTTAAAAATGTTGCAGATGAAAAACCGTTTGTAAACAACGTATTGGTTGTGGGAGCAAGTACCAACAGAAATAACGAGCTTAGAGCAAATTTCTCCAACTACAATAAAAAAATGGTAAATGTTTTCGCACCGGGTGAAGAAATTTATTCTACAGTCCCTAAAAATGAATACAAATATCTTCAGGGAACTTCCATGGCATCACCGGTAGTAGCCGGAGCCGCAGCGGTACTACTTGCTTATATGCCTAATTTGAAGCCTTACCAGATTATTGAAGCATTGGTAAAAAGCAGCAACTCTAATGCAGATAACAAATTCCCTGATTATTCTCAGGCAGGAGGTGTTATAGACCTTCAAAAGGCTGCAGAATATGCCTATACTAATTTCTATGACGGAAAATCTTCAGGCAGCAATAAACCTGCGAAATCCGTAAAAAAGGCTGTTAAAAAATAATATATCTTCCTGTATATAAGGAGAAAGCGTTTAAAGTCCGAAATTTTCGGACTTTTTTTGTTTTTATTTTTCAATTTGGCACGGTTTTTTGTAACTTTATAATAACAAAATAATAAACAACAAAATGAAAAAGTTACTACTTGCAGGGATGATTGGAACATCACTTTTTGCAGTGTCTTGTTCCTCAGTGAAAAAAGCAGAAACATCACAAAACCAGAGAGTCGAATACTTAAAGTTAAAGGGCGACTGGCAGATTGTAAGCGTAGACTATGAAAAAGGGCTTAAAATCAAACCTTTTGATGAAGGTGCAGATGCCCAGTGTTTTGTAGGAAGTCATTGGAGATTAATTCCAAATAACTACACCGGTGCCTATACTTTAAACGGAGGTGGAGCTTGTCCAAGCCTTACACGTCCAATTAAATTTGAAGTAAAAGATGGCAATACTTTCTTGTTTAAAAAAATCGCTGAGGGAACTAAAGCTAAAGAAAATACTGTAGGATACTCTTTAATGATTACTAACCAGTCTACAGATCAGTTTTCACTTGTACAGAGTGTACCGTTTGACGGAAGCACAGTACAGGTTGTTTACAACTTCCAGAGAACAGGAATGAAATAATTTATCAATATAAAATATCAAAAAAATGAAATTTAATAAAACATATATAGGCGCTCTTTTCTTATCATCAGCATTATTGCTAACAAGCTGTGAAGCTGTTCAGAATTCTAATCATCAGCAGAGAGGTACGGCAGTAGGTGCTGCTTCAGGAGCTGTGATCGGAGGTATCTTGGGGAATAATGTAGGAAGTGGTAAAAATTCAGCATTAGGAGCAGTATTGGGAGGTATTATCGGTGGTGTTGCGGGTAACGTAATCGGTAATAAAATGGATCAGCAGGCTAAGCAAATTAAGGAAACTTTACCTGGAGCTGAAGTAGAAAGAGTAGGAGACGGTATTAAAATTACCATGAATGAAAGCATTGTGAACTTTGCTTTTGACTCTTCGAATTTAACTTCTGTTGCTCAGGCCAACCTGGATAAGCTAGCTACAGTTCTTGTTGATAATCCTGATACGAATATCAATATCTACGGCCACACAGACAGTAAAGGAGCAGATGCTTACAACCTTTCTCTTTCTCAAAGAAGAGCAGATGCTGTAAAAACTTATTTATCTAGAAAAGGAATTGCTTCCAGCAGAATGTTCACAAAAGGTGAAGGAGAAGCTATGCCTGTGGCTACCAACGATACAGACGAAGGAAGAGCTAAAAACAGAAGAGTGGAATTTGCCATTACAGCTAATGAAAAAATGATTAACGAAGCCAAGCAAGGGCAATAATTAATCTTATTATATAAATATTTTCGTTAAAGACCGCTTCGGCGGTTTTTTTTGTATTTTTATGGTGTTAAACTTTGAATTCACTATTTTTGTAACCGAAATAGCATAAATGAAGAAATACTTTAAACTTCTCCGTGTAGAACAATGGGTGAAAAACCTGTTTGTTTTCGTCCCTCTGTTTTTTTCCGGAAATATTACAAATCTGAACCTACTTAATAAAAGTATTTTTGCATTTATTATTTTTTCCCTTGCAGCGAGCGTTGTCTACATCCTGAATGACTATAATGATATTGAGGCAGACAGAAAGCATCCTGAGAAAAGAAGGCGGCCTCTGGCAAGCGGAGCTGTTTCAAAAGCCAAAGCCTTGGGAATTCTTACAGGGCTTATTGTCGTTGATACTGCCCTTGTGCTTCTTGCCAGCCTTTATTTTCATGAACCTCTATGGAAATTTGCTACAATCATTGGATTATATATTACAGTCAACCTTGCTTATACCTTTAAACTTAAGCATGTTCCGATCATTGATATTTTTATTATTGCTTTAGGTTTTGTGTTTAGAGTTTTAGCGGGAGGTTACATTACGGGAATTGGTATTTCCCAGTGGGCCATCTTACTGACTTTTGTGCTGGCACTGGTTTTAGCGATCGGAAAAAGAAGAGGAGAGCTCATTAATGCTCAGGTTTCCGGGAAAACTAGGAAAGCACTGGACGGATATAATGTACAGTTTGCAGATATTGCATTGTCTATTTCGGTTACATTAGCCATTGTCTGCTATCTTATGTTTACCCTTTCGCCTGAAGTTCAGGCACGGTTTCATGAGAGAGTTTTTTATACCGTCATATTTGTAGTCTTTGCTTTTTTAAGATATCTTCAGCAGACATTAGTATATAACAGAACAGAATCTCCTACAAAAATTGTTTACAGAGACCGATATATCCAGATCACTTTAATACTTTGGGTAGCCGCATTCCTAATCCAGATTTATTTTAAAAAATGAAGCCAAATTTCATACAAAAAGTTACAAACTGGGGCAATTTCCCGGTGGTAGAAAAAGAAATGAGATCTGAGGACAGCTTCAAAAAAATAAAAGAATTTGTACTCAATCATAACGAAATTATTGCAAGAGGAAACGGAAGATGCTATGGTGATGCATCTCTGGGAGAAACTATATTTTCTACCAAAAAACTAAATAAGTTTATCAGTTTCGATCGTCTCAATGGTATTATAGAATGTGAATCCGGAGTATTGCTTTCGGATGTACTTGAAATTTCGGTACCACAGGGCTATTTTCTTTATGTAACTCCCGGGACGAAATTTATTTCAGTGGGAGGAGCTGTTGCTTCCGATGTTCACGGTAAAAACCATCATGCAGAAGGATGTTTTTCAGAATATGTCACTGAATTTAAATTGATGACGGAAAACGGAAATATCATTACCTGTTCCAGAGAAGAAAATTCAGATAAATTTTGGGCTACTATTGGAGGAATGGGACTTACCGGAATTATTCTTACTGTAAAATTTAAGCTTAAAAATATAGAATCCGCTTACATCCGTCAGGAAAGCATAAAAGCAGAGAATCTGGACGAAATCTTCAGACTCTTTGAAGAAAGCGAAAACTGGACGTATACAGTAGCATGGATCGACTGTCTTCAGAAAGGCAAAAATTTAGGAAGAAGCATTTTAATGAGAGGCGAGCACGCTTTTCAGCACGAGCTTCCACAAAATATGGCAAAACAGCCACTAAGACTTAAGAAAAAATTACAGCCCACAGTTCCTTTTTATTTTCCGGGCTTTGTGCTGAATGCATTAACCGTGAAGATCTTCAATCTCCTGTATTACAAAAAACAGGCAAAAAAAGAAGTTAAATCATTCGTTGATTATGAAACATTTTTTTATCCTCTGGATGCTATCAACGATTGGAATAAGATCTACGGAAAAGCCGGCTTCATCCAGTACCAGATGGTGATTCCGAAAGAAACAGGTAAAGAAGGAATGAAACAGATCCTTGAAACTATTGCAGCAAGTGGGAATGGTTCGTTTCTGGCTGTCTTGAAACTTTTCGGGAAAAACAATCCGGAGGCTTATAATTCATTTCCGTTTGAAGGCTATACGCTGGCCCTGGACTTTAAGGTCAATTCAAAGCTGGAAAAACTTGTTGAGAAATTAGATAATATTGTGCAGCAGTTCGGAGGAAGAATCTATCTGACAAAAGACAGCATGAGCAGATCTTCACTCACGAATTATCTTAAAAACATTCAAAGTTCAAAATTTGTGTCTTTACAGCACAAACGAATCATAAATAACAATTCATAATGATAGTTCTGGGAAGTACATCTGAGGTGGCACAGGCTTTTGTTGAAAAGGCTCTGCAGGAAGGAGAAAAATTTGAAAAAATCTATCTTTTTACTTCAAATAAAGAAACTACTGAAAGATTCGCAAGGCATATTGATGTAAAGTTTCTTCAGCAGTCTGAAGTGATTGAAATTGATCTGATGAAGGAGATTGATTATAATACATTTGATCATGTCATTTCAAATGTATTATTTTGTGCTGCAGGATATTTGGGAGATGGAACAGAAGAAGGTCTTTATGATAACAGGAATACAGAAAGGGTCATTAGCATCAATTATTCAAAGCTGGTTCCCGTTATGAACTATTTTGCCCAGAAGTTTGAAAGCAGAAGATCAGGAACCATCATCGGACTGTCATCAGTGGCAGGAGACCGTGGGAGGCAGAGTAATTTCATCTATGGAAGTGCAAAAGCGGCTTTTACAGCGTATCTTAGTGGGCTCCGTAACTATCTTTTTGAGAAAAAAGTACATGTTCTTACCATAAAACCTGGATTTATGGCTACAAAAATGACCGAAGGACTGCCTTTGAATCCGAAACTGACCGCAACACCAAAACAGGCTGCAGACTGCATTTACAAAGCGTTTAAAAAGCAGAAGAATGTGGCATATGTTTTGCCGGTATGGAGTATTATTATGGTGATTATCAGGAATATACCTGAATTTATATTTAAGAAATTAAAGCTTTAGTGAAAATGAAAAAATTGTATTGTTTTGATTTTGACGGAACCCTGACCTATAAAGATACAATGTTTATGTATCTTAAATTCTATGATTCTACCAAATTCCGGATACAATTTTTAAGACATGTTCCTCTTTTTATCCTCCTGAAACTGAAGCTTGCCGAGACTGAAAAGGTAAAGAAAAGCTTTATAGGATCTATTCTGAAAGGACAGACACAGGAAAAGATCGAGATGAAGTCCAAACAGTTTTTTGAACAACATTATCCAAAGATTGTAAGAGAAAATGCTCTTGACTTTATAAAGAATATTGATAGGGATAATACACAGAGCATATTGGTAACTGCTTCTCTGGATATATGGGTAAAACCTTTTGCAGAAGAACTGAAAATGGAGTTGGTATCCACCCGTGCAGAGTTTAAAAACGGCATTTTTACGGGGAATTTCATTGGTAAAAACTGCAATGGAAAGGAGAAACTGTTAAGAATAAAAGCAGAGATAAGTGATTCTAAATATGATAAAATTATCGCTTTCGGAGATACTTCCGGGGACCGTCAGATGCTGAAATGGGCAAATGAAGGTCATTACCAATTTTTTCACTAATTTTGGATGATAAAAATCTTAAAAATGAAAGGACTGCTTATTTTATGTACTGCAATCATTATGAGCTGTGCAGCAACGCCGTCTCAAAAATTATCAGGGATGCAGGAAAATACTGAACTGCTTGTTTCCGAGGCACAAGGCGGCACGGACAAAGCCGGATTTAAGATCATTAAGGATGAACAGGAATTCCTTAATGTCATCAAAGGAAGTTTCGGTCTTGTTGAGTTGGGCAAAGAACCATCCATAAATTATCCGGAATTTCCAAAAAACAAAAAAGTAGTTCTGTATAATATGGGCAGCTTCAGATCGGGAAGCCACACGATTGATACGATTAAAAGTATCACTGTGAAAAACAATATCCTTTATGTGGAGGTTCCTGAAATACCTTCAGGCGGAATGGAAATTCAGATGCTTTCAGCCCCATGGTTTATTTTTACCGTTCCTTCAGATTATCAGTTTACCTCAGTAGAATTAAAATATTCAAAATAAAAATGAACAAAATATATTTAGATAACGCGGCAACAACTCCTCTTTCAGAAGAAGTCATAGATGCCATGGTTGGTACCATGAAAATGAATTTCGGAAACCCTTCTTCTACCCATAGTTTTGGACAGGAAGCGAAGATCCTTATTGAAAATGTGAGAAGACAGGTTGCTGATTATCTTCATGTAACTCCTGCAGAGATCATTTTTACCTCTTGCGGAACAGAATCAAATAATATGATCATCAAATCCAGTGTGGAACACCTTGGAGTGGAAAGGATCATCAGTACTCCGCTGGAGCACAAATGTGTTTCTGAGAGTATTCTGGATATGAAAAGCAGAAAAGGAGTAGAGGTAAATTATATCCGTCCTAATGAAAAAGGTGATATTGACCTTAATAAACTCGAAGAATTATTAAAAGCTTCGGGTAAAAAGACCCTGGTAAGCTTAATGCATGCTAATAATGAGATTGGAAATATCATAGATATTAAAAAGATTGCTGAGCTTTGTAAAGCCAATAATGCTCTTTTCCATTCAGATACGGTACAGACAATGGCACATATGAATCTGGATTTTTCAGATATCATGGTGGATTTTGCTTCATGCAGTGCCCACAAATTCCATGGACCGAAAGGAGTAGGTTTTGCTTTTATCAGAAAAGCAACCGGAATGAAGGGAATCATTACAGGTGGACCCCAGGAAAGAAGCCTGAGAGCCGGAACAGAGAACGTAAGTGGTATCGTAGGCCTTGGTAAAGCATTGGAACTTTCTCTAAACCATATGGAAGAATATACCAACCATATTCAGGAGATTAAAGACTATGCGATAGAGAGACTTTCTGCTGTGATTCCGGGTATCAAATTCAACGGAAGAAGTGCAGAGAAGGAAAACAGCCTTTACACGGTTTTAAGTGCCTTACTTCCATACAAGAACCCTTTAATAGGTCTTCAACTGGATATGAAGGGAATTGCAATCTCGCAGGGGAGCGCATGTTCTTCGGGAGCATCGAAACCTTCCATGGTGATGATGATGGTACTTACAGAGGATGAAATGGATCATTGTACGCCATTACGTATTTCATTCAGCCATATGACGACAAAAGCAGAGATAGATGCCTTGGCAGAAGCTTTGGAAGAAATTTCAAAAGATTTTGTTATAGAAAAAACAAATGTTGAGCATAGATAGTCTTATTGCTTAAATATCGTAATTTTGAATATCCAATTAAGGATTGAAATAAGAATATAATATTAATTTAAATAAAAGAAACAAAATGGCTTTAGAAATTACGGACAGCTCATTTCAGGAAACGGTTTTAAAATCAGATAAGCCGGTATTGGTAGACTTCTGGGCGGTATGGTGCGGACCATGCAGAACTTTAGGACCAATCATCGAAGAGGTAGCATCAGATTTTGAAGGAAAAGCAGTGGTAGGAAAAGTTGATGTAGATAACAATCAGGAGATTTCTATGCAGTATGGCATCCGAAATATCCCTACAGTTCTGATTTTTAAGAACGGTGAAGTGGTTGATAAATTAGTAGGTGTGACTCCAAAAGAAGTAATCGCTGAAAAATTAAGCGCACACTTGTAAAAAAATAACTTTGATAATGAATGCCTTCCGGTTTTGGAAGGCTTTTTTTTTACAAATAATTTGCAGGTAATGAAAAAAGGTGTAATTTTGCAATCACAAAAAAGAAACAGCGTTCTTTACAACAACAGAAAATGATCCGGTAGTTCAGCTGGTTAGAATGCCGCCCTGTCACGGCGGAGGTCGCGGGTTCGAGTCCCGTCCGGATCGCAAAAGTTTATAATTTACTTTTAAAAAAATTAGATCCGGTAGTTCAGCTGGTTAGAATGCCGCCCTGTCACGGCGGAGGTCGCGGGTTCGAGTCCCGTCCGGATCGCAGAAGTTTTGTCAATTTCTTTTAAAAAAATTGATCCGGTAGTTCAGCTGGTTAGAATGCCGCCCTGTCACGGCGGAGGTCGCGGGTTCGAGTCCCGTCCGGATCGCAACTATTAAATCAAAATAGTACAAATGCTTTAAAACATATGTTTTAAAGCATTTTTTGTTTTGTGCCTTCAAATAGGGCTAAATATTAACAATATAAAAGTGACCTATTCGTTGACCTAAGACATCTGGTTTTAAGAGGTCAATGAATAAAATTAAATATTCAATTGGTAAATTTTTAAAATTTGCAATTTAAAAATGACCTACGCCAGTGACTTGTCAAGTTTGGCTAAAAGAGGTCACTACCAAATTTGATTAAACGGTTTATAAAGTTGACAATCTATAAGTGACCCATAGCAGTGATCTGCCGAACTTGATTTATATGGTCACTGAATGTTTAGAAACATCCGTTCATAAACCAGTTCAGAAAGTGAATATCTTGTTAATGAGTTTTACTGAAATTAATTTTAAACTTTTAAAAAAGCCAAATAAATGAACAAGACATTCAACTTACTTTTTTTATCTTAAAAGTCCAAAGTAAACTCGGTAGGAGAGGCTCCCGTTTATTTGAGAATTACAATTGATGGTAAAATATGCGAGATAAGTACAAAACGTTCCATACACACTTCTAAAATATGGTAAGAATTTTGGAAAGATTATTAGAATTTGTTTGGGTAATGTCTGGATAGATAAGGATCCTTTCATTAATTATACTTCCAAATTTAACGAAGTGACCAGATCTTTTTTGAATGAGCAGAAAATTGAAATTCTTAGTACAAAAGATTTCAAAAATGAAAGAATATCGCAAGTAAGGGATATTTTCCTGTTTAGTTGTTTTACAGGTCTTGCTTACATAGATACACAACAACTGACTACCCAAAATGTTAATATAGGATTAGATGGTAATAAATGGATTTTCACTAAACGCCAAAAAACGAAAACAACTTCTACCATTCCTCTGCTTACCCAAGCCGAATGCATTATTGAGAAATATAAAAATCACCAGACTTGTATAAATAGAGGCAGATTGCTTCCTGTTCTCAGTAATCAAAAAATGAATGCTTATTTGAAAGAGATTGCAGATTTATGTGGTATCAACAAAGAATTAACCTATCATATAGCACGTCACACTTTTGCCACAACTGTCACTTTATCCAATGGAGTTTCCATTGAGAGTGTAAGTAAAATGCTTGGGCACAAAAATATTAAAACGACCCAGCATTATGCGAAAATACTGGATAGCAAAGTGAGTGAGGACATGATGTCTTTGAGGCAGAAATTTGTTGATAAGATTGTTTAATCTAAAGCCGTAGTGCATTCATAAAAATGTTGTTCATTTGCTTTAAAATATTATACTAATTTCCTTTTTTCTCGGAACTTTTCTAATTAAATAATTTTAAACAGGTTTCATATTACAAGAAAGACTTTGAATTATTTAAAGGCTTTTTGCTTTTTAATTTCTTAAGTTGTAGAGAAAGAAGTAACTCAGATCACGTTGTCCAATTTTCCGGCTATTCAGATATAGTATTTTCGGATCATATTTTTCGTATTTTTGTTAATACCAAAAACTATTAACTATGGAAATTGATATAATTAAATTCCAGATTGCTGAAAAATTAAGCAATGATTATGATACATGGAATAATGTATTATATAATACACAGTCAGAAAATTATGTCTGTAGCCATTGGGAAGCAGAGATCAATCCTGCAGATGTCCGGGTCGATATTCCCAATAGAACCTTTTTGGTTAGTGATGGTTTTTTTTCTTCTAATGTAACATTAGGATCAAGTGATAACGGCCTGAATGAATTTTATAATAAAGCCTTTGCTGCAAAAGGTAAATTTGAATTTGAGACTGCAGAGAATGTAAAAATAAAGGAAATAGAAATAGATATTGAAATAGATATTTTTTAGTACGTTATATGTTTAATTGTCTCAGCTTAAAAAAATGGAAAAATTTCTTGATTTATAAATTTCACACACCGTTTATAAGTAGTGATATTTATTATTTAATCTAAAATCAAGCAACAGTGCATCTAAGTTATATTAGGATTTTAATAATTACCAAAAAAAACATCCGTAAATAAATATCTTTAGAAAATTACAATTCTCTATTCAAAAACGGACTAAAAAAGGGGAACAAAAAAACAATAAAATTCGAATTTCACACATAAACTGATTTTTCCCTGAATCTTTAATCCTTTATTGATGTATGATGTATGGCTGTTGTTAGTTAATATCATATTTTCGTGAATAAAAATTGGGCGGTTTCAATTTTTTTTTAACTTAGTTTAAACTAAGAACCAGAGAAATCACCAAATTATAATATATGAAAATTTCCTACCCAATAGAAAGGTAAACCTTCTACGGTTTCAATACCTGTATGTATTCATATAGATAGTAAAATTACCTGTATAAATACAAAGTCGATTATTCACTGATAGCATCCCACTTGAAATCTCTAAACAATTGTCTCTATGCCACCGATTATTCGAGACTTTCAAGGATGAAATTATACATTGTACTGCATTTTAGAAGCAGACATTCCGTCAATGAAAATAGGTATTCCTATATTTTTTTAATACATCTTCATAAACACTATTACCTTGTTTTCCAACGGTTAATTCTGTTAAATTTTACAGACAAATCTTATTCTTATGTGAAATTAAAAAACAATAAAACCATGAACACACTTGAACTACTTAACAAACAATTTAATTACCCGTTCCCTACATTAAAGAATCCCAATGCAGATCAGTTGCAGGAAATTACCGAAAACCAATGGATCGATGGGGAGTATCTGTGGCTTTATGAACAGAATCCTGGTCTTCGTAAAAAATATAAGAAAACTAAAACGGCGCATATTGCCGCACAATGGTTTCCTACAGCACCCGTTGAACGGTTCAAACCTATCTGCAGACTGATGCTGTGGACGCTGTACAATGATGACCTGTATGAGGAAAGTGTATCCTGTGACATTAAAAAGATACATACCCAGTCGGTTGCAGTTCTCAATGGAGAAATAAGCGCTGCAGAATCAGGGATACCTTTGGGGGCAATGCTAGAGTCACTAAGGCAGGAGCTGCTTCAGTTTATTCCTCAGGAATCAATCGCTCGCTTTTCAAAAATGATCAGCAGATATTTTACCGGGCTGGAAGCCGAGCTCCGGTACAAAGAAAACAAAATGTTCCCCACGATAACAGAATGTATTGCTTTAAGGGAAAATTCGATCTGTCTGTATCCCTTTCTGCAGCTCACAGAGGTGGAAACGGGTATCATTCTGCCTCCGGAGATACATGAACATCCGGTGATCATGCGTCTGCAAGCATTGGCCTGCCATCTGGTAACTTATTTTAACGAAGTGCAGTCGGTAGAAAAAGATGAAGCGACAGGAAGTATTTATTATAATATAGTGAAAGTAATCCAACACGAATACCAAGTCTCGCTGGAAGATGCCTGTCTGGAAGATCTACGTCTTCATAATGAAGACCTGAAAGAATTCGTGACCCTGCAGGCTTCTCTGCCTGACTTCGGGATTTGGCACGATGCTGTGGTAAACTGGGTACATTATATGAGCATGGTACTGAGCGGATGGAAAAATATATCAACAAAACTTGACCGTTACAATGCTATGGAATTCCCAAATGCAACAGAATTAAAAGAAAAGCTCAACCAAATATAGTAGTAAGACTTTCAAAGTGCAATAAAAACTGAACTATGAAAACCTCTAGCTATATATTTCTATTGTAAATAACCAAGATCATATAAATATAGTCCTCTAATTTTTTTGAGAAATTAGGAAATAATCAAAAGATTATGCTTATGGAGACCTAAAACATGAGCAGATGTATCAAATAAAACGCCATAGTTACATCTTAAATATCCCCAAAAACTAAAATGTTTAGAAATCTAGTTTTCCAGAAAATGACTGGTGATGTTACTAGGCCGAGTAAAAATGAATTTTTTATGTAAATGAAACAAACCAGAATAAATGGATTGCCATTACATACTAACTAAATAATAAAATCTAAATTTTAAAAATATGACACCTCAAGAATTTGACAGCAAAAATTTCATTCCTCTGAATTATTATCCCTGGCCGGCAGTAACCAGTAAATTTATTGACCGTTTGGGTAAAGAGGAATGGAACTATATTGATAAAGACTTTACCTTTGTTTCTGAAAAAACCCGTGAGAAATATAAACATATCAAACTCTTTGACGTATTGGCAAGAATGCAGGGATATCTAAGTTGGGAGCAGATATTGCCTTGTACTCGTTTTTTATTCTGGCAAACTTTTATTGATGATCAATACGATCACGATAATATACCTAAACTGGAGAGATTGAGGAAAAGAGTGGTTGAAGTTTTACAGGGTGATAAAGTAAGATCAGGTGAATTTGGCTTGCTGAATCAGGTTGCCCTTACCAGAGATGAGTTCAAAGCTTGTACCACCCCTGAATGGATGGAACGATTTATTCATGATACTAGCGAATATATATTGTATGGTGTTGAGGAAGAATCCTTGTATCGAGCAAGGAATGAAGAGATTCCAAGCATTGAAAAATACGCTTTGATACGACAATACTCTATTGGGATGTACCCTCACTATGATTTTGTAGAGTTGGGTGTCGATTTTCCATTGGCAGCACAAGTTATCAATCACCCGGTGATCCAGCGTATTAGGATGCTGGCCGTGCAGATTACCATCTGGCAGAATGATATCCATTCCCTTAAGAAAGAAATGTATAACAAGAATGATAATTTCAATGCGGTTTTTGTACTCCAGAAAATACATCAACTTTCTTTTGAAGAAGCCATACAAGAAACCATGCGTATACATGACGCACAGGTTGCAGAGATGATAACATTACACAAACAGCTTCCTGATTTTGGACTAGGTATCGAGCATCAAAAAAATCTAAGCGAATGGGTAACCAGATTAGGAGCAGTAATTCAGGGAATCAATACTTATTACAACATACATCCGTACCGTTATACTCCTGATGGGCATGCATGGCCAGAACATAGAGAATTGAATGTGCGAGAATAATAACTCTTGACTGGATTTATTAAGCTCATATCCCTATATAATATCCTTCACTATAGGTGCACTGTAACAACAGATTTGTTACAAAATAAGTTAGTTTTTTAATTTTGAAGATGTTGTGGTACTAAAACGAGACCAGAAAAGGTTTCCTTTTCTGCGTACCTAAACTATAAGAGCCTGTTTAAATCCACCGTTTACAAACGTTGGCTTGCCACTTAGTTACTTTTTTCAATGAAGTACAATCGGTAATAAAAGATGAAGCAACCGACAGTATTTATTACCATATCGAAGGTGATCCAGCATGAGCGCCAAATGTCCTTGAAAGAAGTCTGCCTTGAAGATTTGCGTCTACATAACGAAGACTTGAAAGAATTTGTAGAATTACAGACTTCTCTTCCAGATTTTGGGATATGGCAGGATGCAGTAGTAAATTGGGGTACACTATATGAGCGTCGTTTTAAGTGGTTGGAAGAATATTTCCACAAAACTTGATCGTTACAATGCTATGGAATTTCCAAATGCAGCGGAATTAAAAGAAAGACTAAGCCAAATATAATTTATTTTTCATTTACAAATAAAAATCAAATCCATGAGAGAAGAATTAATTGTTCCCGTATGTCATTATCCTTGGCCTACGGTGAATAGCCCAATTGCCAATGCCTTTGACGAGGAAGAAAAAGATTGGTATGATAATGATTACACTTTTATTTCTGAAGAAGGGATAAAAAGATGTAAACCACAGTTCCTGTCGCGAGTTGCCACATACATGAATCCGACCTGCGACAGCATAGAGCGTATGCGTCCCTGTGCCAGAATGATGATCTATATCACATTATTTGATGACTATTTCGGAATGACACCAGCCAAGGAGTTGGAAGCTATTGCGGACCGGGTATATGAAGTGATGATGGGCGAAGATCCACGTGAAGATGAAATCGGTATTCTACGTCAGATGGCAGAAGCAAGAAAGGAGTGGATTGCAAATGGCATGCCCCAATTCTGGATAGAGCGTATTTCCATCAATTTTTATGAATTTATCATGTATGGTATAGCGGAAGAAATACCTTTCAAACAGTCTGAAAACAGAACGTATCCTTTGCTAGCTCATTATCTTAGTTTCCGAAGATATTCAATCGGCATGATGCCTTATGGTGACCTTACGGATCCAGCCATTAATTTCGCATTACCCGTTCATGTTTACAATCATCCTATTATGCAGCGCTGTAGGGAGCTTCTATGCCTACTTATTGCGGTTCAGAATGACTTTGTTTCTCTGAAAAAAGAAATAGAAATAGATCATGAATGTCTGAATATTATCTTCGTTCTAAGAAATCAGTATAAGCTTTCTTATCAGGAAGCCTGCACGGAGGCGATGAGAATACATAATGCTCATGTACAGGAACTCGATCATCTACATAATAATCTTCCTGATTTTGGCGATTTCCAGGAAGCAGCATATGATCATGTTTATCATATTAAACTTCATGTAAGTGGCTGTGCAAATTGGTATTATAATTCCGGGACCAAACGGTATGAGCCTAAAGCATTTATTGTACCGAAGTACGGTAGAGAAGGAGATGACATCATTATTCCACACAGTATTTTTGTGAAAAAATAACTATGAAATTTTCGAATATGTTTTTTTGTAATACTAACTGTTGTGTATTTGTAAAAAATTAACCAATTTATAATCAGTGAATTAAATTTAATCTAAAGAATTTCTCGAGGCTCTACCTAGGGGTTAAAAGAGGAAGAGTTTGAAAAGCGGATGGTTTTTCAAAATAATAAAAAAGCTGTAGTTTTGATTTATGGACGATCATATTTTGAAAAGACATAATAAAACCTTACTTCTTTACCATATTGTTTTTCCTGTGAAATATAGGAATTCGGTTATTAGTGAAGAAGTTGGAATTGGCTTGAAAGAAATATGTATTGAATTGTTTCATCGCTATGAAATTCATTTTTTTAGAAATTGGTTATGAAGAGAACCATGTTCATTTTTTGATACAAAGTGTTCCAAATTTGTCAATTAGTGAAATTTGTATGAAAGTAAAAAGTATCATAGCTAAAGAAATTTTCAAACGTTTTCCTGAAGTTAAAGCTAAGCTTTGGGGTGGAAATTTTTGGACAAGTGGTTATTACGCAAACACAGTAGGTCAATATGGAAACAAAGATGTAATTAAAAAATAGAAGTGATCTTGACTTTTGAAAGATTATGAAAACTAAAAAGGGTTGTCGATATTTGTTTTGCGAACTATATCAAAGACAACCCCATTATGTACTATGTACTTAGCAAAGATACGATAGAAGATGAAATAATTCCAAATTTATCAAAAGGCAAACGAGGTTTTAAGCCAACAGCTTCTTTGGCTGAGATTATTAACTGTATTTTGTACAAATTAAAGACAGGGATCCAGTGGCACCTTTTGCCCGTTAGGAGTTTGTTCAGCCGTATTGTTCTTAGCTATAAAACAGTTTTTGGGCATTATAGAAATTGGTGCAAACAAGGATCATGGAAAAGTTGTTGGATACAATTATTAAAAAAATATAAATCCTTGTTAGATCTCTCAAGTTCAGATCTGGACGGCAGTCATACCACGGCATTACGAGGCGGCGAAGAGGTAGGATATCAAGGGCGAAAAAAAATAAAAACGACTAATGCTTTATACCTAACTGACAGACAGGGTCTCCCTATAGCAATGTCTTCACCTGTATCAGGTAACCATAATGATCTCTATAATATCAAGCTTCAATTTGAAGAAATAACGGATACCCTTGAATCAGCATCAATTTCCGTAAAAGGTCTTTTTATGAATGCCGATGCAGGTTTTGATTCTGTAGATCTACTTTTGGCTTGCGAACAAAAAGAAATAATTCCTAATATAGCATATAACAGAAGAAATAATAGCCAATACACTGAGCGTATATTAGATAAAAAGCTTTATAGAGAACGATATTTGATCGAAAGAACAAAGCTTGGAGAATAGTTATCGAACTATTCTTAATCGATTTGAAACAACTGTTTCAAGTTGGATAGGATTTAATTTTATCGCATTCATAATCATTGCAATTAAGAAATTTATAAAAACTAAAAAGTCAAGATGACTTCATATAGAAAATCAAGGAAAAGAAAAAGAATATCAAAAAGTGCATGAGGCTCAACTTACACTTTTTGACTTTTAATACTTCGGGCCCCTGCCCCGGGGTAGTTTATTATTTTTTTTGCAAATTTTATTCATGTTCTTATCCCGAACTCAGGTTATATTATTAAATTAAAACAAAGTCATACTTTTATTTCACAAAATTAATTTCACATATAAATATATTCTAAAACTACATACCCATAAACGAATAAAATATGAAAACACCAATTAATCAAAAGACTCCACTTCGTTATTATCTGCGTGCCTATTATGAACCATTCCAATATAAATGCTGTCCTCATTACGGTCGAGAACTTGCAAAAGAATTAATGGAATGGGCTATCAAAATAGGAAAACTCAAAACGGAAGCACAGGCAATCCACACAATCGGGTGCGACTTGGTATATTGGACTGCTTTGTGTTTTCCCTTGACAAAGAATAAAGACAAATTTATTCAGCTGAGCAACTACTTCCAGCTCTATTGTATCTTTGACGACCAGTCAGACGAACCTTGGGGAGAAGGTCAGGGTGATCCGGAAATCATCCAAAAATACTGGGACAAAAATATTGCCATAATCGAAACATTGAGAGATGAAAGTCCGTGGTTGAAAAAACACCTATACGATATTGTACTGAAAACCTCAGGCCATTCTTATCAGCGCCTTATATTTAAATATATGAAACAGATTCTGAAATCAGGAACACCTTCTTTTCGCAAAAGATATATTGATCGTTTCAGAGAGTATATGGAAAATGCAGCCATGCAAGGTCATATGCGCGGAAAGGAAAATGATCTGACCATAGAAGCATACAAACAGTACCGCCTTGCTTGTATAGCATGCATCACCAGCATATTAATGGCTGAATATCTGTATGAAATACAGTTGACTGATGATGAATACTATCACCCTGTAATGCAAGAGTTGGAAAAGGCCTGTACCTGGCAGGTCACATTGACAAATGACCTTTTTTCTCTGTATAAAGAGTGTAAAGAAGGTACACTGGAAAATGTGAACAACATTATCCCTATACTTGTTTCTGGCGGAATGACGCTCCAAGAAGCTGCGGAGGAAACCTGCAATCAGATTGAAACAACATATCGGGATTTTATAAGAATAAGAGATGATTGGTACGATAGTGGCGAAGCGATATCTCATGACGCCAGAATGTTTGTAACTGCTATGGAACATTTTATGTCCGGAAATACCCAATGGCATCGAATGAGTAAGAGATACCACGGAAAGGATTTTGAAGATGTTGTTACAACTGGTATAATGGAATGGGGCCCTGATGGAACAATCTTTCATAAAGATGTCCAGATAGGTTCAGCCATGCCTCAAACTTTTGAAATGACATAAAACACGACATAATCAATAAAGTCGTGGCTATTACAATTTAGTCAATTCTATAGGCAACAATCTGGTCTTCCTGCCAGTGAAAACCCCCGAATAAACTTAGATCCTTTACACTATTAATAATGTGGTTGTCTCCTGCTACATAATAGTACCTTGTTGTAGCAGAACCTGTATTATTAATTACAATTGTACCTTGTACCAGACTGTATAAAGAACTGCCCGGAAGGTTCCCACTAATCAGATAACTTCCCTGAATATATGAAGGAGCCCCAGTAATAGTCACTGTATCAGCATTGCTTGTTGTAAAAGTGGTTCTCAACCAATAAGATGTATCCGCATTAGTTGTAGCGGCAGGAAGTGTAGCTCCAATTGATCTCATTAACATAGTAACATTAACTCCCCATTTTCCCGGTGGTAAATCAATATAGGCTCCGGTATGCAGAAATTTACCTGAATTGCCATTTTGAAAACCCTGTGTGGTAGGAATATCTCTTCCATCCCATCCGGCTTCCTTCACTCCTAAAACTGTATTGATTGTCTGACTTTTCCAACTGGCATTACCATTTGCGTCAGAGGTAAGTACTTTTCCATTACCCTGTGTGCCATCAACCAGTTTGAATGTTCCGTTCACATCAAGTTTAGCAACTGGAGCGATTGTTCCGATTCCCACATTTACGGCATCTGCACCTGTACCTCCTAACACCAAACTGTTGCTTTGTCCTACTTTTGCATTATATCCTATGGCCGTGGCATTCGTCAAGCCACTCATACTTAAATTAGCCAAAGAGCCTATTAATGTATTTTTTTCACTATTACTGGTTTGTCCTGCGTTGTATCCTATAATAGTATTATCATTACCAATAATGCCGAAACCGGCAATGGAACCTACTGCAATATTCCTGTTATTATCAGAACTTGAGTTCTGAAATGTATTGAATCCAATTCCTATATTATCATTTCCGGTTTGATTTTGAGCCAGCGCAAAACTACCCAATGCAGTATTTCTGGTTCCGGAATTATTTCCGGTTAATGCATAGAATCCAACCCCTGTATTGCGCCCTCCTTGATTATTTTGTAATACTCTATCTCCAATGGCCGTTACTGCAGCTCCAGAATTACTGGCTGCTGCTAAATATCCAAAACTGGTTTGTCCCCCATTACCTGTCGGGCTTGGTCCGCCTGCATAATAACTGATGCGCCCGGAATTCAGGTTATTTACTTTAAATATCAAATGTTGTGCATCTGAAGTGCCTACGAAATTCGTACCTGGAGTAGTTCCTACGTTACCTGTGATATGCCAATCATTTGTATCAGGAACTGCAGGTCCAGATTCAAACTTAATCCAGATTGTACCATCAAAATAATAATAACCTTCTGATATGATGTTGATCGTTTTTCCAGCAGGTATCCCTGTAACTGCTGATGTTGCATAAACAATTGCTCCTTTTTGAGGTGTATCATATTGCAAATCTTTTCCTTTGATTTCATCTCCTGATAATCTCGGGGCGATGATACCCTCTGCTGTTGTGCTGCCTGTTGTTTTTGCAACAATGTCTAAAGTTGCTTTCGGATTTTCATGATTAATACCAACCTGGGAGTAGATTGCTGTAGAAATTGTTAAAGCAACTAAAAGAATAATACTTTTTTTCATTTTAATGTTTTTTATGTTTAATTGGAATTTATATCGTTACAAGAAGGCATAATATGCTTAATTCTGGATGAGAGAAGAATTGTTTTTTACATAAAGAGCAGCTTTGAATTTTCTGTATTAATGTCTATTTGAGCAATAAGTAAATGAATGTAATAAAAGAGGAAATACACCAAATATTTTTCAGATTATTGATATCTGAAAATATGTTTATATAAGAGGAACGCCATTTAATAATATTTGATCGCAAAAGTCAATCATTTTTATCCCTTAAAAAAAATATGCATGTAATGTTTTCAGAAAAAAGCACATCAAAAATTAATATAAAATACATCCTAATATATGTAAATAAGATATTTATTTTTCAATTAAAAATTACTGTTCAGTTGGTACTCTGGTGTCAGAATCTAATTGATAATGGAACAATTCCGCATTGATATAATTTACTGTACCTGCCATCCAATGTACTTCAAGTGATACCAAATAAAGAGTGGAGTTGCTAACTTTGTTAGAGCACAATTCTTATACTCTTTAACTTTAAGAGTATGAAAAAGATCAGAAAAAATTACAGTTTAGAGTTTAAAATAGGGGCGGTATCTTTAAGTGAGCAGTGAGGAATGTATCTTTAGGAGCTCAAGAATTGAGTATTTGTAAAGAAAGTTTAGTCAATTGGAGAAAACTTCACAAATAAGATAAGCTTACCAAGGAAAAACAAATTTCCTCTGACCCCATAAGAGAAGAGCTGTTAAGACTTTGCAAAGAACCTGAAGAAACAAAACCTGAGCGTGACATCTTAAAAAAGAAGGTAGGCATCTTCTCCAAGAGAGAGGTAAGACATAAATTTATCAAAGAATACGTTAGTGTGTTTTCTGTCGGGAAGATGTGCGGGGTATGGGGGCCTCACTCCTTATGATAAAGCGATCATTGATTATTACTGGTGATTATTAGCATAATCTAAAAAAGAAAGAGAGAATTTGGTACACGGAGACAATCATTATGCGATCATCTTTTTGAAATTGTACTATCTTTGAGGATTTACAATGAAGTTATCTTAAGTGATTTCAAAATTGATATCAATCATTCAAAACGATATATCTATTCAACTCCAAACTCCTCCAGCAATTTTTTATCGATCAACCCATCAAGGAAAAGATTGAGAATCCCCTGCTTATACGATTTATTGATTACATTGTACATGAAACGGTAGTTTTCTTTTTGTTCCTGTATAATCTCTTCGACCAGTTCGGGTGTTAAGAACTGGGCCCTAAACTCCTCTGCTATCTGAATTTTTGCCGGGGATTGTTGCATTATTTTGCAAATTGAAAGTTGTCTTTTTAATGAATGATGATCAATAGGAAAGGTCAATAATTAACTCTCTTTTTTTGTTACATTTGTAGAAACCACAATAAATGAAAATTCTTTTTTTTGCATTTTTATTTTTAATAAATCCACTTTTTTTATTTTCTCAAACCTCAAGTAAGATAGAATACTATAAAAGTAGATTTTTCTTATACCCTAGTATAGGAACTGATAGTGCAATAATATATGTGGATAAGGTTTTTATTTCTAAAAAACCTATTGATTTAGCTTTTGCGTATGTTGCTAAAAGACATTTGCTCACTATTACCAACGAAAATTTTAATGATGAAGAATATATTAGTAAACTCCATTCTTTACTAGCAAATATTTATGATGATAAGAATAACTATTTGGATTTGTCCAATATTTACAATATTGCAGGAAATAGCTATTTGTTTAAACAAAACAATAAAGAAGCATTAAATTATTTCTTACCCGCTTTAAAATATGCTGAAAAAACGGATAATATAGCGCAAATTATAAAAGTGAGGAATAATATTATTTCTGTGAAAGGAAATATAGATTTATATAATGAAGCTTTAGAAGAAATAGGGAATAATATTGCATTGCTTGAAAAGAATAAAAATTCTTTGCAGGCAGAATATTATCATTCGCAACAGGTGACCAATTATGTGAATTCAGGTATTTTTAATACAGAAATGTATATAAAGGATAAAAAAAATAACACAAAGTATGCGGAACTTTCCTTTCAAAATTATCAGAAGGCATTAGAAATTTCGGGTAAAATAAAAGATTTTAAAAAGTCGAATATATTATATAAAATAGGAATACTTTTCAATGAAAAAGGTAAATATGACGAAGCAAGAAAATATTTGATGAAGAGTATCATATTGGCAAAAAAGACGAAAAATATTAACGATTTATTATTATCTTATTTCCATAGCGGAGTTAATTTTTTTGAGACCCAACAATATAACCTTTCTAAAAAAAACTTCTTAAAAGTAGATTCTATTTATAAAAAAGATTCTTTGATTAGAGAAGCTTACCTGGATGCGGCTTATTATTTGGCAAAGATATATAATAAGCAAAGAAACAGCGATTCGGCTTCTTTGTATTCCGATATTTATTTAAAGTATAAAAAAGAAGAGTTTGAGAAAAGCAAAAAAGAATTTATTTCCATTACTGATTCCTTAAAACTAAATGAAATACAAAAAATAAATGAAGAAAAGGATAAACTCGGTGCGGGTTTAAAAATAGTTATTGTGGTTTGTCTTTTATTATTAATTTTTGGGATATTTTATTTTGTAAAATACAAAAAAAATAAAAAAACATCTGAAAAAAGACTAAATGAATTATTAGTAAAACTGCAAAATAATCAACCCTTAAAACCGATTATTGAAACCCAACTAATTTCCAACGAACAAGAAGAGAAAATATTAAACAGCATCAAAAAGCTGGAGGACAGTTTATATTTTCTAAAACCCGAATTAAGCCAACATACGATGGCTAAGAAAATAGGCACCAACACCACTTACTTGTCAAAAATAATTAATACCCATAAAAAAATGTCTTTCAACGAATATATAAATGATATAAGAATCAATTATATTATTACAAAACTATATGAAGATAAATCATTCAGAAAATATACTGTACAAGCAATAGCAGAAACGGCAGGATATAAAAACTCCAATTCTTTCCATAAAATATTTAAGGAAAAAACCGGAGCTACGCCTATGCAGTTTATTGAAAAAATCACCAATCAGGATTAACCTTTATGGGCATGAAATGGAAATAGTACCATTTTGTAATCTATTCGTACATTCAAGCCATGCGCAGTATTCTAAGGATTGCTTATCCTTCGGTGGTTGCCCGCAACTACCACCTGTTGGATTAAGATGACCATCAATACTCGCAGCACCATTACCCGCTTTCATTAATTTCAATTCCTCTCTGGTTAGTTTCGTGCCAGAAAAATTCATTCTTTTTCTCATAATTCATTAATTTAATATTAGTCCCTTAAAATTAATATTTTGCTCACCTTTAGAATCAGATCATGCACAATAATCTAGTCTTTTGGTTTTAAATGATTTAATATCAATAATTTATAATCATTTTTATGTCTCATTATTTATAAATCCACAGTCAAAATTTGTAAATAATTAATCCTGTTATTATTTTTTTTAGTCAAAAACCATAATATTTGTTTTTAAGATTTCTTGCAAGAGTCCGAAAGACAAAAATCTCAATGTCTTTAAATGTTTGGGGTACATATTTAATTTAAACATTTATAAAATGAAAAATTTAAAGAATTTAAAGGGTGTTCAAGTATTGAATAGAGAAAATCAAAAATCTATTACGGGAGGTTGGGATTCCGGTTATTGTGCAAGATTATATTTAACCCATAATTGCAATCATACAAATTGGGTTAGATGTGGTTTCAATCCAAATGATCCAAGTTGTTATACTGTAGGATGGGAAGTTAAAAATAATTAATTCACAAAATATAAAATTAGTGTTTAACAAAAATCAATCATTATGAAAAAAATATTTTAAACTTAAAAGGAGCTAAGAAATTAAACAAAAGTGAACAGAGTTTAATTACAGGAGGTTATTTGGAGGCAATAGAAAAGTGCTGCAAAGATGGTCATATTTGGATTTGTAATTCTACTCCCTCTCCTAGTTGTAGAAAAACAAACAATCCTATTTGATAGTTCGAAAGGCTAAAAGAATATTAAAATTAAAAAATTAGTAAAAATGAAAAATTTGAAGAATATAAAAGGCGTTCAAAATTTGAGCAAAGAAAATCAAAAATTTATTACAGGAGGCTACTATTATGGTCCTTGTTGTAGATGGGATACCAATGGTAACTGTATCTGTCACAGAGGATTAGTTTTAGCGGGAGGGGGAACTTCTTCACCTTGTAATGTTGGACCGCATTGTAATGTATTTGAACCTACTGAAAAATAATCTTAATCAAAAATAATTATTATGAAAAATTTAAAAAACTTAAAAGGCGTTCGTGTTTTAGGAAATATAGAACAAAAAGAAATTTCTGGTGGAAGGATGATTGGTAGATTTTGCTGCCTGTATTGTCCAAATACAGGTTGCCATGCATGGGCGGCAAGCAGTACATCTCCTTGCCCAAGTACAATTGGATGTGGGGGACAATAAAAAAATACTAAAAAAAGCGGAATCCGAAAAGCTAAAGAGTAGGAAAATATTTAAAAATTTATAAAATGAAAAATTTAAAGAATTTAAAAGGTATTCAGAAATTGAACAGAAAAGATTTGAAAGAAATTATTGGAGGTCGTAAAAACGGCGGACTAGTTTGCTGTGAATGGTGTAATGATGGTTCTTGCAACGGTTGGAATTCTGGAAGCGGACCTTGTGCATTGGCAGTGGCTTGCTAATTAGTTCAAAACAAGATTATATAATTTTACTAAAAGGCGCAATTTAAATATACTAAAACAAACAATTCCAAATTTTTGGAATTGTTTGTTTTTACCTCAAGAAAGAGAATTATGATAAAATTAGTAGAAAAATACATTCATGACAATAAGTATTTCCCAAACAGTGAAGAGTTTAATGATTATTACAATTCTCATCCGGATTATCCCAGTTTATATGCGGTAACGGATACTTTGGATTTTTTTAATATCGAAAACCTCGCAGCCAAAGTCCCCATAGATCAATTTGATAATCTTCCAGAAAAATTCATGACCCTGTTTAGTACCGAAAAAGGCGAAGAATTTATCTATATTACTTCAAAAAAGGATGCTTCTATTACCTATCTGAATGAAGAAAACAAAACCACCACAATCACTAAAAACCAGTTTCTATCCAATTGGAGAGAAATTATTGTAGCTATTGATGAAAATGAAAATCCTATTGAAAGTAAAATTTCAAGCCAGAATAAATTCCAATGGACTGTCATTTTTATTATCGCATTGGGATTAACTGTTTTTACAAGTTTATTTATAGGTTTCTCTTGGGTTTCCCTAGCATATTCTATTTTATCATTACTTGGTTTAGGTTTAACGATCTTGATACTTCAAGAAAATTTTGGATTAAGCAATCAAATCACTTCCAAAATATGTGGTGTAACCCAAACCGACAAGGGCGGATGTTATGATGTATTATCTTCCGAAGGTGCTAAAATGTATAAAGATTATACTCTTTCCGATGCTTGTTTGGCATTATTTGGAACCTTTTCAATACTTAGTATCTTCAGTATTGGAAATTTACTATATCTACAAATAATCAGTATTTTTTTTATTCCTGCTATATTATATTCCATTTGGTACCAAAAATTTAAAGTAAAAAAATGGTGTCCGTTATGTTTAGGAATCTCCATTGTATTGATTGGAATAATCATAATTTCTTTTTTACATTACGATTTCAGTAGCATAAAAAAAACACTTATTTCTCTACTCTATTTCACTCTTTCGTTTGCTTTTACAACAGCAGTTTGGGTAAGTCTAAAGCCCCTAATAAAAGGATATTTTGAGTTAAAAAAATCAGATAGAGACTATAAACGTTTCAAACGAAACGTAAATACCTTTAAAGCCATATTAGATACAACACAAAAGTTACCCATACAAGAACTAGAATCTTTACAAAAAATAGAAATAGGAAATTCAAGTTCAAATGTAGAGTTAGGGCTATTTTTAAGTCCATCTTGCGGGCATTGTCACAAAGCTTTTGAAGATGCATATCATTTATTTCAGAAATTTCCGAAAAAATTAAAACTATCCGTTTATTTTAACATTAATATTGAAAATGAGCAAAACCCTTATTCAAAAATTTATGAAATTATTGTAGAAAAATATCTTTCTGAAGGACAAGAAAAAGCCATAGAACTATTAAAAGACTGGCATATAAATAGAATATCCTTGGAAAATTTCAAAAAGAAGTATATCGTAGAGACCTCTGAGAAATCCCAATCCATGATTTTGTCCCATTTCAATTGGTGCAGAAATAATGATTTGAATTATACACCCATAAAGATTTTCCAACAAAAACTAATGCCTAATGACTATAATATTGAAGAGTTGAAATATTTTATAAATGAATATTTTGATAATGATAAAATGTAAAATACACTAAATGATGAATTTTATCACTATAAAAAGATCGCAATTTTACTAGGCTTTTATTTTAGTAAGGTTACATGAGAATGGAGTATGTATTTTATTGATAATAAGTGATCTGTGTTTGTTTTTTATGTCTTGATATTTATAAATATACAGTCGAAATTTGTAAATTACTAACCCTGTCATTATTTTTTTAAGTCAAAAATTCTAACATTTGTCTCAAAATTTCTTGCAAGAAACAGAAAAGACAAAACCTCCATTTTTTTAATGTTTGAGAAAAATTTAAAATAAAATTCACTATTTGAAAAAAACTATTGAAATCTGAACCCTAAAACAATCAATGGAGGAATACAGGGATGTTATGATTTAGCAAATGAAACAAAATTTTCCCTTATAGAGATGCATATTTAAGATGTAGTTCTAATGATCCTTGTGTAATCCAAGGTACATCATGTCTTAAAAATATTAAAACTTATAAACCTAAAAAAACATTATGAAAAAAAGTATTTTTCTTTTTTTGCTATTCTGTGCAATGCTTATAAATGCACAAAATACAATTGCTAAGTTTTTAATAGAAACAGGTACAACAACCAATTCTGTTAAATATACAAATCAGAGCTCTGATGTCCCATCAGGCGCAACGTATGAATGGGAATTTCCATCAGGTAACCCAATTACTTCTACAGATACCGCACCGCTAATTACCTATGCCGGTTTAGGTAATTATACTGCAACATTGAAGGTGAAAAATGCATCCGGAGAAATAATTTCTACAGTTACCAAAACATTTTCAATTTCGGAAAGAACAAAAATAGATTTGAGTACCGGAAGGAATGACGACGGAACATTAATGCCTATCACTAGTGTAGCAGATAATGATTGGAAGTATACAGATCCTAACGGATTGGTAAGTACACCAATAACCAGATATAAAGCTTCTGGTTGGTCTTATGCCCAATTGTTGCAAGGTGTACAAAATAGTGAATGGATAACAGGAAATAATGTGATTGCCGGAAATCATATTTATGAAAGTAAATCATTCATTATTCCTGAATCAGTATCGGATGCCAAACTAAGTCTCAGAGCCTTAACATTTCTTAGAAATTGGGTTTATTTGGTAAAAGAAAATCAGGATAATACGACTACTGAAAATCAAATAATTAGTACAGAGCTCATGTATGGAACGAAATGGTATGGTTGGCTCAACAGTTGGAATCCACCTGTCAACGAACTCCCAGTCAGCCCTGGTAAATATCATTTAAAAGTAGTTGGCTACACAAATAGTACGGCTCAAAGACAGGCTATAGATGTAAATGCTAATGTGGTTTACGGAACAGGCATTGTAGAAAACCCTTCAGTAGAGTTTACAACAAATAGTTCTTCACTATGTATAGGAAACCCCGTTACTTTCACCACATCCACACAAGGGAATTTATATAACTGGACTTTTACCAATGGAGCAACCACGCTAAATTCAACGAACCAAAATCCGGTAATTAATTTTACTGTTCCCGGAAAATATGATGCAACACTTCAGGTTACTTATCCAAATGGACAAATTTCCACGCTATCTATCTCAGACTATCTAGATGTGCAAAATTGTGATAATACAAGAGCTCCCAATAGTTATATTTTTACAGGAAAAGACAAAAGTGGAAATGATGTTGATGGATTATATATTCCTGTAAAAAAAGCATATGCGATGTGGGATAATGATGCATACATAGGAGGAGAACCTATTATAGCCGGTACTCAAAATGCATCTTTATATTGGGAAGATGTTTCCGGACTTGTAAAATCTGTAAACTTAGAAGGAAGCGGAGAAAATTCTAAAATTAAAATACTGATAGACAAAGCTAAAGGAAAAGGAAATGCCGTGATTGCTTTCAAGGTAAATGGAGAAATTAAATGGAGTTGGCATATATGGGTGACTGATGATCCTACCCATGGAAGTACTTACAGAAAAGGTTTTGAAAAAAATAAGAATGGACAATTAATTCCGGATAATCAATGGCAGTGGATGGATAGAAACCTCGGAGCCACAAATGCCTCATTTTTAGGCAATGACTGGAACAAATCAGCAGGTCTTATGTATCAATGGGGAAGAAAAGACCCTTTTCCGCCACTTCAGTACAAAGACGGAACAGGCTATGAGATATATGGTGAGATAGGGGAAAAACAATATGGAGATTTTAAAAAAATAGATGAAAACAATACTACCAATCCAATCGGTTGGGTATTCAGACCTTTCAACAGTGCAGGAAATCATAATGAAGTAGCACAAAATCTAAAATATGCTGTAAAAAACCCATTAAGAATGATTACGTTTTTGGGGAGCGCGGGGAGTACTAATAAAGAAACATGGTTTTCTGACAGCAGATTCAAAGTTGATGCTTCAGATGTTTTGCAAAGGGTTAATTTTGATTTGTGGGGAGACACCAGAAAAGGTTTCGCTTCTCGTGTAAACACAGGTGATGCAGCTCTTAAGCTAGACTCTGAAACCTATGAATTGAAGTCTGCATTTGATCCTTGTCCTAATGGCTGGAGAATACCTTCTCATTATGGCAGTTCCAATGGAGCATCTGGTGGAATGAACTTAAGCAGTCCTTGGGGAAGAGGAGGTGGAGGAAATGATGACATTTGGAATGACTATTCAACTACATTTTTCCTAAACAACAATAAAAACAAAAACTATCAAAATATAGGTTCTCCAAGTTCGAACTTTACGATAGGAGGCTATGATGCAACCACTACCAATAACATGCTTCCAGATGTTAAAGTATATCCATCGCTTGGATTTGATTTTAATGATCAGGCAAACAGGAATTTAGGATTTATGCCAATGCCTGGTGCTTATTGTTTTGTAGGACCTTATGAAGTGGGTGATTATGTGAACGAAACACCACAATTAAAGTATTTTTTATCGCTTAACAGAGGAATTTTACATACTTCTACATTATCAACTTATAGTAGTAACGGAGAAATGGGTCTTTGGTTTAGAACAGATAATTATAAAACGGCACAAGAAGGAAATTTTATATTTGCAGTAGGACAAACAACCTCATTGAAAGGAGCCGAACCCTGCAGATGTATCAAAGATCCTAACCTTGAATTCATAGGAGATTTTGAAACAGAATATGTAGCGGCTACGAATTCTGTAGATTATGAATTATTGAAAGAATGGTCAAAAGATGCAAATAGCTACATTGTGATGACCAATGAAACTCAAAATCAAAAAATAAAAACAAGAAAAGCCTATGCGATGCATAAGTTAAAATTGTCAGGAGAAAATTTCGAGTTTCCAAGTAATTTATCTGTACATGCAGTTTGGACAACCAATGCGAATTTGATAAATAGTCTCACATTGACTAATACGACTATTGAAAATTCAGAGATAAACGTTAAGCTGAATGCAAATCAATTTGGAAATGCTGTAGTTGCACTTCACGCAGGAAATTCTAACGAAGATCCTATACTGTGGAGCTGGCACATTTGGGCACCAGAAACAAATCCGGAAGAGAACACTATAACCTATCAGACGGAAAGTGTTGTAAACCATCCGAATTCCCAAATCATCAATCATACAAAACACGCTGTAGTTCCACCATTAAAAACAATTTTTATGGATAGGAATTTAGGAGCAATTGATGTTTTACCTGTAGAAAACCCTACACAACAGGCTTATGAAAAGTCAATTGGGCTGCATTATCAATGGGGTAGAAAAGATCCAATACCTACATTTTTAGATCAAAGCAATATAATGATCAAAGGTTTAAGTAATACCTCTTCTCAATACAATACTTCATTTATAACCGATATTTCTCATTTCAATTCTATTTTTAATGATGCGGGGTTGAGACAAAACGAAAAAGACAGTAAGGTTATAAAATATACGGTTGAAAACCCCTTGAATTTCATTTACAATTCTTCCAAAAAAGATTGGATCAGCAATAAGCAAGGGATGAAAACTGACAGATGGGGGCATGCTACGGAAAAATCACCTTATGATCCTTGTCCTGAAGGATGGAGAGTTCCAGATACTTCATTAGTGTTTTTTAATTATTCATATGTTGGGAATGGCAGTACAAACCATATAGCCAATGACGGACGGAAAGGCTATTCTCCATGGTATTTGGGAGATGTACTAGATCCTAATAACAGCCAAGGAAGATATGGTATTAATCAATTTTCTGTAAACAATAATGATAATGCAGCCACCCATAGCTCATATTACAGAGGTAGTTATATAGGAAATGACTATGGATGGAGTTTTAATGATCCTTTATATAAACTTGGAACTTTTCCAAGAACAGGCATTAGAGGAGAATCTACGAGTGGTGTTTCAAATGATTTCCCCAAAACATTAGTCTGGACAGCAGCCTTAGATGATGATATGGTTGGTAAAGCTTTTGGGTTATCAATCCGTTGGAGTAAAATGCAGACAGGAGGACAGGCATCTCCAGCCTTAGGAGCATCTTGTCGTTGTGCCAAAGACGAAGCTCGTTATTCAGGATTACCTGCATCTGCCCAAAATAATGAAAAGAAACAAACAAATATTTTGAAAGAAAAGGAATCAATCAATCTAAAATTAGATGACATTAAATTATACCCCAATCCTGTTGATGATATTTTATATATTAATACAGAAAAAGAGATGAAATATAAAATCTATGATATGAGTGGGGTATTGGTAAAGTCAGGAAGGTTTGAAGATAATCGAATCAATATTTCTAATCTAAAAGAAGGTGTATATATAATTCAATTAAACAATGAAATAACATTCAAAATTATCAAACAATAAAAACTTTGATGTTATAGTATATTGACTAAATGTGAGGATATATTAAATATTTAAATAATAAGGCTGTTTCGTTATTAACTAAGCAGCCTTTTATTTATTGAATTTAAGCACCCATCATTAATTAGTTATTCCTTGGAAATCAAATAATATTTTGATTTTCAATTTAATAATGAGCACTATTGACGGGATTTTAAAAGCCACTGAGGGGTAAAAATAATAACATTTAAACTGTGCTATAACAATAGATTCACTACAAATTAAGAGGGTTTTCTTGGCCATCTTCCTCTTTTACATGAAGTTTTACGATTTTACCTCTTAATGGATAATCATCCACAATGATTTCAGGTGAAAAACCTTTGGACTCTAATAATCTATCTTTTAATTCCTCAGGAATGCTGCTTTTTTCTTCAAAATAAATATGAAGTTCAGCATTATGCTCTTGTGCTTTGATGATATCAAAGTGCTTATACTATAAAAGTCCTGTTAATACCAGAACAATCGTGCATACTTCTTGAAAAGGTTTATCATTATTATTATTATTATTATTATTATTAAGATTTGCTTTACAGTACCAATCTAAATACTATTAAACATAGGCCAGCTATCCTAAATCCGATTGTGAGAGGTTTAATATTCTACGTTTTAGTTTTCCTTTCATTCAATGCATCTGCCATTGAGCGTAACGATAACTTTGACAGATCCATATCCCATAGAGTCTCATTTTCATTAATTATCCATAGTGTTCTGTCATTCAGATCAAATTCTTCAAAAAAACAATAGTAAAGCATTCTTGGAAGTCTTTTTTTAAATCGTCCTTCATTCGTACGAAGATTAAAATAAAGATAAGGAGAATCTGTTTTTTTTAATTTCAGAGATAGAATCTGTTCCTCTTCATAAAATTCAACACCAGATCTCCATCCAATCAGACGTTTTACCCTGCCTTTATTAGATATAACATATTTACCTTCAAAGCCGGGTAACGGCCTCCAAGATTCATCCGGTAAATCTCTTAAATTTAAATCGAAAACGGCTGGAGGACTCTTCTTATTAATCCGGGGTTTATCCAGTTTTTCCCAAAGAGAATTGTTGAATACTTCTTTGGAATTAAGTACGGTCCTAAGCTTAGTAGCATACAGTTTATTTCTTTCAGTAAGGATGTTAGTAACAGACTGTAAGGTCAATTTCGAAATATCTAAATCCCATTGTGGGTCATTTTTGTTGACGATCACCAGATGTCTGTCTTTAAGATCAAATTCTTCTATAAAACAATAATAAAGTATTCGAGTAATTGCTATATTATAGCTTTTTCCATTACAACTTAACTTAGTATAAAGAAAATATTTTTCACTATCAGACTTTTTTACAAGGAGCGAGATAATATGCTCTTTCCAAAAAGTTTGACTTACATTCTGTGTCCAGGTGTTTAACCGTTTTACTCTTCCTTTATTGGAAATGTTAAAATATTCTTCGAGACCTGGAAACGGCTTCCATCTTTCACCGGGAAGATTTTTCAGCGATAAATTCATGCAGGCTGGTGGATTGCTTTCATCAATAAGCGGCTGTCCGAGCCTTTTCCAAAGTATTGTATTGAGTATCTTTTCCGGTTTACTTTTTCTCTCCGGTATGAAATCTTCTTTAGTAGGCTTATATCCTTTCTCAAACCATAAAAATCTTCCTGTGGTAATTTTTTTTTTATTGAGTACTGATAGAATATGAGGGGGATAAATTCCAAGAATTTCACTTGCTGCATAAATATTTTCATAAGTAGCCACAAAATCACCATGAACCGTATATTGGCTTACTGCCTGCTGATAGTTCCCTTTCTTTCCTCTACCAGCGCTCAGTGATTTACTATGCAACTTACTTACAGTTAGCTTTTCCAGGTTGCTAAAATGTACATTAAACCGATTATCATCTTTAAAAGATATAAGAAATGAATGGTCATCCATATCAAATTTTTCAACAAAATGATAGTACACCAACCGCGCTACTGATTTTCCATATGATTTCCCTTCAATAGAAAGGTTGCATCTCACATTATAAAAATGGGCATTTAGATATTTATTAAAATATTTCAAAGCTTGTAGTTTCATAATCCTATCTAATATTTTCTGCTTTCCTCCCTGGGGATTTGGAACCCAGCGTTCCAGACTTTTCACCCTTCCATAATTTGAAATACTGTAATTTTCAAAACCTTCTATCAGTTTCCACTCTTCACCCGGAAGATCTTCCAAGGAAAGATTGGAAAGAACTGTTTCTATATATTTATCTCCTAATTCAGTAGGTAATTTCATTAATTGGAAATTTTTATTGGAAATTATTTTGATATAATTCAAAAACTAATTTAACACGAAATTTTATAAGATCAAAATATCTTTAGGTACATAATAGAATATGATAAGATACTGATGGTAAATATCACATAGGGGGCCAAATTTGCATATGAATTTATTGACATGCCGATAGAGCGAGACAGGCTTATGTTTTATGTTCTGCTTCTCAAAAAGCTACAGAAGCTTAATAGGCTTTAATCAATACGATGCTTCATTAAATTGATACTTATTCATACCTGAAAATTATTCTATATTGAACCTGTTTAAACTTAGAGTTTCCAAAAAATTAGCAATTTAGAGTTGCAAAAAAAGAACTAAAATCTGGAACTCATAAGCAAAGATAAACTGGAAAAATGGATTTTACCTTATTTAAACAAAGGCAAACGAGGGTTTTCTATGAGATTTGATTAGGAAAAATCTTTAAACTCATTATTAAACGATTGAAAGCAGATTGCCAATGGCGCGAATTAAGTCTCAAAGAATATTTTTTCAAAAGAAACAATAAGCTGGCAATTGATTTATTATTATTTCAATAAATGATGTAAAGACGGTTCTTTCAAAAGAATTTGGATTTCTCTTTTGCAGAACAATAAAAAAAATTGGATCTTTCCAGCGTTCAATTGGATGGAAATCATATCCGTAGCAGGACAGGGGGGAATCGATAGGATATCAGGGAAGAAAATGATCCAAGATCAGTAATTGTATTTTCCTTTGTGATAACCAAGGGTAAATGCTTTCAATGAGAATTCAATAAGCGGATAGGATCATGATTTATGTAATATTAAAGAAAATTTAGATGAGATTTTCGGCCTTCTAAATGATGCAGATATAGAGTATAAAGGATTATTTCTTAATGCAGACTCTGATTTTAGGAATCTACATTATCTGGCTTTTTCTATTTTTGTTTCTCAGGAAAATAAAAGTTTAAACAAGTTTATAGTTACGAAATCAAGGAAAATAGATAAATATGCTTAATACCGTTTTTTTACGGTATTTTTTATAATGTCTTTTGAGATTCAAATTAAGGTCTGATATTTGCAATGGGTAACCAAACTAAATGACCTGTTTTATTTATGAAAAACATATCTGTGAAAAAATCATTTTTATACGCCCTGTTTTGCGCAGCAATGCTGATTTCTTGTAAGAAAGAAATCGAAAAATTAAGCGATACTTTTAAAGATACGGTTTCTTCGTCAGAAATTTCTGCTGTAGAAAAAGATTCTATTAAGAAAGATTCTGTAGTGAAAAAAGAGTCTGTACCGCCGGCAATGCAGGAAAACGGTTTTTATAATGCCCTTGTTCTTCCTAAAGATAAAAAGCTAAGAGATTCCATCTATGCAGAATTCAGTAAAAAATACAGTGAGAAGGAACGTTATGCAATTCTGGCATTAAATAGGCTTGATTCTAAAAATAAATGGAACGCCGATACATTGGTAGTTCCTGCAAAAATAGACACAACGCTCATGGAGTACTCACCTTTTCCAATGCAGATTGATATACTGAGCGGGGTGAAAAAATTCGTCATCTTTTCCTATCCTATACAGGCTTACGGGGTTTATTCCAATGGCAGCCTTGTTAAATGGGGACCAACAAGCATGGGAAAAAAAGCTGCGCAGACAACGCGTGGACTTACTTTTACCAACTGGAAAAAGAAACTTTCCATTTCAACGGTAAGCAGTGAATGGAAGCTTCCTTATAACTTTAATATTCATAATATCGGAGGTATTGGATGGCATCAGTATGATCTTCCCGGTTATCCGGCATCACATTCATGTTTGCGTTTATTGATGAAGGATGCACAGTGGCTGTATTCTTATGCAGATACCTGGATTCTGAATCCCGGAGGTGCTACAACCAAAGCAAAAGGAACACCTGTGATGGTATTCGGAGATTACAAATGGGGTGGAAGAAAACCATGGAGAAAGCTTTTGGATGATCCCAATGCCAATAATATTTCAGTGGAAGAAATGACCAAGCTTTTGGAGCCCCATATTGATAAAATGATCAAGGAACAGGACAACAGGGAAAAAGTAGCTGACTCCATCAAAACAGCTAAAGCTATGGCGGTTCCAATCCAGGATGAAAAACCTGTAGAAGTTCCTGCTAATTAATTTTCTTTTCAAACTGTGAAGTAGATTCTTCAGCAAACTTTCTAAGCTTAAGCATCTCTTCTTTACCTTTGTACTGTCCGAATCTGGCCGCTGCATAGGTAAGAAAGATACAGAACAACATAACAAATGAAGCGCTCAGAGCCCACGGGAACTCAGCGCTTTTTATTTGATTTTCCACGTAATACATGGTGAAAAAAGTCATCCACATGATAGAAAAGAAAAAATAAAGGAACATAAAAAAAGTCCACACCGCAGAGCTGGGACCAAATACTCCCCGTATAACAGTCTCATCATCTTCAATTTCTATCCGTAAAGACAGTCTGGGTTTCCAGTAATTGTCATATTCAGTTTCAACGCAGATCGTGGCCATTTCCTTGTTGATATTTCCGGAAAATTCATCCTTATGGTCTGCAAGGTATTTTTTCAGGTTCTCCGCATATTCTTCTTTGGTAAGATGCGTAAACATCTTGAATCTTGGGCGGGTTCTTATTTTGTCTATTGTGCTTTCTTCGGTTTTCATATTTTAATCTTGATAGGGTATAGGGTCTTCTAACACAAAACTAAATGTCATTTCCTTATTCTTTCTCTGGATCACCATTGTGATATTTCTTCCTTCATCAGATTTCATAAGCTCCATGATCTTTTCCATGGTCATATCGGAAGTCCGGCTCCCGTTAATGGTGATGATGCGGTCATCTTTTTTCAGTCCTGCAATAAATGCCGGAGAATCTTTTCTTACTCCTGCAACAGAAAAAATAGGTTTCAATGTAAATTTATACTGGAAGTTATTTCCCATTGAAATTTCAGTGCCGGAAGAAGCTTCCGATAATTGTTTAGGTTCTATTTTCACCCGGTCTTCCTGCCATTCCAGCCCATCCTGCTTAAAGTCCAGTCCGCTCATATTAAAATGAAAAGGATCATTAAAGTTCCTGTTTTTTTTCAGATATAATTTTCCGTCTGTATAATCGAAAACGACCGAAAATCTACGCATTATTTCTCCCCCGACAGATCCCTTTCTATCCTTTACCAGATTCACATGCTGGATAGAATATTCATCAGGCATTGCTGTGAGCGGCTTTTCAAACTTGAAATTCCCGAGATAAAAATTATGGATACGGCTTCTTTTACCGTAAATATCTCCATTGAACCCGCGGCCCAGATAATCATCAATATTTGGCCTGTTGTACACAAAATCTTTGATAAGGGTCGGAAAAAGCCATATAGCATCACTGTTGCCAAGATCTATAAGCAGTTTCGAGCTTTTCTTTTCCCTTGTCATTTCTACATCAGCATTAATGTAAGGTTTGTCTTTTTCCACACTCATGGGAAGCTCGTCAAACTTTCGGACCTTCTTTTTGAACGCATTGGAATCCTGGTAGACCGTTATTTTTTTTGAGGTGTAATCAATCGAAATAGGATGGTTCTTAAAAAAATGATACCCGATAACCCCGTTCACTGGAATTCCGATATGAGATGAAATATTGAACTCTTCATCAATGACAATAAATAGAAGCATGGAAGAATTGATAATATGATCACCTATTTTTGCAATATTACGATCGGATTTAAAACCGTCTATGCTTACATTTCCTCCAAGCCCAGAAAATTTGATCTTCTCAATATTCTCCAGCTTAATCTCTTTATTCTCTAGACTGAAAAGAATCGTTTCCGCTACTCCCGTATCAAGCATAAAGGTAAGCTCGGCACCATTAACATTGATAGGGATGAAAATAAGATTATTGATAAGCTTAAAAGGAATGACAGCTTTTTTAACGTTAACCAGTTCAAAAGAATTTTGCGCACCTATAAAAATGCTGAAGAATAATGTCAGTAAAAAAAACAAAAGTTTCATTTACTGAATTTACTGAAATTATCCTTACTATCAATAAAAAAACATTCCAAAAACAGGAATGTTTGTATAAACTGCAATGAAGCGGTGGTGTTGATTGAAAATTATTTTACATGGACTGATGTTATTTTGAGAAAAAATCCATCAGATCCATATAGTTTTTCTGATTCACACCGTGCCCGCTCATATACTCTCTGAACGTAAAATAACAGCTCAGGTCATACAGAAGATCTGCCGCTTTTCTTCCCCATTCCATCGGGATAACGGCATCATCTGTTCCGTGTGATACAAAGAAACGGAGTCTTTCCAGCTTCTTTTTGTCTTTCACAATACCGTCCAGAAGCTTTTCCTCAGGATAACTGCTTAAGCAAGCCACATAATTGAACAGATCGGGGTGCTTTAAGGCTAAAGCATAACAGAGTATTCCGCCCTGGCTAAAGCCGCACAAATGTACCTTACCTTCAATAAGACCGTAATGATTCACAATTTTCAGAATATTTTCTAGCACTGCATCTAAAGATTCCTTAGCCTGGGAAATGTCAATGAAATTTTCAGGATTGTTAAAATCAATATCAAACCAGGAATATCCCTCAAACTGGGTATTTCTGGGTGCCCTGAAGCTTACAATAAGCCAGTCGACGGGAAGAGTTTCCCTAAAGCTGAAAAGATCCTGCTCATTACTGCCATAGCCATGTAGCATGAAAAGGACGGTAGTATTTGGAGTGATATGTTCCGGTTCTCTTACTATATAATCTAAATTCATACAGCAAATATAATTAATAAATCATATTGTAAATTCAAAACTTAGGTTCCAGGTTTTGCACTTGATAACTTAGTTGAATACACGCTCAAATATAGGCTGCTACTGTAATTGTTCTTTTTATTGATTTGATATTATTTAGAAAACTTTATTGGAAATTTTTCATAAAAGTTATTTTTATATTAATAAAAAACTTATATTTGAAACATTAAAAATCTATTTGGAGAAATGAAGCAATTTTACAAATCAAAAAGTTTACTTAGACTTTCTTTTTTATTCGTTTTATTATTTTCGGTAATTACTGTAGTGAATTCTTGTAAAAAGGATGACGACGATGAAGAATTCAAAGATCATGTTGTCCAGTTTGAAGTAAAAACAACTGCCGGAGGAGTTATTAAAGCTATCGTAACACAGGTAGGAACATCTAAAACTGATATTTTCGATCCTGTAGGAACTGTTTGGACCAGCGGTGAATTCTTTGTAAATTCCAGCCAGGCTCAGTTAAATCTTGATGCCAAAGCCGATCTTCCGGATGCAGATTCTGAATTGGTTGTGAATCTTTGGATAGATGGCGAAATCGTAAGAACTGATAAGAAAGTAGGAGCGGGGCCTATGGTCGCTTCCATTGATTACAGCTTCTTAGAATTGTAAGATATTTACTTATTATAAATGATCAAACCGCTTTTAAGCGGTTTTTTTATTTACTGTTTTCAATCATATTTTGTTGGACAGCAAGGTTGATGAGTTCGGTAGAATTTTTTGCATGGAACTTCTGTAACAAATTTTTACGGTGGGTATCTACGGTAAGCGGACTCAGGAAAAGTTCATCTGCAATGATCATGCTGGTTTTACCTTCAGCTACCATTTGGAGAATCTGTTTTTCCCTTTTCGTCAGCCTTGGCACTTGTAAATCGTTTTGAGAAGGTTTGCTGATGATTTGCTTAGTTTCATTGCAGAAAACAATATTTCCGGAATAGGCACCCTGAATGCATACCACCAGTTCATCTATAGAGGTGTTTTTAAGAATATAACCGCTGGCACCGTTTTGTATAGACTGCATGATAATACTTCTTTCAGAACGGTTACTGAACATGATTACTGAAGTATCCGGCGATATTTTCTTTATTTCCCGGCAAAGCTCTGTACCATTGGCATCAGGTAATGTAATATCCAAAAGGATAATATCTACTTTATGATTCATAATACAATCAATCATTTCCGAGCCCGAAGCAAAACTTTTGGAAACAATGAACCCAAGCTGGCTGTTAAGCATCATTTTTAACCCTTCTATCACAATGGGGTGGTCGTCTACAATGACGATATTTATTTTTTTATTCTCCATCCGTGTTAAGTTCAATATTAATCGTTGTACCCTGGCTGTCGGAACCTACCTCCATTTTACCCTTCAGATAATTCACCCTGTTTTTTAAGTTTCGGAGCCCCATACTTTTTGTCGTCTGCTCAATTTTTTGATCAAACCCCTTTCCATTGTCTTCAATGGTAATCATAAAGCGTTCTTCGGACTGGGAACACTGAAGCAGAATACTGCTGGCCTCAGCGTGTTTTAGGGCGTTTGCCAATAACTCCTGTACAATTCTGTAAATATTAAGCTGAATATTTAGAGGTAGATCTTTCTTAATGTTAATAGATTGAAAATCAATGTTTAAATCTTTTCTGGAGTAAAATTCACAAAGATCATTTAAGGCTGTTTCCAAGCCGAAATTAAGAAGTGATTCAGGCATTAAGTTTCTTGCTATGTGGCGGAGTTCACCTACAGATTGGTCCAATTGTCCCAAAATCGTATAAAAGTCTTTATCTTTTTCAGGGTGTAAATGGCTGGATGACCATGTAGAAAAATTAATTTTAACGCCGGCAAGCATTCCGCCTAAACCATCGTGAAGGTCTCTGGCAATACGCTCTCTTTCCCTTTCTTCACCATCAAGAATAGCTTTGGTAAGAGACAGTTCTTCCTTCTGTTTAATGTCGTTTATTCTTTGTTCAGAGATTTTTTTATTCTTTCTGAACAGGATAAAAAGGAAAACCAACAGACTTAACGCCAGTAATAAGATAAGGCTCAGTCCCCATAAATAAGAGTTCTTCTTATTCATTTCCAGATCTTTCTGATTCTTTTCGGCGTTCAGCGTCGCTATTTTTCTTTCTTTTTCAGCAGTATTGAATTTTGCTTCAATTTTGTTAATCTCAAGTCTTACATTTTCACTGCTCAGGCTGTCATTGAGTTTAGAATATCTCTGCTCCCACATCAAAGCTTCTTTAGCATTTCCCATTTCTTCATTCAATGCTGAAAGTTGTTTATAGATGGTTTTTCTGTTATTAAGATCAAGAACAAGAGATTTTTCTGTTAAAATATCTTCCAGAACATTTTTAGCTTCCTCATACCTTTTTAGTTTCTTTAAAATATCATACTTGTTAAAATAGAACATTTGTGCCTGAAGATTCTGATTAAATTTTTTGGTATAATAAAGCCCTTTTTCAATCATGGATAATGCCTCTGAATTTTCCTGCTTGGTAATATAGTAAAGTGTTTTACCATAATAATAAAACGAGTTGGATGACGATTCAGGATAAGGCGTAATTAATTTTTCAGCTTTGTCCAGAAACTTTTTAGCTTCATTTCCTTTGGCCTGGTAGCAGAAATTGCTTGCGGAATTTAAGTAGGTATAAAATAATTCAGCAGAGCCGGGATAGTTCTTCTCAAGAATTTCTAAAGCTTTATTATTGTAGTTACCGGCCTTTTCAAACTGTGCATTGTACGTAAGGATGATCGCAAGCTGAGTGTATGCAAATCCCAAGTTTCTGCTGTTTCCATATTTTTTAATCAATGGAATACATTTTTCAACGACGGTCTTTACTAAAAAAGGGTAGCCTTCCTTATCTTTTTGCGTCACCCCATAGCTATACCAGGCCAAAGACTGATAGAAATCAGATTGCCTGGTTTTTAATTCTGATAATGCCTTAATGGCCTTTTGATAGGAACGGGCTGCCTTTTCTTTATTCCGGTCAAGATTGTATTGTCCTTCGTAGTAATCATATTTAGCTGTAAGAAAAACATCATTTTTAATGAATGCTTTCCCGTTTGTCAGGTACTTTTTGCTTAAAAGAGAATCACTGTTTCTGTAATAATTTGATAGAAGAAAAAATGCTGTTGCTTTTGAAGTATTTGCTGCCGTCTTTGTAATATTCTGTAAGCTGTCTACATAAGATTTCTCATCAAGAGGGATAACCTGTGCCTGTAAAGTAAAAGACAATAATAAGCTTAATAGAATAAGTAATCTCTTCATTGGATCTGGATCTGTATATTTTTTTTAAAACTGCTCAATTTAATTAAAAATTTCAGCAAATAAAATACCTGATTTTAGGTAGAAAAAATTACACCTTTTTCAGGATTGATAAAGTTTGGCGACTCTAATAGCTTTGCAGGTATCAAATCACTGATCATAGAATATTAAATAATTAATTAAAAATTTAAACAAAAGATTATGAAAAGAATGAGAATGAGCCAGCTGCTTAAAGGTATGTTTGTAGTATTGCTGACCACCATGTTTATTGGGTTTGCAACATCTTGTAGTAGCGATGATGACGATGACAACGGTCCGGCAAAAAGCAGCCATAAAGTTGTTTTTAAAGCCATAGCTTCTTCAGGAAGTAATATTGAAGTAGCAGTATATGGAATTGATGGCAATCCAACCACAGCTTCAAGTCTTAGCGGAACAACATGGACAAGTCCGGAGGTGACATCAGAAGCAGGTGCTTATAATGCTAATGTTGCTGTAAATGCAATCGGAGCAGATGCTTCTTCTACGTTGAAGGTTCAGATCTGGGTAGATGGCGAGCTGAAAAAAGAAGGAACTTCCAGCGGACAATATTTATCTGCTTCTGCAAGTTATGTATTCTAAAAACTAAATAACTTCATAAATAAAATCGGCGCTGAGATCAATCTCAGCGCCGGTCTTCTTATTATAGGTAGTAGTAAATTAAATAACCTTTACAATGAAATAGCTTTTCTTACCCTTTTGAAGCAGTAAAAATTTCCCATCAATAAGGTCGCTTTCATTAGCGGTGTAAGTATCATTTACCTTTTCTTTATTGACGGAAATTGCATTTCCTTTGATCTCCCTTTGAGCCTCACTTTTAGACTTTAAGAATCCTGATTTCTCAGAAAGAAGATCAACAATACTTATTCCCAAAACATCAGCTTTTACAATTTCTTTTTGCGGAACACCATCAAAAACCTCAAGGAAAGTTTCTTCATCCAGGCTTACAAGATCTTCAGCTGTAGAACGGCCGAATAAAATTTCAGAAGCTTTTACTGCCTTTTCATATTCTTCTCTGCCGTGTACCCATACTGTTACTTCCTCAGCCAGTCTTTTTTGAAGTTTTCTTTCGTGAGCAGCCGTTTTGTGTTCTTCAATTAAAGCTTCAATTTCTTCCTTTCCAATGAATGTGTAGAATTTAATGAATCTTTCAGCATCTTCATCCGTAGCATTCAGCCAGAACTGGTAGAATTTGTACGGGGATGTTTTCTTTTTGTCCAGCCAGTAATTTTCTCCGCTTTCAGACTTTCCGAATTTAGAGCCATCAGCCTTAGTAATTAAAGGCACCGTTAATGCAAATGCTTCTCCCTGGGCCTTTCTGCGGATCAGTTCAGTACCTGTAGTGATATTTCCCCACTGATCGGAACCTCCCATCTGAAGTTTCACATTATTATTTTGGTACAGATGAAGGAAATCATATCCCTGGATAAGCTGGTAAGTGAATTCCGTAAAACTCATTCCGTCTGCACCGCTTTCCCCGGAAAATCTCTTTTTCACAGAATCTTTCGCCATCATATAGTTCACCGTAATATTTTTTCCCACATTTTTAGCAAAATCAAGGAAAGAAATATTCTTCATCCAGTCGTAATTGTTGACTAATTCTGCCTTATTAGGACCATTACCGTCAAAATCCAAAAATCTTGAAAGCTGGTTCTTTAAACAGTCAACATAATGAAGAAGAGTGGCTTCATCCAGCAGATTCCTTTCTGCAGATTTCCCTGAAGGATCTCCGATCATTCCTGTAGCACCTCCTACCAAAGCGATAGGTTTGTGTCCATGCTGCTGGAAATGCGCTAAAATTTTGATCTGGATAAGACTTCCGATATGCAAAGAATCAGCAGTCGGGTCAAAACCAATATATGCAGTAGTTACCTCTTTATTTAGTTGTTCATCGGTTCCTGGCATCATATCGGCAAAAAGACCACGCCATTTTAGTTCTTCTATAAAGGAATTCATCTATAATTTTCTTTAAAATTTTACGATGCAAAGATAGTAAATTCAGGAGTATAGAGAATAGATGTCAGAAGGTAAAAAAATCAGAGGATAAAAAGGACTGTCTGCACCTTTGTGCTTTCACTTAAAAAAATTATATTTGTTACTCATGAACGACGAACAGCTATTTTTGCTTATTCAAAAGGCAAAAGAAAAGGACCAGAAGGCCCAGACTAAGCTCATCAATATTTTTTGGGTGGATGTTTTCTCTTTTGTCATGAAAAAAGTAAAAGATGAAAATGATGCAGATGAGATTACGGTGAATGTTTTTTCCAAAGTGTTGTCGAAGCTGGATATGTACGATCCTCATTTTCAGTTTAAAACCTGGGTGCTAACCATTGCCCAGAATACCGTCATTGATTTCTGGAGGAAAAGAAGCCGCGAAAACCAGGATCCTACCGAAAACCTTGATGAGGTTAAAAACCAGTTTGCAAAATCTCCGGAAGAGCTGATGATCTCCAATGAAGAGCAGAAAAAGATCATCAAGACCATCGAATCGCTGGACGCCAACTACCAGGATATTATCAAACTAAGATTCTTCGAAGAAAAAAGCATCAAGGAAATCGCAGAAGAGCTTGGGATTTCCGTTGCCAATACCAAAGTAAGGGTGATGCGCGCCAAGAAAGTTCTTGCCGAGCTGCTGAAAAATAATGAATTTGATGATAATTAATATCTCTAAGTAAGATAATCAGTCTCATTCAGTCTTAAAAGCAAAGCTTACCTTAATAATCTTAACAACTTGATAGAATCTTAATGGTTCAAGATTTTACAAATAAACTTCCTCCTTTGTCTTAGGAAGAACAATTTTCCTAGGCTCTTTCTGATTCCTGTTCTGCATATCTATTTTCAATCCTTTTTTAATATAGGTTTCCTGCTTGGATTTACCATATTCAGCAGTATTTTCAACCTCTTTTTTATAATTAAGCTGCCCTGTGGAAAGATTAAAGTCTATCTCTGTCCAATAATCTCCGGGTCTTCCATATGTTGAAGAATGGCCAATCAGTTCAAAATGTCCGTTCTGAAACCGGTATTTATCCGTGTAGCCCCATTTCCAGCTGCTTCCGCCTGCCTGGGTGATACTCAGTATCCCTTTTTCTACAGTTGTTCCCTGATAAGGATCACCCATCATCCCTCCGCCTGCACTTTCAAGAATGGCATTTCTTGATTTACTCAAGATCATCCATGTTCCGCCATTTTTTTTCTGAATCTGGATTTCGCGGATCTTACCCAGTTCACCTTCATCTGCTGTAGTATAAATAACTACTTTTTCAGGAATTTTATCACCATCCAGATCTCCTTCCACAGTTTCAATGATCTTCGAACCTGCCGGTTGAAGCTCCTCCTGAGCAAAGCAAAATGTACTGATAATAACGGATAGGGTAAAAAGGATCTTCTTCATAATTTAATTTTGGTAATTTAAAATTATGAAATTATATGTTTCATCGATGTTTGTCTTTGATTGTTTCGATAAAAAAATCACTAACTTTGAAGCTCAATTTGAGAAATAAATGGAGAATTTAGTTCAAGATACTACCGTTCAAAAACCAAAGTGGATCCGCGTAAAACTTCCTACCGGAAAGAATTACAGGGAGCTTAGGACTTTGGTCGACAAATATAAATTAAATACCATATGCCAGAGCGGAAGCTGCCCGAATATGGGTGAATGCTGGGGAGAAGGAACGGCAACGTTCATGATCTTAGGAAATATCTGTACAAGAAGCTGCGGATTCTGTGGTGTAAAAACAGGAAAACCGCTTGATGTTAATTGGGATGAGCCAGAAAAAGTGGCACGTTCCATTAAATTAATGAAGATCAAGCATGCTGTTCTTACGTCTGTGGACCGTGACGATTTGAAAGATATGGGGTCTATCCTTTGGGCTGAGACGGTAAATGCAGTAAGAAGAATTTCCCCGGGAACGACGATGGAAACTCTTATTCCTGATTTTCAGGGACTTACAAAACATATTGACAGGTTGGTAGATGTGGCACCTGAAGTAATTTCTCACAATATGGAAACCGTAAAACGGCTGACAAGAGAAGTAAGAATCCAGGCTAAATATGAAAGAAGCTTAGAAGTTTTGAGATACTTAAAAGAAGCTGGCCAGAGAAGAACAAAAACCGGGGTAATGCTTGGTTTAGGGGAAACTAAAGATGAAGTTTTCCAGACCATTGAGGATATCAGAAATGCTAATGTAGATGTAATTACGCTTGGACAGTACCTTCAGCCTACTAAAAAACATCTGCCGGTAAAAAGATTTGTTACACCGGAAGAGTTTGATGAGCTGGGAGATTTTGCAAGAAGCTTAGGTTTCAGACATGTGGAAAGCTCACCATTAGTAAGAAGTTCTTACCACGCTGAAAAACATATTCACTAAAAATATAACCGCTTCACTCGAAGCGGTTTTTTATTTTAAACACTTAATATTTTGAGTAATGAACTCGGTGATGAGAGATATTTCTTAAATTAAAAAATTGATAACTTTCCTCCTGACAAATCTGTCGGATCATATTCCCCTCCCGTGGAGGGGTGGCAAAAATTCAAAGAATTTTGACGGGGTGGTTAAAAAAAATAATCAATTCCGAACCTCAATATTCTTCAAATGCTTTTTCCTGAATTCTGAAGGGGTTTCACCCATATGCTGTTTGAACAGTTTATTAAAATAAGATAAACTTTCAAAACCCACCTGAAAACAAACCTCCGTCACAGAATAATCCTTAAGCAGAAATATTTTAGCCTGATTGATCCTGTATTTATTAACGAAATCCGTGAAAGTCATATTCGTCTGCTTCTTAAAATAACGGCAGAAAGCGGGAGTACTGAGGCTGACAATCTTTGCAATTTCGTTGACGTTAGGTTTTTTATCATAGTTTTCGTGGATGTAATCGTAGATGGTTCCCATTCTGATCTTGTCATTGAGGAACCATTTGATTCTGGTATCTTCCTTATTGAGTTCCTTTACTTCATTCGAATTGGCAAGAGTTTGCAGAATTTCAATCAGTCCCACCAGAGATTCAAATGAGTTTTTATTTTTGATCTTATGGAGTTTTTCTATGACTATTTTTTTTGTTTCTCCGGAAAATGAGAGCCCCAGATAAGATCTCTCCAAAAGCTGCCTAATATTTTGAAATTCCGGAACGGGAACAATGATTTCCTGAAGAAAATTTTCTCTCATCTGAAGCACCAATTGTCTGCATTCGGTCTGGATACCGTAATCAAAATTAAGATGAGGGACATTGGATCCTATTAAAAGCAGATCACTCTCTGTAAAAACGGAAATATCCCGTCCCACATGGCGAATCCCGTTGATGGCTTCTACATAGACAAGCTCTATTTCCGGGTGATGATGCCAGAAAAAACAATTCTTTAAAGACGGTGAAAAAAGTTTGAAAGATTTTCCGTTCTCAAACGCTATGACTTCTTTCTGGATTTTCATCTTGTTCTTATTTGATTGATTCTGATTTTAAAATTACATAAAAAGGTTAATATGGAGCAAATTTTTATCATTTCAAGAGAAGTGAAAACCGATATTTCTCGCGAATTTTGCATTTTAAAAGTAAAGATGAAAATCCGTTTTTATTTTTCACAAAAAAATCATTTAAAATTAATTCGAAAAGAAGTTTACTGACAATGAAGATTGATAAAAGAATAATACCACTGGCCATAGGCGGTCTTGGAATTGGAACTACAGAATTTACCGTAATGGGACTGCTTCCTGATATTGCAAATACCTTAAAGATTACCATTCCTGAAGCTGGACATCTTATTTCAGCCTATGCGATGGGAGTGGTGATCGGAGCTCCGATCCTGATCGGGTATTCCGTGAAATTTCCGCCTAAAAAAGTTCTGATGGTTTTAATGATCCTATTTACGTTGTTTAACGGGCTTTCTGCGGTAGCTCCTGATTATACAACCATGCTGGTCATCAGATTTATGTCCGGACTTCCTCACGGTGCATTCTTCGGAGTAGGAACGGTGGTAGCATCCCGTATGGCTGGAAAAGGAAAGGAGGCATTTTATATATCCTTAATGTTTACGGGGCTTACGATAGCCAATTTAATCATGGTTCCTCTGGTCACGTATATCGGGCATGCTTATCATTGGAGATTCTACTTTGCAATTGTAGCATTAATAGGCCTTTTTGCCATATTATTCCTGAAATTATGGCTTCCCGCCACAGAATCAAATCAGAATACCCATTTTCTGGAAGAATTGAAATTTCTTAAAAATAAACAGTCATGGCTGGTTTTAGGAATTACAGCGATTGGATTTGGAGGACTGTTCACATGGCTCAGCTACATTAGTCCTTTAATGACAATAGTTGCCGGAATCCAAAGTAATCATATGGCTTATGTAATGATTCTTGCCGGAGCCGGAATGGTTGTTGGGAATCTTGCCGGAGGATTTATTTCCGACAGGCTGGGACCTGAGAAAACATGTGCATTGCTGATCTTTCTGATGATGATTTCTCTTGCAGGAGTATTTTTATTTTCAGAGAATCAGAATATAGCACTTATACTTACCTTTATCTGCGGTGCGCTATCGATGTCTGTTGCCGCACCTATTAATATCATGATGATGAAGGCGGCTCCAAAGAGTGAAATGATGGCCGCAGCATTCATGCAGGCAGCATTTAATATTGCCAATGCGATGGGAGCATTCCTGGGCGGAATTCCTTTGGAATATGGTTTTTCCTTTAAATACCCTTCGTTAGTAGGAGTGGGGATGACATTCATAGGTCTGGTAATAAGTTTGAGATACAGATATCTGTACGGGAAAGAAACTCCTGACAATCATGATGCAGCTATAGAATGTGTGCCTTGTGATAAATAATAGTTTTAAAACTGGATTATAAAGCACTTTAAAGATTTATAGATATAAAAGAGGCTTTGTTCACGACAGAACAAAGCCTCTTTCTCTTCATAGTATAATGCTAAACTTCTACTTCATTACCGTTTTTACACCAGTAAAGTGCATTATATAAGTTTTCTTTAGGAAAGGATTTGAATTCTCCCGGCATCAGAACGCTGAAAATATCTGTGAAGTTCTGTACCCCTTCTTTATCTGTAACAATAGCCGTACGGTTCCATTTTGTAAGATTTTTTAATCCTAAAAATGCGTCTTCAAGCCATGCGCCCATGGTAAAATTATCCAGATCAGTATCCAAATACAATAAGTAATTCAGCTCGCCAAACTGATCTACTTTTTCTTTTACATGAGGAATGACAAGGTTCTCAAAATCTTCTTTCGTCACATCTCCGGTCGCACTGAATGCTGCAACATTTTCCGGAGCTTCTGGAATAATCGTTATCATACTAATTATTTTAAATGGTTGGATTTTAAAACTGGGTACAATAATTGCACCATAAATTGATAAAAAATCGTTAAAATACTTATAAATGTTATTGTTTTAAATGTATTATTCAATTATGGATCTAAAATCAAACAAACCTTTCTGGCTTTTAAAAAACGGATTGACAGCTTCTTACCCGTCCCTGAAATCAAATAAAAACTGTGATGTGTTAATTATAGGAGGTGGCATTACCGGAAGTCTGATTGCTCATCAAATGGTTAGTGACGGCTATAAAACGATCCTGATTGACAAACGTGAACTCTGTAACGGAAGTACTTCAGCAACTACCTCCATGTTGCAGTATGAGATAGATGTTCCTCTTTTTGAACTGGAAGAACTGATTGGTAAGGAAGGAGCTATAGAAAGTTACAAAGCCTGTTCCGATGCAATAGATACTCTAGAAAAACTTTCAAAACAGATAAGATCTGATGCGGGATTTAAACGAAAGAAATCTCTGTATTTCGCATCAAAAAAGAAAGATGTCAGCTGGCTTAAGGATGAATATACTGCAAGAAAAAATGCCGGTTTTAATGTAAAATGGCTGGAAGCAGATCAAATTGTAGAAAATTTTGGACTTGAAAATACATATGGGGGAATTGTGTCCAGACAGGGAGCCAGTATTGATGCTTTTAAGTTTGCTCATGAACTATTTAAACATAATGTAAGAAAAGGTTTAGAAATATTTGATAAGACTGAAATGATAAAGGTGGAATATCATAAAGGTTTTAATCTGGTCACGGTAGACAGCGGTTTTCAGATCAAAGCTAAAAAAGTGATCTACTGTACTGGTTATGAAAGCAAAAACCTGCTGAAGGAAAATTTTGTTAATTTGAAAAGTACGTTCGCTATCGTTTCAGAAATTGATGACAACAAATTCAAAAATATCAGCAGCACATTGGTATGGAATACCGATGATCCTTATATCTATATGCGGACAACAGATGATGGCCGACTTCTGATTGGCGGTGGAGATGAAGATTTTAGCGATGCCGGAAAACGTGATTCTCTTCTTGATAAAAAGGAAAAAGACATCCTGAAAAACCTGAAAAAAATAAAACCCGGTTATCATTTTTATACAGATTTTGTCTGGGCCGGAACTTTTGGGGAAACCAAGGATGGACTGCCTTATATTGGGGAGCATAAAAAATTTAAGAACTCTTATTTTGTCCTGGGTTTCGGGGGAAATGGGATCACTTTTTCTGTGACAGGGATGGAAATGGCTTCACAGTTTATGAAAAATAAAAAACACGTGTTGTCTGAATATTTTCAATTCGGGAGATAAAACTGGTAGCTTCTGGAACCTTTGTCGCCAGTGTAAGCGGGTATTAAGAAAAATGCAATAAAAAATGGTGGCTGCGAAGCCACCATTCCTGTTATTTCGAAGTATATCCATTCGTTTTTGCCTGCTCCAGAATAGATCTTTCAATTGCTTTTCCAAGATCATCAGAATCTGCATTGCCCCGTTTTTTCATTTCGGTATCAATGTATTCCTGACGTTTTCTTGACAGCTCTTCAATATCCTTCTGGATTTTCTCACGCTCTGCAGATTTTACAGCAACTGCTTTTTTAATTTCTTCCTTGCTTTTGCCTTTTAATTCAGCTGGCAGCGCATCATCCTTCACAGTAGCAATAAATCCTGCATCACTTTCAGCTTTGTCCACCAGGTCCCAATGGTCGTTTTTATAAGCATTTTTTTTAGACTTGGCTACGGTTCTTTCTACGTAATTGGAAGCCGACTGAACTTCTGCATTCCTGTCCTGGGTAACCTGCTTAAGCTTATATTCAGAGCCATGACTTCCATAATAAATGTAGGTATCATTCAGCTTTGTATTGCATTCTGAGATTTTTACATCATAAGGCGTTTCGATATAAATCACCTTTCTGTTACTGTCAATATTGAAGTATTTGCCGCCGCCTATTACTGCTCCGTTCTGCCAGAAGGTTTGCGTCCCTTCTTCTCTGTTCCCACAGAAAATAGTATTGGTATAAATGTTTTTGCTTTTAGCTTTGGAAATGGCTTCCTTGTAATTCACTTTTCCCTGATCAAACGGCTCATTGCCGGCGATATAAATCAGTTTCATGCTTTTTTCGTTGCTATCCCAGTTCAGGTTCATCGAGGCATCGCGGATCACGGCACCGCAATATTCACTTCCCCCATTAGTTCTTAATGCAAATAACTTCTCGGAAACCAGATCCAGATCCTGCGTAAGGGGAGTAACCTGGCGGATATAATTTTCATCCCGGATACCGTCATTCCCATATTCATAAAGGGCAATTTCAACCTGTGGAGCCTGTCCGTTATACTTTAGGGTGGTTAAAGTATTCACAATATTCCAAAGCCTCGATTTGGTCTGATCGATCAGGCCGTCCATACTGTTGGAAGTATCCAATAGAAGGGCAACCTGGATTTTGTTATCCTTTGATGTTACCATACGCTGTGCTACCGAAGCATTTTGTATAAATGCTTCCCTGCCTGATGTATTGCTGTTTGAGCAGCGGATGTCTGAAAAACTGCCGGAGCTTGAAAAAGCGGTAACAACTGTCATTGCTAAGATTTTTAAAGTTGTCATAATTCTATTTTTTATTGGTTATCTGCTGTAATATTGAATCTTAACTTTTTTATTGTTTTAATTCCTGAAGTAAAATTATCTGTATTTAAGGCTGAAAATTGGGAGACTTGGTGAAACCTGACTTTCACTTGGTAAACTTTATAAAGCCGGTTTAAAACAAAAAAACAGCCCTTCCGGGCTGTCTGTTAAATCTGTTAATTTTAAAGGATTTCGTATCTCGTTTTGATGCTGTATTTCAGCTTGATATTTTCAATATTGTCAAAGGAAAAATCCGTTACGGCATCTGCTGCTTCAAGCTGTATATTTCTGATACTGCCTTTATAAGCTACTGGAAGAACTGTATCGCTGGTGTAATCTTCAATTTCGATAATCTCAATCGGGGCTCCGGTCTTTTTGCCCATGCTTTCCAACAGATAATCTGCTTTTTCTTTTGCTGCTTTTAGAGCATTGATTTTAACGGTTTTCTTAAAATCAGCAATTTTAGTGTTCTTTACTTCCGCAACGTTCAGGCTGCTCACCCATTTCTGGTTCAGATCTTCGAATATTTTACTGATATTTGCTTTTGCATTGGCCTTGAACTGGTAATTTTTTGTGAATTTTCCATTTTTAGCATATATATTCTGGTACATTGATTTAAATTTGATATCCTCGTTCTTCACTCCGGAATTCTTTAATGTCTCAATCAGCTTCTTTTCATTGTCTGCCAACTCATTTTTGTTATCTGCTTTGATGCCGATGCTGAAGATAATTTCATCCGGCTCTACTTCCATTTCTGCAATACCTGTAACTTCAATTGCATTTTTCTTTACTTCCTGTGCATTGGTAAAACTTCCCAGGGTAAAGATTCCGATCAATAAAAAATGTCTCAATTTCATAATTTCTTGTTTTAAATTCTGAAGTAAAATTACGGCGATCTGAAACCGGAAATGAAGAGACTTGGTGAAATAAGGTTTTCACTTGGTGAATTGCTGTAAAAATATGTTCCCCCAGAGAATCGTCTTCTTCAGACTATTTAAAATATAATTAGATCTATTAAGTGATTAAGAATATAAGCAAATAAGAATATGTTTGACTCGTTTCCGCAGCGCATAATATCTTTTCTCTTGCTGAAAAATCTCAAAGCTGAAAAATTAAATATTCTCATTTTTTGATCGGCAAACTTGGTGAAATAGAGTTTTGACTTGGTAAAGAATAGGAAAGGATACCTAAAGTTTTACTTACTTTGCATTCAAGATCTGAAATCCGTGAATTTAGTTTTTAAAATACTGTTAATCTTCATCCTTGCTACAGGAAATTTCTATATAGCACAGGACACTACGCGGGTTACTCAGGCCTACAAATCTGCAGCCAGACTCAAAAAAGCTGTAGACAACAATGATAATAAAGGCATTGCCGACACCTATGTAGGAATTGCTAATGATTATTACAATCAGGGAAATTATGCTAAAAGTGAAGAATTTTTAGTCAAAGCCAGAACCATTTATAAAGACCTTAACGACAAGAAGAATCTGGAGTCTGTCACCCGGAAAATTGCCCAGTCACAGGAAAAGCAGAACAAAATAACTCCCGCCATCAGCAATTACAGCATGGCAGCCGAGATGAGCTATACTGAAAAAAGCAGGGCTGTCAATGCCAATGACGTGGCAAGACTTTCTTCTCCCACGCCCGAACAGAAAGCAGAGGCCATTCAGGAGAATATCAATATAGGTCTCAAAACAAAAGACAAAGGTGATCTGGCAGCAAGTTACAGCCAGATGGCAGATGTCAATATACAACAGAAAGACATTCCCAAAGCAGAAGAAAACCTTAACAATGCCTATGTTCTTTCTAAAAAAGAAGCTCCACAGCAGGCATTGGAAATCAATCAGAAACTTACTAATTTCTACATTGAAAACAGAAATTTCGAAAAAGCTATTGAAGCCAAAAAGAAAGTTCTGAAAGAAGATTTTGTAAAAGAAAACTCACAGGAAAAAGTCAACCAGATTCAGGAACTGGCTGATATTTACATTAAAAAAAATGACCCTGAAGAAGCTGTTACCTTATTAAAGAATGCCTATGGAATTGCCCTTGAAAAAGGACATACACTTGAAGCTCAGAAAAGTGTAAAAAGGCTGGACAGCCTCTATAATATTGCAGGAGATACTGATGCTTCGGTTTCGCTGTACAGGGATTTTCTTGGGAAACTTCCCGACCTGGTTTCAAAGGACCGAAGTCTGGTTGATAATAAAATACTGGAAGATACCGAGCAGAAGATCTCACAGCTTGAAAAAGAAAAAGAGCTGAAAGACCAGCTGATCCGTAAGAAAAATGTCTTTAATTACAGCCTGATTGGAGTTCTGATCCTGTTAACCGGACTGATTATCTTTATTTTCAGAACGCTGAAAAAAGTTCAGATCAAAAATAAAAAAATAGCGCTCCAGTCATTACGGCGTGAAATGAATCCGCATTTTATCTTTAACAGCTTAAACAGTGTCAATCATTTCATCGCGACAAATAACGAACTGGAAGCTAACCAGTATCTTACGAAATTCTCTAAATTAATGCGTGGCGTCATGGAAAATTCCACCGAAGATTTCATTCCTCTTCAGCAGGAGTTGGATTTGCTTCAGAATTATCTTGCTCTTGAAAAAACACGTTTTGCCGATAAATTTGATTATGAAATTAAGGTAGACGAAAGCCTGAATATGCAAAGCCTGAAAATTCCCGGAATGCTTGTCCAGCCGTTCCTTGAAAATGCGGTCTGGCATGGCCTGCGCTACAGAAGTGAAAAAGGATTTTTGAAATTAAGCTTTGAAAAAGAAGACCAGCATTTAAAAATCAACATTGAAGACAACGGAATAGGGATTGAAGAAAGTAAAAAACAGAAAACCCAACATCAGAAAGCAAGAGAAGGCCGTGGAATGAAAAATACACTGGAAAGGATTCAGCTTCTGAATGATCTTTATAAAAAAGATATTACCTGCTCTGTAAAAGACAAAGAAAACAACAGTGGAGTTTTGGTGACTATAAAAATTAATATTATTTAAAGAAAGAAAGCCTTAAAAGCTTCCTGTTACATTCTGAAATTAAAAGGGAAATATCAATAAAAATCTTCACTCATTCCAACCTCTAACCTGAAAAAAATGAAAATAAAATCAGTAATTGTAGACGATGAGATTATTGCAAGAGAAGTTCTCAGAAATTATATCACGAAATACTGCCCGCAGGTAGAAATTGTAGGCGAGGCAGAAAATATCAAAGAAGCTGTTCCTTTAATCGCTGAAAAACAGCCGCAATTGGTTTTTCTTGATGTAGAAATGCCTTTCGGAAATGCCTTTGATGTATTGGAAGCTACCAAAGAATTTTCCTACGAAACTATTTTCATTACAGCATTTTCCCAATATTCATTGCAGGCGCTTAATAAATCTGCAAGCTATTATATTTTAAAACCAATTGATATCCAAGAGCTTATTATTGCAGTGAATAAAGTAGCGGAAAGCCTTGAAAAAAAAGAAGAGCTCAACCGTAACAAAATACTCCTCGAAAATTTAAAGCTAAAGCCTGAAAAGCAGCAGCTCATTCTCCCGACACTTCAGGGATTTGATGTCGTAAAAACTGAAGATATCTTAAGGCTGCAGGCAGACGGAAATTTCACACAGGTTTATCTTACCGATGGATCAAAAAAAATGGTCTGCCGTTTCCTGAAACATTTTGATGACCTGCTGGAAAACCCTTTTGTAAGGGTTCACCGTTCCCATATTATCAACGCAGGATTTGTAAAATCTTACCATAAAAGTGGAACTGTGATGCTTTCAGATGGTACGGAGATTGAGGTGTCAGGAAGTTTTAAAGATAATTTTCTGAAAGTATTTTCCTAGAATTATCTTTCCTTAACAGCTTAAAGGCATTATTTTTGAAGTTTTCAGGACAATCAAGCAAAATATTCTCATTATGAAAACTTTTCAGAAAATTGCGGTTCCGGTTACATTAGGTATTCTGGGGCTGGTTGTTTACAATTCCTGTTCTCCCGGAATTACAAAAGGAGCTGTTGCCATCCATAACTTTGATGCTAAAAAATATCTCGGAAGATGGTATGAAATTGCCCGTTTCGATTACAGGTTTGAGAAAAATATGGATAATGTCACCGCTGAATACTCTGAAAATCCAAACGGTTCTATCCGTGTCCGCAATAAAGGCTATGATTACGTTAAAAAAGAATGGAAAGAATCCATCGGAGAAGCCAGGTTTGTAAAAGATAAAACCGAAGCCCGTCTTAAAGTTTCGTTCTTCAAACCAATCTGGGCCGGTTACAATGTGATTGATATTGACGAAGATTATCAGTATGCCCTGGTGGCAGGAAGCAGTGTAAAATACCTGTGGATCCTGTCCAGAACAACCTCGATTCCTGAAAGTATAAGACTGCGTTTCATGGAAAAAGCAAAAAAATTAGGGTATAACACGGATGAGCTTATTTGGGTAAAACATAATCAGTAATTAGGAATTAAGATTTCAGATATAAGACATCAGATACAAGACTGAGGTTGAAAAGGAGGTTGAAAACGTCAATTGTGAATTTTGTTTTGCAGGTGAAATGTGAATTTTTTAGTGCCAAGATCTCAGACTGCAGGTAAGGTTAAGAAGATTGTCTAGCATACTCAGACTGTTTAATCAAGAAAGCTCGAATCCCAAGACATGAAATTCATAACTTAAATCTGCTTTAAACCTTATAGCGCTCAAACTTGTATTCCGAAACCTGAATCATAACTATACTCAAACTTTCAAACTCTCAAGCTTGCTTTGCTATTGCCGAATAATTATAGTTTTAAACAGTATCAGCCAAAGATAGAAAAAATCATTTTATGTTGTCGCAGCCGTAGATTTTTACGTCATTTGCAGGACATTTTCTTTCAAGAGTTTATATATGGAAAAAGCTGTTCTGATTACTATAGGTGATGAAATCCTTTCCGGAAACACCGTTGATACCAATTCTAATTTTATTGCCACAGAGCTTAAAAACATAGGCATACAGGTTACACAGATCTTCACCATTTCAGATGAGATCAATACTATTAAAAACACTTTAAATGCTGCTTTCGAACTTGGAGACCTGATCATCACTACGGGTGGTTTGGGCCCGACAAGAGACGATAAAACCAAAAAAGCACTGGCGGAATATTTCAATGATGAAATTGCACTGGATGAGGTCACTTTCAACCATCTTAAAAACTATATGGAAAGGCGCGGCCGGATGGATATTCTTGAAAGAAACAGGGAACAGGCTTTTGTTCCTACAAAATCTGTTGTTTTTCAAAATCATTTCGGAACCGCACCATGTATGATGATGGAACGGGATGGAAAATTATGTTTCAGCCTTCCCGGTGTTCCTTATGAAGTAAAACCGTTGATCAGGGACCAGATCATTCCTTATTTAAAAGATAAATTCAACCTTTATTATATCCATACCAGGATAGTTTCCGTGGTGGGTATTCCAGAAAGTATTCTCGCAGATACTATTGAAGATTGGGAGCTTGGCCTTCCTGAGAACCTTGCATTGTCTTATCTGCCGGTAGGAACGCGTGTAAAACTGAGACTGACTGCTTCGGGGGGAAATGAAGCAGCCCTGAAACAGCAGGCAGAAAACGAGATCCAGAAGCTACTTCCTTTGGTAAAGGATCATGTTATTGCGGTATCGGAAGATAAAATAGAGAAAATTCTGGCGGAGCTCCTTACAGAAAGAAAACTGACTATTTCAACTGCGGAAAGCTGTACGGGGGGTGAGCTTGCAAAAATGATCACATCCAATTCCGGAAGTTCAAAATATTTTATCGGCGGGATTATACCTTATGCTACAGAAAAGAAAATAGAGATTTTAAAAGTTTCTCAAGAGACCGTAGACCAGTTTACAGTTGTAAGTGGGCAGGTAGCCAGTGAAATGGCAGAAGGCTGCCAAAAATTATTTGGTGCTGATATTTCCCTGTCCACAACAGGTGTTGCGGGTCCGGGTAAAGGTGAGGATGGCAAAGAAGTGGGAACGGTTTTTTATACGATACGGATTAAAGATAAAGAAGTCACTTCAAAATTATACATGCCTCATCTGGACAGGCCTGATTTTATGAATTTCGTTTCCCAGAAAATCATTCAGGATCTGGTGGGCTTATTAATTTCGGAGTAATTTTTTAATTCTTAAGAAATAAAATAATCAACAGTTATAGTTAGTAATTTTTTATTGAAAGGAATTGTAACAGATTATTAAAAAGACAGACATATACTATAAATTTGCTATCATAATGAAAAAACTAACGCTTTCTTTGTTTTTACTGGCAGGAGTTTGTTCACTTAATACAGTGAGCGGACAGGCAAAAGCCGTGAAAACAGCAGTTAACAGCACAGATAAAGGCTTGGACATTAGCCTTATGGATACTTCTGTACGCCCGCAGGATGATTTTTATAACTACGTAAGCGGAACTTGGATGAAAACAGCCAAGATTCCGTCTGATAAGCCGACGTGGGGAAGTTTCAACAAACTGGCTGAAGATACAGATAACAACTCAATGACTATTCTGAACTCTCTTCTGAAAGATAAATTTGCAGATGGAAGCGAGGGCAAGAAGATCCAGGATTTGTATGCTACTTACATGAACATGGAGAAGAGAAATGCAGACGGGATCAAACCTATTCAGGCTAATCTGAATAAGATTGACGCGATTAAAAATCTTGCTGACCTTCAGAACTATTTGATTTCTGTAACAAAAGACGGCGAAAATACTTTGTACGGATGGGGCGTTGATGCAGATCTTAAAGATTCTAAAATGAATGCCGTGTACTTAGGAAATGCTTCTCTGGGATTAGGAAGAGATTATTACCAGAAAGTAAACGAAAAAAATACAGAAGCTATAAATGAATATCAGAAATATGTAGCTTCCATGCTTAAAGAATTAGGCTACAAAAATGCTGATGCAGCGGCAAAAGGAATCGTTGATTACGAAAAAAGCATTGCAAAAACTTATCTTACCAACGAACAGAGCCGTGACAATACACTGCAGTACAACCCAAAAACAATGGCCGAGCTTTCAACATTGGTAAAAGGAGTTGATATTCCTGCTTACCTTAAAAACGTTGGGGTAAGTACAGATAAAGTAATTATCGGGGAAATCGGATATTACAAAGAATTTGATAAATTGGTGTCTGCTCAGAACCTTCCTGTGATCAAAGATTATTTAAAATTCCACATGATTCACGGAAGCTCAGCTTACTTAAGTGAAAAATTAGGTAACATGAGATTTGACTTCTATGGTAAATACCTGAGAGGCCAGCAGGAGCAGAGAGCATTGAACAAGAGAGGTTTTGAATTGATCAATGGTACGCTTGGTGAAGCTTTCGGAAAATTATATGTTGAAAAATACTTCCCGGCTGAAGCAAAAGCACAGATGGTAGAATTGATCGACTATTTAAAGAAAAGCTTTGCTGTTCACATCAACAATTTAGCGTGGATGTCTTCTACAACGAAGGAAAAGGCAATGAACAAACTGAACAAGTTTACGGTAAAAGTTGCTTATCCTGATAAATGGAAAGATTACTCAAAATTAGATATCGTTTCCGAAGCTAAAGGTGGAAATCTATACAGCAACCTTCAGAATATTACCGAATGGCAGTACAATAAAGATCTAGCAAAAATCGGTAAAGCTGTGGACAAATCAGAATGGGGTATGACGCCGCAAACGGTCAATGCATACTACAACCCGGTAAATAACGAGATCGTATTCCCGGCTGCAATTCTTCAGCCACCTTTCTTCAATTCTAAAGCCGATGCTGCTGTTAATTTTGGTGGTATCGGTGCTGTTATCGGTCACGAAATGAGCCATGGTTTTGATGATTCAGGAGCACAGTTTGATGCAGACGGAAACTTGGTAGACTGGTGGACACCGGAAGATAAAGCGAACTTCGAGAAAGCAACAAAAGCTCTTGCTGCGCAGTATGACAAATACGAGCCGGTAAAAGGAACTTTCGTAAACGGTACTTTCACAAACGGAGAAAATATCGCTGACTTAGGAGGAGTAAATATCGCTTACGATGCGCTTCAGATGTACCTGAAAGATAAAGGAAATCCAGGGAAAATCAGTGGTTTCTCTCAGGATCAGAGATTCTTCCTGAGCTGGGCAACCGTTTGGAGAACTTTATCCAGTGAAAAATATATGGTGAACCAAGTGAAAACTGACCCGCACTCTCCGGGATACTTCAGAAGTTTCGGTCCACTCATCAACGTTGATGCTTTCTATAAAGCATTTGATGTGAAAAAAGGAGACAAATTATACAAAACTCCGGAAGACAGAATCAAAATCTGGTAAAAATAACAAACCGCTCAGCAATGAGCGGTTTTTGTTTTTAAGTTGCAGGTAGCAGATGCGAGTTTCAAGATACGGGTTATTGGGGTACAAATTCCGGGGTTAGGATTGAATAAATAAATTATTCTGATTCATGGACAGCCCAATTTCTCACCTTAAAGCTCTATAATGCTTATACGCTCAAAATGGGATTGACTCGTTCCTCGCAGCTCGAACCTCGTGTCCGATTGCTAATTCTTTATCATATATCAATTATCATTTATCATTTATTACCTATCGTTAAAGTTTGTATATTTGGTAAGTTTGTATACAATCAAAATTATCTTTAATGAAAAAGCTAAATATTGGAGTACTTGCCCTTTCCGGCATTGTATTTTTAAACTCATGCGGAACGGCTAAAACTGCCGCTACAGAAACCAAAACTGAAACTACGGTTGCTGTTGCAGAATCCGTGAAAGGTGAAATAAAAGATGAGGGAATCAATGTATCTTATATGGATAAAAGCGTTCGCCCGCAGGATGACTTTTTTAGCTATGTGAATGGGAATTGGGTAAAAACCACCCAGATTCCTTCAGACAAAGCAAGCTGGGGTTCTTTCAATGCTTTGAGAGAAAATGTGGATGATGCTTCCCTGGATATTCTGAACAAAATTCTATCAGAAAGCTATTCCGAAGGATCTGAAGGGCAGAAGATCCAGAATCTGTATGCCTCTTTTATGGATGTAAATAAAAGAAATGCAGATGGGCTGGCTCCAATCAAAGGAGATTTAGCAAAAATTGATGCCATTAAAAACCTTAATGACCTGCAGAAATACCTTCTTGAAGCCACAAAATTAGGAGACAATTCCTTCTATGGCTGGAGAGTAGGCGCAGATATGAAGAATTCTAAAATGAATGCCGTATATCTTGGCGGTCCGGATCTTGGATTAGGGAGAGATTATTATCAGAAAGTAAATGAAGCCAATACTAAAACTTTAACAGAATATCAGGCTTATGTCGGGAAATTATTCGGAGTTTTAGGAAATAAAAATTCAGAACAGGCTGCCCAGAATGTGGTAGCATTTGAAAAGCAGCTTGCCAATTACCTGTTGACCCTGGAGCAGAACAGAGATGCCAATCTGAGATACAACCCTAAAAATATAAATGAACTTTCAGGACTGGTTAAAAATGTCAACCTTGCCAAATATCTGAAGGATGCAGGAGTAAATACCGACAAAGTAATCATCGGTGAACTGAAATATTACCAGAATATGGATCAGTTTGTGACTGAAAAGAATCTCCCTCTGTTAAAAGATTATCTGAAATACCACTTGATTAATGGGAATGCCAGCAATCTTGATGATAAACTGGAGCAGATCAGATTCGATTTCTATTCAAAATATCTTCAGGGCCAGAAAGAGCAGCGTCCGATGGACAAAAGAGGCCTTTCTCTTGTAAATGGAGTTCTTGGCGAAGCTTTCGGGAAACTATACGTTGAAAAATATTTCACTCCTGAAGCAAAAGCCCAGATGGAGATGTATATTGATTATATTCTAAAATCATTCAAAACACATATCAACGATATGGACTGGATGTCTCCGGCCACTAAAGTGAAAGCTCAGGAAAAACTTTCTAAATTCACTGTGAAAATTGCTTATCCGGACAAATGGAAAGATTATACACAGTTAAAGGTAGAGTCTCCAAAACAGGGAGCAACATTATATTCCAATCTTCAGAATGTTTCCGAGTGGCAATACCAGAGAAACCTTGATAAAGTAGGAAAACCGGTCGATAAAACAGAATGGGGAATGTCTCCGCAAACTGTAAATGCTTACTACAGCGGATCAAACAATGAGATCGTTTTCCCGGCTGCCATTCTTCAGCCTCCTTTCTATAACCCTAAAGCTGATGCTGCCGTAAACTTTGGAGGTATTGGAGCCGTTATCGGACACGAGATCTCTCACGGTTTTGATGACAGCGGTTCACGTTTTGACGGTGACGGAAACCTTAACAACTGGTGGACGGATGAAGACCGTAAGAACTTTGATGCGAAAGTAGGACAGTTAGCTGCTCAGTACAGCGCTTACGAACCGGTAAAAGGCAGCTTTGTAAACGGTAAATTTACAAGCGGTGAAAATATTGGTGACCTTGGTGGAGTAGCAGTGGCTTACGATGCGCTTCAGATGTATCTGAAGGACAAAGGAAATCCCGGAAAAATCAGTGGATTTACACAGGATCAGAGATTCTTCATGAGCTGGGCAACCGTTTGGAGAACCAAATCTACTGACCAGTATATGATCAACCAGGTAAAGACCGATCCACACTCTCCGGGGGTGTTCAGGGCATTTGGGCCACTGGTCAATCAGGATGCATTCAGCAAAGCATTTGACATAAAACCTGGGGACAAAATGTACAAAGCGCCTCAGGACAGGATAAAAATTTGGTAGAATAACCAAAAATTGTTAGAAAAGAAAGAATCCATCCCAATTCATGTGAGATGGATTCTCTTTTTAATAGGCTTTCTTATAATTCCGTAGGACAAAATTTATTCCGGTTTCAATAATATCTCCCATGGTTTTACAATACTTGAAGTTGACGTCGTAGGTGAGTTTTTGTAAAGCTGTTTTCAGCTCTGTGACATTGGCTTCCGGCGCAATATCTTCTTTTTTCATAATGGCAATAAGTTCATTGAATCTGTTTTTGCTGCTGGTCACTCTTTTTACAATTTGCGAACGGACTTCTTTACGATACTGTTCTATAGAATTGGGTTTCAGTTTTTCCAGTACCATCTTAACCATTGCATTGTTTTCTTTGAAATATTGGGGAAGATAAACTTTCAAATTCCCTTCATAGCTTTGCTGATCAAAATCGATAGGTCGGATTCTGTAAATAACCTGATCGAAATCGTGAATAGGAATAATGACATAATTATAAGAGCGCATATCACCCAGTAGCCCAATAAGGCAACGTTCATTGAACTTTACAAACTCCTTGGAAATCTGCGCCTTCTCCAGTTCCGTACACTTGTGCAAATGATTCTGAATAAAAACATCTCCGGGAATTCCTAAGATATGTTCCTCTATCAAAGTGTTTTTGTAAATCAGAAAGTTAATTCGGTTGGGAGAAAGCAGGTCTTCAATTTCCAGCCCGTAGATGCGGGAAGCATCGGCCTGTTTAATATAAAAATTGGTATGATTGTCATTGAGAATATTCCTCACCCGGATCCGGAAAGGTTTGGAGTTTCCGAAAGTGCAGAAGTCGATGGTATCTACCTTCAGATAGGGTAAAGTAGCTTCGTCCCCATCAGAATGAAGAAGCGTATAAATCTTATTTAAATTAGCCTCTATTTCTGTAAATTCATGTTCAGAATACAATACACCGAGCCACAAAGTATCTTTGCCCTCCTTATCCAGAATATTTACACTGTCGCTGAATCTTAGCAGGTCCTCATATAAAAACTGAATCTTAGTCGTTCTGTTATGTCTTTCCAAATACTGATTTAATGCTTCAGAAACAGGATATATTGGTTTTCTAAACGCGATCTTTACATCTTTCATGACTCTGTTACTTTGTTTAAATATAAAGAATTTTTTTTCCTCACATCGGAAGAATTCCTATTTTAATATATAGTTAATGCTTTTTCATAAATGCAAAGCATACAAAGATTTATTTTTATTTTCCCACAGCTTATTTTATTTATTTTTCATAGTTTAGTGATATCGTAAAGTCATGATTTTACGTTATATATAAATTAGGTTAAATTAAATATTTCAAGAAAAATCTTTACAAAATTTTGTATGTTACAGTTTTTTTTTAAATTTAAACATTGGATTGGTAATTTATTTGATTCATCAGTAAATTACTCAAAGACAGATCCAAACCAAAATCAGAAATCTCAAAATAACAATAATATGGCAATGTTTAATTATGGTGTTGGCGGCAACGAGGTAAAAGTAGACGCTAATGAAGCTATTCAGGAAATACAGGAAAACAAATCGCTGATAGTAAGCCAGCTTACTACAGAAGAATCTTATACCCCTGAAATCGTAACAGGATTAAAAACTGTGGACGACGTCTTCAGACATTTTCAACCATCCGTAGCAGTACAGCACGAAACGGAAGATGGCGGTGTAGTAGAGGAGGAATTCCGTTTTCAGAATCTTGCAGATTTTACACCCAAAAATCTTACTCAGAAATCAGACTATTTACAACAGCTTAGCATGGAGCAAGAGCAGTACAATAAGATTGTACGCCAGCTGAAGACCAATAAGATTCTGCGTAATATGCTTGAGAATGAACAGACCAGAGCTGCATTCATCGAAGTATTGAAAGATGTGGCACAAGAACTTGAAAAATAATTATTTACACTAAATCAAATCATGGATAGCAAATTACAGGCACAAGAAAGCCAACAGCAGGGTCAGCAGCAACACTCAGGGCAGCCGAAGGGCAACCCGCTTGCGGAGCTTAATAAAATAGGAGGTTTTGGCTTTGTTGAATCCGTTGTAGACGGTATCGCCAATATGAACCCTACAAGAAAAGCCAGGAAAGAAATTTTCCTGACAGATACCAATAAATCAGACGAAAGAAAAGAGCTTCTTCAAAAAATAAACCTTTGGGTGAGTCTTTTAGAAGGAAATGAGTCTGCAGATAAAATGGCAGAGACCTGCAAAACCAAAGCGCAGGCAGCAGACCAAAATCTAAAGACCAATCTGAAAAATACACTTGATGCAGTACGTTTGTTGGAAACCAACTACAGAACTGTAGCTCAGTTCTATAAAAATACAGAATTGGATAAAGTGGATAACGTAAGCATCGTTAACGCAAGCCTTGAACAGGTTTCAGATCTGGATAATCCTTTATTCATTGATGCTATTTCCGAAGAATTCAAAAACTATTACGACCGTTTAGATCTTAGAGACAACTATTCTATCCTGGCAATACCCGGATATTTAGGCTCAAACAAAGTCATTGAAAAATGGGCCAAGATCTGTAACGAAAACAAAGTAATGATGGTGACCGACTTTGCCAATCTGGATAAACCGGATGACGTAGTCGACTTATTCCACTCTGCCAACCTTACCGGTGGCGAGCTTCATAGAAGTAACGTTATTATGACATGTAACTGGCTTGTAGGAAGAGGAAGAGCTGAAGAAGTAGGGGAAGAAGAGAATGTAGAGCTTCCGCCTTCCACTTCATTGGCAGGAAAAATCCACAAAACTTTGATGTCTCAGGTGGCAGCAGGTAAAAAGCATGGTAATATCAACGAAGTAGATGCCGTAAAATTCGAATTGAAGAAAAGTGAAATTTCTCAATTGGAAAAAATGGGTCTTGTTCCAATGGTGAACGAGTATGGAAAAATCATGGCATTCTCTGCAAAAACACTGTTTACAGGAGACAATATTGGTCTTCAGACCTATTCAGTAGTACGTGTATTCGACTATGTAACTAAAGTTTTACTTGACTTCCTGAACAGAAGAGCATTCGAAAACTGGAATGCTAAGAATGAAGACGATTTGAGAAGGCAGATCGTAACCTTCCTTGACAATATCAAAGGTCCGGACAAGCTTATTGAAAAATTCAAAATTGTTCGTTTCGAGCAGGACAGAGTTAATAAAGACAGAGTATGGCTTGATATCCGTATGACCCCTTATTTCCCTACAAAAAGTTTCGTTATTAAATTGGACGGACATAAAGGAGATGATGGTAACGAGTGGGATGCACAATATACTCAGGAATAACAACAATCTAATTTTAATAACAAAACCGATGCATTTTTACATCGGTTTTTTACTGCCAATTCATATGAAAATTAATGTGATCAAAAATAGTTTAAGCCTCTTTCTGACTGTATTTCTGCTGATTATATTGACCGGATGCGAGAAAAAATACCAGGCACCGGATCATTATGCCGTGGATCTTTTTAAGGATGAACGGCAGCAGGGAAAAGCTTATATCATGAACGAAGAAGAATGCTTTGACGGTAGCGAGCTGGTTATTGCAAGTTCCAATGTGAAACTGACTGACAGCTCAAAAGGAAGAGGAAAAACATTCTTTCTTTACAAAGTAAGATCCGGAAAAGTATTGAAAACAATAAGAGATTCTGTGATGGATTATCCGTTCATGTTTCTTTCCGATCAAAGACTGAAGCTTAAACCAGATTCAATTTACCTTTACCTGAAAAAACTTGAAGGCTACCGGTTTATTGCTGCAGAAAGAAATCTTAAATATCAATGGTTGAAAGCAGCTCCCGTATATTCCGTGAAAAAGGATAAATAATTTTATCTTTGCAGAACGGGAACTGACAGCATTTTAAGCTTTTTAAAAAGAGGTTGCAAAATATGCTTCGACTCCGTTCAGCATGACAATCTGCAGCTATATGGTATTAGAGGTGTCATGCTGAGCGAAGTCGAAGCATCATAAAAATAGTTGCAGTTAAGAATTCCCTCAAATCATTTAAACAGACAAAGGTTTTTGGAAAGAGATAATAAAAGTTCAGAATTTCTCCATATTGGAAATAAATTACTGAGCTGGTACGGAAAAAATGCAAGAGATCTGCCTTTCAGACAGACAAAAGACCCTTATAAAATCTGGATCTGCGAAATTGTTTTTCAGCAGACAAGAATCAGTCAGGGACTCAACCATTATAATAACTTTATTAAAAGATTTCCGGATGTAAAGACACTGGCTGATGCGGAAGAAAATGAAGTGCTGCTCTACTGGAAAGGACTTGGATATTATTCAAGAGCCATTAATATCCATAAAGCTTCACAGCAGATCATGAATGATTATCAAGGTGTTTTTCCTGCCGATTATGAAGAGATTTTAAAATTAAAAGGAGTCGGAAAATATACCGCTGCGGCAGTTTCAAGCATCTGTTTTGGAGGTAGAATGCCGGCTGTTGACGGTAATTTTTACAGGGTCTTAAGCCGTATTTTTGCGGACGATTTTGATATTTCCAATTCAAAAGCCTTTTCCTATTTCTCTCAATTGGCAGCAATGGTCATGCCAGATAATGTAGGCGATTTTAATCAGGCTATGATGGACCTCGGTTCAGAAATCTGTAAGCCTAAAAATCCACTTTGCAGCGAATGTCCGGTAAATGATGACTGTCTTGCATTTTCCATGCAGAAAATATCAGAGTATCCTGTCAAAACAAAAAAGGTCAAAACAGAAGATCTTGCCCTGAAATATTATTTTGTGCACAGAAACGGACAGTTTCTGATCCGGCAGAGAAAAGACGATTTCATCTGGAAAAAATTATTTGAATTTCCACCGGTAATTTCTGTAGAGCTGGAACCGTTTATCAGGAATGTAAAAACCATCAACCATAAGCTTACCCATAAGAATCTCATCATTGAAATTTCAAGTGTTGAGGTTCATTCAGAAGCGGTTTGGAACAGTTTTATAGCCGAAAATCAGTACCTCATTACAGACTTTGAAGCTTTTCACGATAAATCTTTTCCCAAGCCTTTGGAAAACTACATCCAAAACTCACTGAAAGACTGAAATTTGTCTCCCAAAATCTAAAATCTAATTTGTACTTTTGCAAAATGATAAAAAACGTCATTTTTATTTTTGTATCACTGCTTTTAATTTCATGCGGAAAAGATCATGTTCCAAAACCTTACGGGGAACTCCGCCTGGAGTATCCGGCACCCAAATATCAGAAATTTGAGAATAACTGTGCCTATACTTTTGAATATTCAGACTTTGCATCCATTTCTGATGCTAAAAAGCCGTGCTGGTACTATATCAATTACCCAAAAATGAAAGCCAAGGTCTTTGTGACCTATTATCCGATACAGAATGATTTTGCAGACCACATCAAAGAAGCTGAGAAAATGGTTTATGAGCATACCATTAAAGCGAGCTCCATAGATACCAAATCATTCGAATACCCGGACAAAAAGGTGTACGGAAACTTCTATGAGCTTAAGGGGCAGAGCGCTTCTAATCTTCAATTTTACATGACTGACAGCACAAAACATTTTGTGACTGCTTATTTATACTTTAATACAAGGCCAAAACCTGATTCTTTGGCCCCGGCAGTGAACTATATCAAAGATGATATGAAGCATCTGCTGGACACTTTTGAATGGAAAAAATAATTGACTTTAAAATACATTGAAAAATATATGAAACTTTTAGTTGTAGGAAGCGTTGCATTTGATGCAATCGAAACGCCATTTGGTAAAACTGATAAAATTTTAGGAGGGGCAGCTACTTATATTAGCATCACTTCATCCGTTTTAGGCGTTAAATCTGGTATTGTTTCCGTTGTTGGAGGAGATTTTCCACAGGAGCACCTTGATATGTTCACAAACAGAGATGTAAATATTGAAGGAATTGAGATCGTGAAAGAAGGAAAAACATTCTTCTGGTCCGGGAAATATCATAATGATCTGAATACCAGAGATACTTTGGCTACAGAAGTGAATGTTTTGGAGAATTTTGATCCGAAAATTCCAGATTCTATGCAGGATGCAGAGATTCTTCTGCTTGGTAACCTACACCCTGGCGTTCAGCTGTCCGTACTGGAAAAAATGAACAAACGTCCAAAACTTGTTATCCTTGATACCATGAACTTCTGGATGGATTCAGCATGGGATATCCTGATGGATATGATTGCTAAAACAGATGTTATTACCATCAATGATGAAGAGGCAAGACAGCTTTCAGGAGAATATTCTTTAGTAAAAGCAGCTAAAAAGATCCATACCATGGGTCCTGACTATGTAATCATTAAAAAAGGAGAGCATGGCGCTTTACTTTTCCATGACAATAAAGTGTTTGCTATTCCTGCACTTCCATTAGAAGAGGTTTTTGATCCAACCGGAGCCGGAGATACTTTTGCAGGAGGTTTTGCCGCTTATCTTGCTAAAAAAGGGAAGTTTGATTTCGAGACCATGAAGTCTGCTTTGATTGTAGGTTCAGCCATGGCTTCCTTCACGGTTGAGAAATTCGGAACCGAAAGAATTCAGGAAGTAAATGAATCTGATATGTTCAGCAGATTAAGACAATTCAAAGAATTAACGACATTCGATGTTGAACTGCAATAAATAAGTCTTTTTAAGAAATATTTATAATAAAAAATTTAGACTAATTCGTTAAGTATTCTAAATTTGCAACTTGTTTAAAATAGTAAAATGATAAATAAACTAAAAATCACTTTTCTTCTTGGGATTTTCATGATGATATTCTCTTCAAACATGAATGCTCAGCTAAAACCCGGAGAATTAGTGGATGGTATTGCTGCTGTTATCGGTGATGAAATTGTTTTGGAATCGGATGTTAATGAGCAGATGAACTATGCCAAACAACAGGGAGCCTCTGAGACAGACAAATGCGACTTCCTTGAAAACCTGATCAGCAACAAGCTTCTTGTATACGAAGCCAAAAAAGATACATTAATTGAAAACCGTTCTGCTGCCATTAAAGAGCAGGCCAATGCAAAATACCGTCAATTGCTTTCTCAGTTCCCCGATGAAAAAACTATGCTTGCCGCATATAAATTCAGAAATGCGTATGAAATGAAAAACGCTATCGAAAAGATAGATGTGGATCAATACTACGGACAGGCAAAATATCAGCGTGTTACTGAAAAGGCAGACGTAACCCCAAATGAGGTTACTGACTTCTATAACCTGTATAAAATGCAGCTTCCGGAAGTAAAGGATGAAATATCTTTAGCGCAGATTATGATATATCCTAAACTGACCGATGCGCATAAAGATGATCTAATCAAAAGATTAAATAAAATCAAGCAGGATATTGCCGCCGGCGAAACTTTTGAAAGCCAGGCGAGAATATATTCTGAGGACGAAGGATCTGCGGCTAATGGAGGACTTTATAAAAATATATTCAAAGGACAGATGGTAAAGCCATTTGAAGCGGCCGCACTAAACCTTCAGGAAAATGAGATCTCTGAGCCTATTGAATCTGAATTCGGGTATCATATCATACAGCTGATCAGAAAATCCGGGAAAGTATATGATGCAAGACATATTTTGTTGAAGGCAACCCCTACTGACGATGAAATGAAAACAGCAAAAGCAAAACTGGACAGTATCAAGAACCTTGTTCTGGATGGTAAAATAACATTTAAAGATGCCGCTTTTAAATTTTCAGATGATAAGAAGACGAAATTCAACGCAGGAATTATTTCAGGGGCGGATGGTTCTGATAAAATTGAAAGAGAAAGTATTCCCGGATCTATCACTTATGAACTGGCAGGTTTGAACAAAGGAGATATTACTTCTGCTTTTGAGGATGAGGATAATAAAAGAAAAGTGGTGAAGATCATCAAATTAGAAGATGTTATTCCTGCCCACCAGATTACACTGGAAACAGATTATAACAGAATCAAGCAGATGGCGCTCAACAAAAAGCGTAACGAAATGATTGAGAAGTTTGTCAACTCTAAATTACCGACAACCTTTATATCCATTGACGGACGCTATGATAACTGTAAATTCAAAGCCAACTGGAAAAAAGAATCGATCAAAAAATAAATAAAAAACCTTCAGAATTTCTGAAGGTTTTTTTATACTGAAAAGTCAAGATATTTCCTTTAGAAACCGCGTTTTTTATTATTTTTACGCATGAGCAATTTTATAGATTTCAATTCAGCAAAAAAACTTCAGGAAATGAAGACAGATCAAAATAGAATTAAAGAGCTTTTTAACATACAATATCCTATTATTCAGGCAGGAATGATCTGGCATTCAGGCTGGAGGCTGGCTTCGGCGGTTTCCAACTGTGGTGGTTTGGGGATCATAGGAGCGGGAAGCATGTATCCTGATATCCTGAGAGAAAATATTCAAAAATGCAAATTGGCTACAGATAAGCCTTTCGGCGTTAATGTGCCTATGCTGTACCCCAACCTTGAAGAGATCATTCAGATTATTCTGGAAGAAGGCGTAAAAATTGTTTTTACTTCAGCCGGGAATCCTAAAACCTATACAGAGACCCTTCAAAAAGAAGGAATAAAAGTTGCCCACGTTGTTTCGTCTACTAAATTTGCTGTAAAATGCGAAGAAGCAGGAGTAGATGCTGTCGTAGCCGAAGGTTTTGAAGCAGGAGGGCACAACGGAAGAGACGAGACTACGACTTTCTGTCTGATCCCGAATGTAAAGAAACATATTTCTAAACCGTTGATTGCTGCCGGAGGAATTGCATTGGGTTGCCAGATGAAAGCTGCTATGATCCTGGGCGCAGACGGTGTACAGATTGGCTCCAGATTCGCTGCTACCGTTGAAGCAAGTGCCCACGAAAACTGGAAAAAGAAAATTACCGAACTGAATGAAGGCGATACCCACCTTACTTTGAAAGAACTGGCACCTGTAAGGATGGTGAAAAATAAGTTCTTTAGTGAACTGGAAGACATCTACCAGTCAGGAAGAAATAAAGAAGCTTTAATAGCTTCATTGGGACGCGCAAGAGCAAAACGAGGAATGTTCGAAGGAGATATGGAAGACGGCGAGTTGGAAATAGGACAGGTTTCCGCTTTAATAAACGATATATTACCGGTAGAAACCGTTTTCAGTAATTTGCTGAAGGAATTTGAAGCAGCGAAAGTTCCAAGCTTATAGAACTGAATGAATGGAAGAGAGGATAATAGAAGTAAGAGGACAGAAACTTTATATCACACACAATAACATAACCGGAGAAAAGTCTGTTATCGTTTTTCTACATGATTCTTTGGGCTGTGTTCAACTTTGGAGAGATCTGCCGGCAAAACTGTCTGAAATTACAGGCTGTAGCATTCTCATGTATGACAGACTAGGCTATGGGAAATCCGGACCTATGCCGACCCACGAAAGGCCGGTGAATTATATGGAACTGGAAGCAGATTTACTGAATGATCTGCTGACAGAGCTTAATATCAACAATGCCATCCTATTCGGGCACAGCGATGGAGGAACCATTGCCCTTATCACTGCTGCTAAATATCCCGAAAGAATAAAGGGTATAATCTGTGAAGCAGGGCATATTTTTGTAGAAGAAGTTACTTTAAAAGGAGTTTACGAAGCCTGGAACGCTTATAAAACGACCAATCTTGCCGAACGTCTTGCCAAATACCATGGAGAAAAAGTGGAAATGCTTTTCAGGACCTGGACGGAAACATGGACCCGTGAAGATTATAGAAACTGGAATATTGAATATCTGTTGAAGGACATCCACTGTCCGTTATTATTTATTCAGGGAGAGACTGACGAATATGGCACACTCAGTCAGGTGGAGAAAACAGTTTCCCAGGTGAGTGGTAAGGCAGAGAAATATATCATTCCCGGAATAGGTCATACGCCGCATAAAGAAGTTCCGGAGTTGGTTCTCACTAGAGTATCAGAGTTTTTAGAAAAAATATAGCTGTTGGAAACAAAATCAACAGTAAAAGAAGCATCTTGATTTTCAACAAGGTGCTTTTTTATACTTTATAACCAACCAGACAAGGAATAATTTATACAAATTGTACACATAATTGCTCGATTCAACACGGAAATACACATTATCAAGTCTGTGATTTTATTTTTAAGCTGTTTGTATATTAACCATGTACAAGTTTTAATAAAAATATGAAAATCAAAAATTTACTTTTCTGATAATATTTTAAATCTATTATTTCAAAAAGATTAACCTTTTTTTTATTTCAAAATTCTGTTTCCCAATCCGATAAATTATTGTGAAAATTACATATAATACGCAATTAAAATCACTGTTAAGTGAGATTTTGTTTCTATTTTTGAACTATCAAACAGCGATGCAGAAGATTCTGAAAACAAATTTGATGAAAAAAATCCCCTATAAGGAAATTTCCAATATTTCCTTTTTGGTTTGTTAGTTGATGGATAAGTTGTGTTTGAATGAATGGTTCCATTCTGGAGATGTGGCTTTGCTGCATCTCCTTTTTGTCATTTATAAAAGCTTAAGTTCCGCAGCTAAATTTTCCCTTGCCTGCTGCTCATATTTATCCTTGAAATGCTCTGTTTTGAAAATACTTTCCAGCTCCAGGAAGTGTTTTAACACCTTTTTTCTTCCCGGTTTGTAGAGAAGGTCTGGATACAGGGCATATTCCTTTCGGATCTTCCGCGTATAATCAAAATATATTACAGAATCTTTTCCCAGGATAGAAAGGTCTGCATCAAGAAGATAGTTTGTATCCGCATCATCTGACTTTTGATGGGACTTGGTAGCCAAAATCTGGTCTTCTATTTTTGAAATTATAGTTTGGGGCAATCCCATTTTATGAAGCCGTTCTGCAGCATACGATGCACTTCTTTCTTCATTGGACTTTGAAGAAGCATCATAAATAACATCATGGTAAAAAACAGAAAATGAAAGAGTAAAAAAATCTTCAATACGGTTTTTCACACTTTCCAGTTCCATAAACATATTCTGAAGATGAAAGAGATCATGGTAATACCTGTTTTTTCGGGAATATTTTTTTTCAATTTCATGCCACAGGTTTTCAATAAGACTCCTGTCCTTCGTAAAATGAAGACAGAGATCTGTGAAGTTTCCTTTCAGATTCATGATGAATGAATATAAAAAAAGGAACTTTTAAAAAGTTCCCTGATTTGATTCCAATACTGCTTTCAGATCAGCCCAGCCTCCGCCATTGTATCCGTCCTTCAGGCCCTGGCCATTAAGATATTCCAATGCTTTTCCACTTCTGTTTCCGCTTCTGCAGAATAAGATCACAGGTTTTTCGATGGATAAAATCTCTTCCTTTCTGTCTTCTACTTCACCAAGAGGAATATTTTTGGCTCCATCTATATTTCCGTCCATTTCAAGCTCCATTGGCTCGCGAACGTCAACTAATTCATAATTTCCTGACTGTATAACTTCTATTAAAGACATAACTGTGTAATTTAAGATTAAAAATAAGAACGAAAATACGCAATTTATTCCTGAAAAAAGTCTTTATCGAAACTTAAATTTTTCCCAAAAAAATGCTTAAAACTTAAGGCTCATCCACTTCTTACTGAAAACCATAAGATTCATAAAATTAATCTTAATTTTGCAGAATGGAAATCCTGAATGGCAGTGCCGAAAAATATTCTCAACTTATAAAATCCAAAGCAGAACATTTTGGATTTCAGAGCTGTGGTATTTCGAAAGCAGGATTTTTAGAAGAAGATGCTCCGAATCTTGAAAAATGGCTTCAAAATAATTTTCATGGCGAAATGAAGTACATGGAAAATCATTTTGATAAAAGATTGGATCCCAGGCTGCTTGTAGAAGGCTCAAAATCTGTTATTTCACTTTCTTACAATTACTTTCCAAAAGAAGAAATCTCTGCCCTGGAAAATTATAAGATCTCAAAATATGCCTACGCAGAAGATTATCATGAAGTGGTAAAAGAAATTCTCCGTGAAATGGTTTCAGAATTGCAGCAGGAGATAGGAGAGTTCGGGTTCCGGGTTTTTGTGGATTCTGCACCCATTTTGGAAAGAAGCTGGGCCAGAAAGTCAGGAATAGGCTGGGTAGGTAAAAATGCCAATCTCATCACAAAGCAAAACGGCTCCTTCTATTTTTTGGCAGAAATTATATGTGATCTTGAACTGGTTCCCGATCATGCTACTACAGATCATTGCGGAACCTGCAGGAAGTGTATTGATGCATGTCCTACGGATGCCATTGTTTCGGAAAAGATTATTGATGGAAGCCGCTGTATTTCTTACGCAACTATAGAGCTCAAAAACGAAATTCCCGATCATTTTAAAGATAAAATGGAAGACTGGATGTTCGGATGTGATATCTGCCAGGATGTATGTCCCTGGAACAGATTTTCTTCACCTAACCTTCAGAGTCGTTTTGCTCCGAATGAATCTCTTAAGAATTTCAAAAAAGAAGAGTGGAGAGAAATTACCCAGGAAATTTTTTCTGAGATCTTTAGAAAATCTCCCGTAAAGAGAACCAAATTTGCAGGTCTGAAGCGGAATATTGAATTTTTGGAACGTTCTTCAGATAAGCTTTAGGACAAATTTTTGGTGACAAATCCTTATCTGGAAGTTTAAAGTTCCAAAATAGAAGAGGAAAAATGACCATCCCTTAAGCTATCGGTCTTAAGGAGGTTAAGATTTAATTCAGTAAGAATCTCTGAAAAACTTTTCCTAAAAAGAAAATTGACTTTCAGGAGACCAATGTCCCACAGAAAATCAACGTTTTTTTTGTACTCTTTTTGGAGCTGTTTTTACCCGTACTTTAAATCTTTTTTGTGATTTTGTATTTTTACGCATATTTGTGAATATTTCGTAACTAAATTTAATCATTTTTTCGATTAAAACAAATACTTTTACAGAAAATTGAAGATTAAATTTTATTAAAACATGAGTGTGAAAATTGTATTACTGTATGTTCTGAAAACCTTAGGAATTATTTTGGGAATTGTTGCTCTGTATGTTATTCTGGGTCTTTTACTGCCGCTTATAGAAGTTTCTGCAGATAATGACGGAAAGCCTAAAGATATTCCGATTTATATTTTTACCAACGGCGTGCACACGGATATTGTAATGCCTGTAAAAAATGATCTTCAGGATTGGGGAGCAAAAGTTCCGTTTTCCAACACAAAATCAAAAAGCACAGATTACAGTTATATAGGAATAGGCTGGGGCGATAAAGGCTTTTATCTTGATACGCCGACATGGGCCGATCTGAAGTTCTCCACTGCTTTTAAAGCCACTTTCTGGCTCAGTGATTCTGCCATGCACTGTTCCTATTACAAAACCATGAAAGAAGGTGAAGACTGCAAAATGATCATGATCAGCAGGGATCAATATAAGAGTCTGGTGAAATTCATAGAAGATAAATTCGACAGAGATCAGAATGGAAACTTTATCCTGATTCCAACTGATGCTGTTTATGATGTTAACGATGCATTTTATGATGCTAAAGGAAAATATAGCTTCCTGAATACCTGCAATACCTGGGCAAACGATGCACTGAAAGCTGCAGGACAGAAAGCTGCATTATGGACACCTTCCGATTTTGGAATCTTTAGACATTACAAATAATTTTCAATGAAGATTTTTGCCCTAGTTTTTGCTTTACACCTTGTATTTTCATGCACTAATGAATCTAAAGGAAACCGTCACTTTCTAGCAGATCTTTCTGTTAAAGAAGGGAACAGGCCGGAAGCGGATCTTTCTAAAATTACATCAAAGGCCGAAGAAGCTTTGAAATTCTGTGTTTCAAAAAAACTAAATACGGATTTTTGTATTCTGATTGATATGAGTCTTCATTCAGGGATTAAAAGATTTTTTGTCTGGGATTTTAAAAAGAAATCGATTGTTAAAAGATACCTTGTGGGTCATGGCTGTGGTCCAAATCCATGGAGTGCAGATGGCTCAAAAGACAATCCACAGTTCAGTAATGAAGACGGAAGCCATCTTTCATCTTTAGGAAAATATAAGCTGTGGGGAAGAGGTCATAGTGATTGGGGAATCAATATCAAGTACCTGATGCATGGTTTGGATGAAACAAACAGTAATGCTTTAAAACGGTATATCGTTTTCCATTCCTGGGACCAGATGAGTGACGACGAAGTTTTTCCAAAAGGTTCTCCGGAAGGCTGGGGGTGTCCTACAGTGTCCAACAATGCAATGAAAGAAATAGATCCTATGATTCAAAAGGCCGGGAAGCCAGTTCTGATGTGGATCTATCAATAATTATACAGAGAATTTATGAAGTACTGTCTTGTCCGAGAGCAACAGCTCAACTGCAGTATAGAAACCGCATGGAATTTTTTTTCTTCTGCCAGTAATCTTTCCGAGATCACACCAAAAGACATGAATTTTATCGTCCTGACTACCATGGAAAATGATGAAATTTATGAAGGAATGCTCATCGATTATTACGTTTCACCTCTTTTTGGTATAAAAATGAAATGGCAGACAGTGATCATTAGAGTGGATTTTCAGAAGAGCTTTATAGATTTTCAGAAAAAAGGGCCCTATAAACTTTGGCATCATCGTCATGAATTCATCCCCAATGAAAAAGGTGTAATTATGAAAGATACTATTGATTATGAACTTCCCATGGGATTTTTGGGAGAAATAGCCCATTCACTCTTCGTTAAAAAGAAAGTGGAATATATTTTCGACTACCGCTATGCAGTACTGGAGAGAATGTTCAATAAAAAATAAGTTTAAAATACAATAAAAGCCGCTCACTGAGCGGCTTTCTTTATTTTTTTACAAAATCTGCTGTTGTGTAGCAGATCTGTTGTTTATTTAACCAATTCGATATTCACAGCAGAGAATCCTTTTGGAGATTTTTCTTTCTCGAAAGATACTTTGTTCCCCTTTTTTACAGGATGTGCACAGCTGTTGTTGTGAAAGAAAACATTTTCTTTGCTGTTGTCTTCAGTAATAAAGCCATAGCCTTTCTCACTGTGGAAAGTGATGATCCCAGTCTTTCTTATTTCTTCTGCCATAATAGGAGCGGCACCAAGCTGGATCTCATCAATGTTTACTTCCTGTCTTTCTCTGTCTTCAGGAGGTGTAGAGGTAAGTCTTCCGAATTCATCTACATACATGAAAACATCTTCTGCACCCTTGTTGTTATTCGTTTTACGATCTTCGCGTCTCAGCGCTTTTTCTTTTTGCTTTTGAATTTTTTTCTTGAAATTTTCTTTTTTAGAAAAAGAGTCTGCCATAAATTATTCTAGTATTTAATTTTATATTGTATTTGTTTACCTGATCTGCCAAATCTTATAAAGCTGCAGTCATCCGTCTGTTCTTCTTTATGAAACGAAGCGTCGAAAGCAGTTTGTTTGGGCGTTCATCAGTAAAAGAAGTGATTTTTAAAAAATGAGGCATCTGAAAAAGCGGGAACTGAAAAGAAAGAATTTCCATACTGTAACAGAGGGCAAAGGCAGCGGCCTATTAATTAATATACAAATATACGACAATTAACTGAATAAACCTATTTTAAATCATTGATTATCAAAAATGTATTTTCCCATTTAAAACAGACTGTTCATTTCATCGATTTAAATATTACTAAAAATCCTCAGCATGCTGAGGATTGTGGAAAATAATATATTATAAAAATGAAGTGGTGTATAATACGATTCATACAGCAGCAAATGTTGTGCCTAAAATTCACATATTTTGGATTTTTTTTGCGTGAAAGCTCAATTCTAGAGCAATTACAGAATGTATGCTGTTGGTATATAATATGATATCCTTTATATGTGTAAAATATTTTTTAATAATTCATTCATAATACATTAGATGTAAGGAATTCGGAATCCATTACAGTCTGTATCTTTTATATACACTTGTAGGCTGTTGATATTTGGCGTTCAAAATATTTTTTGTGATTTTTTAATTTAGATTCATGAAAAACAATTTCTATCTCTGTGCAGCTTTGTCGGTTATTTTGCTGATGCACAGTGTAGTATCTATTTTCAGTGGTGATGTTAATAATTTTGGGCGTCTTTACCTTGATACCATAGGCTTCAGTCCTTTTGGGCTCTATCTGGCCTGGGCTGTAAAACTAATCCACCTTTTCTCAGCATTGCTGATCTGGTCGGACCGGTATGTAAAGCCGGTTTCTATCTGTAATATGTTCATCCTGATGTTGGGGATTTATTTTATCCATTGGCAAAATGGGTGGTATGTTGTAGGCGGCGGAACGAACGGAATTGAATTCAATATTCTTTTAATTTGCTGTTTTTTGCAGCTTATTTTTAACGGAAAGAGAGGAAGCGGCAGTTCATAGACAATTACTGTAGATTAATCATTATATTTTTATTTTCCACTGAAAGATAGTATTTTGCATAGTAAATCCTATAACACTTAATGCCAGGCAGAAAATCAAAATTATATATCCATCTGCTCTTTTGGATACTGTATTATATTCTGGAAGTTTATCTGGACTTTTACTGGTCAAGGTATCAGTTTCCTAATGTAGAATGGCAGATAAGGCTTCAGAATACCGTTATTCTGGAACTTGGGTATCTTCTGGTTAAAATTCCGTTGGCTTATGCTCTTCTTTATGTATACGAAAGAACCGATATCAGAAGATTTCTTACCTGTATTCTCTCTGTCATTATTTTTATTGCTGCGGTTCTTGCCCACAGATTTTTCACCCATTATATTATTTATCCCCATATTTATGGGATTGTTGAAACATTGGATGGCAAACAGCCTTCAGGATTCCTCAACGGACTTGTGGCTTTCAACTCCTTTATGGATCTGGTCTTTATGGCAGGTCTTATCTTTGGCGTAGAAATTACCAGGCAGAAGAACCTGCTGAAAGAACAGATCTCAAAGCTGAAATCGGAAAAGCTGGATCAGGAGCTTACCATGCTTAAAGCCCAGATCAATCCTCATTTTTTGTTCAATACGCTGAATAATATTTACGGAATGGCTCTTAAAAAAGCCGATCAAACACCTGATGTCATCTTACAGCTTTCCAAAGTAATGCGGTATAATATTTATGATGCGGCCGAACGGTATATTTCCATAGATAAAGATGTAGAAAATATCAAGGATTTCCTTCAGATCCAGAAGATCCGGCATCATGATCTCGTGATTCGTTTTAATGAGAATATAGATAATCCTTCCCAGGAAATATCACCCCTTATTTTGATCCAGTTTGTTGAAAATGCTTTTAAACATGGCGTTTCAGAAACCTTTGGGAAAAGCTTTATTCACATTGATATTCAGCTGAAAAACGATGTTCTTCATTATCATATTGAAAATTCAAAAGAAGAGAAACCCCACGGAAATTCTACAAAAATAGGATTGAAAAATATCCGGAGACAGCTTGAACTGCTTTACCCAAAGCACATTCTTACCGTTGAAACTACCAATGAACGGTATATTATAACCTTAATTATTGATTTTAATGACACATTCCGCTTCTAGAAAATACACCTGCATCATTGTAGAAGACGAACCGATAGCCGCAGAAATCCTCGAAAATTTTGTTTCAAGGGATCAAGACTTTCATCTGGTGGCAAAATGTTCTGACGCTGTTTACGCCGGAAGCCTTTTAAACAGGTATGATATTGATCTGATGTTTCTGGATCTTCATCTTCCGGTTATCAAAGGTTTTGATTTCCTGAAAAGACTGACAAATCCACCTCTTGTCATTGTGACTACTGCTTATCATCAGTATGCTGTAGAAGGTTATGAGCTTGATATTGTAGATTATCTGATGAAGCCTGTTCCTTACAACAGGTTTACCAAAGCGGTTGAAAAATTTAAATACCTGATGAATGCAGAAGAAGTTTTATTGGAAGCGGCAGACCGCGAACATATTTTTATAAGCAGCGGAAAAAAGCAAATTAGAATTGTTCTTCATGATATTTTTTTTATTGAAAGCTTACGGGAATATATTCACATTCACACCAAAGATGGAACGATCACGGTGAAAATGCCAATCAGCAGGATAGAGGAAAGTCTGGATCCTAAAATATTTGTGAGAATTCACAAATCTTACATTGTTTCCAAGCTTAAAATTGAAGTTCGCTCTGCCAGTATGATACAGGTGATGGGTAAAAAACTTCCGATTGGCAGGACCTATAAGCCTTTCATTGAGTTGTAAGCCTTTATAGACTCAAAGCTTTATTTGATAGCTGTTTCTTTTATTTTTCTTCAGTTTTGACCAACTTTGAACTTAAAGAAGTTACGAGAACTTACAGTGGTAATAAAGGTTAAAAAAATGACCGATTGCAGTAATTAGAATATATGTGGATGTTAGTATTCTGAGGAATACGGATTGGCTTAATCATATTAAGCCAATTTTTTATTTGGAATAATCCGAAAAAAAACCTCCGGTATTACAATTGGTACCGGAGGTTTTGGTTATATTTTAAGGACTATGAAACTTTCATTTCTTTTTTGTCCCGGATACTTTTAATAATAAAGAAAAGCCCCAGGAACAGAAACGGGATGCTTAAAATTTGTCCCATATTCAGGCTCATTCCTTTTTCAAAATCAACCTGATCCACTTTTATGAATTCTACAAAAAATCTTACAATGAAGATCAGCAGAGTAGTGATGCCGAAGTAAAAACCTTTCCCCACTTTAAAGATGTTTTTGGTATAAATAAAATAAACCACAAGGAAGATCATCAGATAACAGATCGCTTCATACAGCTGAGCAGGATGCCTCGGAATATTGTCTATCTGTCTGAATATAAAAGCCCATGGCGCATTAGAAGGTGTTCCTATAATTTCAGAGTTCATCAGATTGCCCAACCTGATAAATGCTCCGGCCAGAGGGGTGGCAATAGCAATCACATCCAGAACAGTCATAAACTTAATAGAGAATTTTCTAGCATAGATCAGAAGCATAATAATAAGCCCGATTCCGCCGCCGTGGCTTGCCAGTCCTGCATATCCTGAAAAATGATAAGCTCCGTCAGCTCCTTTTTGGATCGGCAGGAATATCTCAATAGGGTGCTGGGAATAATAATCGAAGTCATAAAACAGACAGTGTCCCAATCTGGCACCTACTAAAATTCCTATAAATGCATAAGAGAAAAGTGCTTCATGTGCCTGTTGGCTTAAATTTTCTTTTTTATAGATGGTCTTTAGGATTGTATAGCACAGAACAAGTCCGGCCAAAAACAGTAGGCCATAATATTTAAGAGGAAATCCGGAAATATTGAAGATTTCAGGACTTATATCCCAGTTAACGTATAATACATTCATTGATGATGGTTGTAAAATTATTTTTTAAGGACAAATATAGCAGGATAGAGCCGTTTTTAAAGAATATAATCTAAATTTTAGGATATTTTGAGGGAATATATCATGTTTTATCTGCAAAAAACCTCTCACATCAAGTAAGAGGTTCTGAACGGACATCGAATGAAAGGTATTGCTACTTATCAGTCAATATTCGTTTAAACGTTATATTCAAATTATGCTAACTTTACGTTAACTGCATTTAAACCTTTGTCGCTTTTTTGTACTTCGAAAACTACTTTATCGTTTTCACGGATAGATCTTGTATCTAATCCTGAAGAGTGTACAAAAATGTCTTTACCTCCGTCTGCTGGAGAAATAAATCCGAAGCCTTTTGCTTCATTGAAAAATTTTACGGTGCCTTCTTGCATTGTAATAGTATTAAAAATTGTTGTATTAATTATTTGAGGATTCTTTCTTAAATTTCTTAGAGAATAATCCATCTATTTATTGTGATTTAATTTATATATTGTAATTTTTCCACTGGCATTATAAACCCTATCAACTTCTGAATATTAGTTAAATCAGAGCGTTCCCCTTCGTCACAGAAAGAAACGGCGGTACCCTGGATTCCTGCTCTTCCGGTTTTTCCAATGCGGTGAACATAGGTTTCCGGGACATCGGGAAGTTCATAATTAACTACATAAGGAAGTTCTTCAATGTCAATTCCTCTGGCGGCAATATCGGTAGCTACCAAAACACGAATCTTACTGTTTCTGAAATCTTCCACGGCCTGCTGTCTTGCCATCTGAGATTTGTTTCCATGGATAGCTGCCGCAAAAATTCCTGTACGCTCCAATTGTTTCACCAGTCTGTCGGCTCCCTGTTTGGTACGGGTAAAAACCAGTGAACGTAAAATAGATACATCCTGCAGTATATTGATAAGCAGATCAGTTTTCTTGGTTTTTTCAACAAAGTAAACGGACTGGTTAATGGTGTGTATTGGTGATGGAGCCGGATTAACTGTAATCTCTACAGGGTTCTTCAGCATGGCATCTGCAAATTTTTGGACTTCCGGTGGCAGTGTTGCGGTAAAAAATAAGGTCTGTCTTTTTTGTGAAACCAGCTTCAGTATCTTTTTTACATCTTCTGCAAATCCCATATCAAGCATTCTGTCAGCTTCATCTAAAACCAATATTTCAATTTTAGAGAGATCAATATATCTTTGGCTTACCAGATCCAGCAGTCTTTCCGGAGTTGCAATGAGGATATCCACTCTTTTTCTCAGAGCTGCCAGCTGGCTTCCTGATAATACACCTCCAAAAATGGAAAGCTGTGAAAGTGGTAAATATTTGCTGTAAACTTTAAAATTTTCTTCCAGCTGCAGGACCAAATCCCGTGTTGGAGTTAAGATTAAAGTTCGTATTTCTTTATGATCTGGTGTATTTCTTTTTAATAATTGGAGAATAGGCATTGCAAATGCCGCCGTTTTTCCTGTTCCGGTTTGAGCATACCCTATCACATCTCTTCCCGCTAAAATATGTGGAACAGCCATGTACTGTATCTCTGTGGGCTTGGAATATCCGGCTTCTGTAACGGCACGGACTATAGGATTTATTAAATTTAAATTTCTAAAACTCATCATATTCTACCGGAACATCCGGTTCTGAGTGGCCAAATCGGTTAAGATCTGAATTGTTGTCTTGTATCAAAAGTAATGAATATCAATTCTGATAAGCATTATCTTTAATTATTATTTTACTTTGCATTAACTTTGACAATAAATTCAGTTGGGAATATATTTGCTGAGCTTTGCAATATCATATCGTTTTCATTCTCAGGGCAGGATTTTATAAATCCATACTGTTCTGAGCTTTATAACTACTTTTAACCTGAAAACCAGAAGCAGTATTAAAAATTATTAAAAAATAAGTTTTAATTGGGCAGCTGAAAAAGCAAACTGAAAGAGAAAAAATGAAGATTTTAAACTGTTACAGAATAGCAAAAGGCAGAGACCTGTTTTTATAAACGCTTTGCAAAACTACAATAAAGAAACTGAATATTAATTGGTTTAAATAGTTGATTATCAAAAATTTATTCGTAGCTTTCGCACGTTAACTGAATTGTTTGCAACCAGCGGATGATTTTTAAATCCGTACTTATGCAGATTTCCGTTCCTACAACCAGCCCCCAGCCTCAAACCTTAGAGTCTAACTCAAGTCAGCACGTAAGAATTGCGTACTTCATTATGGTTCATCATAAGCCCGAAGTATTCAAAGCGATGTTTCAGAAGATCTATACGAGAGATCAGTTTTACCTTATTCATATCGACCGGAAAGCTAAAGAAGAGTTCACTGATGAGATTCAGATGTATTTCGTCAAGTTTCCCAACGTCTATATTCTGGAAAGCATTAATATTGTTTCCGGAGGATTCAGTATGATCCAGGTTGAGCTTGATGCCATGGAATTTCTTCTTAATGTCAGCCAGGAATGGGATTATTTTGTTAATCTAAGTGGTGAAGATTACCCTTTGAAATCACAGAATATCATCAGGAAATTTCTTACAGCCAACAATGGAAGGAATTATCTTTTCTATTATGATCAGAAGTTTTATCGTCCGGATACCCTTAAGAGAATACAGAATCATTTCACGGAACTATCTTATAAGATCTCGTCTCTTATGTATAAAAGAGAGTTTATGAAAGGCGTTACACCTTATATAGGAGGAAAGTGGATGATTTTCACCAGGGATACCTGCGCTTTTCTCACTAACAATAAAAGGGTGATGAATTTTGAGGATTATTACCTCCATACATTTCTCCCTGCAGAATCATTTTTCCAGACTGTACTTATGAATACTTCTTTTAATGATCTTATTGTAAATGATGATAAGAGAGCCGTCATCGAAAAGCCGATATTTGGTAAGAAACAGACACCAGATGAGCTTATTCTTTTCCTGAAAGCTACCAATCACCTTTTTATCAGGAAGATCAATGAAAAAACAGAAGAGGAAGTTCTAAAATATATTGAAGAAAGCTACGATCTTCCTTTACCGAACATAGATGAAGTAGAAAGAGAGCTGAAGATCGACAGAAGGCAGGATAATTAACTTCTGTATTTATTCAAATATTAATACAGGTCTTAGATTTCGCCCATTACATACATATTTTCCATGGTAGGGACTGCACTGCCGCCCTTCTTTTCAAGCGTTATAGCGAAGGCCTGTGCTTTCGGAATATGGGCAAGAGCTGTTTGCTGTCTTTTTCTTCAATGCATTCGCATTTTTGATTTTCACCGTTCCAAGAGGTATTTTCAGCTTTTCCGATATTTCGTTCTGCGTATAGCCCTGGTAATATGCTAAGTCGATAAGTTCCTGTTTATCAACCTCCAGACCTTTCAGTACATTATTAAATCCAATAAAATCAGATGAATTATTAGTCGTTGAAAGTTCTGCGGAGTTATATACAAAATCAGGAAACGGCTGGTTTTTAAGTTCATTCTGAAAACCTTTCGATTTTAAATAATCTATAGCCGTGTTTCTTGCAATATTAATCATCCATGTATAAAATCTTCCTTTTGAAGAATCGTACTGATGGACAACATTCCAGATCTTCACAAAAACATCCTGGATGATTTATATTTTTATGCTGTTAATTCTCTTTAATTTTTATTCGTTAAAAACACAATTATATGAAATAAAATTATGTTATATTAAATAAATTTTTAATTTTAGTATATCAAAAAACACTAAGACTATGAAATCATGGACAATGAAAATTTTAACTCATTTGAGTTGCTCAATGATCAATTTAAGTATCCTTTTCCAACTTTGAAAACCCTCATGCCAAACAGCTCCAGAAGATTACCGAAAAAGAATGGATAGAGAATATCTATGGCTTTATAAGCAAAACCCCGAACTCCGCAAAAAGTATAAAAAAACCAAAACAGCACATATTTCTGCTCAATGGTTTCTCGTTGCAATGCTATGGAATTTCCGGAAACCAGAGAATTGAAAGAAAAGTTAAGTCAATACAAATCTTATTAAAATACTTTATCTAAAATATTCAAATTTACAGCTAGAATGGAAATTTGCCGATAGGAGTCTTATGAAATTTCCCTTCTATATTCATTTTTTTTAACACTACAATTTAAAATACTATGAAAACAATTAATGTTCCAATTCCCAGTTACCCATGGCCCTATTTAGTAGGCCCCTTTGTAGAGTCCTTTACACAGGATGAAATTGATTGGTACGACACAGACTTTACATTCATGTCTGAAGCAACAAGAGAGAAATACAAAAAGCATGGTCTAGCACAGGCAACATCTTATATGTTTCCCGGTGCAGACACAATAGAAAAGATACGTCCCATATGTCGATTTATGATCTGGCTGACTTTGTATGATGATTATTATGAATTATGTCCAGTTGATGAACTGGCAGTCATTAGAGATCGCATTATGGAAGTGATGTTGGGAGCTTCGCTCAAGCCCGATGATATAGGATTAATAAGGCAGGTAGCCTATTGCAGGGATGAATTTCGCCCCTATGCTAATAATGAATGGTTTGATCGTTGGACACAGGCTTTCTACCGCTATACCACATATGGTCTTATGGAAGAAACACCATATAAGCTGTCAGGTAAAATGCCTACTCTTAATAATCTTCTGCTTATCCGTGAATACTCCATATCTATGTATACATTTGGTGAACCGGTAGAATTAACTATTGATTTTATAATGCCAGGATATATTGCAGAGCATCCGGCTATTCAACGTATAAAAATGTTGATGTGCAGGATTATTGCTATTCAAAATGATCTTGCTTCTTTACAAAAAGAACTTGCAGTAGAAACTGAAATATTAAACATTGTCTTGGTAATACAACATCAGTACAAAATTTCCCTGGAAGAGGCATGTGTAGAAACAATACGGATACATGATGAATATGTTAAAGAGTTACAGGATATGGAAGCTAATCTCCCAGACTTTGGCATATATCAAAAAGATGTGGAGAAGTACATTTATTATATGATTCTAATGATTACAGGGTTAGGTGCATGGTATTATAAAGGAACTTCTTCGCGCTATACAGTGCCTGGAGCATTTCCAAAGCCGGAATATGGAATTGCATCTTCCAATGTGCCCGAGTAGAATGAATAGAGTCTGCATATTCATTCTGACCAAAAATGAGCAAGACTACTGGATGGAGATTTCCAATTCTTGGGAATATCTTTTTGATCTTCATCCTCTAAAGTGAATCAGGCAGGGTTCAATACCAGTACTGATTTTGGAGCAGCTGCAGGATCTGTGGCTTATGATGAAATTTTAACGGGAAGTGAAGCTCAGGCGATTGCGGGTCTGTTTATTGTCTGAGGTAATTTTTAATATTGAGGTGTGAATCCTATCCTTGGAAAACTTTTGAGGATAGGAATTTTTTAATTATTTTAATCTTAATTATAAAAAATATTACCCAAAAGTGTAATTGACTTGTTTTGTTTTTATGACCAGTTTTACTATAAAATAATAAGCGATAAAATAGTGTACGAACGGCATTTATGCCGGAACTCTACTGTACAAATTGGATTTGTAATGATTACTGCTAATAAAAACAAAATTATCATGAAAACACTACATTTAAAAAAGTTAAAGACTGTTGTGAGCTTTTTCCTGCTCATTATGTTTACCAGTCTCTATTCGCAACTTCCGGCTCCTGTTGGCCGTATTTATGACCAGGCACATCAGCAAAGCTTTGTTTTGTATAATGACGGAATGATGGTACAAGATGGGAATCCCATGAATAAAGGCCTTGCGTATCATGATCCATCCGGAATGATGTATTTAAGATTGCCGGCTGCCAATCCGTACCAAAAAGCTTTTTTTCTTGACTACAACAGGAATGTTATTGAGATTGATTATATTAAGGGAGCCAGGATCATTGGTTATTCAGACATTCAGCCGCCACCAAATCCTATGATTAAGTATGTTCCGCCGATATACAATCCTAATGTTGGTATTCAGACAGCGAACGGTTTCCAGCCTTTACCGGATCAGATTGTAGACGTTGACAATCCGTATGGTAATCTGATGATCACAAATGAGCAGAACGCTAAAAACTGTTACGACCGGTCAGTTGGTTTTAATGGTGTACTGGACAAACAAAAATTTGGCGACTGCATGATTGAGAATATGGCCGGAAAAAAAGAGAATGAAATTTACCGCTGTGTTAAAAATGCTTCATCACCGGAAGAGCAGGCTTTATGTCTTGTTGGTACTATGGGAGGCACAAATGAAAGAAGAATATCTGCATCTCTGTTGAAATGTTATAAGCAGTATGGAAATGATTATAGTAAATATCCGTTATGTCTGGCAGGTGAATCCTCTGATCCTGAACTTCAAAAGCTTCTTTCCTGTGTGCAGCAGCAGGGCAGTTTTGGACAGGTAAACTTTATGAATACAGCCATGTGCTATGGAGCAAGTAAGCTTAATATGAATACAGAAGCTCAGATTGTTGTTCAGTGTGCTGTAACGTCAGGTGGACAGCCTTATGTTTTTGCCGGCTGTGCCGGTGGGCAGCTGATGTCAAGAGAGTTGGATAAATGTCTTACCAATGGAGTAGGCGGAGATTCCGGTTGTTTTGGTAAAAACAATGACATTATAAAAGGTTTGAATAAAATTGGTTTCGAGCTACAGAATCAGTTCGGCCCTAACAATGACATTGTGAAAACATGGAATAATACAATTCACGACATTCAGTATGGACCGGGTAAAAACCATGAAGCGGTAAAGGTCTTTACTAATCTTGGAAACGAGCTGGGAAAAGCAGGAAATAATATAGGGAAGGAAATAAAAAAAGTACTGCCGAAAATAAAATGGTAATTGCAGGAAGAATCTATTATTTTAAACTTAAAAAAACCTCTGATAGTCAAATGATTTCAGAGGTTTTTAATATCCGGAACCGGAGAAGTATTGAACCATTTCAGGGCCATACATAAAATCTTCTTATTTTACTCTTGTATTCCTAACTTGTTTCATTATTTAATCGCAACAAAGTTGCGGTACTTGAAATTTATATATACATTTGCAACCAAGTTGCATTATTTTTTTGTAAAATTTCCAGCCCATCAGATCTTAATTATGTATGTTATGAAGTTTTTGCTTTTTAAATCTGGAAGAAAGTTAGGAAACCAATTAAATCTGAAATTTGTGTTTATCTTCTTGATAAGCATTAATTTTGTTGAAGCTCAATATACAATATCAGGACGTATTCTTACCGAAGAAGATGAACCGGTTAAGGATGCTCAGGTTGAAATCCGGAATCTTGAATACCATATTTCCGAATGGAAGATAAGTGACTCTTCAGGCCAATATCAATTTATTAACATACCGGGGAGCTATCTGATTAATGTTGTCGCAAAAGGTTATAGATCCTATCGCAGTGACACAATACGAGTTGATGCCCAAACCCCTGTTCTTGTTAAGGATATCAATCTGAACAGTGGCGTAACTTCAATTCAAGCAGTTCATATTAACATTAGGAAACCAAATATTCAAACTGATAAAGGACAATTGATATTTAATGTCGCCGATTCCGGATTAGCAAGCGGACTTAATGGATTTGAATTACTAAAGAAAATACCGGGAATAGGCATTGGACAAAATGATGAAATATTATTCAGAGGAGGTGTCGGCGTTAATATCATGATTGATGGGCGGATGACTTATCTGTCTGGTCCCCAATTGAGTAATTATCTTAAAGGTCTCAGTGCCGAAGATATTGATAAAATAGAAATCAATACGACGCCAGGTGCAGAATTTGATGCTGCCGGGAATGCCGGTATTGTCAATTTCAAATTAAAGAAATCCAAGAAAAAAGAATTTTCTCTTGATCTGCGCAGTTCTGTCTCAAAATCCAGATTCTGGAAATTTAATGAAAATATCAATGCTGCATTTAAGTCCGAAAAATTGCTTTTTTACGGTTCTCTTGATTATAATACACCTCATAGTTTTTCCAGAGGCAGCAATGGTAACACCATCAATATTGATGGTTCGGTTCAGGAGCTTACAAGGGAAAATGAAAAAACGTTTAAAGTTAATTATTATACCTGGAAAGCTGGTGCTGTTTGGCAGTTTCTGCCAAAACATAATCTGGCTGTGGATTATCATGGATATTATGATGACTTTAAAAGTATTAGGTTATCGGAAGTTTCATTCTCAAAACCCGGCGCAGAAAATGCATATCTTTTTTCATCAAATACTGTTAAAGAGCCATATCATTATGATTCTGTAGCCTTAACGTACCGCTATGATATTGATTCCTCAGGAAAAAAAATAACAGCTGATGCTAATTATACCATCTACCGGAATTTTTCGGATGGACTAATGATTTCATCCTTTAAATTAACGGAAAATAACGTGGATACCCAATTACGTTCTCATCAGCCAGGAACGATTAAGATAAAATCGTTCAAAACAGATACTGAACTTCCTTTCACGAATTTTAAGTTGAAAGCTGGACTAAAATGGGCAGAAGTGAATAATGATAATAAGTTTGTTTATACTAATTTCACGGAAGGAACCTGGGAGATAGATCCTGGTATGAGTAATAATTTTAGTTATTCAGAAAAAATTGGAGCAGCTTATGTGACGGCAAATAAGGACTTTGAGACAACGTCTGTTATCATTGGAGTGCGTGTGGAATATACAGAAGCCAATGGTGAATTTTTACAGAATATACCGAATTACAAATTACATTATACAAAATTGTTTCCATCATTATCAGTAGAGCAGAAGATGGGGGATAATCACAAGATGAATGTTTCGTTAAGCCGGAGGATCAACCGTCCAGCGTATGCTGACCTGAACCCAGTAAAGTGGTTTGTAGATCCGTATTTTTATTTCACAGGTAATCCTCATCTCGTACCGGAAATAGCTTGGGTGTATCAGGTCAACTACAGTTTTAAAAAGAAATATATTTTCTCATTAGCCTATAACCAAAGTAAGAATTACATCAACCGAAGGCTTGTAATAGATGATATGCAGAGTATTATGAGTAGAAGCGATAACTTTGGGGATTATAGACGCTTTGACCTTACATTTTCCGCTCCTGTTAAATTGACTTCATTCTGGAACACTCAGTTTTTCATTGATCTCAACCATACATCGTACCCAATTTCAATGATTGATGGTGATAAGTTATTTAATTTATATGGAATAAACGGTTCCCTTCAGAATAATTTCCAGCTTCCTGCAGGTATTTCCGCTAATCTGCAGATGACTTATTACTCATCCGAGCCCCGCGGAATTTATAAAACAGCACCAACAGGATTTATCGATATTGGGATTTCAAAAGCTTTTTTTCATAAAAAGTTAGATGTTACGTTTAGCGCTAATGATATTTTCAACAGCAATCGTTATAAAGGAGTTTCCCAGTCCAATATCGTAGATTATCACTACAACGACAGACCATATGGTCAAAACTTCGGAATAACGCTAAAATATCATATAGGTAAAGAACTTGCTAAATCTTCAAGTTCAAAAACGGAAGAACAGGAAAGGTTATAATGAAAAAAGTATAAGATAATTTTCCATTTTTAAATATTTTTAGGGAATGGGTCTTCAAATGGGATTTTCTGGTCAAGTAGATATTTCTCATTATCTTCCAAAAGGCATTTATTCAGATCGAGAATGATTTGTTCTTTATCCAGATCCTGACCTATGAAAACCATTTCATTCATTCTGTCACCCCAGTCTTTGTCCCATTTACTTTCTATAAAATCCTGATTTTCTGTAAAGGAAGAATACATAGAACGCTGACTCATCGGCATACTGCACCACCACACACCAGCTTTTTCCAGCCTAAAAGAACCGCCCGCCTGTGAGAAGTTGAGAGCGTCATTGGGTCTTGAGGCCAGCCAGAACAATCCTTTGGCACGGATAACACCACTGGGATATTTTTCATTCAGATAATTCCAGAAACGCATCGGGTGGAAAGGTTTTTTATGTCGGAAAACAAAAGAACTTATGCCGTATTCCTCGGTTTCTGGTGTATGATGTTCTTTCTGAAGTTCCTTTTGCCATCCGGCAGAAACCTGAGCGGTACCAAAATCGAAAAGCCCGGTATTTAAGATTTCTTCGGGATTTACCTTTCCGAATTCCGATCGGATAAATTTCGCATCCGGATTGAGTTTTTTAATGGCTGCTTTCAGGAAATTCACTGTTTCATCCGTTACCAGATCAGTTTTGTTCAGAATGATGACATTGGCAAATTCTACCTGGTCGGTCAGAAGATTCACAATTGTCCGGTGATCGCCTTCGATGTCGGTAAGATCCCTGTCTATAAGCAATTCATCAGAGCCAAAATCTTTGAAGAAGTTGAGGCAGTCGACCACCGTCACCATTGTATCAATGTAACTAAAACGGGAAAGATCGATGCCGCTTTCTTCATCCACAAAGGAAAAAGTCTGGGCAATTGGCACAGGTTCTGCAATGCCGGTCCCTTCGATCAGAAGATAATCGAAGCGGCTTTCTTTAGCCAGATTTTCCACTTCTATCAAAAGGTCATCACGAAGTGTACAGCAAATACAGCCGTTGCTCATTTCTACCAATTTTTCTTCGGTTCGGGAAAGTGAATTTTCGTTTTTAACCAGCTTTGCATCGATATTAATTTCGCTCATATCATTCACAATGACCGCTACTCTCAAATTGTCTTTATTATGAAGGATATGATTTAGAAGTGTAGTTTTTCCGGCGCCCAAAAAGCCACTCAGAACGGTAACAGGAATTTTTTTTTTTGCATTTTTAAATTAAATTTTTATGATTTTTAAAATTGATGATATGGATGATGATTAATCCAAACGCTCCGATAAAATCAACTTAAAATGGATGTGAAGGATAAAATTCAGCCCAACAGAATAATAATGATAACAATTGAGCTCCAGAAAAGTATTTATTAGATTAAGCTAATCAATCAGTAATGGAAAAGCAATGCAATAGATAGGGTATAGAGCCAGTGCAGTCTAAGATTTTTTTCATAATTATCATTGTAAACTATTGCAAAAGTAAATAATAAAATTAATTAATGCAATATTGTTGCATTAATTAATCAAAAATATTTCAGAATGTTTACGGGTGTTTTCAAATCAGTAATGGATATGGTTTGGCATTATCTCATACAGGAATTCAAATAAAACAGGCATAAAAATTACCTGGGAAAAATCTTAAATAAACTAAAACGATCCTATCATAAATTGATGGCTTAAATAATAATAATAGGTTAAAACCTGTAGAAAATAGGCTAGGAAAACATTATTGGTGATGAATACTTTTAAATTAAGACTGATGGCAACGATCAGATTGAGAAGTTAGAAAATAAATTGACTAATTCAGATTAACTAAACTCTTTGCTTAGCCCCCAACTTTTGCGCTTGATCCATTTTAATTCCCTAAAAATTAAAAACCTCTGAAAATCAAATGATTTCAGAGGCTTTTTGTACCCATAACCGAAGAAATATCGAAATATTTGGTGGAAGATTTGGAAAGAATTTTAGAAATTAATAATCCTCTCATGTGACCAAGAAAGGATTATCTTCAAACACTTTTATAGATGATTTGGTTCGTTTGGGCCAACTAAAATAAGAATTACAAAGATTTTAATAATTTTCGTTAACTCTAGATATTATAATCTTTAGCAAATTAATTTTTAAAATTCAAAACACGTAAAATTATCATTTTCTAACTACACCTAAAAAATGTCGAAACACTTAATGAAGGATTACATTTAATTTTATGCAAAAAATAGAAGTATTGAAAGTCAGAAGCATTATTAAAGACCATCAAAACTATTCAGCTTAAGAAGCAATTATTTCAATTTCAAAATTTCCCCTTTCTCAAAATCAATTTTGAAATGGTCTGCAGGATCTCCCGAAGAGAGCTTAACTAAAACTCTGAAAAATAATTTCAGCTGATTTAGAAATTCATCATTTGTATTTAATTTTTCGAAATTTTCATGCAAAAATTTGAATTGCAAAAGTCGTTTTTCAGGAATATCTTTTTTTGCTAATTCGTCTGCAGACTGTAATTGATAAAGATTTAATAAAGCATCTTCAAAATTCCATGTTTTAAATTCTCCTGCATTTATTGTAGTTGAATTGGCCATGATACTTAAATAAAGTAAATCTTCTCCTGAAAGTTTACAGGCTTTCTGAATAAAATCTTTAGGCCAATCTGAAGGAACAAATCTCAGCCGCACCAGTTCTTTTAAATGGAATAATGTGAAATCGTGATAATTTTTTGTTTTTAAAATTTCAACATTCCAAACATCTTTTGTGGTCTGATTTTTTAAGATCTCAAATTCTTTCTTATACAAAGGAAATAGCTCATCAAAACGTGGCACATCAGTAATAGAAACCGTTTCGACTTCAAAATCAGCGGGAGAATTCACTGTCAGAATTTTATATCCCGGAAGATAAGCTGCCAACGAAGGAATCTGAATATTGACGAGCATTTTTCCGTTTTCAAACTTTTTGATTCCGGTGTCGTTGATGTGCATATGGCCGGCAAAATGAAGCTTCAGCCCTGCATCCGCAAAAACCTCAGCAACGTGATTATCTGGCACTCTGTCGAGCTGCCATTTATTTTTGCCTAATAAATTTTTAATATCTTCAGAAGAACCGTCATTGTAATCAAGCATCGGATAATGCGTAAATGCAATGAGAACTTTGTGTTTTTTTTCTGCTTCGTTTGAAATGTTTTTCACCCAATCAATCAAATGTTTTTTATTTGAAAGCACATTATTATATCCAACGGAAGCACTATGAAAATTATCTGGATCTATTGAATTTCCATTAATATTTTTTGGCAAATAGGTATTTCCGTCAATTGCCAAAAGCCAAATTCCATTTACGGGTTCTACCAGATAACTCAAATCAGGAACAGTAAATCCCGGACTGACTTCATACATTCTGTTGGAATATTCTGAACTTTTTAAAGCCTTTTTAAAACTATAATTTTCATAAGAACTATGATTAAACGGAGTCTCCCAAAACAGATCTTTTTCAGAAGGGCAAAATCCAAATTCTTTAAACTCTTTCATAATTTCAAAATAGCCAGACATCGCAATATCTTTGGTAATGAAAGTTTCCTGACCATTATCTTCAACTGAAATTTTATTACTAAAAATGTTAACAGGGCTTCCATTTTCACCTAAAAAATCAGATTTCCCGCCGTCTTTCAGAAACGGGCTTACCGGATCATGATTTCCTGTGGTAATAAAAAACCTTATTCCATGTTTTTTTTGATACTCATCTAAAATCTTTTTCAATCCTCTCAAATTGTAGGCTTGTCCGTCATCCGTATAATCACCGGGAAGTGCGACGATTTTAATCCCCCGTTTTGCCACATCATCCAAAGCCGCCAGAAAAGCAAAATAATTTTCATTAAAAATTCTTGTCGAGTGGAGCTGTGAATCCATTGTTCTCAATAAGGTTTTCTTTTGGGTTTTTGGATTTTTTACTCCTCTGAATGCGTTATCTGAAAAATCTCCATAAAGATCCTGAAAATGAACATCTGCCAAAAATGCTATTTGAATGGCTTTATGTTGCGCAAATACGTTTAACGAAAGCAGTAAAGCGATCAATAGATGAATGGAAAAATGTTTTTTCAAAGCTGTATGTATTTTAGAAAAAATAATTGTAAAACTAATTTACTTTCAAAGCTTTCAATATTTTATGGAAAATTTCATTATTCTCGTATACTCCCGTAAAAATTTCTGAGCCTGAACCGTAGGAAAACACAGGAATTAATGTAGCTGAGTGATCGTCTGTCGTAAAATCACCTTCTATAGTGCTTGTTTCCAGATCGCCATGAGGAATACTAAAACCTCCAGTCTCGTGATCTGCAGTAATTATCACCAAAGTCCCGGGGTTCTGGTCAGCAAACTGTACTGCTTTTGTAATTGCTCTGTCGAAATCAATACCTTCAGTAACGATGGTTCCTACATTATTGCTATGGCCGCCACTGTCAATTTGCGCTGCCTCAATCATGATGAAGAATGGTTTTTTCTTGCTTTTTAAAAATTGCAGCCCACTTTCTACAGTTTCAGCCAAAAGATTCCCGCGACCTTTCAAAACTTGCGGAACACCGTTATCGGAAAGATAATACGCCAAACGGTTGGCTTTACTTTCTGCAACCTCCTTCGGGTTTTCGGCTAATTTAAAATCATGCAGGCCGGAAACTTTAGATTTTCCGCCCGCTGCAAAAAAGTTAAGTTTTGATTTTGGTAAATCTTCAGCAATTTCCTTTTCCATACCACGGTCTTTCTGATGAGCATAAAATGCAGAAGGTGTTGCTCCCACAATTTCGTCAGTCGTAATAATTCCGGTGCTGAAACCTTTTTCTGATAGAATTTCAGTAAGATTTGCCGTTTTTTGCCCCTCAGAACTTACTCCGATAAATCTGTTTTTTGTTTTTTTTCCTGTTGCAAAAGCAGTTGCTCCTGCTGCAGAATCTGTGGTGAAATTATCAGTCGAAGAAGTCTTAATTAAACCAATATTTTTCAATTGTGTTAACGTTAATTGTCCTTTATTGGCTAAAACGGATGAAGAAATTTGTGAAAGGCCATTTCCGTCACCGATTAATAAAATAACATTTTTCACAGGAACATTTTTGTTCAGATATGAAAATTCAGGCTGATAAACTTCTGAAAACAGATTATTCTTAAAAGTTCTTTTCTGCAAAGAATTTACATATCCCACACATTCTTTCGGATGGTCTGTATTGATAAAATCAACACCGTTGTGTGCAAAAAATTCCCAGGACGTTTTTCCGTCGGGAATCGCCCAGAATCTGAATGGTTTCCCAAATGATTTTGCTTTTTTGATGACTTCGGTTACTTTCGGTAAATCTTCTTCCGTTAAACCTCCTTTACCGTTCCATTTAGAATATTGCGGAAAGCTTAGACTTACCAAGGCAACTTTCTTCCATTGATCTGTTGTTAAATTATCCAGTTTTTGATAATCAAAAAAAATAAATCCGGGATAAGAAGTATATTCTTCCGGTTGTGGCTGATTCCCTGAAATAACAAAATATACTTTTTTTTGAGCTGTAATGGCCGGATATTTCTGAATCGATTTTACAATCTGCTTTAAAGTTGTTTTAGCATCTGTTTTAATATCAATCAAAATCTGTAGAGATTCCTGTTTGATCATATTCATTCCTAATGCCTTATCAATAGGATTCAGATATAAACTTTCAAATGTTCGTTCATTGGTAATGTCTTTTTTGTTGTGGGCCACAAAAACTTCGTTGTTTTCAAGAAAAACATCCACTTCAATTGAATTTGCATCAGAACCTAAGGCATACCAAAATGGGATTTTCTGTTCATAATCATTATGAGAGTGCACTCTTGTAGTTTGACCGAAAACAGTTGCAACAAAAAAAAGAGTTACAAAGCCTGTGATTTTTTTTAAATGTAAGCACATAAAATTTCAGTAAAATTAAATTATTTAATAGTGGTTCCGTTTTTTTTCAAAGCTTCAACAAGCTTGTGATAGATGATGTTGTTTGGGTATACGCCAGAGAAAAGCTCCTGGTTTTTTCCCATCGCAAAAACGGGAACTAAAGCCGCAGTGTGTTGATTGTCGATGAAATTCACCTGCACTTTGTCTTTAATGTTCTTTTCTTTTCCTGTTGAATCTTTTTCCATGAATTTTCCGATGCTTGCACCGCCTGTCTCGTGATCTGCTGTGACAACCAACAGTGTATTCGGGTTTTCTTTGATGAATTTCATCACCACGCCGATGGTTTTGTCAAAGTCTATAACTTCTTTTACCATCATTTCGCCATCTTTTGCATGACCGCCCCAATCGATAAATGAACCTTCCACCATCAAGAAGAAAGGTTTTTCGTTTTTAGATAAGTAATCTAAAGCGGTTTGTGTGGCTTCAGGAAGAAAATCTCCTCTTCCCTGAACTTTATTCGGGAGTTCGTCCTGCGCCAAAAGATAAAAGTTGTTTTTATTTTGAATGGGTTTTGAAAGTTTCAGCGTGTCTATATTATAATTGAGTTTTTTAAATTCATTCAAAAGATTTTTTCCATCTTTTCTTTTATTAAAAAATTTTAAACCTCCGCCTGCTAAAAAATTGACGTTTGCTTTTACAAGGTCAAGTGCAATATCTTCATGAAGATCTCTGTCTTTTACATGAGCGTAGTAAGAAGCAGGTGTTGCATGGGTAATGCTTGTAAGACTTACTAATCCTGTCTGATAATTCTTTTTCTGCAGCTGTTCTAATATCGTTGGAAGTGCTACCGAATCTTTATTTACGCCAATCGCGCGTTTGTAAGTTTTTTCACCTGTTGATAAAGCGGTTGCTCCGGCAGCAGAATCTGTAACCCAATCGCTGGTTGAAGATGTTTCAGACAGACCTACAATTTTAAATTTTTGAAAATTGGGTTCTGAATTTCCAAAATAGAATGCAGAAGTAACCTGTGAAACGCCCATTCCATCACCAATCATAAAAATGACGTTAAGAGGCTTTTGTTTTTTTTGAGCTGATAACATGGCTACAAAAAGAAGCAACGAAAAAGCTGCGCTTGCCTTGAAATTAACATTTTTACAGAAATAATTCATAATGATTGGATTTTTAATAATTTTATAAGTATGAAATAAGCTGCGAAATTAGATATAATATCATTTCAAAAATTTCAATAATAAACTATAAATCCAATGTTAACAGGGAAATAATTGAATTTAAGAACTTTAAAAAAGTTTGTTTACATAAAGTTTTCATAAATTTAATTTCTGACAAAAATATTTACGTTTTATTAATTTTAAAAACCGGTTACTTAATGTTAAATTAACAGTTTTCGGCATTTTATCGAGCTAATTTTGCACGAAAATAATAAGGAATGAAACGTATTTATCTCGTGCCGACAGTTTTGATGAGTTGTGTCAGCTTAACATTTGCACAAAAAAAAGAATCCGACACGCTCAAGGATGAGAACAAATTGACAGATATTGAAGAAGTGGTGATGATAGGCTACGGAAGTCAAAAAAAATCTGATGTAACCGGAGCTGTAGGTTCTGTAAAAAGCGAAGATTTTAATAAAGGAATGGTTGCTAATGTTGGTCAATTGCTTCAGGGAAAAGTTGCCGGAGTAAATGTTGCGAATGTAAGTGGTGAACCGGGAGCTAACCAAAATATTATTATCAGAGGAGTCGGAAGTTTACGTTCAGGAACGACCCCACTTTACGTTATCGACGGGTTTGTAATCGATAACAGCAACACCGGAACAGCTAATAACCCGATGAACTTCATTAATCCTGATGATATTGAATCATTGGATATTTTGAAAGATGCTTCTGCAGCTGCAATTTATGGAGCAAGAGGAGCTAATGGAGTGATTATCATCACGACTAAAAAAGGTAAAAAAGGGAGAACTCAGATGAATCTTTCTTCCAATCTTACGATTTCCAATCTTGCGAACAAAATGAATGTTTTTGGAGCAGACGAATTCAGAAGACAGGTAACCGCAGCCGGAGGAAAATTGGATGATATGGGGGGAAATACCGATTGGCAGGATGAGTTGACAAGGACGGGTGTTTCTAAAAACGTAAATTTTTCAGCAGCCGGAGCGACAGATACTTCGAATTATTATGCTGCTTTAGGATATGAAGATCAGGAAGGAATTCTTCACAACAGTAATCTAAAAAGATATTCTGGTCGTATCAATGTTTCACAAAAAGCTTTTGACGGAAGAGTAAACATTGACTTTAACCTAAACGGAGTAAGAACCGAAAATAACAGACCCAATTCAACAGATGTAGTTTCCACTATGCTTACTTGGAACCCCACATATCCCGCATATACAAATGATGCACCAACTACTGTTTTTAATAATGGGGCTTTTAACCCATTAATTCGTCGCCAGATTTACAAAGATTTCACAACAAACAACAGAATTTTAGCCAACGTTTCCCCTTCTGTAGAAATTATTAAAGGATTGACTTATAAGCTGAATTTAGGAATTGACTATTCTACAGCGGAAAGAGTTATCCAGAATATTCCGCATGCTATTCCTCTGGAGATCGGAACTTTAAACCTAAGCAATTATTCAAATAATAATACTCTTGTAGAAAATACATTAACGTATAAATTTAAAATCAACAGTCATGATTTTAATGTAATGGCTGGGCATTCTTACCAGAGATTAATGTTAACATCGAGAGGGTGGTATTATCAGAACTTCCCAATTAATGGAATCGAACCGCAATATCAGATTCCTGCTGCAGGGGCAACGAACCAAACAACATCTGTTATTGCTAATAAAAATGAATTACAGTCCTGGTTTGGAAGGGTAAATTATGATTTTCAGGATAAATATCTTTTAACAGCAACTTTAAGAGCCGATGGATCTTCTAAGTTCGGAGCAAATAACAAATACGGAATATTTCCATCAGTCGCTGCAGGATGGAACATCAGCAAAGAAAAATTTCTTTCGGATGTAGAGCAGATCAACAATCTGAAATTAAGAGCAAGCTGGGGTAAAACAGGAAATCAGGAAATTCCGGGTAAGGTAACAAAAAAAAGCTACCAAGCCGATGCTAGCGGAACTGCACAAGCCACTTATCCTCTAAATGACAGTGGAAATTATCCTATAGGAGTGTATTTGGTAAGAGCTGACAATCCGGATCTACAATGGGAAGTAACGACACAAACCAATATTGGATTAGACTTTGGGATTTTAAATAATAGATTAACGGGTACTGTCGATTTCTTCAGAAAAATTTCTGATAACATTATTTCGGTAATAAATACTGTGGATCCTATAGAACCAGCTCCAACAATGTGGAAAAATATCCCGAATATGCAGATCAACAATACGGGTTGGGAAATTTCATTACACTACAACAGCAATCCGGATAAAGCGTTTACATACAGCATTGGAGGAAATGCTTCTTTTATTAAAAATGAAGTAAAAAATTCACCATATAAAGTAATTTCCACAGGAGAGGCACAGGGACCGGGAACAACTAATGCTGTTATCAATGGGTACATTAATAATGAACCAATCGGAACTTTCTACGTAAGGGAATTTCTAGGATTAAGCGAAAACGGCACCAATATCTTCAGAGATGTAAACGGAGACGGAATTATCACAGACAACGACAGAGTTGCTGCAGGAAGCGCTTTACCGGATTTCACTTATAATATTTACTTGAAAGCAGCTTACAAAAACTTCGATTTAGGATTAAATTTCAACGGCGTTTCAGGTAATATGATTTATAACAATACTGCTTCTACGTTATTTTCGAGAGGCAGATTGGGATTATCTCACAACACAACAGATGCTGCAACACAATTTCCTAATGAAAGTGTAAACAATACCAATGTAATTTCAACAAGATACCTTGAAAAGGGAGACTTTTTCAGATTGAATAATGCCACTTTAGGTTACAATCTGAATCCGAAAATCCTTGGAATTGGTGAGCATATCAGAAACATCAGATTCTCAGTAACAGCTCAGAATTTATTCGTGATTACCAAATATTCAGGTTTCGATCCTGAAATCAATACCGGTTTATCTCAGGGTGGAATTCAGTCTTTTGGAATTGATTACGTTACTTATCCTAAAGCCAGAAGCTTTGTATTTGGTGTAAACGTAGCATTTTAATTAATTATTTAAAAGAAAAAAAATGAAAAATAAATTTTTAACCTCTATTTTTAGTCTAAGTGTTTTGGCACTTGTAGGATGTACAGATCTTGAAGAATCGGTTATCGACGAATCACTTGATGCACAAACAACAACGCCTGTTGAATCTTTCATCGCTCCGGCTTACGGTCCGCTTTCAGATGCATTTACCCATACCAAAAATTATGGTCTTCAGCTGATCAGTTCAGACCAAGCCATTCTTCCTCCAAGAGGAAGTGGAAACGACTGGTATGATGGCGGAAAATACATTGAACTTCATCAGCACACCACTACAACTACAAACGTTGTTGTACAACAGACTTGGGATGCAATAAGATTAATGCTTTCGAGAACCGTAACTGCAATCGAAAAGCTACAACCTCTTGCTGCAACAAATCCCAATGCTGCTAAAGCTGTTGCAGAAATGCGTGCTTTGAGAGCTTATTACAATATGCTAATGCTTGATTATTGGGGAATTGCATTCAAAAAAGATAACACGGGACAAAACTCTGAAGTTCTAAGAAGGCAGGAAGCTGTTTCTTATATTGAAAGTGAGTTTTTAGCTGTTGTAAATGACCTTGACAACACGAAAGGTCCGGGAAGAGTTTCTCAAGCAGCAGTAAACGGATTTTTAGCACAGCTTTACCTTAATGCAGCGGTTTACAGAAACCCTTACGGAACTCCTTCTTTTGCAGCGGGAGATATGGATAAGGTAATTGAATATACTAACAAAGTTATCAATAGCGGGTTATTTAGTTTATCTGCGGAATATTTTGCCATATTTGACGACAATAACCATTCAAACAAAGAATTAATTTTTGCAATTGACCAACGTCAAGACCTTAATACATCACACAACAGATTAGGTTATTGGTCTTTGTCAGGAAGTCAGTATCCTTTAGCTGCATTTCCTAAGGCCAACGGAACAGATGGCCCAGCGATAACTTCTGATTTTTATAAGACATGGGTTCAGGCTTATGGAAGCACTGATCCGGCTCAGGCAGATGCCAGATTTTATAAAGAAAACTTTAGTGTTCCGTCAAATCTACAGGATTTGACTGGAGTGACTCCTGCAAATGATGGGAATCATTATTTCCTTGTGAATGGTGCTACTTATGAAATTAACAGAGGAATTCAGAGAGGAGTTCAGTGGGGATTGCGAAACGCATCAAATGGACAGCCTTTCCAAACTCTGAACGGACAATATAAAATTTATCCTATCATAGAGCAGAGAAATGGATTTGTAAGCTACGTAAATCACACGCTGGATATCGATTTAGAAAATCCAAACAATAAAGATTATACAGATGGATACCGAGTTTCAAAATACCAGTTCAGCAGAACTTCAGATACAGGAAGAAACAGAGGAAATGCAGACATTGTCCTTTTACGCTTAGCGGATATTTATCTGATGAGAGCAGAAGCCCAGTTAAGAAAAGGAAATGCAGGGGCAGCTTTAGCGGATGTTAATCTCGTTAGAGCATCTAGAACAGCTAGACCTAACGTTACACCTCCTGCACTGACAGTGATGAATCTTGATCTTTTATACAGAGAAAGAGGTTTTGAGTTTTACTGGGAATATTCCAGAAGAACAGATATGATCCGTTTTGGTCATTATGAAGATGCCTATACCTCTAAAACAAATACTGATGTACGAAAAAGGCTTTTCCCGATTCCGCAATCGACAATTGACGGAGCATCAAGCGTTCCTGGATATCTGGTTCAGAACGAGGGATATTAATTTTACATTTTTTTACTTTCAAAAAACTGTCAGCAGAATTTCTGCTGACAGTTTTGATTTTATGGTCCAATTTAATCATTTGTAAGGTTGACTTTATTTCTCCCTCTAAGGATCGATGTCTGGATTGTTCTACTTGGCAAATGTTCTTCAACTCATCATTAATCGTCTCAGTGATAGAGCACTTTCTAAGCAAGAACTTATCACTCATTTCCATCAAGTTATTCTTTATATTATTGCGTATACTGGTGATTAATTGAATTCCATCTACAAATAATAATTGGGTTAGTTTTTCGCTGATATAACTCTTGTCACCGAATAACTCACCAAATATAGCCTTTAAAAAGGTTTCATTTTTCAGCGGCTCTCTATCATCAATATTTGCCTGTGTTACACATAAACTTAGAAACTCACCCTTATCATTGATGATGATATGAAGTTTGAAACCGTAAAACCAACCCATTGTAGATTTTCCCGTGGCAGCAATGTCTCTTGTAGAAACGAACGTGAATTGATTATAATCACCCATAACAGCTCCTGTGAAGATTGTATTAAAATGAAGTCAGAAAGATCTGGGTAAGCTGATCGAACACCATCACTATCATTCAGGATTTTTTCTACATGATATAATCCTTGTATAAATCCTTTTTCAGGAGATAAATGCACACCGTAATGACTTAAGTACTCCTTTACTTTGGTATTTAAATTTTCCTGGAAGCCTGTAACTACGATGTTCATTATTGCCAAGTTTTTCAATAGTATTGTAAGAACAGATCCAAATCTATTTTTCTTATTCTACAGCTTAAAAAACTCACCACCACAATTGTCAGATTCAAAGTGAAATTTGTCCGATTGATCAAATTTTCAGAAAAACATACATCAAAAAGTTCTGAAATTTGAACAAAATAGACAGGTATGAATAGTTTTTTGAAAAAAATAAAAATGAAAAATATTCTGATTGTTATGCTTGTTGCTTTTATTGGAATTCAGTTTTACAGACCCGAAATTGTACAAAAGCCAATAACCGGCGAAATTCATGCTCCCAGCGATGTAAGAGCGATACTGCAGCGTTCATGTTTCGACTGCCATTCCAATCAGACAGATTTGAAGTGGTTTGATCAGATTGCTCCCGCTTACTGGCTGGTAGCAGATCATATTAAAAAAGGAAAAAAAGGGCTGAATTTTTCTCAGTGGGATCAACTGGCTCCTTCTGTACAAAATGCAAAACTTTGGGAAGCTTTTAACCAGATTAACCTAGAAGCGATGCCTCTTAAAAGCTACGAATTACTGCATCCTGAAGCTAAGCTTTCTGAAAATGATATCCGTATCCTGAAAAACTATGTGACCTCTCTTGCTCCAAAGCAAAAACCTGATACAGCAAAGGTCTCTGCTTATAACAAACAGCTTCAGCAAGTCAATGCGATGCATACTACAGCATCCAGGCCATCATTGCCCACTGCTCTGAATGGTATTAGCTATATCCCTGATTATAAAAGCTGGAAACCGATAAGTTCTACAGAGAGGTTTGATAATGGGACAATGCGTATCATATTCGGAAACGATATCGCTATAAAAGCGGCAAAAGAACATACAACAAACCCATGGCCGGACGGAACTATATTCGCAAAAGTAGCATGGGAGCAGATTATTGACAGTGATGGTAATATCACTACTGGAGCCTTTAAGCAGGTGGAATATATGATCAAGGATTCTAAAAAATTCGTCTCAACAAAAGGGTGGGGATGGGCAAGGTTTTTATCTCCCAAACTTGAACCTTATGGAAAAGCAGCAGACTTTACCAGCGAGTGCATCAGCTGCCACCGTCCAATGGAAGACAATGATTTCGTATTTACTTCTCCTATTAACCATTAAGCTATGAAGAATCTGATCGCTTATTTAATAATGTACGTATTTGTTGTGAACTGCAGTTCCAAAAAAGAATACGAACCCGTGAATGAAAGTGCTTCCCTTCCTGAAAGTTTTGATTTTAACGCAATGAACTTAAAGGTGGTAGCCTCTTCAATTGTAATAGCCACGACTTTATCTGACAGTTAGGGGTTAAAAATAATTGTCAGTTATCCAATATTGTCCTTACTTCCAAAAGTAAGGATTTTTTGTTCCTCTGCAAGAGTTTCCAATAATTTCTCTTTTGCTATAGTTTTACTATCCAAAAATGTCTGCATCGGTGTTTTACCGTAACAATGTTTTCCTGTATGTGTTCTTTCATTGTTGTAATACGACAACCAGCTGTTTAGATCTAATTGCAGCTCCTCAATGCTTCTGTAAATTTTCTTTCTGAAAGCTATGGCATAAAATTCTTCCTGTATCGTTCTGTGAAAGCGTTCACAGATGCCGTTGGTTTGAGGGCTTTTAGCCTTGGTCTTAGTATGATCGATATCTTCAATGGCCAAATAGAGCTGGTATTCATGCTGTTCTCTTATCCCACAGTATTCAGTTCCTCGGTCTGTTAAAATTCTGAGTAAACGAAGTTCCTGCTGCTCAAAGAAAGGGACTACCTGATCATTAAGCATGTCAGCAGCAATAAGGGCATTTTTACGGTCATATAGCTTTGCAAATACTACCTTTGAATACGTGTCAAAAGTTTGCTGATAAATATGTCCAACTCCTTTTATATTGCCTACGTAATAAATGTCTTGAGCTCCTAAATATCCAGGATGGTGAGTTTCAATTTCTCCATGAGCTTTTTTCTCTTCCCTGGCTTTCTCTAATGCTGAAAGTTGAGATTCGGTAAGAACTATACCATCTTGGGCAGATTTTGCTTCTAGTGCTTTTAATCTTAGTTTAAATGTATGTAGATCGTGTCTTAACCAGATGCTTCTAACTCCTCCTGGAGATACGATAAAACCTTTCTTTTTAAGTTCATTACTTACTCTAAGCTGTCCTAAAGCAGGGTTCTCAATAGCTATCTCAACAACAGCCTTTTCTATGGCTTCATCTACACGATTCTTTAATACTGGCTTTCTTCTCGAGATTTCCTGTAATGCCAATTCGCCTCCTTGCTCATACAATTCTTTGAATCTATAGAAACTGTCTCGGGAATACCCCATTACCTTGCAGGCTTTGGATACGTTTCCTAAATGTTGTGCTAATTCAAGTACGCCTAATTTGTTTTTGATGATTTTTTGTTGTGTAGTCATAATACTTAATCTGTTTTAAAGTTATTTAATTTGATTATAACTGTCAGATTAAGTATTGACTAATTCATTCATTTATGGCCTGTTATCAAACAGTTCATGCAGTTTTTTCTGTAGAACCTTTTTGTCAGAAAGCTGTGTTTTGTACTCCGAAACCATTGTCGGAGACAGGCTTCTGTTGAGTGTATATTCTACCACTTCACTGTCCTTGTCCTTGCACAGCAAAACACCAATGCTTGGATTTTCATTCTGACGTTTAACATCCCTGTCCAAACTGGGTGTATTAAAAGAAAAGCTGAGTTTGACAAAGAAAAGTCCAAAGGGTGAAATTGAATGACCTTGTCATATCAGCTTTTTTGTTACTTATTCCATATTCATAGGGTTTTTACTTGCCATTTTTGCAAACCCCATGTGGTAGAGGATGTCAGCTCTTGTTCCTTCCTTATGATGAAAATTTTCCATAGTATTTAGTATATCTTCTTTAAAACCCTGTCTGGAATAATGCCTGTTTACGTCCTCGATATATTTTTTGCTTAGCTGAAATCTGTTGGCTCCAACCACATCCATAGCTGCTCCTTTAGAAAGACTATAAGCTTCATTTCCATATTTATGCTTATTCACAGTAGGGTAAAGATGTAATTCAATAATCTGTTTAACGGCTGATGCCTTCTTTAGATCCTGACCATGTTCTAAACAGAATTGTTGGCTAAACTCTCCACCGTAATTTGCAAAACACTGTTTTGAACAGATATGATTATGCTTATCTGTAAGACCTATATCATGCAAAAGCGATGAAACAAAAAGCAATTCAGCATCCACTTTCAGATTTTCAGATAAGGCTAATCCGCTACTCCAGAAGTAGGTTCGGTAAGAGTGGTAAAGCAAAATAGGATTACAGGTTTCCTGAGCTTCTTCGACAGTTTTTTTCGCAAGTTGGGAGTCCGGAATAATAATTTTTTTATAATCAGTCTTTGTATATTGCTTTAAGTTGGCTGCTGACAGTAATTTATTAATATTTTCCAGTAATTTGGACTGTATCAGCATAAGTTTGAATTTCTGAACTTCACTTTTGCTTAAAATGCCGGAGGCCGGTAAAATAATTTCCATATAGAAAAGTTTTTGATTAAATGATTTTGTTGTAAATATTGGATAATACTGATAATTGTTTTACATAAAAATACTAATTAGTATGTTTTTTTGTAAAAAAATTTCAGGAAAATTTTTAGTTAAGGATTTCCGATAATCGGAAAGTATGAAAAGCGTAGTCTGCTTAGCGTTGTATTTATGTGCATTTTTTTCCTTTTTAAGTATTGTGATCAGATGGTGTTCCATTCATTAGTTCTTTTTCAAAGCCTGTCTGAAGTTTTCATGCTATGTTGTCATTTCCAGTACAAGATTAGAGACAGGGCATCCATATTTTACTGTTATAAATTTGTTTTTCACAAGCAGTCTATTCATTATGTGGCAAATGATTTCTGACAACTTAAAATCAGGTCTTCCGATGTTGATCTCATTATTTTCATTAACAACAATTCCATTTCATCTATATTCTTGAAATAATAGTATAAAAAAACCTTTGCTGACCTTTGTGGTAGATAATTTCGTCAATACTCTTTTGTTATATTCTTTCGCATAAATAAGCTCATAAGCTTTCTGAAGGATGTTCAATCTAGTGAATTTAGTTTTTCTTATAAAAACATACTAAATAGTATCTTTTGCAAAGTAAAAATATTTTTTTATGATCTGCAAGTCTTAAAGAATGGTATAATAAAATTGTTATGTGGTTCGGATTTATTTAACCTTAGATCTATATTAATATTTTTAGTTTAGACTTTAATGATAATTTTGTTAATGCAGTCCTGTTCATATATTTTTTTACGTGTTTTTTATAATTTTTACCATATAAAGCGTTAAAAATACCACCTTAGTGGCTAATGTATAATCTACCTTTGTGCTTTGATGATAACTATGGACAAGATTGATAAGATGGAATTGTATACGATAGAAACTCTGATTTCTAATCATTCTACTTTGACTGATTTTAGCATTCATAGGTTAGAGGACTTTTCAAAACAGTTTAAGCATTTGAAAGCCCCTCATCTTCATGATTTTTATTCAATTATAATATTTGAAAAAGGAGTTGGTGTGCATGTCATCGATCTTGTAAATTATAATATACAGGCGAATCGAATTTTTTTAATAAACTATGGCCAGGTCCATTCATGGATAAAATTAAAAGATGCTAAGGGATATATTATTAATTTTACAAAAGAGTTTTATAATCTTATTTATACAGGGAATAATAAAATTAAGAGTGATCTGATCAATTCTGAAATAACGCCTTACATTGATATTGATGAAACAACCATGTCTGAATGGAATCAGTTGGCAGAACTTATCAAAAATGAATACCAGGCAGAGAAAAGAGAATATAAGGAACTTATTTGTATTTATTTAAAAGCAATTCTGATAAAATACAGGAGGAATCACAGCAGCTGTACACTAGAAGGAACTATTAATAAAAGTAACAGAAAAACAGTTTTAATCCAACAATTTAATGAATTGGTTAATCTTAAATTTAAACAATGGAAATTTCCAAGGCAATATGCTGAAGAATTGCATATTACCTCTAATTACTTAAATATAGTTGTCAAAAAATCGTTGGGCTGGTCTGCAGGCTACATTATTCGTGAAAGGATTGTTCTGGAAGCCAAAAGACTTCTGCAGAGTACAGATTTAACGGTGGCTCAAATAGGAATAGAATTAGGGTTTACTGATAAATCCAATTTTAACAAGTATTTTAAGGGATATGTGAATACCACTCCTGAAAATTACAGAAAGCAATCTTTTCAGCAGAAAAGCTAATCACATTTATGGAAAACTTTACAGAAATAAAAAACTACCCATATATTATTATCATGTTCGAAAGGATGTGAGATGATTTGTCCAGTGCGGGCAGTATTTGAAAATCAAATGCTGCCCCTTTTTAATTAAAATCAAGTTTTCAAAAATTGCAAAAATGAACAAAAAACTGACGGAACTGCAATCTACTGCTATTAGTGGAAACGATATTACTTCCTCATGTCTCTATGTTTCTGCACTCACCATATTATATGCCGGGCAGTGGGCATGGCTTTCGTTATGTATTGTTGCTTTGGTACTTTTTCTTTTCAGGAGAATATATGGAGAGGTTGTTGGAGCTCTACCTTTGAACGGTGGAGCCTACAATGTACTTTTGAATACAGCTACCAAAAGAACAGCTTCGCTTGCAGCCACTTTGACCATTTTGTCTTATATGGCTACCGCCGTTATTTCTGCCTCCGAAGCTATGCATTATATGTCTTCGATTTTCAAACAGCTTCCTGTGCTTATTGCGACTGTTGTTGTTCTTGTTCTTTTCTGTATTTTAACGATCAGCGGAATAGGGGAATCAGCTAATGTAGCGGTCTTTATATTTCTATTCCATTTACTTTCTTTGGTGATTCTTATTTTAGCATCAGGAGTATTTATTTACCAGCATGGTTTTTCACTTTTAGAAATTAACTGGAATATCCCTCTACAATCATCTTCTATTTGGAAAGCATTATTTTTTGGTTTTTCAGCTGCTATGCTTGGAATATCAGGGTTTGAAAGTTCTGCTAATTTTGTCGAAGAACAGCAGCCCCATGTATTTCCTAAAACATTACGCAACATGTGGATCGTGGTCAGTATTGTGAACCCACTCCTTGCTTTTTTATTAATTTGTATATTGCCGATGGCTACCGTTGGTGATCATAAAGAGTCACTTTTGGCTTATTTGGGTCATGTCACCGGTGGAAGATGGCTTTCTATCTTAATTTCAATTGATGCAGTATTGGTATTATGTGGAGCTGTGCTTACATCATTTGTCGGAGTATCCGGTCTTATGAACAGAATTACTTTGGATAGGATACTGCCTAACTTTTTACTTAAGCAAAATAAAAAGGGGGCGAGCTACAGAATCGTCATCTTGTTTTTGATATTATGCCTATCTGTTTTAATGGTTACAGAAGGTCATCTGGGCAGCTTGGCTGGTGTATATACATTTTCATTTCTGTCGGTAATGGGGTTATTTGCTGTTGGAAATTTGCTCCTTAAAATCAAACGGCAAAAACTGCCAAGACCGGAAAAAGCTACTGTTGTATCAGTACTTTTGGCCATACTGTTTGTAGGAGCAGCGTTTTATGGAAATATACTTCTTAATAAGGCTTCGTTCTATACATTTTTGAAATACCTTCTTCCTACACTGTGTTTTATTTACATTATGCTTAACCGCTTTGAAGTAATAGATGTGCTGATCAGGTTGATTGAATTCCTTTATAGTCCTTTACGAAAGTTTGTCGTAGTGGTAAACCGCTATCTTTTTAAAGCGAAAAGAAGACTTCATAGCCAGGAGTTTGTTTTTTTTTACGAAGAAAGATAATGTGGCAATTTTGAACAAGGTAATGCAATATGTGCAGGCTAATGAGGCTACAAAGAAACTAAAGATTGTCAATGTCATTAAAGATGGGGAAGATAATGAATTGCTAAAAAAAGATCTTGAAGTTCTTGATCGGGCGTATCCAGAGATAGACATTGAGTTCATTGAGATTGAAGGAGTGTTCGGACCGGATTTAATAGAAGAGTTATCTGTAAAATGGCATATCCCTAAAAACTTTATGTTTATTGCTTCTCCGAGCGATCGTTTTAGTTATAGGGTTGCTGAACTGGGGGGTGTAAGACTAATTATGTAAATATATAAATGAAAGAATTTTTAGATTATCAGATTTTTAAAATAGGTAAAATAACCTTAGAAGTTAACCAATTGCTTTTGCTTATTGTCTTTGCAATAGTGATTAAATATCTTCTGGCTTTTATAAAAAAAATCATCTATCGTAATAAGAAACTTGACGGATCCAAAAAATATACGATCTATGCCTTGATTAAATATATCATATATATTCTTGCCATCATAGGATGTTTTGATATTATAGGAATTAATATCTCAATTTTTCTTGCCGGTTCTGCTGCATTGCTTGTTGGGATTGGTTTAGGATTACAAAACCTTTTCAGTGATTTTATATCCGGGATAATTCTTTTAGTGGACCGGACTATAAAAATAGATGATATTATTGAGGTCAATGGAATGGTATGTAAAGTAAAAGAGATTAATTTGCGTACTACTACTGTGCTGACCCGTGATCAGCGTAATATTATATTACCCAATACAGAGCTCACCAAAAATTATCTCATCAACTGGACCCATACTGATGAGTTGGCACGCTTTGATGTTAAAATAGGAATTGGATATGGAGCGGACATTGACCTGGCGATGCAAATCATGGAAAACGCAGCTCAGAGGGACCCTAAAGTTTCTATTGATGAAAAGCCCTTTTGCCGTCTTGAGGATTTTGGAGATTCCGCAGTGATTGTGGCGGTATACTTCTGGACACCTGATATTTTTGCTGTTGAAAATACCAAGAGCCGCATCAGGCAGGAAATCTTCAAATGGTTCAAATCAGGAGGGATAGATATACCTTACCCTCAAAGAGTAATGCATTTAAGGGAAGATAAAGAGAGCTGATTCTTCCATAAACAATATACTAAGATAAAAATAAATGATATAAAATATGAAAATAGGTCTGATTGGATTTGGAAAAGCCGGAAAAGCGGTAGCGAATGTTATTTTACAGAATACAGATTTTTCTTTGGAATGGGTGTTGAAGAACAGCCCTATGCCAACTATTTTTTCTGCAGCAGAGTTTTTGGGGGTGAATTCTGAAGATCAGGGCTTAATTTATTCTTTAGAAAATATTACAGTTGATGAATTGTTGGATATGCATCCAGTAGATGTTATCATAGATTTTTCATCAACCGACAGTATTTTTGTGTATGGAAAAATGGCAGCTGAAAGAAAGGTGACCATAATTTCAGCAATTTCACATTATGGAGATGTCGAAAAAGAACTTCTCAGAGAGCTTTCTGAAGAAACAACTGTCTTTTGGTCTCCCAATATTACCTTAGGAGTTAATTACTTAATGTTTGCTTCCGGTTTGCTTAAAAATATAGTTCCTGATGTAGATATTGAAGTTATTGAGGAACATTTCAAAGCAAAAGAAGGGGTGTCGGGAACCGCTTTGAAAATTGCAGAGAAGCTGGATTTGGAAAAGGAAAATATTAACTCAGTCAGAGCAGGCGGTATTGTAGGCAAACACGAGGTTGTTTTTGGTTTTCCTTACCAAACGGTACGCTTGGTACACGAGTCCATTTCCAGAGAGGCTTTTGGTAACGGAGCTTTGTTTGCTGCAAGAGAACTTGCTGATAAACCTAAAGGTTTATATAATTTTGAAGATATCCTGCGTCCTTATTTTGAATTAAAAGAAGGATAAGACCATAAAATTTAGTGTTAATATTGTATTGTAGCTTTACGGTATAAATATTATTTTTATGACTTAAAGTTTATTAGAAATGCTTGGAAAACTATATAAATTTATTAGTCTGCACTACGGAGAGGAAGAAAAGGAAAAGGTGCTGGAAAACGTTACTGAAAATATTTCCTTCCGGGGTTCAAATCTCTGGATTCTGGCTTGTGCTATTGTGATCGCCTCTATAGGCCTTAATGTCAATTCAACGGCAGTCATCATTGGAGCCATGCTAATTTCTCCGTTAATGGGTCCGATCCTGGGGGCAGGTTTTGCTTTGGGTACTTATAATTTTCAACTGCTCAAACGATCCATCAAAAATCTTCTTATAGCCACTATAGTCAGTTTATTGGTTTCTTTCATTTATTTCTTCTTAAGTCCTTTTAAAGAAACGCAATCTGAACTTCTGGCACGTACAGCACCTAACATTTATGATGTTCTTATTGCATTTTTTGGCGGATTGGTAGGAGTGATTGCCATTACAAGGGTTAAGAAAGGTAATCCGATTCCGGGTGTGGCCATTGCAACCGCTTTAATGCCTCCTTTATGTACGGCCGGATATGGCTTAGCCATTGGTAACTGGGTGTATTTTATCGGAGCCTTTTACCTGTATACGATCAATTGTTTTTTCATTTGTATTGCTACTTTTTTAATTACAAAGTATCTTAGGTATCAGCCTGTCAAAATGGTTGGTGAAAAGTATGAAAAGCAGATTAAATATGGTATTACAGCGTTGATTGTTATTATGATTGTTCCCAGCTTTTATCTGGCTTACAACTTATTGAATGAGAAAAAGTTTAAACAGAATACCGATCAGTTTATAGATAAGGAGTTTGTTAAGGAAGGGTATACCATCATCTATAAGAAAATAAGTTATCATTCATCACCAAAAATAATAGAGCTTGCTTTTCTATCCAAAAAATTTACTGCTGATGAGCTGAAGAAGCTCAATGAAGAACTAAAGGAATTCGGTTTAGTGAATGCTCAGCTTGTTATCAAGCAGGATGCCACCGACCTTAAATCGGAGATTCTCAATGAAATTGGCAAAAAAGATAATATCCTTTCAGAAAAAGACATCATTATCAATAACTTAAGAAACGAGCTGGATAAGTATTCGGTCAAGGATTCCGGAGTGGTTAAAGAGATGGCCATACTTTTTCCAAAATTTCAGAATGTTTCTATAGGAAAGATTACTGATTTCCCGAATACAGACAGTGCACGTTTGGCAACCATTGTGATGTACAGTTCAGAAAAAGAGGACAAGAATGATGAGCTGAAACTTAAACAGTGGATGTCTCAAAAATTGGCAGATAGGAATACTAAAGTAATACGGCGCTAAAAAGACTTAGAATTATCTAAGTCTTTTTAGTGGCTATTAGCTTAAATTATTGAATTGATTATGAAAAAGTTGTTGTTTTACTAATTTAGTGAAAAATTTTCTTATAAATGCTATTCTGAGTACTCTTTTAACAATTGGCGATATCCCATTAAAATGGATGACTTGGAAATAAATCCAATAAATCTGTTTCCTTCACCCACCACAGGCAAATTCCAGATTCCTGTATCATCAAAGATCTGAAGGATTTCCAAGGGTTTATCCCCTTTGTGAATAATCGCTGCCGGGGCTTTCATAATCTGAGTAATATTTTTAGGGATGTCATGGTCTCCGAACAGGTAAGGGCGGATATCATCTATTGAGAACATGCCCCTTAATATTCTTTTATCATCGATTACCGCAAAAACATTCTTATTGCTCTTTTTGAAAAGTTCGAACATTTCTTTCTGTAATGGAAATATTTTCGTTAATTGTTTGAGAGTTATAATCTATAAAATCCTCGCTGTGAAGCGCAAAAAAGAATATTCCTATCGTGTTTATCCCCTTGGTCGGCCATTGACTTGAGTTCAGGTGATATGGATGAAAACCATTTGGCAATAAGATAGGAGATTCCTCCTCTCAATCCTCCCCATGTCATAATAAATAGGGATTTTGTCCCAAAAGCCTTTTTAAATCTGAATAGAACTGCAGGAATATATAAGGACACAAAGCGGGCGATTAGAATAATAATTGCAGTAATAATACCAATAGCCAGATAACTCATGTCAAACGAAACGATAACGATTTCAAGCCCAATCAGCATAAATAAAATGGCATTTAATACCTCGTCAGTTACTTCCCAGAATTTGCCCAGGTAATCGCGGGTAATATCGCTCATTACCAGTTCTTTTCCTCTATTACCTGTCATTAACCCTGCAACTACCATGGCTAAAGGTCCTGAAACATGGATGGAATGACAAAGGCTGTAGCCCCCATAACCATTGCTAATGAAATTAAAATCTCGGTTTGAAAATGATCTATGGATTTCATAAGTTTATAACCTATAAAACCAATAATAAGACCGATAATAATACCGCCGATGGCTTCATGAATAAAAAGCATTCCGATGTCGGCAGGTCCAAAGTTTTGCAGTCCTAGTGTGGCTATTTTTAAAATAGTAACGAAGATCACAACTCCGATACCGTCATTAAAAAGAGATTCTCCAACAATATTGGTTTCTATATTTTTGGATAAATTCGTTTTTTTCAGGATCCCCATTACAGCAATAGGATCAGTGGGTGAGATCAGAGCCCCAAACAGCAGGCAGTATATAAGGAGAATGTTTTGATGAAAAGCTGAGAGAAGATAAAACAAACTGTATCCCACTACCAATGTAGATATTAATGTCCCGATGGTGGCAAAACTAATGATGCTTTTTGCAGATTTTTTTAATTCCGGAATAGAGATGTGCAGAGAACCGGCGAATAACAAAAAACTTAAAAGAATACCCAATAGAAATTCTGAAAAATCAATTAAAGCCAGCTTCTCACGGATCATTTCTGTGAAACCTGAAGAAAAATATCCGGTAACAATCACACCAGCCGCCGCTAATACCCCATCATCATCAGACTGATTCCGGAAGGAAGTTATAAAAATTTTATATTAAGATAAGAAAAGAATGCTGCGAGTGTGATGAGAATAGAGAAGATTAAAAATAGCTCCATAAATATAATTTGTTGTCTTACAAAAGTACTGAAAACCGAAAACGAACTTAATTCTTTAGCTACAATCATTTTAATTAATCTGATTCTGACAAATGATGAAAAAGATTGTACAATATCAATTAACTTTTATTTTGTAAATTTTTAACATAAATTAAAAAAAAATTAAAGTAAAATGACTTACATTTGTTAATATACTATTTTTAATCCCCTGAATTTTCAATATTACGGCTGAATGTTATTATTTAGAACGTCTTTTTGTTTTTATATTTTTACACTCTTTTTTGTTTTCAACTCAGATAGGGCTGGCAAAACATCGGTCAATATCGCTGCTTTTAAATATCCTGTACCCAGCGGCGCGAATCGCTCTATCAAGAAGTATAACAATGTAAAGGCAGTTGAAGTTGAGAATAAAAGCTTTTCTAAATATCTAAATTATTTTGATATTCCAGGCAAGTCGGAGAATTGTCCTGAAGTCCTTATTAAAGTTGTTCGCAAGGGTCCACCTATTTCTTCTGGAGACATATTTTGCGCCGTAAAATCCTATCTTCATTTACTGCAGTTGTTTTAAACTGATACTTCCTCCTATTTTTTTTCGTAAAGTTTCAGTTATAAAATTCTATAATGAATATAAAAAGTTTCATATTATGCGTAAGTGCATTATTATGCGCATTATCATGTGGTAAAAACAATCCCAATAAAAATAAAAACACTAAGGAAGTCCCCGTTCTTGAGGTAAAACAAAAAGATACACTGATCAGCAATCAGTTTGTTACCGATATACAGGCCAAAAGAAATGTTGAAATCCGCTCCAGAATTGACGGCATCATTCAACATATTTATGTGAATGAAGGACAGTTTGTAAAAAAAGGGCAGTCGCTCTTCAAGATCAATGATGCTGAGTTGCAGATGGATCTGTTGAAGGCTGAGGCCAGGTTTAAACAGACAAAAGCTGACCTTCGGATCGCTGAGGTTGAACTCAGACAGATTGAAAGTTTATATGCCAAAAAGTTTGTTGCTGCTAACGAGTTTGAGCTTGCTAAAGCCAGGCTGGCATCGGCCCGGGCAAAATGTTCTTTTGCCGAGGCTGAAAAAAAAGCGGTTGTTCAGCAGATTAATTTTACATTGATTACAGCACCATTCGACGGTGTGATCGATGTCATTCCCCATAAAAGCGGAAGTTTGGTCAATAACGGAACACTTCTGACGACACTCTCGCAACTGGATGAGGTATATGCTTACTTCTCTATTCCTGAAAATAAATACTTTGAGCTTTTAGCAAGCGATAAATTAGGAAAGCATCAGAAGATTGAGCTTACCCTTCCTAACGGAACAAACTATCAGTTTAACGGTACCTTAAAATCTGCTGAAAGCGAGATTGACCGTGCTACCGGATCCATCAGATATAAGGTGCTTTTTCCAAACCCACAACATATAATCAAACATGGGACTTCCGGTAAGCTGACCATTTCGGATGTTCAGAATAATGCACTTCTCATTCCACAAAAATCAACCTTTTCAATTCAGGATAAAACCTACATATTTTTGGTGGATAAGAATAATAAGGTAAAGATGACCAATATTAAAGTCGGTCCGGCCATAAAGAATTCATATCTGGTTGAAAGTGGTATCAAAAAGGGAGATCTGATTATTTATGAGGGAGCGCAGTCTCTTAAAGACGGTGATATGATCAAAATTAAAGACAGATTATAATTCTTAAATAGTTGATTATGGTAGAGATATTTATAAAGCGAAAAGTACTTTCGTTGGTGATTTCCATTGTCTTTGTTTTGATAGGAATTATGGCGCTGACTAAGATGCCTATCACCCAGTTTCCTGACATCGTTCCACCTTCAGTAACCGTTACAGCAAAATATACAGGGGCTAACGCCGAAGTTTCAGCAGATGCGGTTGCTCTACCCCTGGAGCGTGCTATTAATGGTGTACCGGGAATGACCTATATGTCAACCGTTACTTCAAATGATGGACTGACAGTTATACAGGTCTTTTTTGAAGTGGGTACTGATCCGGATTTGGCTGCAGTGAATGTACAGAACCGGGTAACTACAATTCTTGATGAACTTCCTGAGGAAGTAATCCGGGCCGGGGTGACTACTGAAAAGGAGGTAAACAGTATGCTGATGTACCTCAATATTACCAGCAGCGATCCTAGCCAGGATGAGCAGTTTATTTACAACTTTACAGATATTAATATTCTTCAGGAACTCAAGCGCCTGGATGGAGTGGGGAGAGCAGAGATTATGGGGCAGAAGGAATATTCCATGAGGGTCTGGCTTGATCCCCAGAAAATGGCGGCGTATAATATTTCCACGGAAGAAGTAATCAGTTCCCTGCAGAAACAGAATATTTCGGCAGCTCCGGGAAAGGTAGGAGAATCCTCCGGTAAAAAGGCAGGCCAGATTCAGTATGTTGTAAAATACAGAGGAAAGTTTTTTGAGCCTCAGCAATATGAAGAAATTCCCGTTAGGGCGGATGAAGAAGGAACGATATTAAAACTGAAAGATATCGCAAAAGTTGAATTTGGAGCGATGACTTATGGAATGGTTTCGAAAACCGATGGAAGGCCGTCAGCATCAATCATGATGAAACAAAGACCGGGATCTAATGCCTCTGAGGTTATCCAGAATGTCAAAAATAAAATGGCGGAACTGAAAGAAGGCTCGTTCCCACCGGGGATGGATTATAACCTTGCGTATGATGTTTCAAGGTTTCTGGATGCTTCTATCCATGCTGTTTTAAAGACCCTTATCGAAGCCTTTATTCTGGTGGCGATAGTTGTTTTTCTTTTCCTTCAGGACTGGCGTTCTACGCTTATTCCGGTGCTCGCTATTCCGGTGGCTTTGGTGGGTACATTTGCTTTTATGGATATGCTGGGTTTTTCACTTAATCTGTTGACTTTATTTGCGCTGGTTCTGTCTATTGGTATTGTTGTAGATAATGCCATTGTTGTCGTTGAAGCTGTTCATGTCAAAATGGAAGAAGGACATATGCCTTTTGAAGCCACGATAATGGCAGCTAAAGAAATATCGGGTGCAGTAGTAGCTATAACCTTGGTCATGTCGGCGGTTTTTATTCCTGTAGCATTCCTGGATGGCCCTGTAGGAGTATTTTACCGGCAGTTTTCGCTTACTTTGGCAATCAGTATCGTGATTTCCGGTATTAATGCATTAACCCTTACTCCAGCTTTATGTGCACTCATATTGAAGCCTCATGATGATCATCGTAAGAAAGGTTTACTGGATCGTTTTTTCAGTGTATTTAATACCATTCTTGACAGAGTTACCAACGGTTATGTAAAAGTCCTGTCAAAATTTGCCACCCGGACGACAGTGACTTTCGGACTCCTGACTTTATTCATACTACTAACGGGACTGACATCAAAATTTCTGGCATCGGGATTCATTCCTATGGAAGATCAAGGGATGGCGTATATCAGTGTTACCACTCCCCAGGGAGCGACGGTAGAAAGAACCGAAAAGGTACTTGATGAAATTACCAGTATCGCTAAAAAGATGGATGGAGTAGAAAATGTAACAACTCTTGCAGGATATAATGTGGTCACTGAAATTGCGGGGTCATCATATGGAATGGCGATGATTAATCTTAAAGACTGGAAAGAAAGAAGTGTATCTGTGGATGACTTTATTAAAGAATTAAATGAGAAAACGAATGGGATTGCCGATGCGGAAATTGAAGCTTTTGCGCCCCCAACAGTTCCGGGATTTGGGAATACCAGCGGCTTTGAACTTCGCCTCTTGGACAGAACCGGCGGAAGTATTGAAAATATGGATCAAGTAACCAAGGATTTTGTTAAGAAACTGAATGATGCTCCTGAGCTTAAGAACAGCTTTACCAGCTTTGATGCTACTTTTCCGCAGTATATGGTGAATATCGATTATGATATGGCGGCGAAGAAAGGAATTTCAGCGGATAATGCAATGTCCACTTTACAAACTTTGCTGGGATCCTATTATGCTACCAATTTCATCCGGTTCAGGCAGATGTATAAAGTTATGGTTCAGGCAGGGCCTGAATTCCGCGATACTCCGGAGAGTATATTGAACCTATTTTTAAAAAATGACAAAGGTGAAATGGTACCTTTTTCAACCTTTATAACAATTGAAAGAGTATATGGACCCGAGGTGCTTACGCGGTATAATATGTATATGTCTGCAATGATCAATGGAGAGGCCGCTGAGGGCTTTAGTTCAGGTGACGCTATTGCTGCAGTAGATAAAATAGCAAAAGAAACTCTTCCTAAAGGCTTCGATATTGAATGGTCGGGTATGACCCGTGAAGAGATCTTATCAGGAAATCAAACGGTTTATATTTTCCTGGTCTGCCTGATTTTCGTCTACCTTTTACTGGCAGCACAATATGAGAGTTTTCTGCTTCCTATGCCGGTGCTGTTAAGTTTACCAACGGGAATTTTCGGTTCTTATATCGCTCTGCTGGTTTGTGGTCTTGACAACAATATTTATGCTCAGGTGGCATTGGTAATGCTGATAGGGCTGCTTGCCAAAAATGCGATCTTAATTGTGGAGTTTGCCATTGCAAGTTACAAGGAGGGAAACAGCATTATTTCAGCTGCTATAGAAGGAGCAAGACAGCGTCTTCGTCCCATTCTGATGACCTCTTTCGCTTTTATCGCAGGATTGATTCCATTATGTGTAGCATCGGGTGCCGGAGCTGTCGGGAACCGTTCTATTGGAACTGCAGCAGCAGGAGGGATGTTAATCGGTACAGTCTTCGGTCTTATCATCATTCCTGGCCTTTACATTTTCTTTGCAACCCTTGAAAACAGAAAAAAAGCATGAAACGAATTCAATTAAAACTTATATTTTGGAGTATCACAGGATTGCTCATGACATCCTGTGCTGTTCCTAAAGTAGCTTCTATGAAGGAAGTTGATAAATTGCCGGATTCCGTTGCAGCTGATTCTGCTACCGGCAGATCGGAATTTTCAGGAATAGATCTGAAAGGTTATTTTACGGATCCCCATTTATTATATCTTTTCGAAGAGGTAAAAAAAGCCAATCCCGATTTTAAAATAGCCCAGCAAAGAGTAGAAATAGCCAACAGCTTTTTAAAGCGGTCAAAAACAGAATTACTACCCTCTCTGGAAGTCGGAGTTCAGGTTTCCGGCGACCGGTATGGGAAATATACAATGGAAGGGGTTGGGAATTATGATACCAATCTTTCCTCCAATATCACTGAAGAACAAAAAATCAATACTTCCTTTACTCCGAATTACTGGATGGGCGCCAGAAGCAGCTGGGAAATTGATGCCTGGGGAAAACTAAAAAATAAGAAACTTTCAGCTCAGAACAAATTTCTTGCTTCAACAGAAGGTTTGAAGCTTCTTCAGACCGATCTTTTTACGGATATCGCCAATTTATATTATGATCTGATTGCTTTAGACAAGCGGTTAAAAATCTACCGGGATAATTACAATCTTCAGAAGCGTGCCTTTGAAATTATCAAAGCACAGCGTGAAGTTGGTAAGGTAACTGAACTGGCTGTACAGCAGTTTAAGGCGCAGAACAATAACTGGCTGGCAGAAATTGAACATATTAAAGTAGAAATAGTCACCGTGAAGCAAGCCATATCAACCTTAACAGGGGTATATGGTGGCGATGTACAGAGAGGTGATACTCTTCTGCCTACGAATTTCAATATTCTGAATTCCAATATCAATCTTGATAAGATAATCCATTCCAGACCGGATGTGATTTCAAACTACTATTATCTTAAGGCTTCACATGCCGATGCCAGGGCTGCAAGAGCTGCTTTTTATCCTAAAATTGATATTGGAGCAGGATTAGGAATCAATTCCTTTTCTGCCGAAACACTTTTCAAACCAGCCTCTTTGGCTGGACAGATTTTAGGAGGATTGATAGTCCCTGTTTTTAACAAAGGCCAGCTGCAATATAAATTTAAAGTTGCTGGCATAGGACAGGAAATTGCATTTCTGAATTACCAGAAGAGTGTTACTACTGCCTTTAATGAGTTGCAGTCTATTCTGAAACAGACTCAAATATTTCATAAAGTTTTAGAACTTAAAGAAGAGGAAGTCAATTATCTTGATAAGGGAATAGAGGTATCTAACGACTTGTATATTACGGGTTATGCGAACTACTTTGAACTGATCAATGCTCAGAAGAGCAAGCTGCAAGCCGAGCTTGATCTTTTGAAATTTCAACATGAAAATACCAGAAACAATGTATTGCTATTTAAAGCGTTAGCAGGTAAATTACAATGATATGTTAGTTAGTTGATTTTATATGTTAGTAAGGCTGTCTCAGAAATGGGACGGCTTTTTTGTTTACAGGGGAAAAAATTGTATTCTTTAACACTTTTTTAATCTCTATTATTTGTAATCATTTTGAAGTTTACTTACATTTGTGCCTGTAATGAAAGGGAAATTCTATCAATATCTATACAGTTTGTTATTTGCTCTGTTAACCGTCTTAGGATGGTACTATGGGCAACTTCAACAGTACGTATCTGTAGAGGATAATGAGTTAGGTTTTCATTTTTGTAGTACATGCGATAAAAGTTCTGAGAAATCATTCGTATTGATTAAAGAGCATGAAGGTCAGGATTTATATAATGAAGTCATCTTGACTTTTTACGATTAAGAATAGTTCGATAACTATCCGTCCAAGCATTTGTTCTTTCGATCGAATATCGTTCTCTATAAAGCTTTTTATCTAATATACGCTCAGTGTATTGGCTATTATTTCTTCTGTTATATGCTATATTAGGAATTATTTCTTTTTGTTCGCAAGCCAAAAGTAGATCTACAGAATCAAAACCTGCATCGGCATTCATAAAAAGACCTTTTACGGAAATTGATGCTGATTCAAGGGTATCCGTTATTTCTTCAAATTGAAGCTTGATATTATAGAAATCATTATGGTTACCTGATACAGGTGAAGACATTGCTATAGGGAGACCCTGTCTGTCAGTTAGGTAATTGGTTCGATATTTCCTGAAAAATTGCAATTTTCAAAAAATCATTATCGAACCACCCGACCCAATGTTTTGCTCTCCTATATATATCAGATAAACAATGAGTTAGGTGCGTAAAAAAACCGGAGAGAAAGTGAATTATCACCTCTTTCCGGTCTTGTACCCAGGACCGGGATCGAACCGGTACTCCTAAGAACTGGTGTTTGAGACCAGCGCGTCTACCAATTCCGCCACCTGGGCAAGTGTTAAATTGGTGTGCAAATATATAAACTTTTTTTAATGTTCAAAAGCTTTTTAAGGGAAAAATTTTAAAACTCTATCTCCAGACCATCATAGGCCAGATGCATTCCCTCAGGAAGATCCTTATTTTCAATATCATGCAGTCCGAGATGGTGGCTGATGTGAGTTAAAAATAATTTTTTAGGCTTAAGCTCCTTGAACAGGGCAATAGCGTCAGGAAGAATAAAATGGGCAGGATGCGGATCGAATTTTCTGATGCAGTTCAAAACCAACACATCCAAATTTTGCAGCTTCTCCTTTTCTGTATCCGAAATAAAATTGGCATCCGTAATGTAGGCAAGGTTTTTAAATTTATATCCAAAGACCGTAATTTCATAATGGATCACTTCAACAGGCGTGATTTCGGTATCTAAAACGTGGAAAGGTTTATTTTCAATTTCATGAAGATCAAAAGCCGGTGCTCCTGGATATCTTATATCAGCGAAGGCATAAGGAAAACGGTTTTTAATTTCATTTCCAACTCTTTGGTAGCAGTAAATCGGCATGTTTTTTCCGCTTTTAAAAATCAGCGGACGCATATCATCAAGCCCAATCACATGGTCGTTGTGTTCATGGGTAAGAAGAGCAATATCTACAGTATTTTCGTGGTTGAGAAGCATCTGTTCCCTGAAATCCGGTCCGCAGTCGATCAGTATTTTTTTACTTTCCTCAGTAGTAATTATTACTGAAGAGCGGAAACGCCTGTCTTTGGGATTTTTGGAAGTGCATACCTCGCATGTACAGCCTATAACGGGCACACCCTGGGAAGTACCGGTTCCTAAAAATTTCAACTTCATTTTCTTTTGAGGTTGGTTTAATTTTGGTAAATTTACGAAAAATTTCACGTCCTAATGTATCAGAAACTAACTCCTAAACAAAAAGCATTAACAATTAATCTAGATCCTACTATTTATGGTACTTTCGCAGAAATTGGAGCAGGGCAGGAGACTGTTCGTCACTTTTTTAGAGCAGGAGGGGCTTCCGGTACAATTGCTAAGGCGATGTCTGCTTATGACAAAGATTTTAGTGATGCCATTTACGGAAAAGAAGCAAAAAACAGGTATGTTACTCAAAACAGACTTCGTAAAATGCTCCGTTATGAAGTTGCTTTAATTGAAGAAAGAATTTCAAGGGAAAACAATCCCAACAGAAAATTTTTCTCTTATGCAAATACGGTAACTACCATTAATTTCGACAAAACGCTTAAAGGCCACGGATGGGTAGGAATCCGTTTCCAGACAAAGGAAAACGAAGATTACAATGAGATCGTGATCCACGTAAAATTTAAGGAAAATGATGCTACATTACAGCAGGAAACCTTAGGAAACCTTGGAGTAAACCTTATTTTCGGAGCTTTTCATTACTACGACAATCCTAGAAATTTAATCGAATCTTTATACGATGACATTGCAAAAGACGGTCTTGAAATTGATATGATTGATTTCAGCGGTCCTGCTTTTGACTATGTTGATAATAGGCTCATGTCGCTGCAGCTTGTGAAGCATGGAATGACAGATGCGGTGATTTTCAATTCTCAGGGAAGCAATATGCTGCCTGCCGATGTTTTATATAAGAAAAATATATTTGCAGTAAGAGGGAGTTTCAGGCCCGTAACGAAGGTGAATATCGATATGCTTAAAAACGGTCTTGAGATGTTTCAGAAAGACGCAATCTGTACCCATGAAGAAACAGAAGTGCTTATTGAGATCACCATTTCAAACCTTCGGGCGGATGGAGATATTGATGAGAGAGATTTTATGGACAGGGTGGATATTCTCGGTAAACTGGGATATACCGTTATTATTTCCAACTTCTCGGAATACTACAGGCTGATCGATTATTTTGCATCTTATACGAGCGGAGATATTGGTGTTGCAATGGGTGTTAATAACCTTCTGATGGTATTTGACGAGAAATATTACAAAGACCTTTCGGGTGGAATTCTTGAAGCATTTGGAAAATTCTTCAGAAACGGAATGAGGGTGTATCTTTACCCTTACAAAGATCCTGAAACCCATGAATTGCTGGATTCTTCAAATCTTAAAGTAGAAGAAAACCTAAAAGAGCTTTACAAATATTTCAAGCACAACAACCGTATTGTAGATATTACCAATCATAATCCCGAGTTCCTGGAAATTTATTCCAGAGAAATCTTAAGAAAAATTGCATGCTGCGTTAAAGGCTGGGAAAACCAGGTTCCTGAAGGTGTGGCAGAAATGATAAAAGAACGCGGAATGTTCGGCTATAAAGAAGAACTTTCCTTCAAACAATTCTCCTAAAACAAAATAAAATGTCAGAAATAAAGAAAAGACTTTCTTCCATTCTTGAAAGTCCAAAACATAATACAGAAGAAAAGCTTGAGAAGGTGTGTCACCTGTTGGATCAGGAAATCTCTTACTTCAACTGGACAGGATTCTACTTTAAAAACGGGGATAAAGATGAGCTAAAACTCGGTCCTTACGTAGGAGCACCTACCGATCATACCATCATTCCTTACGGAAAAGGGATCTGCGGACAGGTTGCTGTTTCCAATGAGACATTTGTAGTTCCGGATGTTCATCAGGAAAGCAATTATCTGAGCTGCTCTATTGATACGAAAGCTGAGATTGTGGTACCGATTTTCAAAGATGGTCAGAATGTGGGTCAGATTGATATCGATTCCCATACTGTAGACCCATTTACTGCTCAGGACCGTGAACTTTTGGAATGGCTTTGTAATGAGGTGTCAAAGATTTTGTAATTGAAATTTCAATTCCACAGATAAAATACAAGCTCCGATGTAAATTGGGGCTTTTTTGTTGCATTTAAATACAATTGGTGGCTGAGATTCCCGAAGCCATCAAATTGATTGGTTCAAGAGATTGTTGAGAAATGTGGATATTCTTTTTGACCACCCCGTCAAAAATTCTTTGAATTTTCGCCACCCCTCCAGAGGAGGGGAATTCTGAACCCTCAGACGAATTTTTGCCCGTATGAAAATCAAAGATTTTCAGAGAACTTAAGTGCTCTTCTATGCAGCTTTTATTACAACTTATAAAAAACTTAAGTGTTTAAAACTTTTACCCCTTTTGTGATTAAAATTAACGCTGCATGGCATGAATTTCAGCTAGTAATTCTTTAAAATAATCCCCGCATTTTGCAATATGCGTTCCGTACCATGAAAATGCTTCTCCATCCACAATCATGATTTTTTTATCATGATAAAAGGCCTTCATCTCTTCAATATGTTTTTCTTTGAAAGGGAAAGGCTCCGAAGAAAGCATAATGACTTCCGCTTCAGCAAGATCTTCTATTTCAATCTCAGGATAACGGGTTCTGTTCTTAAAAATATTTTCAAAACCAATCTCCGACAGGATTCTGTGTATAAAAGTATCTGAACCGATGGTCATATAAGGATTTTTCCAGATGAGGTAAGCTGCTTTTACTGGTGAATCGAGTTTTGCCAGTTCCAGAACTTCATAAATCTTGAGATTGAACTGTTGTGCCCTTTCTTCTTTGTTAAAAAGATTTCCGAGTGTTTTAAGAAGGTAATAATTATCTTCAACGGTCTCCACATTAGTTACGGTGACTTTAAAATCGCCCATCAGTGCTTCTACCTGCTCTTTGATATTTTCCTCTTTATTGGCCAGAATGAGATCCGGCTGCAGTGCTTTGATCTTATCAATATTGATGTTTTTTGTTCCGCCGATAACAGGAACGTTCTTCACTGTGTTTTCAGGGTGGATACAGAATTTTGTCCTGCCGATCACTTCATTTTCAGTAAGGCCAAGATCAAATAACGCCTCTGTAATAGAGGGGACTAAAGAAACAACTTTCATATTCAGACTTTGTCTGCCTAAATTACAAAAGTTTTCCTGTCAGGAAAAGTCCGGCTACAGAAAAATAAATAATAAGTCCGGTGACATCCACCAGAGTTGCGACAAATGGGGCGGAAGAAGTGGCAGGGTCGAGGTTCAGTTTTTTCAGGATAAAAGGAACCATGGATCCTGAGAGCGTCCCCCAAAGAACAATCAGCACTAGAGAAACCCCAACACTTAAGCCTACATAAGGCCAGTACATTCCATAATTGAAGAATCCTGCTTCATGCCATACCATAATCCTTAAAAAGCCGATAACACCAAGAATACCGCCTAGCGCGAGCCCGGTAAAGATCTCTTTTTTCATCACATACCACCAGTCTTTCAGACCGATTTCCTGAAGAGCCATAGCCCGGATAATAAGGGTTGCTGCCTGGGAACCGGAATTTCCTCCACTGGAAATAATTAACGGCACAAATAAGGCCAGTACAACAGCTTTCTGAATTTCATCTTCAAAATAACCCATCGCGGAAGCAGTCAGCATTTCCGAAAAGAAAAGAATAATCAGCCACGTACCCCTCTTTTTGATCATCTCCATGAGCGAAGTCTGCGTGTAAGGATCATCTAAGGCCTCAAGACCCCCGAATTTCTGAATATCTTCCGTATTCTGCTGTTCGATCTGGTCAAGAATATCATCAATAGTTACAATACCTACAAGGACACCGGCTTCTGTAATGATGGGAAGGGCAGTCCGGTCATATTTTTCAAAATACGTTACTGCATCTTCTTTTGAAGTAGTTGTCATTATTGCTACGAAATGATTGTCAGTCATATCCGAGATCAGAGTATCCTCTTCTGCCAAAAGCAGGCTTCCTAAGGCAATATCATCAATCAGACGGTTTCTTTCATCCACCACATACAGGTGGTTCATGGTTTCCACTCTTTTTCCGACCTTTTTGATCTGCTGAAGACATCTTTTTACCGTCCATTCTTTACGGATCTGGATATAATAAGGTGTCATCAGACGGGCAATAGAGTCTGAGTCATAGCCCAGAAGCTTCAGGGCAATCCTTCTTTCCTGAGGATTAAGATGATTGATGGAATACTTGATCAACTCGTCCGGAAAGTCCTCAAAAAGAGAAGTTCTGTCATCCGGAGTCATTCCGTTCAGAATTTCGGAAACTTCTTCGCTTCCGATACTTCTGATAGTTTCTTCCTGGAAATCAGGATCAAGATGGGAAAAAACTTCCGCTTTATATTCTTTCGGAACTTTTAAAAATGCCAAAAGCCTCTCATCAGCAGGAAGGCTGCTAAGAGTTTCGGCGATATCGGCAGGATTAAAGATAAGTTCGTCTCTGGAATTCAAAACGTGAATTTTTTTTGGATATGCAAAAATAATTCAAAAATTTAAGACTATGAAGGAAAGCAGCAAAATTAAGGATTAATTAAAGCTTAAAATCAATTAGAATATTTTTTGGAAACAAAAAACACCCGCCGGAGCGGATGTTCAAAAATTAAATTTAATTCATAAATACCTATATTATTCAAGAATAGGTCCGCATAAAGGGTAGGGAGAAGGCATACACATGCCTCCGTCACAGCATTCTCCAAATCCACACTGTGTGTGGTTCTGGCATTTCTTGCCCAGTCCGCTGCCGTTGATCGTCAGCTGTTCTTTTCTGGTGAGTTTTTTTATATTTTTCATGGATATTCTGTATTAAGTAAAAACTGATTTATTCTTCAATACAGTCATATTCCATACACACTCCCCAGCAGCAGAAACCAATAAAACATGGTCTGGTTGCGCTGCATCTTTCAATAGCTCCTCCGTTGATTTTTCTTTGTTGTTCTCTGTTGAGTTTCTTTAAATTTTTCATGATAAATATTTTTTAGTTCAATAAAAGATAAGATTCTTAGAATTCAATACATGCTTGTGGGCTACATACTCCATCACAACACCATCCAACGGTGCATGGTCTGGTTAAGCTGCATCTTGCGATAGTTCCGCCATTGATCTGGCTTTGCTGCTCTCTGTTTAGTTTCTTTAGATTTTTCATATCAATAGATTTAATCATTAAGATAAAAGATCTAATACTTAAAGCTCAGGATCAATACATGCATAAGGTGAGCATACTCCGTTGCAGCACCATCCTATAGAGCAGGGTCTGTTGGTATTGTTACATCTGTTAATAGCACCTCCATTAATTTGTTTCTGTTGCTCTCTGTTGAGCTTCTTTAAATTTTTCATATTATATAAGTTTTAATTTGTAAAACTAAAATAGTAAAAAATATCATATTATTCACTATATGATGATAATATTTAACTAATAATCAGTTTGTTCTGGATGTTTCTCTGTTTTTATTAAAAAGTGTAAATAGAAAAAAACGTTGGGGAAGTGAATTGTGAATGGTCAATTTTGCTACGCAAGTGAATCGTTAGTTCTGAAATTAATTATGTGCTAAAAAATTGATAGCGGAGCAAAATTGATCAATGACCATTAAAAACAGTATTGATTTGTGAATAGTGAATTGTTAATGGTGAACCTTAACAGTTTAACACATCAATTGACTATTGACTTGCGCAGCAAAATTCACAATTGACCATTAGAAATATAGTTTGTGAATAGTGAATCGCCAATGAGTGAATTTTTTGATTGTAATAATTGACAATTGACTTGCGAAGCAAAATTCACAATTGACCATTAGAAATATAGTTTGTGAATTGCGAATCGCCAATGGGTGATTTTTTTGATCGTAATAATTGAGAATTGACTTGCGAA
>NZ_QNUH01000009.1 GCF_003385495.1 Chryseobacterium elymi | reverse complement strand
ACCAAAATAAAAACAGACCTATAGTGTAACGGTAGCACTCCGGTTTTTGGTACCGTCAGTCGGGGTTCGAATCCCTGTGGGTCTACAAACCATCCTTTTAAGGGTGGTTTTTTGTTTTTTTCAGTTTCCAGGCTTTATTATTCTTTAAGCTCATCTCAAAATCAATTGATCAGATAAAAAATAAGACTTAATTCATTGAATTTTTCTAAACAGTTATTTGTCCATAAAGAAAAAAATTGTAGATTTGCACCACCAAAAATAAAACAGACCTATAGTGTAACGGTAGCACTCCGGTTTTTGGTACCGTCAGTCGGGGTTCGAATCCCTGTGGGTCTACAAACCATCCTTTTTAAGGGTGGTTTTTGTTTTTAAATCATTAATGATTTACTTTCTCACAAAACTTCTTCATGTAAAGCATTTCATTTATAACAAGATACAGAAAAAGGACAGATCACAATCCGTCCTTTTTATTAATTATTTGGTTTTAGGTTTATAAAGTTTAAACATCAGAAACAGAAAAATCAGCCAGACCGGAATTAAAATAACCTGAATTTCCATTCCTGTAATACTCATCAACACCAAAATAGCGGCTAAAAAAAGGATACAGATGTAATTCGATATAGGATAAAATATGGAAGGAAATAAAGTCTTCACACCAGCAGCATCCTTCTCTTTTCTGAATTTCAGATGAGTATAGCAGATCATCAGCCAATTGATAATTAACGTAGAAACTACCAGAGCCATTAAATATTCAAATGCTTTTTCAGGAACCAGCTTATTAATGATAATACAGATCCCGGCAAAGCAGGATGAGATCAGAATCGCATTGGTAGGCACACTGTTTTTGTTTAGTTTCTTTAAAAATCTAGGGGCATTTCCCTGCTGCGCCAATCCGAAAAGCATTCTGCTGTTGCTGTAAACACTGCTGTTGTACACCGATAAAGCCGCGGTTAAAACAATCAGATTAAGGATATTGGCAATTAAAACATTAAACTGGATCACCTTTCCGAATATATTGAATTCAAACCCATTTAAATTCTGGAAAACCATGACAAAAGGGCTTGTTCCTTCGGTAATCTCTCTCCACGGGCTCAAAGCAAATAAAATAACCAAAGCACCCACGTAGAAAATTAAAATCCTGTAAATAACTTGATTGGTTGCTTTAGGAATTGTCTTTTCCGGATTTTTAGCTTCGGCAGCCGTAATCCCAATGAGTTCCAGCCCACCAAAAGAAAACATGATCATTGCCATAGCTGCAAACAGTCCTGAAAACCCGCCTTCCCCTTTATTAAAGAAACCTTTGGGAAAAAATCCACCGTCATTCCACAGATTTGAAATGCTCGCTTTATCGCCTCCGGTACCACTCAACAATAAATAAATACCGAAAACAATCATCCCGATGATCGCTACCACCTTAATGATGGAAAACCAGAATTCCGTTTCTCCATATACTTTTACAGACGCCAGATTTAAGGCCGTAATCATGATAAAAAAGAATAAACTGGAAACCCAGAGTGGAATTTCGGGCCACCAAAAGTGAATGTAATGCCCGATTGCTGTCAGTTCAGCCATACTCACGAGAATATAAAGGATCCAATAATTCCAGCCGGAAGCAAAACCCGGAAAATTCCCCCAATATTTATAGGCAAAATGACTGAAACTTCCCGAAACAGGTTCCTGAACCACCATTTCACCAAGCTGACGCATAATAAAGAATGCAATAATTCCTGCTAATGCATATCCCAGAATAACGGACGGGCCCGCTAAAACTGCAGCCGGACCGATCCCCAGAAACAGTCCCGTTCCTATGGCACCTCCGAGGGCAATTAATTGAATATGTCTGTTGGTTAATCCTCTGACTAGAGCCCCATCATTGGACTCCGTTTTCTGTTCGCTGCTCATAAAATCAATTATGCCCTAAATATATAAAACTTTAGAGAAATTCGGCTGTATGAAGCTTACAGAATACTCAATAGATTCAGTTTTAAAGAATTAAAAAATAAAATGGAGTATTACTTTACAAATATTCATCCGGAATTGAAATATTATTCTTTTTCATATACTCTAAAAGCGACTGGTACCTATCCTCATTCCCATCTGTACCGCATTTATGTGAAATACTGCAGATATCAGATGGTTTGATTTCTAAAATATCTGAAATTTTTGTCAGGATTTCCAGATTGATCTTCACTTTAGAGTTTTCAATGTCGGAATAGGCCTTTTGGGAAATGCCCATTTCAAAAGCCATATACTCCTGCGTAAAGTCTTTGCTTCTACGGATTTTCCTGATATTTTGACCACATATTTTCATCGCTTTTGTTTTAGTAGTTTTCAGTATAGTTTAGAAGGATATCTACTAGACTTACACAAAGTTAATAAATACCTTTGGCAAAACATTAACACATTACATGATATTTATTTTTTCATATAAATCCAGATCAAAAACTATCTGATTTCAGAGGATAAATATCGCTTCGGTACAACACTATTGGAATTATGGAGACGCAAAAATTCAATTATGACAATAATATTGTCAGAGCATTCTTGTATGCTACTATCGTATTCGGGCTGGTCGGCTTCCTGCTGGGACTTACAGCCGCGCTGATGCTTTTTTACCCTGAATTACCAGAGTTTTTATTCGGGACGGACGATACTACTATCCAGAGTTTAAGAAGTGGAAACATCCAGGGACTGATCAACACGCAGGGAGCTATGGGATTCGGAAGGATCAGAATGCTTCATACCAGTGCCGTTATTTTTGCTTTTGTGTGTAATTCCTTCTTCTGCGGTGCTTATTACAGCATGCAGAGACTTTTAAAAACAAGAATGTACAGCGACACGCTTTCATGGATCCATTTCTGGAGCTGGCAGCTGATGATTGTTGCCGTAGTGATCACTTTCTTAATGGGTATCAATACATCCAAAGAATATGCAGAACACGAGTGGCCAATCGATATTTTGATCACTTTCTCATGGGTTATCTTCGGAATCAATATGTTCGGAACCATTGCGAAAAGAAGGGTAAGACACCTGTATGTAGCCATCTGGTTTTATATTGCCACATGGATAGCCGTAGCCATGCTGCATATCTTTAATAATCTTGAAGTTCCCTTATCATTCACAAGCTGGAAATCCTATTCCGTATATGCCGGTGTAAAAGATGCACTTGTACAGTGGTGGTACGGTCACAATGCCGTAGCATTCGTACTGACCACTCCGGTATTAGGTCTGATGTACTATTTCATGCCGAAAGCGGCACAGCGTCCTGTATTCTCCTATAAATTATCCATTATTCACTTTTGGTCGCTGATTTTCGTATACCTCTGGGCAGGCCCTCACCACCTTCAGTATACGGCGCTTCCGGCATGGGCTCAGGCCGTAGGTACGGGATTCTCTATTATGCTTATTGCCCCATCGTGGGGAGGAATGCTGAACGGCCTTCTTACTTTAAGAGGTGCCTGGGATAAAGTAAGGGAGAATCCAATCCTTAAATTCTTTGTGGTAGCAATTACCTGTTATGGGATGGCCACTTTCGAAGGCCCATTATTAGCTACAAAATCTTTAAATAAAATCGGGCATTATACTGACTGGGTAATTGGGCACGTACATATTGGCGCACTTGGATGGAATGGTTTTATGGCATTCGGAATTATTTATTACCTGATTCCGATCATGTGGAGAACACAATTATGGTCAAAAAAATTAGCTCACTGGCATTTCTGGCTGGGTACATTGGGAATTATCTTCTATGCAGTACCGATGTATATTTCAGGATTCACACAGGGATTAATGTGGAAACAGTTCAATCCGGATGGTACTTTAATGTATAAAAACTGGCTGGATACGGTAACAGCAATTATTCCTTACTTTAAAATGAGATTCTTAGGAGGCATCTTTTATCTTTCAGGAGCTATTTTAATGGTGATCAATGTGATCAAAACCGTAAGATCAGGCTCATTCCAGAAAGAAGTTCCTGCAGAAGCTCCTGCATTGGCAAATATCGGAAGTGCAAGAAAAGAAGGCGAAGGTGTACACCTTTGGCTGGAAAGAACTCCAAAACTACTTTCTATTCTGGCTTTCATCACTGTAGCCATTGGTGGATTAATCGAAATCGTTCCAACATTATCACTAAAACAAAGCGTTCCGACGATTACCGCCGTAAAACCATATACACCGCTTGAACTGGAAGGAAGAGATCTGTACGTCCGTGAAGGATGTAACTCCTGCCACTCTCAGATGATCCGACCTTTCCGTGACGAGATCGTAAGGTTTGAAGGTAAAAACGGACAGTATTCCAAAGCCGGAGAGTTTATTTATGACAGACCATTCTTATGGGGATCTAAAAGAACAGGACCGGATCTTCACAGAGAAGGTGGCAGAAACCCGGATTCATGGCACTTCAAACATATGTACAACCCGAGAATTACGTCTGCTGGTTCCATTATGCCGCGTTTTCCATGGCTGATCACGAATAAACTGGACCGTACACAAATGGTGGATAAGATGAAACTAATGAAAAATGCTTTCGATGTCCCTTATTCAAAAGCGGAAATAGATTCAGCTAATAAATGGGCTGATAACCAATCCAAAGCCATTGTACAGAGAATCTATTCTGAGGCTAATGATTTGAAAGATCAGATGGAAAAAGAAAAAGCAGCAAAAGGGGCATCTTATATACCGCTTGAGCAAAGAGAAATTGTAGCGATGATTGCCTATTTACAAAGATTAGGAACCGATATTAAAACAACACAGATCCAGACCGCAAGTGCTGAGTAACCTTAAAATTGTACTGCAATGAAAAAGAGAACCCCAATTTCAATATATATCGCAACAACGATAGGCTTAACGATCATGGCGTTTGAAATGTTCGCCGGAGATTCAGGTTATTTTTCCTCGCCATTTTTCTGGGCGCTTATTGTGATCGCTGTGATTCTTCTTCTGATCATGAATTCGATTGGAGACTTGGTGGAAAATGAAAGCTTCAGCAGACTGTCAAAAGAGGAAAAGAAAGAATATTTAGCAGAAAAAAGTATTCCTTACTATCAGAAGCTTTGGAATTCAGCGTTTAAAAAACAATCTGCTACCGAAGAAAAAGATATTCTTATTGATCATGGTTTTGACGGGATCACAGAACTTGACAATTCTCTGCCAAAATGGTGGATAGGCCTGTTCTGGTTCGGATGTATATTCTGTGTTGTATATATGACTGCCTTTGCCTTTACAGAATACGCTCATCCTGAGGCAGAATTAAACAAAGAAACTACGACAATGCTGGCATCTATAGCAGAATATGAAAAAACTGCACCCCAGATTGATCTGGAAACCGCAAAATACAGCGCAGATAATATCACAGAAGGTCAGGAACTTTTCAAAACCAACTGTGCCACCTGTCACGGTGACGGCGGAAAAGGAGGTATTGGCCCGAATCTTACGGATACACACTGGATCAATATCAAAGAGAAAAGTCTGTTCAAAAATGTTTTCTGGATGCTTGAAAACGGTTCACCCAATAATCCTACGATGCGGCCTTTTATAAAAGAAGGAACCATCAGCGGACGGGATGCTGAAAAAATTGCAGCCTATATTTATCACATCAACCAGGAAACTTCTCCCATCACTCCGGCTCAGGGCGGTGCCGCGCCACAGGGTGAAGAAGTGAAATGGGAAAACGGGAACAATTAATTTAGTATGAAAGTTTGAAGCTGGAAGAGGGAAGTCATTGAAGTCTAAAAGAAGACTTACAGAACCATTTTATTATTTTTTTTAAAAGCTCGTTTAAGAGCACTGTTAAAAATGAATGTCCAATATAACTTTCAGCCTCCCTCTTCCAGCTTCCAGTCCTTTAAAACTTAGCTCACATAACTTAACAAAATTTATTATCTCCATATATTCCTTGCCCCCTTTGAAACCTATCCAACATTTGAATTTCATTTTGCTAACCTTTTCAACGTTTAAAATGATATAAAGGGGGCTTTTTTAACAAAAAAATCCAAACCTTGGCTGTCTTTATCAACTATTCACTTGACAACTACTAAACTAAATTCCATAATAGGACAGCCAAGGCAGGATTTTTGTATTGCTAATAGGATACCACAACAAAGAACTAATAAAATAGTATTTATATCTTTGTTAGAAACCTAATCGTATTTGAAACTGAAAATTAACAAAAGAAAGCTCTTAAAGCGTATTGCAATAACCTGTATTTCAATATTGGTTTTTCTTACCCTTCTTATATTTAGCTTAAGGCTTCCTGCCGTTCAAAACTTCATCAAAGATAAGCTGGTTGTATATCTTGAGAAAAAAATCAAGACCAAAGTAAGCCTGGAAAGGGTTCATATAGGATTTCCGAACAGCCTTATTATGGAAAACCTTTACCTTAAAGGACAGGATGTTGATACACTTCTTGCCGTAAAAAAGCTGGATGTGGGCTTAAATATGCTGAAGCTTATCAATTCCACTGCTGATATTACTTCCGTAGATCTTGAAGGAGCCCGCGCCAATGTAATTCGTAAGCCAAACGGGACATTCAATTTCGATTATATTATCAATGCTTTTGCGACCAGTGATAAAGAAGAAAGCCCTTCCAAACCGTTTATTATTTCCCTGGATAAGATTAATTTAAAAGACATTGGAGTGACATTCAATGATCAGCAGTCCAGGAATGACATTCAGCTCTATTTCAAATCATTTGATACAAGGGTTAAAACTTTTGACCTTAATAAAAACACCTATGCCGTTAACGATATCAATCTTGACGGACTAAGGTTAAAATTAAAGCAGGATCTTGTTGAAGAAGTTTCTAAAAAAGTAGAAAAAAAGGTAGATTCACTTAATGATAAAAAGCCGATAAGCATTGGCCTGAGAAGAATCAAGCTTACCAATTTCAATATTGATTACGGTGATGATAACACCAAAACTTTTGCTAAAGTTCTGCTTAAAGAATTAAGTACGAAGATCAATAAACTTGATCTTGAGAATAATTCCTACAATATTTCCAATGTTTTTCTTTCCGGTGCAGATATTAATGCCAATCTGTATCTTCCTGCACAGGATGCCAATCCGAAAGATCAGAAAGAACCTGAGATTTCCAAAGTTTCAGACAAAGAGAAAGCTATGAAGCTTCTTCTTGGGAAGCTTGTCTTGAATGATGTAAAAGCCATTTATAACAATACTGCGATTGCTCCTACCCAACAGGGAATGGATTTCAACCACATGAATTTTTCTAAAATGAACGTGGAGGTAAGACAATTCAAAATGGAGAATAATACTTTTGCAGGCATAGTGAATTCAGCAGAAATTCAGGAAGGAAGAGGCTTGAATATCCAGAAATTCAATACAGATTTTGTGTATGCAGAAAAACAGGCTTACCTGAAAGATCTTTATCTGCAAACCCCTAAAACGCTGATCCGTGATGAGGTGATTTTAAATTATGATTCTTTTGACCAGCTTACTTCAAATCCGGGTGCTGTAAAAATTTCAGCCAACATTAAAGATTCTAAAATAGGTTTCACTGATATTTTAAACATTGTTCCGACTTTACGAAATACAGTTCCGTTCAACAAATATCCGAACGCTATACTGAATGTCAATGCCAACGTTCAGGGAATGGTGAATGACCTTCTAATCAAAGATCTTAAAGTCTCAGGACTGGATCAGTTGAGAGTTGCTGCATCAGGAAGAATCAGGAATGCGATGAAGCCCGAAAACCTGTATTATGATCTTAGAATCGGAGAATTTTCAGCAGAAGCTAAAACAGTGTACAATCTGGTTCCGAAAAATACAATTCCTTCCAACATCTCCCTGCCCTCTCATTTCAGTATCAAAGGAAATGCAAAAGGAACGACCAAAGTAGTTAAGGCAGACCTGAACCTCTACTCTACCCTTGGAAATGCAGCAATTGTTGCAGATGTAGACATGAGTAGAAAAAACCGGGAACTGTATGATGTAAAAGCCAATCTTCAGGCTGTCCAGGTAGGAAAGATCATTAAAAATAAGGATATTGGTCCTGTTACTGCACAAATTTCAGCAAAAGGTGAAAGCTTTGATTTTAAGAATGCCAAAGCTGATCTTAAAGGGCATGTAGCATCTGCTGTCTACAAAGAATACCGTTACCAGAATATGGATTTAACGGGTAAAATAAACCGTGGCGTCTACAATATTATATTAAACTCGAAAGATCCGAATGCCAATCTGAATTTAATTGCTTCCGGAGTTTACAATGAAAAAAATTCTACGGTAAAGATCAATGGTGAAGTGATTAAGCTTGATGTAAATAAGCTTGGATTCTATGAAAAGCCGATGATCATTGCCGGAAAAATTGACGGTGATTTTTCAGGCCTCAATCCGGATGCTCTGAATGGGTATCTTAACCTGAAAGACTTTGCATTCTCAGATACAAAGGAGGTTTATCCTGTACAGGAAGTCAATCTGAAAGCATCTTCTACACAGGATTCCACGCAGATTATTTTCAATTCTCAAATCGCTGATGTTTCTTTAAAGGGAAAATATAAACTGACACAGATCTTTGGTGCTTTAACACAGACCATCAATCAGTATTATCAGTTCCAGAAACCAGCTAAAGGTCAGAAAATTGATCCGGGGCAGTTTTTCACATTCAATGCGAAAATCAAAAATGATGATCTGATCAGAAAATTTGTTCCAGATCTGAAAAGTTTTGAAACCATCAATTTAGCCGGAAATTATGATGCTGATTCTCAAAAAATAGAAATAGACGGGCAGATCCCGCAACTGTTGTATGGTGAAAATTCTTTGGAAAACATAGCTTTAAAAGTAACCAATGAAAATCAGGCGCTACAGTACAGCCTTAACGCAGGTGCTTTAAAAAGCTCCAGCTTCACCCTGAAAAAAATCGCAGTCAACGGGGATGTTGCCAATAATATCATCAATTATAATATTACCACAAAAGACGACAAAGACGCTACGCAGTTCCTTATTGCAGGAAATGCAAAATCTTTGAATGACATCACAGAAATTTCTTTAAACCCAAATGGTCTAAAATTAAATTATTCGGATTGGAATGTTGCTGAAAACAATAAGATTCAGATCAGCAGCAAAGGAATTTTAGCAGATAATTTTGTTTTGTCAAATGCAGGAAGTCAGATCTCACTTCAATCTGAAACCGACAGTCCAACCAGTCCATTGAATGTTGCATTGAAAGATTTTAAAATAGAAACCATCACAGAACTGATCAAAAAAGATACGGTGCTGGCGAGGGGAACGATCAACGGAACGGCACAACTTCGGGATGTTACGAAAAACATGACCTTTACTTCTGATCTGAATATTTCCGACCTGATTGTGTACGGAAGTCCTGTTGGAAACCTGGCGGTAAAAGTGAACAACACTTCACCGAATATTTTAAATGCTGATGTTGCTCTTTCCGGCAATAATAATGATGTAAAAATCCTTGGAGATTACAATACTTCTTCCAGTACATTTGATCTGAATATGGCTATCAACCAGCTCCAGATGAAGAGTGTTCAGGGCTTTTCCATGAATGCGATAAAAAATACGGAAGGCTATCTTTCAGGGAATTTAAAAATCACCGGGAATATGGACAAACCAAATATCTTAGGTAGGATAAAATTCAATGAAGCCGGACTGGAAATTACAAAAACAGGCAGTGATTTCAGAAAAATTAATGACGAAATTGATTTTACAAACCGAGGAATCGAGCTTAATAAGTTTAGGATAAATGATAAGGATGGAAATTCTCTTGTAATCAACGGGCAGGTTCTTACCCAGACCTATAGGGATTTTGCATTCAATCTTGATGTGAATGCAAAAGACTTCAAGGTGGTCAATTCAGAAAAATCCAATGATGCGATGATGTATGGGATTCTCGCGATTGATGCGGGACTTCATATCAGAGGAAATTTAGATCTTCCAAAAGTTGACGGCAGACTGTCGGTTTCTGATGATACAGATTTCACTTTTGTCCTTCCGCAGTCCAGCCCTTCTCTGCAGGAAAGAGATGGAATTGTAGAATTTATTGACCAGGATCAGGTAGTTTTAAATAAAACCATCAAAGCCGATTCCCTGAAAGCACAAAGCCGTTTCAAAGGAATGGATGTAAGTGTGAATATTGAAGTTAGTAAGGAAGCTAAAATGTCGATTGTTATTGATAAGGCCAACGGAGATTTTATAAAACTACAGGGAGAAGCTGAACTGACCGGAGGAATAGACCCTTCCGGAAAAACAACTCTTGTGGGTGTGTATGAAGTGAAAAAAGGATCTTATGAGCTTTCTGTAAGTCTTCTGAAACGTAAGTTTGATATCCAGAAAGGAAGTACAATTACATGGACCGGAGAGCCTACTGCAGCCATGATGGATATTACCGCAGTCTATAAAACGGAAGCTCCGCCTATAGATCTCGTTGAGCAGCAGGTAAGCGGTGAAGATGCATCTGTAATGAATCAGTTTAAGCAGAGAATACCTTTCAATACTTTGTTAAAAATGAAAGGTGAGCTTCTGAAACCGCAAATCACTTTTGATATTACTACAGATGAGAAAAACAACTCCGTTTCCTCAACGGTAACTGATATTGTAGACCAAAAGCTTACTCAGCTCAGAACACAGGAATCGGAAATGAACAAGCAGGTTTTTGCTCTTCTGCTTCTGAACCGCTTCATTGGAGAAAATCCGTTTGAATCCGGTGCAGGAATGTCGGCTGAGATGTTGGCCAGACAGAGTGTGAGTAAAATTCTATCCCAACAGCTAAACAATCTGGCTTCAGGCCTGATTAAAGGGGTTGATATTGACCTGGGTCTTGATTCTTCTGAAGATTATTCAAGCGGAACAAAGAATACAAGAACGGATCTGAATGTGGGAGTAAGTAAAAGATTACTGAATGACCGCCTGAAAGTTTCTGTGGGAAGTAATTTTGCCCTGGAAGGTGAAGCGCGTCAAAATGAAAACACAACAAATATTGCAGGAAATGTCACCGTAGACTACAGCCTTTCAAAAGACGGAAGGTATATGCTTCGTGCTTATCGAAAGGATGAATATCAGGTAGCTCTTCAGGGACAGATTATAGAAACAGGATTAGGTTTTATCATTACTTTAGACTATGATAAATTCCGGGAGATTTTCCAAAAATCCAAGCAGGACAGACGTAAAAAAGAAAACAAAAATAACCAGGTGGTAGAATTTAAATAATGAAAATCAGATTTAATACATATTGGAAATATCTATTTGTTTCAGGATTTGCCGCTGTTGCTTTCTCATGCAGCAATACGAAATTCCTGAAGGAAGGTCAGATGCTTTACGTAGGAGGGGAAGTGAAAATAGAGAATGATACCATTTCCAAAAAGGAGAAGAATGAGCTTCAGTCTGCATTGGAGGAAAATCTGGTTCCCAAACCTAATTCCACAATTTTAGGGCTCCGTCCAAGGTTATATTTTTATAATATTGCCAAAGAGCCTAAAAAAGATAAAGGATTCAATTACTGGCTGAAATATAAGGCAGGTGAAAAACCTGTTCTGTTAGGAGATGTAGATCGTGAATTCAACAGAAAGATCATTGAAAACTATTCTGAGAATAAAGGCTATTTCAATGCCAGAGCTACCTATGATACAGTTTCCAAAAATAAAAAGGCAAAAGTAACCTATACTTTAAAACCGGGTTCAAGATACTTCATCAGTAATGTTAAATTCCAGCAGGATTCTACCCTTGTCAATAGAGAAATTCAAGGTTTAACGGGTAAAACTTTACTTAAACCCGGAAAACCTTTTGACCTTGATGTGATCAAAGATGAAAGAGAACGCATCGACAATGGTTTAAAAGAAAGAGGGTTTTATTATTTCAATCCTGATAATATTATTGTTCAGGCAGACAGTACGGTAAGTAAAAATCACAAGGTTGAGCTTAACGTAAAATTAAAGGAAAATACCCCAGATCTGGCCAAGGAGCAGTTCAATATTGACAAAGTCATTGTATTCCCTAATTATAATATACAGGATGTAAAAAGAGGTAAATACAGTGTTCCGATGAATACGGATTCACTTTCTAAGTATGCGTACAATGATATTTATGTAATCGATCCTCAGCATAAATTCAAACCTAAGATTTTCGACAGAGCTCTGTATTTTAAGAAAGGAGATCTTTATAACCGTTCCAATCATAATCTTACGCTTAACCGCCTGATCAGTCTGGGAGTTTTTAAGTTTGTAAAAAATGAATTTATTGTTTCGGATTCCTTAAAACATCAGTTTGATGCTTATTATTTACTGACACCGAGACAAATTCAGTCCCTCAGGCTGGAAGCTTTGGGAAGAACCAATTCCGCCAATTATGCAGGTAGTGAATTAAATTTAAACTGGACCCACCGAAATTTTTTCAGAGGAGCCGAACAGTTTAAGGCAGCTGTTTACGGAGCTTTCGATTTCCAGATGGGAGGACAGGAAAATGCACAGAATCTATTCCGTGCAGGAACGAATGTTCAGCTTTCGATTCCGAGAATTGTAGCGCCTTTCCGGTTCAATTCTTCAAGTGCTTTTGTTCCAAGAACAAATATTACTTTAGGCTATGAATTTCAAAACCGCACCCAATTTTATACCCTTAATAATTTTACGGCTTCATTTGGGTACGTCTGGAAAGAGAATGCAAGAAAAGAACATGATCTGAAGGTGATTGACATTACCCTGGTTTCTCCTGCAAAGGTAACCGACGAATTTCGCGCGCAAGCAACCACTCCTGCTGCACAAAGAGTCGTTGCGAAACAACTTATTTTCGGGCCAACTTATTCGTATACGTATACCAATACCATGTTGTCTAAGCCTACCACTATTTATTATAAAGGAACATTGGATCTGGCAGGAAACATTACCGGTTTGGTAACGGGGGCCAATGTAAAAAAAGATAAAGAAAAGAAAATCTTCGGAGTTCCATTCAGCCAATATGCAAAAATGGAACATGATTTCAGGTTCTATCATAAGTTCACCGAAAAGAGTTCATTCGCCAGCAGATTTATCGGAGGAATAGCCTATCCATATGGAAATTCGGAATTCATTCCTTTCTCCAAACAGTTTTTCGCAGGAGGAAGCAACAGTATCCGAGCTTTCCGTGCAAGAACTTTAGGACCTGGAAGTTTTGATCCTCGAACGATTGAAAAAGGTACTTTATTAGATCAGTCGGGAGATATTAAATTGGAATTAAACGCTGAATACCGTGCTAATATTTATAAATTTCTGAATGTTGCTGCTTTTGTTGACGCAGGAAATGTCTGGTTGATTAATGATGATCAGCACAGACCTGGAGGTAAATTTTCCAAAGAATTTTTAAACGAAATTGCCGTTGGAGCCGGAGTTGGCCTAAGACTTGATTTTTCTATCTTAATTTTAAGACTGGATCTTGCTATGCCATTGCGTGTTCCTTATTATGAAAAAGGAGACCGATGGGCATTTAACCGGATTAACTTCGGAGATTCACAATGGAGAAAAGATAATTTAATTTTAAATATAGCCATCGGATATCCTTTCTAACTATGATCAATACAATTAATTTTTTTTGGGAGGTACTGAAAGATACCTTCGCTGAATGGAACAATTCTTCCGCATCAAAAGATTCGGCAAGTCTTGCCTATTATGCGATATTCTCTATCCCAGGATTATTGATTATTATTATATGGATTGCAGGAAATTTTTTCGGTGAAGAAGCTATCCGTGGCGAGATCAGTGACCAGATCAGTGGATTGATGGGAAAAGATGTTGCTAAAAGCATTGAAGGAATGATTGCGGGAGCACTCATTGACAAGCAGAATATTTTCATGAAAATTGTAGGGATAGGATCTTTAGTTTTTGGTTCCACCACTTTGTTTTTCCAGCTGCAGCATACTTTAAATACGCTTTGGGATGTGGAAGCAGCTCCTAAAAAGGCTTTGGTTAAGTTTCTGCTAGACAGAGCCAATTCGTTAGGAATGATTCTTATTTTAGGTTTTTTACTGATGATCACCATGATTTTATCATCAATGATCAGTCTGTTTAACAACTGGATTACCAGTTATTTTGGCCTTGAAACCTATATGCTTGTAGAATTTGTGAATTTTGCAATTGGTTTTGGATTGGTGATGCTCTTATTTGCGTTAATGTTCAAAGTGCTTCCCGATATAAAAATCAGCTGGAAACCTGTATGGAAAGGGGCATTGCTCACTACTATTCTGTTTACACTGGGTAAATTTTTATTGAGTCTGTATTTTGGTAATTTTAAACCTACTTCTACCTTCGGAACAGCAGGAACTGTTATTTTGATTATGATGTGGATTAATTATTCCTGTATGCTTATATTTTTTGGGGCAGTGTTTACAAAAGTATATAACTACAAAAAAGGTTATAAAGTTGTTCTCTCCAAGCATGCAAAATGGAGTGCCGCGAAGCTTTATAAAGACAGTAAAAGGGAAAATAAGTTGAGAGAGCGTGAAGAGCTTCGGGATGTGTGATAGGAATTGATACAATCCCCAAAATACAAGATCCAATTGTACTAATAGTTTTTTATCACTATACCATCTTACATCACAAAAAAAGCCTCCCAAAAATTTCAGGAGACCTTATTTTTTTTTACATTCTGTCTACAGTACCTATACCGAGCAATGCTAATGATTTTTTGATCGTTTTAGCTGTAAGATCAGATAGATTTAAACGGAATTGTTTTAAATTTTTATCTTCCAGTTTCAGAATGATATTACTCTGATAGAATGAATTATAAGCTTTAACCAGTTCATAAACATAATTCGCTACTAAAGCAGGGCTTAATGCTTCTGCTGATTTCGCAACTACAGTTTTATAGTTCGTCAATAACATAATCAGTTCTTTCTCATATTGATTTAAGGTTACATCGGAAATTTCCTTGTAATCTACACCAGCCTTTGACAGCAACGATTGAATACGTGCATAGGTATAAAGAATGAACGGACCTGTATTTCCTGAAAATTCTACACTTTCAGCAGGATTAAACATCATTTTTTTCTTTGGATCTACCTTTAGCATAAAATACTTCAAAGCAGCTAATCCTATTATTTCATAAGAAGCTTCTTTTTCCTCTTCAGAAAGCCCTTCCAGTTTTCCTAATTCTGTAGTGATGGATTTTGCTGTCCCATACATTTCCTGCATCAGATCATCTGCATCTACCACGGTTCCTTCACGGGATTTCATTTTTCCTTCAGGAAGCTCTACCATTCCGTAAGAAAGATGGAACAATTGATCTGCCCAGGAATATCCTAGCTTTTTCATGATCTTAAATAAAACCTGGAAATGATAATCCTGCTCGTTTCCTACCGTATAAATCAGCTTTTGGATATTATTCTCCTTGAAACGCTGAACAGCTGTTCCCAAATCCTGAGTCATATAAACCGAAGTTCCGTCTGAACGAAGCAGAAGTTTCTGGTCAAGGCCTTCATCGGTAAGATCGCACCATACGGAGCCATCTTCTTTCTGATAGAGAATGCCTTTGTTCAATCCTTCCTGGATAAGATCCTTTCCTAAAATATAGGTATTGCTTTCATATTGAACCTGGTCAAAATCTACTCCCAGTCTTTGATATGTCTCATTGAACCCCTTATAAACCCAGGAATTCATTTCGTTCCAAAGATCTCTTACCTGCTGATCTCCATTTTCCCAATCTACAAGCATTTTTTGAGCATCTTTGATCAGCGGAGCATCTTTTTTAGCCTGCTCTTCTTCTATTCCCTGTCCTACAAGTTCAGCAATTTCTTTTTTATAATTCTTATCGAATTCCACGTAGTAGTTTCCAACAAATTTATCTCCTTTTGTATGAGTTGTTTCGGGAGTTTCTCCATGTCCGAATTTCTCCCAGGCCAGCATCGATTTGCAGATATGAATCCCTCTGTCATTAATGATTTGTGATTTAATCACATCATATCCTGCTTCTTTTAAGATCTGTGCCACAGAAAACCCTAACAGGTTGTTTCTTACGTGCCCCAGGTGAAGTGGCTTGTTTGTATTCGGAGAAGAATATTCCACCATTACTGTAGAATTTTTCTTTTCGACCGTATCAAAATCACTGCTTACAGTCCTGAAATTATCTACAAACAACTGGTTTTGCACCTTAACGTTAAGGAAACCTTTTACGACATTAAAACTTTCGAACAGGTCAGACTGCTCAGTTAAAGCCTCTCCCAGCTCAACGCCAATTCTTTCCGGATTTTTCTTAAGCTGTTTTACCAATGGAAATGTAACAATGGTAAAATCGCCTTCAAATTCCGTCTTATTTTCCTGAACTTCCAGATGGATGTCTTTTAACTGATATACGTTTAAAATAACCTCTGCAAGTTTCTTTTCTATAGTATCTTTAATATTCATGTGTATGTATTACTTTTTTAAGGGCCACATGGAATAGCCTGCTTTGTATCAAATTTTTGAGATACAAATATACGGAAATAAAAAAACCGCCCGAAGGCGGTTTTTGATATGAATGTTAAATATACTAAGGGATTAAAATTTATCCCAGAATAATTTTGTTTGCTGAGTATCTCCTCCTATGGCACTAGCTGCTTGAGCTAGATTAGCTCCATTAAGGTTATTCTCTGTCACTGGATATGTAAATCTATTAGGCACAGGAGTTCCTGTTGCTACAGGTAATCCTAGTACTGGAGCATCATACATTCTCCATACTGACCAAGCTTCAAAACCACGGTTGTACATTGCAATCCAGAATTGTTTTGCCACTTTCTGTTTCCAAGTACCGGGAGCAGTTGCATAGTTCACATCAGGTCTTGCAAGATATGTTGCAATATCTGCTGCAGGTATTCCCCAATATTCCATACTTGCAGTAACTGCATTTGTATAATGAATTGCTGCAGTAGAACCTACATTATATCCTCTTTCCTTGGCATCTGCTAAAAGGAAAGATATTTCGGAATAATCCATTAAGTCACCCTTCAAATTTCTCGTAAAGAAAACATCACCAATATGGGTGAAATCTGTATACGTATTGAAATCTCCATAAACTCCTCCTATATAAGGGTTTTTATTATCATCAAAGAATACTGTTCTACGAGGGTCATTTAAACCATTAAGATAATTGACAAATGTATCAGCTGGTACAAAATCTTGACGTCCACTTAAAACTAAATCAGCATACAACGGATTCGCATTTGTTGTATTGTCTTCATAATTTAATGTGAAATTATCAGCATTAGAAGCCATTAATCCCCAAGTATATGCAGATTCTGCTTCTAATTTTGATAAGGCAGGATCAGCATCAGCTAATCTCATGGCTAATTTGAATTTTAGTGAAGCTGCTAATTTTTTCCATTTTGAAATATCATTGTTATAAATGAAATCATTTTCAAAACCTTGAGATGTTGCATCAAAACTATTGTAAGCGACGGTTACCTTGCTTAGCAAATCTTTGTAAATGGTAAGAGCATCATCATATTTTGGCGTTGTATTGGCATTTCCTTGTAACGCTTCACTATAAGGCATATTACCAAACAGGTCTACCAACTGTTGCCAAGCATAAACCTCAACTAGTGTAATCATCGCCTCTTGATTTTTTTTCTCAGCTGGCAATAAAGACTCATCAGTTAATAAAGATTCTTTAGCTTTTTTCAAATCATAAAGAACATTGGTGTACATAATGGTTACATGAGTATCAGGAATACCTCTATTTCTGATATCATAGTTTGTTTCTTCTGTATATTGACACTCCGTCCATTGTTGTGCAACCAGTCTAAAAATATTTCTATTTACACTGGTGCTTCCCATTTGATCAAACAAACTTTTCACTCCGTTTGTAAACAAAAAGCTAGCAGGCACTTCTGTTGGATTTTTTGGATCAACATTTAAAGCGGCATAATCTTCATTTGAACAAGACATTATAGAAAATGCTAACAAAGACCCTATTATTATTTTTTTCATTTTTTAAATTTAATTGTTATTAAAATTCAACTTTTAAACTAGCGCCAAATTCTCTATAAGTTGGGTGTGCTCCATTTTGGAAACCAATTGCATTCCCAGCTCCTAAGCTAGCCTCAGGATCTGAATAAGGTAGATTTTTATGAATAATCCACAAGTTTCTACCTATTATAGAAAGTGTCATACTATCAATAAATGATATTCCCAATGTTTCTTTAGGAAATTTATATGATAATGTCACGTTTCTTAATTTAACAAACGACCCATCATATACATGCATTGCTTCGGGACCTCCATAATAGCCATACGCATTGGTATAGTTAGACATCTGAGTTCTAATATCGTTAGGACTACCATCAGCTTTCACACCAGGCAAGATAACACCGCCTCCGCTTGCTACTGAATTTCTCACAGGATTCCCTAGCTCGTTGAGACCTGCTGTTTCTGTGTAAAGACCTGTTGCTAAGCCAAATGCCATATCTTGAGAATAAACATCACCACCTTGTTTAATATCAATTAAGAAACTTAAACTTAGGTTTTTATATCTTAACGTATTCATGATACTCCCTCTCCAATCCGGAATTGCATCACCAATCACTTCCTGAGGATTATCACTTATTAGGTATTTTCCGTTAGCTCCAACGATTTTTTCACCATTTTCATGATACACATAATTAGACCCTCTGATTGTACCTGTAGATTCTCCTAACAATGCTCCAGTAGTAACATTCCACATAGATGCAAATTCCAAAAATGGGGTATCACCGTTAATCCTAGTAACTTTTGATTTATTTTTAGACCAGTTCGCTGTTAACTCCCAAGAGAAATTCCTTGTTTTAACAGGAACAACGGTTAATCTTGCTTCTATACCTTTATTCTCAATATCTCCTGAATTTACCCAACCTGAAACAAATCCAGACGTTGGAGAGAAGTCAGTTGGTGTAATGAGATCTTTCGTTGTCTGTTTGTAAACCGACACATCAAAGCTTAATCTATTTTTAAAGAAAGCCATTTCTAAACCAGCCTCTAGTTCATTCATGAACTCTGGTCTCAGATTAGGATTATTGGTTACTTGAGGAGATGTTGCATTAAAAGATCCATTAAATGCTGGATTAAGTACATATGTATTTATTAACTGATAAGCTCCTGTATCATTACCCACTTTCGCATAATTAAATCTAACCTTCCCAAAGTTAACTACACTTTTATCCATCAATTCAGAAAAAATAAAACTTGTTGCTCCAGAATAATACCAATACCTCATATTGTCTACTGGGAAAGAAGAAGAACGGTCTGTTCTAACGGATCCATCTATATATAGCATTTTCTTATATCCTAAGCTTGCCTGAGCAAAAGTACCATCTACATTTTTTTTAATATCAAAATTAGTAAGATTCGCTTCTGTTAAGGGCTCTGCGGTATTGGTAATAGAGTAAAGCTTTGGTACCTTTAATCCACCATTAGTTACTGCACTATTACCCACTCGACCATTTCTTCTGAAGTTGTACCCGAAGTTACCATTTAAGTTGAAGTCATCTCCGAAATCTTTATTAACATTAAAAATGGCATCATAATTCATCTCATACACCCTCTGGGTTCTAAAGTAATATTCTCCTTTACCTCCATTAGATAATCTACCTTGATCTGATGATCCTATAGCAACTCTTTCTTCCTGCAATTCGTCATACATATCAACCGCATATCTACCCATAAAGCTTAACCAATCAGTAATTTTATAGTTTAAGCCAAAATTACCAAAGTATCGATTCCTGCTATCAGTCTGATAGTTTTCATTTCTGTTAAAATAAAAATTATCAGTATAACCTACTTCCTGTTTTTCATAGTCTTTAATATTCCAGGTGATGTTTTGTCCAGTTAATGCATATGCTTGTCTTTGTTTTTCCATATCAACAGACATATTCCACCATTGTCTAAAACCTTGCATTGGGTTTCGAGATTCGTATCCTGTATATGCTCTACCTTTACCTCGTGTATTAGTAAATGTTATGCTTCCAAACACGTTTAATTTATCTGTCAAATCATAATCTGCAGAAAAATCTAAGGTATTTCTTTTGATTGAACTGTTGGGTAACCCTCCATCTTGATTAAAATTGGTATATGCTAATCTAAATTTACCATTTTCATTACCTCCAGAAAAAGCTACCGAATTTTGATAAGTCGCAGATGGTCCCCAAACAGAATTAGGATCTTTTCCGGCTACCCAAGCAGTTGGCTTAAGATATCCTGGTAATTGCGGATATTGAGAATCCCAATTATAGACCATCATATTAGGGTTAAAAGCAGTACCAAAAGAAGCATCATCATAAGTGTAAACAATATTATTATCTACAACACCGTCTCCATTTATATCACCACTGTAGAAAGAGCTTCCGGTATAACCTCCTCCATACTCATGCTGATAACGAGGTAATGTAGTTCTATCAACAGTTCCTAATGTCAATGAACTGTTAAATTCTATACCGATTTTTTTACTTCTTTTACCTTTTTTAGTGGTAATCATCAATACCCCATTCATCCCTCTCGAACCATACAACGCACTTGCTGCTGCTCCTTTCAAGACATTCACACTTTCAATATCATTAGGGTTGATATCTGCCATACCATTAGAATAATCATAAGCACCACCACCAGACTGAAGGCCTGCTTGATTATAGGTCTCATTATTAATTGGTGTACCATCTACCACTACTAACACCTGATTACTTGATGTTAGAGATTTAATACCTCTAATTACCATATTGGTAGAACCACCCATAGTACCGGACTGCGTAATGTTAAGACCCGCAACCTGACCAGCTAAAGCGTCCGAAACGTTTGCCACTGGTACTGCAGAAATTTGGTCACCTTTAACTTCGGTAGTAGAGTAACCTAAAGCCTTTTTTTCTCTTTTAATCCCGAGTGCAGTTACTACTACTCCCTCAATTTCTTTTGTTTTTACAGTATCATTCTTCTGCTGTGCATGAACTACAGCAATGGAAGACGACAATACTAAAACAAGTAGACTTGCTGTTAGTTTCTTCATATCAAATTTTAATTTTGTATCCTGTACAAATTTGTAAAACTTTCTTAAAAATACAAAACAAAATCTTAAAAAAATATCAAATATTCATTTATTTTTAAAAATACCATCATAAAAATCATCAAATTAAGTTAAAAATAAAATAATTAACAAAGACAAACCACATAAGCGATATCTTTTTTCAGGAAAATATAAATCATTTTTAATTGATAATTTCTATATAAAACATTAACAACACAATACAATAACAAACTGATTATCAAAGGAATTAATCACATTTAAATGATAAATAAAGATTAAAAGAAAAAAAATATAATGCAATGCATATAATTTTTTTTTCTTTTAATATAGAATTAATCACTACTACAGTCAGAAAAACGTCCCTGCAAATGATAAAATATTAAAAAATTTGTTTCAGATATTCTAACAAAAAATATATATTGATTTTATCATATTATATAATACAATGCTGAATTTGGATGTTACCATTCCTCTAATAACAACAGATCATTTAATATTTAAAAATAGACAATCATTTAAAATGTATTTTACTAAATTTGTACCATCATGTGAGAGAGTATAAAACTTATGGATTTATTACAAAAATGGACAGATCATTACATCGAAGCTGGATGTGATGAAGTAGGAAGAGGGTGCCTCAGCGGGCCGGTAGTTGCAGCAGCTGTTATTTTGGATGATAGTTTTAAGCCAAATTTGGTTAATGATTCCAAGAAGTTAACATTTAAAACAAGGATGGAACTGGATAGTTATATAAAAGATAATGTGAAAAATTATGCTATTGCAGAACTTCCCCCTTCATTTATTGATGAACATAATATTCTTAATGCAAGCATTCATGCGATGCATCGTGCATTAGACCAATTAACAATAATTCCGGAACTGATTTTAGTAGATGGAAATAAATTCCATCCTTATAATTACATTCCTCATCAATGCATCATACAAGGAGATGCAAAAGTTCTGTCAATTGCAGCTGCTTCTATTCTGGCCAAAAACTACAGAGATCGATTGATGATTGAACTCCATGAAGAATATCCGGAATACAACTGGAATACCAACTTCGGATATGCCACGAAAGCTCACCAACAGGCTTTAATAAAATATGGACCAACCAAACACCACAGACAGTCATTCAGACTGAAGTATGATTAAAATAAAAGAGAAGCAAATTATGCTTCTCTTTTATTTCATAACAGACTCTTAAATCTTTATTTCTTTTTTTTCTGCTGCTCCTGCACTTTTTGCTGTTCCTGAGCTTTCTCCATCATCTCTCTCATTTTTTTCTGGAACTTACCTTCAGCTTTTGGCTTCTCTTTATTGGCCTGAATCTGTGCATGAATCTTCTTCTCATCCAAGATCCAATATTTAATAACAAGGATAATCAAAATATTAATCGCATTGGATACGAAATAATACCAGGAAAGACCTGATGCTGAAGTATTCAGAAAGAACAGGAATGTGATTGGGAAAATATACATTAGCACTTTCATGTTCGGCATTCCTTCCTGCTGAGGCTGCTGCATATTTCCAGAAGTCATCACAGTATAAATCAAGATCACAATAGTACAAGCCAAAGCAAAAACACTTAGATGATCTCCCAGGAAAGGAATTTTAAATGGAAGTTTGATCAGATCATCATAAGCCGTTAAGTCTTTTGCAAACCAGAACCCCTCACCTCTCAAATCAATAAAGTTCGGGAAGAAACGGAATAAGGCATAGAAAATAGGAATCTGTACCAATGCCGGAAGACATCCTGCCATCTGATTCACACCCGCCTTTCGGTAGATTTCCATGGTAGCCTGTTGCTTTTTCATTGGGTCTGCATCTTTCAGCTTGGCATTTACCTCATCGATTTCAGGACGGATCACCTTCATCATTGCACTTAACTTATGCTGTTTGTACATAATTGGTGATAAGATCAGCTTCACAATAATTGTCATTAAGAAGATTACCCAGCCCGCTGTAAGCCCCCAATCTGCAATGATATTATACATAGGCATAAAGAACCCACGGTTCATCCATCCTATAAAAGACCATCCTAATGGTAAAATTTCGTCAAAGTTTTTATCATATGATTTTAACAGGGGTAAATCAAGCGGCATAAAATACCAGGTAAAGTCCTGGTTAAGCTCGCTTCCTGTCATCTGTACAAATCCTTCAAAATTAAGTTTCTTCAGATATTCACCTTCTTCAATAGCTTCCTGATTTCCTTTGCTTTGTGTGAAACCGCTTTTAGCTTCGATTACAGAAGAAAAGAACTGTTGCTTTACACCAATCCAGTTAAGAGTTTCTTTTTCCTCTTCCATTGTTGTTCTCCCATCATAATCATAATCTTTATAATTATTGAAAGCATATGAGAATTCCGAATGTGACTGTTCCTGTGCTCTACCCTTTTCTAAGTTTCTTACACTGTAGTCCCAGATAAAATCTGCTTTGTTATCAGCGGTAATAGCAGCAAGTCCTTTCGTTCTTACTTTAAAATCAAGGGTATATTTAGGAAGCAAGGTATAAACAAACTGAATAACAGCACTGTTGTAGTTAGCCGTCATCGTTACAGTATTTCCATTAACAGCAGGTGTAAAAACCAAGTCTTTGGTATTGATTACTTTTCCTGTTTTATCTTTAAACTGAAAACCGTAGTTTGAATTTTTTTTGTCGATCAGATAAAGAGGAAGATCCGCCTTATCCGTTTTATGATCATATGCTTTATATTCCGAAAGTTGTACTTTAGAAACCTGTCCTCCCAAGCTCGAGAATTCCACGTTCAGTTCTTTATTGTTCAAACTGGCCGTCTGGATAGCACCGGGAGTTACATTTGGATTGATATTGCTTGCCTGAGTCTGTTTTACAGCATTTTTCACCTGCTCTACTTTCTGTTCCTGAGCTTTTATCTGCTCTTCTTTCGACTGATTGTTCTGGAAATAGAACATGAATCCGAAAAGAACCAAACATAAAACCGCAAAACTGATCATTTGACTTTTATCGATTCCTTTGTTTTCTTGCATTTTATTTTTATATTAAAATTTAAAATTTAATCAAGCATCACAATATGCTGCTTTTTTGAGCTGACAAAAATACTGTTTTTTTATCAAAACTCTATGCATTACCATGTTACTATATAATAAACTCAAGCTGAGAATAATCAGCCTGAGTTTATTTTAAGACGTTTATTGTAAATAATTACCTTATTTCTTTTCGCAAGCCTTAATAAAAGCTCTGAACAGAGGATGCGGCGTTGCTACTGTACTTTTGTATTCAGGATGGTACTGCACTCCTACATAGAATGGATGGTCAGGAAGCTCAAGAGCCTCTACCAAACCTGTTTCCGGATTGGTACCTGTCGCAAGGAACCCGTTCTTTTCAAATTCCTGAAGATAATCACTGTTAAATTCATAACGGTGACGGTGTCTTTCTGTAATATTTTTAGTTCCGTAGATGTCATATAGTCTGGAGCCATTTTTGAGTGAACATTTCCAAGCTCCAAGGCGCATTGTACCTCCTTTGTCTACAATATTTTTCTGCTCTTCCATGATAGAAATTACAGGATCCGGTGTAGAGGTGTCAAATTCCATTGAATTCGACTTGGTGTGGCCAAGAACATTTCTTGCAAATTCAATTGTCATGATCTGCATTCCCAGACAGATTCCTAACATAGGAATTTTATTTTCTCTTGCATATTGAGCTGTAAGCACTTTTCCTTCGATTCCTCTATCGCCAAAACCTGGAGCAATAAGGATTCCGTCCACGTCATTTAAAGTCTCTTTAATATTTTCAGCGGTAATATCTCCACTGTATACCCATCTTACTTTCACTTCAGTTTCAAGACTAGCACCTGCGTGTTTGAATGCTTCAGCAATAGAAATATAAGAATCCTGCAGAGAAATATATTTTCCTACCAAGGCTATTTGTACAGTTCTTTTAGGGTTCTTGAATTTTTTAAGGAAAGTTTTCCAATCTTTCAGATCAGCTTCTTTGTCATTTTTCAGATCCAGTTCTTTTAAAACAACATCGTCAAAATTTTGTTTCTGAAGATACATTGGAACTTCATAGATCGTTTCAAGATCTTTACATTCAATGACATTATCCAAGGACACATTACAGAATTGAGCCAATTTCGCTCTCTGATCTTTTGGAATATTATGTTCTGTTCTGCAAACCAGGACATCCGCCATAATTCCGCTTTCCATCAATTGACGAACGGAATGCTGTGAAGGTTTTGTTTTTAATTCACCGCTTGAAGCGAGGTAAGGCAACAGGGTAAGATGGATCACCATAGAATTTTTTTCACCAAGCTCCCATTTCAGCTGACGTACCGTTTCAATGTATGGAAGAGATTCAATATCTCCTACAGTACCCCCAATCTCAGTAATGATGATATCGTAGTTCTGCTTGGAAAGCATTTTGATTCTGCGCTTGATCTCGTTGGTGATATGAGGAATTACCTGAACCGTTTTTCCCAAGAAGTCTCCTTTTCTTTCTTTTTCAATAACTGTTTGGTAAATTTTTCCTGTAGTAACGTTGTTGTTTTGGGAAGTAGGAGCATCCAAATAACGCTCGTAGTGACCTAAATCCAGATCCGTTTCTGCACCATCTTCGGTTACATAGCATTCTCCGTGTTCATATGGATTCAGTGTTCCCGGGTCTATGTTGATATAAGGATCCAGTTTTTGGATCGTTACGCTAAAACCGCGTGATTTTAACAAAAGTCCCAGAGAAGCAGACACGATTCCTTTTCCCAAAGATGAAGTTACACCTCCTGTCACAAAGATGTACTTTGTATTCTTTTTACTCATTAGATTAGGTTTGTGCAAAGTTATGGGAAAAAGAAATACAAAGCAATTTTTTAAATTTTGAAAACGGAAAAATCAAAAAAGGCTTCCCAATCACTTAGAAAACCTTTTTAAATTTAATTTATTATAAATTATTGTTTTATCAACTCAAAATACAGACTTACTTCCACATCTTTAGCTACACCTGCGCCGGTTGGGTCGTATTTGATTCCGTAATCTAAACGGTTCACTGTGAATTTGCTCTGGAAACCCATCACTTCTTTTCCCTGCTGGTTTTTAGTAACTCCCCCAAATGTTACGGGAACACTTATTTCTTTTACAGTCTCCTTAATTTTCAAGTTTCCTTTCAGAATGTATGAATTATTTTTGTCCTTGGTAATGGAAGTGCTGTGAAAGCTTATTGCCGGATATTTATCTGCGTCAAAAAAATCAGCACTTTTAAGGTGCTTATCTCTCATTTCTACTCCTGTGTTAATAGAGTTCACCTCTACCCCAAAATCAAAAACGCCATTATCTAAATTGGCCCCTTCAGTTGTTACTCTTCCTTTAAATGTATCAAAGCGTCCCTGCACAAAGTTAATCCCCATATGTTTGATATTAAAGTTTACCGAAGAATGCATAGGATCAACTGCCCACTCTGTTTGTGCAAAGCTCAGGACGCTTAACAGCATGAAAACGAAAGATAAAAATACTTTTTTCATAATAAATTAATTTTAGTTGAGTAAAGATAATACATATTGATTATCCTGTTCTTGATGTAGGTTAGTTTTTAATTTTTAGATGAAATTATCTTAGAATATAACAAGTTGAAGACAAATATGATCAGAAATACAACGAGTGAATTAACATAAAGGAATAAAGCAAGAAGCCCCACATCTGTTTTATTTGAAAAATAGGCAAAGGGGTTCGTTCCAGAAATAATTAATGTGAGTAAATAAATGATTTCAAATAAAGCCACAATTTTTAAAACTGAATTATAATTCTTTCTGAAGATTAATATCGTAATAAAACTGACAATTGTTACGATAATACATTCCACTAAAACCCCAATTGGCACCAGGGCAATTCCGTCTGATTTTTCTTTTAAAAAATGTAATGTCCATTCGCTGAATTGGGCATTAAGAAGACTCATCACAATAAATATGACCAAGCTTCTCATTATAATATTTTTCATGTTTGGAAATTAATTAAAATTCTGAAAGGACATTCATTTTTTTTAACTTCGCAGTATGGCAAAACTGAAAACAGCATATTTCTGTCAAAACTGCGGAACCCAATATTCCCAATGGATGGGACAGTGCAAAAACTGTGGAGAATGGAATACCCTTGTGGAGGAAGTCGTAGAAAAAACTTCATCCAAAACTCCACCATTTTCAAAATCTAAACAGCACGTCATCAACATTATTGAAGTTGAAACCAGCGAAGAACCGAGAATAAAAACACCTTCTGAGGAGCTAAACCGTGTTCTTGGCGGAGGCATTGTACTGGGTTCAGTAACGTTAATCGGTGGTGAACCCGGAATCGGGAAATCTACTCTTTTGCTTCAGCTGGCCTTAAAGATGAAGAAAAAAATTTTTTATGTTTCCGGGGAGGAAAGTGCTTCACAAATCAAGATGAGAGCGGACCGACTAACAGATGTTCAGAACCCCAACTGTTTTCTCTTTACTGAAACGTCACTGGAAAAGATCCTTCACGAAGCGAAAAAATTGGAACCGGATTTCATAATCATCGATTCTATCCAAACTTTACAGTCTCAGTTAATTGAAAGTTCACCCGGAACCGTTTCCCAGATCAGGGAATGTTCGAATGAAATTATAAAATTTGCAAAAGAGAATAATACCCCAGTATTCCTTGTAGGCCATATCACGAAAGACGGCCAGATTGCCGGGCCAAAAGTACTGGAACATATGGTAGATGTGGTTTTAAATTTCGATGGTGACAGAAACCATCTTTTCAGACTGCTGAGAGCCAATAAAAACCGTTTCGGATCTACTTCCGAGATTGGTATTTATGAAATGGTTTCACAGGGTTTAAAAGAAATCAGAAATCCTTCCGAAATCCTTATCACTAAGAAATTTGAGGAGCTTTCCGGCAATTCCGTGGCAGTAACTCTGGAAGGAAACCGCCCGATGCTTCTGGAAATACAGGCATTGGTGAGTACAGCTGTTTACGGGACTCCGCAGAGAAGCTCTACCGGATTTGATGCTAAAAGACTGAATATGCTTCTGGCTGTTCTGGAAAAGCGTGCAGGATTCCAGCTTGGGGCTAAGGATGTCTTTTTAAATATTACCGGAGGTATAAAAACGGACGATCCGGCATTGGATCTTGCCGTGGTAGCCTCTATCCTGTCGTCCAATGAAGATATTGCTATTTCCGAGCATTACTGCTTTGCAGGTGAAATCGGATTAAGTGGTGAGATCCGGCCAATAGCACAGGTGGAACAGAGAATTACAGAAGCTGAAAAACTAGGTTACGAAAAAATATTTGTATCGAATCTTAACAAAATACCGAAAAGAAAATTTGGAATTAAAATTGAGGAAGTGAGCAAAATTGAGGATTTCCACGAAAGGATCTTTTAAAACAGCTTTCACAGGTCATTAAATGATGGACAAAGCGGATTGATTATTCATCATTCATATTTAATCTCTATCTTTAATCTATGAATTATCTTGCACATTCCTTTCTCTCTTTTTCCGACGGACAGATTGTAGGACAGTTTCTTGAAGATTTTATCCGGAACAAAGACCGCTATTCCTTTCCTAAGGATATTCAGGATGGAATTACAATACACCGGGCCGTGGATACATTCACAGATTCTCATCCCGCAATTCATGAAGCTAAAAAGGCTTTCTCTCCTTTAGTCAGGCTTTATGCAGGTGCATTTGTAGATGTTGCCATGGATTACTTTGTGGCTACTGATCTTTCCCTGAATTCTTTAGCTGAATGGAAAGCCCATTCCTTAAGAGTGTACAGGGTTCTTAATGAACATGAAGAATGGCTTCCCGAAAACTTTAAAGTAATGTTGGCTAAAATGGAAAAAGATGACTGGCTGTATAATTATCGTGAAGACTGGGGCATTAAGTTCAGTATGCGCAATGTTCTCAATAAAGCAAAATACCTGAATCCTGACATTCCTGTTTTCGAAGCATTCCTAGAAAATAAACCTTTCCTTCAGGAGTGTTATAATAATTTTTTTCCTGATCTTTTTGATCACGTCAAAGGGATCAATGCAATAATTCAAATGGACCATAGATAAAAACACTTACAGGGAACGTAAGTGCTTTTTTTTAACAATTTGTGTTATTAGAATCTGCCTTAAATGTGATAAGTGGGAATTTTCACATTTCATTAATTTATAGTATAAAACGGCTATTCAGCATCTTCATTCTTTTTATCCATCATTTTTATTAATCCCTAACTGATCAAAAAAACTAGAATATAAAATTCAAAAATCTGTTTCGTTAGGTTCCGCTTATCCTAATCAGCTTGTGACTTTTTATTCCATTTACAGATTATGATTAAGTGAAAATTTTCTTTTAAGAAATGATTAATTAAAAAAAATTATCAAAACCGTTATACACAAATATAGATTTTTTAAAGCAAAAAACAAAATATAATACGTATTAATTAACAAATAATATCTAAAATTAAATTATTAATACATAAATATCAAATTTATTGAAAAATAATTATTATAAATAATTTAAACATTGATACAAATTAATTTTATTAATCAATAATCAGTGATTTAATATTGTTTAAATTTATAATAGACAAAGAGAAACTTATGCATTAAAACTGTCGGTATAAATATCGGTTGGGATAGGTAAGCTTTTCGCTTTTTCTCTCACCATTCACAATCATGTGAACAATATTGATCTGATCATCAAAAAGATTGTACAGGAAACTGACCGCCGATTCCACTTTTTTAGGAGTATTAAGCGTTTCCGACTCAAGAAAAACATTCACTGATTCGCTGTCTTCTTCATATCCTACGTAATTTATTCTCAAAAACTTGCCGTCAGCTTTTAATTTGAAATATTCTGCACAGTATTTTTCCAGAGCTTCATTGAGTCTGGCTTTATATTTTTCGTCATTAAAATGGAAAGAGTTTCCATATTTTTTGCCTAAGGCATTTTCCAGATCATCAAGAAAAAAACGGCCTGTAATCTCAAAAGATTTAGATTTAGAATTATAATTAATTTCTACAGAACCCACATGATAAGGATGCTTCGCTTCTGAAAAAGAGAATAAAAAAAATACCGGTAATAAAAACAGCCATAAATTCTTCATATGTCCTGATCTTTAAAATTTTGTTCGAAATTAATCATTATTTTCGTACGCATTATATTTTCACGTTATGATGCAGGATTTTCTCTTCTATTTAAACCTTGGCTGGGAACATATTATTTCTCCGGATGCGCTGGACCATCAATTATTTGTCCTGGCTCTGATTGCCGTATATTCTTACAGTGACTGGAAAAAAATACTGTTCCTGGTGACCGCTTTTACAATAGGACATTCTATCACATTAGCATTGAGTATTCTGGATATTTTCAGAGTTCCTTCTGCCTGGGTGGAGTTTTTGATTCCTTTAACGATCGTCCTTACGTCTCTGGATAACATCCTTATGAAAAATAAAAAGCAGATCCTGATGCGGGCCAATTATTATCTGGCAGCCCTTTTTGGCCTTATCCATGGAATGGGTTTTGCAAATACAGCAAGAGTGATGATCACCAAAAGCCAGAGTATCACCATTCCGTTATTAGGCTTTAACATAGGTCTTGAATTGGGACAGATTGTTATTGTCTTGGGTATTCTTATCCTTTTATTTATTTTACTGAGTATTTTTAAGGTTAACAAAAAAGACTGGATCCTGTTCGTATCTTCCGGCGTATTTGCATTGGCTTTAAAAATGACTTTAGAAAGAATTCCTTTTTAACGTTGAAACATTTTTAATTTTTCAACGACTTATTATTATCTTTGATAACTATTAAATCAATCCGGTAATGAAATTAAAAGCAACACTACTTTCATTTTCTGTATTTGCATATACAGGCTTCACCGCACAAAATATTCAGAATAATCCTGGAAGTAACCACGGAAACAGATTCGAGCAGCTCGGGACTATTCTTCCCACACCTAATATTTACAGAACGGCTTCCGGGGCTCCCGGCCAGGGATATTGGCAGAACAGGGCTGATTATGATATCACAGCTTATCTTGATGAAGATAAAAGAAATCTGAAAGGATCAGAAACCATCACTTATTACAACAATTCTCCGGATGATCTGGATTACATCTGGCTTCAGTTGGATGAAAATCAACAATCCACTGTAAAAAATGCCGGTTTTGAATTTCCCTCTACTCTTCCTGCCTCTACTAACGATCAGCAGCTGAAAGTGACCGAACTGCCTGAAAAAGACAACGGCTATGGTGTAAATCTGGAGAAGGTGACGGATGCTTCAGGTAATCCACTGAAATATACAGTGAATAAGACGATGATGCGTATTGATCTGCCAAAAGTATTAAAGAAAGGAGAAAAGCTGATCTTCAAAATAAACTGGAACTATAATATTCCTAACAGAATAAAAATGGGTGGCCGTGGTGGCTATGAAAATTTTGCTGAAGACGGAAACGATCTGTACACTATCACGCAATGGTATCCGAGAATGTGTGTATACAGTGATTTTCACGGATGGCAGAACCACCAGTTCACAGGGCGTGGTGAATTTGCATTGGTATTCGGAAATTTTAAAGTTTCAATGAATGTACCGGCAGATCATATTGTAGGCGGAACCGGCGAATGTAAAAATTATGAGCAGGTTTTAACTTCAGACCAGATGGCAAGATACCGAAAGGCTGAAAGTGCTGCTGAACCCATAGAAATTGTAACACTGGATGAAGCGAAAAAAGCTGAAAAAAATCATTCTAAACAAAGAAAAACGTGGAATTTCGAGGCCAATGATGTAAGGGATTTCGCGTGGACCTCATCCAGAAAATTTGTCTGGGACGGAATGCGTGTTACAATTCCTGAAAACAACAATAAAGTGATGGCCATGAGCTTCTACCCAAAAGAAGCCTATGGTCTTTATAGAAAATATTCTACAAAAGCAGTTGCCCACACCATTAAAACCTATTCTGAATTCACTATACCTTATCCATATCCTGTAGCACAGTCTGTAGAGGCGGCCAACGGAATGGAGTACCCTATGATCTGTTTCAATTTTGGAAGAACGGAAAAGGACGGAACTTATTCTGAGGGAACTAAAAACGGAATGATCGGGGTTGTGATTCATGAGGTTGGCCACAATTTCTTCCCGATGATCATCAACTCTGATGAAAGACAGTGGAGCTGGATGGATGAGGGATTGAATACATTTACGGAATATCTTACGGAAGAGAAGTGGGATAATAAATTCCCTTCAAAAAGAGGCCCTGCATGGACGATTACAGATTATATGAAGCTCCCTAAAGATCAGCTGGAACCCATCATGAGTAACTCCGAAAATATTATTCAGTTCGGCCCGAACGCATACTCAAAACCGGCCACCGGATTAAATATTCTTCGTGAGACAATCATGGGAAGAGAGTTATTTGATAAAGCTTTTAAAACGTATGCAAAAAGATGGGCATTCAAACATCCTGAACCTGCAGACTTCTTCCGTACTATGGAAGATGCCAGCGGTGAGGATCTCGACTGGTTCTGGAGAGGATGGTTCTACGGAACGGATCCTGTAGATATCGCTATTGATAAAGTCACTGTGGCAGTTCCGGATCTCAACACTCCACCAAAAACAGCCAAAGAAATAAAATATAAAGTAGAAGAACCAATTCAGAACTCATTTGAAGATATTTCAAAGATCAGAAATAAAGAGGATAAAAATATCACATTCTATGTAGATCAGGATAAGGACCTACAGGATTTTTATTACCGATATGACAGAGGCCAGGAGAAAATAGATGCTGGTAAAGAATATACTGTAAAAACGGAAGCCGGTATTCCTCTGGATGCCAGAGATAAAGAAAAATTCAAAAATCTTACAGGCTACCAGATCGACTTTGTCAATAAAGGAGGACTTGTAATGCCTATCATTCTTGAATTTACTTTTGAAGACGGAACAAAACTGTATGATAAGTCGTCTGCACAGATCTGGAGACAGAATGAAAAGAAGGTTTCCAAGACGTATTATTTTGATAAAAAAATCAAGTCGATACAGCTTGACCCCATGAGGGAAACTGCAGATATCGATACTTCCAACAATCTATGGAGCAGCGCCGGGACAGACAGCCAGGTCTCAAAATTCCAACTGTTTAAGCAAAAGCAGGGAGCCGGTACGGTAAGAGGAGGATCCAACGGAAAAGTAAATCCAATGCAGGCCGCCGGAAAGAAATCATAAAAACTTAAAAAGGTTGTTTCAAATTTGAAACAACCTTCTTAATTACCTGCATATCACCCGGAAGAACTTTGTGCACCCCTCAATTGGACTTGAATAAATCTACAAACAGTGTATAATCTGATCATATTTTTTTATCTTTGATGTACACTTATCACATCAATCGTCAAAAATCCTGATTGACATTAAATGTTCGGGAATGTAAAACCAACACATTATTATTTATGAAAAATGCTAAATCATTAAGCAGAGACGCTCAGAAATCTATTATCGGAGGTGCAGCGAGAGCTGTTTGCTGCGAATGGGACGAACAGGGAAGATGTACTTTATGGATCGGGCCGGGACAGCACTGCCCTTAATCCACCTAATTATTAGAGTTAAATACCAAAGCCGGAAGTTTCCGGCTTTATTTTTTTCCATTTTTCTGCCAAATTTTCACACTGAGTAATAAAATTCTGCCATTTCATCCACAGATCTCTCATGGCATACATTTAGAGAATTATAACGGAGAATTAATTAAAAATAAATATATTATGTCAGTAAACTTTAAACCATTAGCAGACAGAGTTTTGATCGAGCCGATCGCTGCAGAAACTAAAACAGCTTCAGGTATTATTATTCCGGACACCGCAAAAGAAAAACCACAGGAAGGTACAGTAGTAGCAGTAGGTCCAGGGAAAAAAGATGAGCCTACAACTGTTCAGGTAGGTGACAAAGTTCTTTATGGAAAATATTCAGGTTCTGAATTGAAATTAGACGGAAAAGATTTCTTAATTGTAAAAGAGGGGGATCTTTTAGGAGTAATCGGGTAACTGTAAGCTTCTGGCTTTTGGCTCCTAGCTTATTGCAATAGAGATTAAGCAAACTACTATGAGAGATTTTAAGAAATTTGAAGTTTGGCAATTGAGTCATCAATTAACTTTAAAAGTTTATAAATCAACCAAAAACTTCCCTAAAGAAGAGATTTTTGGATTGACCTCTCAGATCAGAAGATCATTCGCTTCAATCGGATATAATATTTCGGAAGGAAGTGGCAGAAATTCTGATAAAGAATTTGCTAATTTTATCAATATTGCATTAGGGTCGTCTAACGAAGCCGAAAACCAATTAATTCTATCTAGAGATTTAAATTATATTAACGAGATTGATTATCAAAATCTTTCAGAAGAGTTAACAATACTAAAAAAGAAGCTTGTGACACTTTGGAACAGGCTCAACGGAAATTAAATCAAATTAAAAAATAAAACTTGCGAATCGCTAAAGCTAAAAGCTAAAAGCCATTCGCCAAAAGCTAAACAATATGGCAAAAGAAATAAAATTCGATATTGAATCAAGAGACGCTTTAAAAAGAGGAGTTGATGCATTGGCTAATGCAGTAAAAGTAACTTTAGGACCAAAAGGTAGAAACGTAGTAATCGAAAAATCTTTCGGGGCTCCTCACGTAACTAAGGATGGTGTTTCTGTAGCGAAAGAAATCGAACTTGAAGACAGAGTAGAAAATATGGGAGCGCAGATGGTAAAAGAAGTGGCTTCCAAAACTAATGATATCGCAGGAGACGGTACTACTACTGCTACTGTATTGGCACAGGCTATCGTAAGAGAAGGTCTTAAGAACGTAGCTGCAGGTGCTAACCCAATGGATCTGAAAAGAGGGATCGACAAGGCAGTAACTGCTGTGGTTGAAAACCTTAAATCTCAGTCTAAAACAGTGGGAGATTCTACAGAAATGGTGAAGCAGGTAGCTTCGGTTTCTGCAAACAACGACGAGACTATCGGATCTCTTATCGCTGAAGCTTTCGGGAAAGTAGGTAAAGAAGGTGTAATCACTGTAGAAGAAGCTAAAGGTATCGATACAACGGTAGATGTTGTAGAAGGTATGCAGTTCGACAGAGGATACCAGTCTCCTTACTTCGTGACTAACCCTGAGAAAATGGTAGCTGAAGTAGAAAATCCTTATATCCTTTTGGTAGAGAAGAAAATCTCTTCTATGAAAGAATTGCTTCCGGTTCTTGAGCCGATTGCACAGGGAGGAAAATCTCTATTGATTATTTCTGAAGAAGTGGAAGGTGAAGCTTTAGCAACTTTGGTGGTAAACAAATTAAGAGGTTCTCTTAAAATTGCTGCTGTAAAAGCTCCTGGATTCGGAGACAGAAGAAAAGCAATGTTAGAAGATATCGCGATCTTAACTGGCGGACAGGTTATTTCTGAAGAGCAAGGTTTCACTATGGAAAACATCTCTCTGGATATGCTTGGAACTGCTGAGAAAGTAACAATCGATAAAGATAACACAACGATCGTAAACGGTGGTGGTGACGAAGCTAAAATCAAAGGAAGAGTAGCTCAGATCAAAGCTCAGATGGAAACGACTACTTCTGACTACGACAGAGAAAAACTACAGGAGAGACTGGCTAAATTAGCTGGTGGTGTTGCCGTACTTTACGTAGGTGCAGCTTCTGAAGTTGAAATGAAGGAGAAAAAAGACAGAGTAGATGATGCCCTTCACGCTACAAGAGCAGCCGTTGAAGAAGGTATCGTTGCAGGAGGTGGTGTTGCTTTAGTAAGAGCAATCTCAGCTTTGGAAAACCTTACAGGAATCAATTCTGACGAAACTACCGGTATCAAAATCGTGAAAAGAGCGATCGAGGAGCCATTAAGACAAATCGTTGCCAATGCAGGCGGTGAAGGTTCTGTAATCGTAGCGAAAGTTGCGGAAGGTACAGGAGACTTCGGATACAATGCTAAAACTGACGAGTATGTGAACATGCTTGAAGCAGGAATCATTGACCCTACGAAAGTAACAAGAGTTGCCCTTGAAAATGCAGCTTCTGTTTCAGGAATGCTTCTTACAACAGAATGTGTGATCACTGAAGTAAAAAAAGACGAACCTGCTATGCCAATGGGTGGTGGAATGCCGGGAATGATGTAACAGCGTGTCGCTGAGACAATTTAATATACTAACCGTTCTACTTTTTGTGGAACGGTTTTTTTATCTGTAAATTTAAAGCAAGGCATCTAGATTGGAATCCTTGTCAAGGTTTAAAACCTTGACAAGGATATACTGAAATATATTTGAAAATGCAGCTTCTGTTTCCGGAATGCTTCTTACCACTGAATGTGTAATCACTGAAGTGAAGAGCGCAGAACCAGCTATGCCAATGGGTGGTGGAATGCCGGGAATGATGTAGTAGCGAGTCGCTGAGAAAATTCAATATACTAACCGCTCTATTGTATAGGGTAGTTTTTTTTGTATTATTATAATAATGTTAGTATAATTAAACGCACATAATATTTCTGTAATTCGTAGATTTGAATCATCTACAACATCATGAAAAAAATATTCCTAGTAAGCACTATCTTATTTTTAGCACAATTAAATGTATTTGCACAAAATAAATTACCCAAAAACTTAAAGCAAGTTGTAATGTATTTAGATAAAGACTGTCCAGATAGTATTAAAGTACAAATTAAAAATACTCATCAAGATAGTTTAATTTTTACTGTTTATCCATTTGCAAAGACAAAACCATATAAAGACTATAGAACAATTTTTAACTGGACAAGTGAAAATGGCAATCCAAAAATCACTAAATATTTAGATAAAAAAGAAATTTTTGATCATCACTCTGAAGTCTTGCTATATAGTTTTAAACAATATCTTGTAAATGATAAAATAAAAGAAAAAGATATACTTAACAAGTATATTAAACTTCAAAAACAACTAGATGATAAAAACAAGATAAAATATATAACGGATACTATTAACAAAGTATACATTCCCAAAGACTTGGAGGATTGCTTTGTTCAGATCAATATATTCTGGAATGATAGTATAAAAGCAAAAGTTAGAACCTGGGAAGAAAACGAATTTACTGGAAAAGTTCACTTAGGATTTGGAATGTGGTTGAGAAATAACTGGCAACTTTGGGGAGGCTCAAGGCTATCAAAATACTTTAATAATTTAAACATTTACCATCCGGATGATATGTCGGGAATTATCTTGTTAAGTTATCACAGACATTTAAACAACAGAGAGATTAAACTCGAAGAGCAGATAAAATACTATCAGGATTATTGGGAGAATTCTAAAAAAACGGAACAGAAAAGAAAAATAGAAAACTTTTCAAAATATAAAATTGGAAATACACTGGAATTTAACTATCCAAAAGGATTTGTAAGTAAAGAACAAGAAGATAACTATGATAATGGAACTTGTACTGCAAAAGGAGTAATTACAGAACGTAATAAAAAAGACTTTCTCATTAAAGTGAAAATTATTGAAACTTGCGACAAAAAAGGAATTGTCTATTATGACAATGATGGAGATATAATTTATAATCCGAAAACTAAAAGGTCAAGCAGTTCCCAAAAAAGAATCATAAAAAAAATAAAACGTAATAAAGAACAATGGTTTGAATATAAAAGCTGGGAACCTATTGAATGATAAAAGCACCGCAAATAATAAGTCTTTACCTTTATTTCATCTCTATAATATTAAATGTTCATATGCTTGAAACGGGGATCATAGCCCCCTGCCAAAGTAACAAGAGTTGCCTGAATGTGTAATCACTGAAGTGAAAAAAGACGAACCAGCTATGTCAATGGGTGATGGAATGCCAGGAATAATGTAATGGTCAGCGACCGAGGCAAATTAGTATACTACCGTTCTACTTTTGTGGAGCGGTTTTTTTTGTATCAACTGTTTGAAACAGAAAAGTCTCACATGAGCAAGAAAGTATTTTTCTATTAACATATTTCACAATTAGTAGAAATACTTAAATTCATTTTGGGTAATAAATACGGTATTTTCAACGCTTACATTCGTTTAATTTTACAGAAATAAAAGTTCCCAAACAAACATTCTTTTCTTAAACAGGTATACCGAAAACTGTATAGAGTAGGTAAAATATTAAAACACAATTATTATGGCAGGAGATAATGACAGAATACACGGCTACAATCCCATTTATCGTGTGCAAAAACCCGTTCATTTTCACTCTTTTGAGCTTGACAGTAAGAAAAAACCAACAAATTTCATCTATCAAAAAGTAACCATTGATGGGCCTGGTGCTGCAGTTGATGATCATCAGGGGCATATTGTTCCCCAAAAGACCCTTAATATTATCTTAAATCCTCTGATGGATAATATGGCAAAAAACTGCAAAAATTTACCCGAGGTCGAAAATTTTATTAAAAATACATAGATGCAGCTTGTCTATAACTATGGAAAAAAGATAGGTGCCCCCATGTTTGATTTTGAGGACAGCGATCCGGAGACTAAAGTTGGTGGTTTTTTCTCCATTGTAACCTGGAATCCGGTAAATATCTGCCGCGCTCCGGAGGATAAAAAAAGAAATGGTGTTCCTGGTAATACTATTGATACCCAGGTTGAGCAATATCTTGCTGCTCATAAAGATCAACAAGGCGTTAATGCAGCGTGGCTTTCAAGTTTGCAATCGCTGATGAAAGATGATAAAAGTCCTGATAAAATAACAGATTATATCACGAAATGCTCTGAGACTCTATCAGGACAGGAAACCAAAGGTATTGGTTATTATTCATTCCCCTGGAAATACACCAATACTATTTTAAATCCCATATAGATCATCAGACCTTTTGTCTCCAAGCAGACTCTATCCTTTTTGATACAAGATACAATGCGAAAACTGACGAGTATGTAAACATGCTTGATGCAGGAATCATTGACCCTACGAAAGTAACAAGAGTTGCCCTCGAAAACGCAGCTTCTGTTTCAGGAATGCTTTTAACCACTGAATGTGCGATCACTGAAGTGAAAAAAGACGAGCCAGCTATGCCAATGGGAGGTGGAATGCCGGGAATGATGTAACGGTCAGCGACCGAGGCAAATTAGTATACTACCGTTCTACTTTTTGTGGAACGGTTTTTTTATCTGTAAATTTAAAGCAAGGCGTCTAGATTGGAATCCTTGTCAAGGTTTAAAACCTAGACAAGGATATACTGAAATATATTTGAAAATGCAACTTCTGTTTCAGGAATGCTTCTTACAACAGAATGTGTGATCACTGAAGTGAAAAAAGACGAACCTGCTATGCTAATGGGAGGTGGAATGCCAGGAATGATGTAATGGTCAGCGACCGAGGCAAATTAGTATACTACCGTTCTACTTTTGTGGAGCGGTTTTTTATTTAAATTATGTTTGTCTGTAAGGAAATAGTAAATTTAATTTAATGATTAACAAATAGATAGTCATAATAAAAACAACATTAGCACAATTGTATATAAGTGTATTATTGTAATGCTTAAATTTGAATGTTATCTGTAATGTTATAAAAAAATACAAACAAATGAAATTCAATATTTTAGCATTTATACTATCAATTTTCACAACCTATCATTATAATGCTCAATCAACAAAATTGTTTGAAATTGAAAAGCTTGGTTGGAGTATAAATTTACCAAATGATTTTAGCAATATGGAACAAATTAAAAAGGAAGTTCAAATTGTTGAAGCAAAAAATAAAATCGAAATTGATAAAAAGAAAGAGAAAACTGAAAAACCGGTAGAAGTTAAATTTCAAGGTAAAAACTATACTTTCTTTATGGTGTCTTATGAAAAAAATAAATCTACAGATAAGATTATTCAAATTGAAACTGTAAATAAAAATAATGAACAACTAATTGAATCACTAAAAAAAACAAGATCCGAAGCAAAATTCATAAAACAGATTTCCGAGGAAAAAATAGATGGAATAAAATTCTACAAAACCTCTATAAAAATGAATTTGGAAAATAATATTTCACAAAATTTTATTATTTATAGTTCAACAATAAACGGTTATAATGCAAATTTCACAGTTTTCTATGTCAAAGAAACTCCCGAACTTAAAGAATTACTTAATGCTTTCGGTAATTCCAAATTCAAGGAATAAAACCATTACAGATAAAATTATATTTGCAAAATGTGAGGTTTAAAAAATTGCCCTTGAAAATGCAGCTTTTGTTTCTGGAATGCTTCTTACAACTGAATGTGTAATCACTGAAGTGAAAAAAGACGAACCAGCTATGCCAATGGGAGGTGGAATGCCGGGAGTGATGTAACGGTCAGCGACCGAGGCAAATTAATATACTAACCGCTCTATTGTATAGGGCGGTTTTTTATTATATTTGATGAGTAACTGTAACCCCATGAAAATCAACTTTTTTTCTAACGTATATATTTCGCTATTATTAATAGCTTTACCACAAATGGTATTTTCACAATCGGCCGACTTTACCATTCAGGATGTAAAGTTTGAAAGCCAGGGCATCACTCTCGCAGGTTCAGTTTTACAACCTAAAAAACCGTTTGCCGCAGTGGTCATTGTTCACGGATCTGATCCGGTAAAAAGAGAAATGGAATTCGCAAAACGTCTTGCCAAAGAAGGCATTGCTGTATTCACCTACGACAAACGTGGAGTTGGAGAATCTGGTGGTGTATATGTAGGGCCATCTGTTGGCACCAATAATATTGACACTGCTAATCTTACTTTATTGGCTCACGATGCCAATGCAGCAGTAAAAACATTTCGAACTTATTTGAAAGATAAAAAAACACCTATTGGATTAGTCGGATTTAGCCAGGCAGGATGGATCATCCCGATGGCTGCAAGCAAAAATCCACAAATTGAATTTATGGTTTTATTTAGCGGGCCTACCATTACCACTCTGGAACAACTTCGATTTCAGTTTTATACCAATGGAAACAATAGTTTTTGGGAAAATCATACAGAAGCAGATGCCATTGAACATACCAAAAATGATCCGGACAGGTACCAATTTGCAGCGACTGACCCAAAAACCTATCTGAGTACCCTTTCAATTCCCGGGCTTTGGCTTTTTGGTGAAAAAGACATACAGATTCCGGTAAAGTTGTGTATAGAACAATTGAACACCCTTAAAGCACAAGGAAAACCTTTCGAATATATTTCTTTTTCTAAACTGGGGCACAATACTTCTTCCAGCAATGATATAGCCCCTGTTGATACTGCTGTACAATGGATACTACAGAAAGCATTGAATAAAAAATATAAATCTTCAAAATAGAGCATGTGTTTGCATGATTAAAGCAGATCACTAAAGTGAAAAGAGCTAAACCAGCTATGCCAATGGGAGTGGAATGCCAAGAATGATGTGTCGTTGAGACAATTTCATATACTAAACGTTCTATTATAGAGGTTTTTTGTTTTATGGTTTTCCATAATAAAATATTGTAATAATATCTTTTTTTAGCAAAAAAATATTACATAACTTATCAAAAACTAATGAGAAGCTGAGAAATATATGAATATATAAGTTTAGCTTTTAGAATAGTACATAAATTAAAAATGAGTGAAATAGACTTTATAAATTCACAACAAGTTAAAAATGCAATTAATAAACTTGCAAATAATATTCGTACTGAAAGAAGCACAGTAGAAAACTTGTTAAATATCTATGCAGATAAATCCATTATAGATAGACTAAACAATCATAATAATCAAATAATTTATGGTCGTAGAGGTACAGGTAAAACACATCTATTATACGCATTTCAGCGTTTAATTTTTGAAAGTAATAATCCTAATGCATCTAAAAGATTTCCAATTTATCTAGATTTAAGAACATATTTACCTTTATTTACGAGTTCTAGTAGTATAAATGTTGAGTCATCTGTATTAATATTTCAAGCAATAATCAATGATTTAATTGACATACTTATAAATAATTTAAAGTATATATATGATATAAGTGAATATGGAGGTTTTAATTCATTCGAAAATTCTAGAATTGAAAAACTTAAAAATATTCTAGGTAGGCTAAATGTTGAATTTAATGGTAGAGAGTTTAAAAGATTAGGCTCTGTAGAATTTAATAAAGAAGAAATAAAAAATATTTCAGGAAGTCTTAAATTAAATACGAGTCCAGAATTCACAGTTGATGGAAAACAAGAGCAGAAAAATAATTTTATTGAAACGAACGTACAATATTTATCCTTTAATGAAATATCAAAATTATTAGAAGATTTATCTCTTGAACTTAATGATACAAAAATTGTATTCTTATTGGATGAATGGTCAGAAATTCCATTAGATTTACAACCATATCTCTCTGAGCTAATTAAAAGAGTATTTATAAGCTCAAATTATACTTTTAAAGTTGCAGCTATACCATATCGATCAAAGTTTAGAGAGACAATCCATAATGATTTAAAGATCGGGTTAGAGGAAGGTGGGGATATTTTCCCTATTACACTTGACAATAGATATATTTATGAAATAGATAAAGTGGGAACAAAAAATTTTTATAATGAACTTCTAATAAACCATTTAAAAGAAATTGACAATACTTTATTTAACAATGTTGATGAAATTAGATTTATAAATTATTTCTTTGCAAATCAGGCTCTAGCTGAAATATTAATAGCATCTGCAGGTATACCTCGTGATTTTATTAATTTGTTTATTTTATCTTATAATAATAGAAATAATGTCACACAACGAATTATACTAAAAAACATCAGAAACTCTACAACAGAATGGTATACATCGGATAAAAAAGAAGAAATAGATAAAGATAAAACAACTCGACATTTATTTGAAGAATTAGTTAATCTAGTAATATTAACAAAAAAGAAAACACACTTTCTTTTGCCTCAAAAACATTCTGATAATAAATTCATTAAAAAGTTGGTTGATCTTAGAGTTTTACACTTGAGGCAAAAAGGAATTTCGCACAGACATATCCCAAATAAAACATATGATGTTTATTCAATTGATTATGGTAGTTATACTAGTTTAGATATCAATAAAACAACTTTGAGCACAGATTTTTCAGAGTTAGTATCAAATCTTAATACAATAGAAGATATTAGAGAAACTCGCTCACTGTCTATAGAAGACGATTTTTTTGAAAAATTTAACTTGGAAACAGGACAAGGAATTAAATGCTCAAAATGTTCAAAAACTATTGATATTAATCATTTGGCATATATAAAACAAAAAATATGTAATAATTGCTTTGAAAAAGTAGAAGATTAATATAATCACCTCACTACCGCACGATTGTACCGTGTGGCTTTGGCTTTTAGATATTATTAGAATGTTTAATTTATAATACTTAAACCATACGAAAGGATTCGTGCGCTAGCGGGATTCCGAAAACTCGCCCGAATGTAAAGCGGCAAAACGTTATCTTCAATAACTCCCAAATTCTCGTAAAATCAAATGTTTGAAAAATTTCGATTAAATAAGGCTAGAAAAAAAGTCAAAAAAGCTATAAATGACAATCTAATTTCTTCACAAGAAAGTATAGAGCAAATGTCAAAAATTTTGAGAGATTTTAATGGTTACAAATATCATAAACACGATAATTTTTTGAATTTATGCATATTTTCTGATGTCGTAAATATTGATTTGACTATAATGTTAGAAAGAATAAGGCTCTCTGAAAGGAATAGTGAAAAAAAACTTTATGCAAGAGTTTTAGCAACAGTGATAATTGATTATTTAGAAAATATAAATACTTTGATTGGAAGAGATTGTTTAAAAGAATTAACAGAGAATAAAATGTCTGAATTCGCTTCAGAATTCAAAGCAATAAACAAAAAATTTTCTAATTTCAGAAAAGAAAATGAAAAACAACTGCGTGATATTAGGAACAATACAATTGCTCACAAATCTAAAAACGCATTGATATTAACTGATAAAATAGAAAATATCGACGTTGAGGAAATTTATAACTTTGGAATGCAACTACAAGAATATTCAACAGAATTTACAAATTTATCCACAAAAATAATTTACTACATAGTTGACTATATGAAAGAAGGAAGAAAATTGTAACTGCAGATAACATTGTATTGACAAAATGCGAGGTAAACGTTTGAATTTAAAAGCTGCTATTTTTTTCGTTATTTTATACCTAATAATAGGTTATCTAACTCTCACTAGGATTTCTCATCTATTCTAAAATCAAATAATTCTTGAGGATGAACCTCTAACCCTTTAGCCAGTTCCTGTATTGTTGAAATCCTTAAATCAACTTCTCCTTTTTCAATTTTGCTGATATTACTATGGTCTACATCACATTTTTGAGCTAACTCCCGATAGCTTAATCCCATCTTCTTTCTAAATTTTTCAACTCTTTTACCAAAAGCTATTCGAAACTCAATTTTATCCATTGCAATTACCATTATCAGAGCAATTTGGAAAGTTTATAATAAAAAATTGTAGTTTAATTAACCTACAATTCAAAAATTATATTATATTTGTACAATAAGCTACAATAAATGTAGCTTTGCGATACTTCAACGAAATATAGAAGCTATTGCTTAGAGTCTTGTCATAGAAAACTGGTAATTTTTAAAGCAACAAGATGATAAGTATGAAGCTCACGACCTAGGCGTGGGCTCTCTTATCTGTTGCACGGTATACCAGTACCTCTATGACGGATATTGTAGAGTTCCATGCCGTTTTATTTTATGCAGTTCTGCTTTTCTACAATCATCTTTTTTCTAAGTCTGCTTTACAACATACAGTATCATGATCTGTTACAATGGGATGTACAATCCATTGCGGCTTTAGGGCTTTTATAAAAACACAAATTCAATCATATTCATTAGGCTGTATGGGTAGGAAGTTCAGGCTGGCTTCCTCCTTTACGGCCAGTAAAATCGTACAGTAAAAAAATACAAACTCATGAAAAAAACCAGAACAGACCTTCAGTCCCGGCTTGGCAAAGGCCGTAAGAAACATTGCGGCTTACACCTGATGGAAAATTATTTTAAGCTCAATGACCTGACAGCATCCAAAGAGTTGCTAAACGACATTATAAGTTATGCGGTAAAAAGAAATAGCTGGATAAAAGAACATCCGTCCGTTATCCTTCATTTTCAGCAGGCTATGCGGTCATTCATCCGTGCAGGCTACCTCATAGCGCTACAGGAAAAGAAAAGAACCGCAACTATTCAGTTGGAAGATGTTTCCCCGTCGGTTCTTGGCTTGCTTTCTGAGAAGGAATACCAAAATCCTCTGTTGGTCTTTAAAAAAGCCTTCAAAGAATACAGCATCAAGGAATTTGATTATTTTATTTCCGGAATGGTCTATTTCTCACTGGGAATCTATGACAATCTGCCGGAAAGGAATATGATAAGCCCGTACATTCACCTCACCAAAATGCTGGATGCAGCGCATATTATTCTTGAAAGGAAAGGGAAAAAGTAAAGATAACCAGCTCTGCAAATAAAGTATCCGCACAAACCCTTACAATATATTTAAAACCGTTCTATTTTCCAGAACGGTTTCTTTATTTTTACAACCACAAAAAGTGAACAAGACATGAAGAAAATAGAACAAAAAATTGATGAAGCCTTTAAAAACACTTTTCTGCTTCCCAGGGAAAAAGCAGTCACCCAATTCCTGGTTGATGTTTTCAATTCCAAATATACATTCAGGGAAGATGATAAAAGAATTGAGGTGATCAGCTTGTATTATAATGCTTCAAGTCCTTTAAGTTCTTTAATTGTATTGCCTAATTACGAATATTATTCTCCTGACAAAACCGTTCAGATCGCAGAACTCCATTTGAAAGAGCATTCATTGGAAGACTACTCCCCTATTGATGTTCAGGAATTATGCAAAAAGGTGCTGAATGAAAATAATATTGATTATTCTTCTTACCTTGATCAAAATAATCATTTGGATTATGCTCATTACTGGGAAAACCAGTTCGGTCTGGAAACTGACTTCTTAATGAACTGCTGGAGAAATGCCAAAGAACAAACACAGTCCAGGATGCTGGGATTTTTAGAATCTTCGGACGGCGAAAGTGGCATGTTTGATCTGGATAATAATTTTGTAATTCCTTTTGATGTTGAGCTTGATGAATATCTGCGGTCACATGGTTTTATTATTGAGAAGGCTAATTAACAATTATAATAATTGAACCGCATTTGAAAAAAATAATTATAATAAGCTGTATCATTTTAGTATTGATTTTTCTTAACTATCCTGTTTTTGACAGCGAAGGAATATCTTATCTTATTATTTTCACCTGTTTTGTTGCTATCTGTTTTTCAGGAGCAAAAATATATTTCCCAAGTGATCAAGAAAATTATGATTCCGTTGAAAAAGAAACCGATCAATTAGAAAAATATGATGGAGATTTCCAATGTACAAGTGAAGGATTCTACCATAGGCAAAATAACTTGTTAGAACTTATAAAGTGGGATGACATTATTTCAGTATATTCATTTAGTATTCCAATTTCAAATCATAAAAAAGAAACAGGTCTTGAAATAATTACCGACAATACGAGTTATGAATTCAATAAGCATACACCCGGAATCGAAAAGCTAACCAATGAAATGTATAATCATCTCCCAGATTGGCAATTAAATTCTCCAACTATTAGAATCAATAATCACGGACTGGAAAAAACAAAACTGTATGAAAGACACTATGAAAAAAACCTTTGAATTCCTAAAACACTTAGAAAAAAACAATAACCGTGAATGGTTTACTCAGCACAAAGCGGAATATGATTCAGTGGTAAAAGCAAACAAAGTTTTTTTCAATCAGATTTATACCGAACTTCAGGGATACGATAATTTAAAGAGAATCCATATTTTCAGAATTTATCGGGACGTCCGCTTTTCCAAGGACCCCACTCCGTACAAAACCAATTTCGGAATTGGCTATTCCCGTTCAAAGCCCATGCTGAGAGGAGGATATTATATTCATCTGGAACCCAATAACAGTTTCGTGGGCGGCGGATTTTGGGGACCTGAGGCTAAAGACCTGCTCCTCATCCGTAAAGAATTTGAAAACAGTACCATAGAAATTGAAAAGATCACTTCTGATGAAACTTTTATACAATACTTTGGAGAAATTAAAGGCGATGCTGTAAAAACAGCTCCGAGAGGTTTTGATAAAAACCACCCAGCTATAGATTTAATCAGGAAAAAACAATTGGTCGTGATGCGAAAATTTACGGACAAGGAAGTTTTATCGGGCAGCTTTCAGAAAGAAGCGGTTCTCACCTTATTGGCCATGCGCCCTTTCTTTGATTATATGAGTGAAGTGCTCACTACGGACTTAAATGGAGAGCCTTTATATTAAAATTATTTTGCTAAGCAACAAAATACGTATCTACACTGATAGAAACTATGAAGAATATTTTTAGAGAACCAGCAGAACCTTTTACGTTTTTCAATTATTCTGATTTTCTAATTTTAATTATTATTTATCTTATTTTGTATGTTTTGATCAAAAAGCAAATGCTTAAATTGAATACAATAAAAAAAATAATAATCGGATTTTTTTTCATTTTTATTCCAATGATTTCTATCAAAATTGAATTAAATAATGTTTACAATAAATTTGAAATCGTCGATGGATTTAATACTTTATATGTGATTTTTAAGTTTCCTATATGGTGGATCATGGGGATACTAAATGTTTATTTAATCAACATAAAAGTAAAAAATTACCGCTAAGTTATTTGTGTCAATATTATATTTTATAAAATTCAGTTAATATTTTATTTATTTTTATATCACCAAAACCTTTAACAAAATATTAATCATCATGAATTTAAAAACATTAATCACGCACAGTGTTCAGTACAACAATTGGGTAGTCAATAAATACATCGACTGGCTTTCCACAAAGTCTGATGAGCAGCTTAACCAGGAGGTTATTTCAAGTTTTCCGACAATCTTAACAACCCTGCATCACATCTGGCAGACCCAGCAGTACTGGTGGGCTTATATTGCCGAAAATGACGATTTCGATTTTACTGAAATTTCTGCTGCAGTGACTAAAGAAGAGATTTTTTCCGGCATAAAAAACAACTCCCAAAAATTAATGGATTACGTGGAAACCTTATCCGAAGAAGACCTGGCAAAAAACGTAAAAATTGAGTCCCAGTGGTTCCAGTGTGACTTTTCAAAATTTGAATATATCCAGCATGTGATTATTCATGGAACATACCACAGAGGACAGATCGTAACCATGGGCCGGAATGTCGGGATAACAGATGCCCCAATGACTGATTACAACTTCTGGAATGTCTATAAAAATTCTGAAGCAACATCTGAAGCATAGCTGAATAATCCAATATCTGTATTGTTAAATTATAAAATACTAACTAAACATGACAGATCCTGAACTCTGGGAGGAAGAATTAACAACAATATGGAATCAGCTGGGAAAAATACCCAATGATGATTTTATTGAAAAAATAAAACTGCATACAGATAAGATCTCTGATGATCATCCTGCCATTGCAGATTTCGAAAGAGCTTGCGCCTACGATTCTACCGGTTTTGAAAAGCAGGCAGAACCTCTTTACAGATCTGCTTTAGGCCTGGGTCTTGCAGGATTGCGGAGAAGAAGAGCCAGAATTCAGCTGGCAAGTACATTACGGAATAATGGAAAATTCTACGAAAGCATAGAAATACTGAGAGAGGAAAAAGAAAACTATTCTGATGAGCTGGATGATGCCGTCAATGCGTTTTTGGCGCTTTCGCTTTCCTCAGCCAATAATGATAAAGAAGCATTGTCGTTAGTTCTGGAATCACTCTCCGCACATTTGCCGAGGTATAATAAATCGGTGTATAATTATTCCAAGAAACTCATCAAATAAGCAATAGACGGTAAATAAGTGAAGATGTTGTTGTAAATTTAATTGTTAAAAGCTGGAAGATCCTAAATTACTACACACATTAATATTCTTTGTTATTTATAAAGCAAAACGTTCGGTCTTCAGAGCGTTTTTCTGTATTTTTACAGGGATTCAACGATAAATCTATACTATGAGAAAAATAATCCTGGATTTGGCTGTCACTTTAGATGGATTCATTGAAGGTCCCAACGGCGAAACAGATTGGTGCATTATGGATGACGATATGAATTTTGACGGATTTCTGAACAGTATCGATACTATCTTTTATGGCCGGGTAAGTTATGACTCGTGGGGAACCTATCAGCCGGAAGAAACTGCTGATCCTGAAGAAAAAGAGTTTTGGAGATCCATACATTCTAAAAATAAATATGTTTTTTCAGGACAGGACAGAAAAGATCCAGGAGCAATTTTTATCAGCTCTGATATTGCTGAAAAAGTAGCTGAAATTAAGAAACAAGATGGAAAAGATATCTGGCTGTATGGCGGAGCAAGTCTTATTAAAACCTTTATTAGCTTAGATCTTATTGATGTATACAGAATTTCAGTTCATCCCGTTGCTTTGGGAAATGGAAAACCTTTATTTGAAAACCTGAAAGAAAGGCTGGAGCTGAAACTGATCACCACAAACGTTTTCAGATCAGGAGTGGTACAGCTTATCTACGAACCCAAAAACCAATAAATTAAACCTCACAAAAATATATTAATCATGGAAAAATATGCAAAGTCTTCGGACGGACAGAATATTCATTATAAAGAAAGCGGACAGGGAAATCCTTCCATCCTATTTGTACACGGATGGCTCGGCAATGCAGAATGGTGGAACAGCCAGCAGGACTATTTCAAGGACAGATATCATATCGTACAAATGGATCTTGCCGGACACGGAAAATCTGACATTTCCAGAAAAGAATGGACAAGCGCATTGTATGCAGATGATATCAAAGCGGTAGCAGACCAGATAGATTCTTCGGAGATCATCCTTGTAGGACATTCTATGTCGGGAGCCTATGTTCTTGAAGCTTCTTTAAAAATTCCTCAGGTAAAAGCACTTATCCTGATCGACACCGTAAAAGACCTTGACGAAGCGATCACAGAAGACCAGGCTGAAGAATTTTTGTTCGTGCATTACCGCAATGATTTTAAAAATGCCGTTGAAAATATTCTTCCTCAATATCTTTTTGCGGAAAAAACGCCATCTGATGTAAAACGTAGTCTTCAGGATGAGTTTCTTCAAAATACTTCAGAAAAAGCAATTGATCTGCTCAGACCTTTGTATCAAAAAGATTTCAGAGAAGCGGCGTCACAAGTTCAGGTTCCGGTAAGGGCTATCAATTCCGATAACTTCCCTACCAACATAGAGAATAACCGGAAGTATTTAAAAGATTATAATTATACTGAAATAGCCGGGATAGGCCACTATCCGATGCTGGAAAACCCAGAAGAATTTAACCGCATCCTTGATGACATTCTTAAAGAAATCAATGGGAAGCATTAATACTACTAAGTTGAATATTCATTAAAAAGCCATGCAGAACACCAGAATTTATACTACCTCTTTTGCCAGTATTTATCCTCATTATATTCAAAAAGCAGAGAAGAAAGGGCGTACAAAATCCGAAGTTCATGAAATTATATTCTGGCTCACAGGATATGACGAAAAAAGTTTACAGGAGATTTTAGATAACAGGACAGATTTTAAAACATTCTTTGAACAGGCCCCACAGATTAATCCAAATGTTTCACTGATCAAGGGAGTCATCTGCGGATACCGCGTGGAAGATATCGAAGATGAATTGATGAGAAATATCCGGTATCTGGATAAACTGATTGATGAGCTGGCGAAGGGAAAGAAAATGGAGAAAATATTAAGGGAATCATGATTTGTGGGATGTACCAGAAATAATTTAAACCAAAGAAGAGCTAGCAAACGATTCAAAAAACATCATCCGGTTCTGAGAGAATGAAATCTCCTTTGAAAGTCATAAAAAAGCGAATTTATTGTCAGTATCCTTGTCAAGGTTTAAAACCTTGACAAGGATACTTCTCAGAACTTTGCCTCTGGATACCTTATTATAATAACTGTCCTGCAATTATGCTTTCGCCTTAATAACTTTCATTCTTCCGGCTTCACCCCCTGACAGCATTAAAAAAATGTCTTTATCCGAATCAATAAATACGATCAAAATCCCTTTCCTGATTAAAAAAACTTTCCGAAATTTGTGGCCTGTGCGTTAAATATAATCAATGAAATAAAATTTTAAATCAGAACATACAGTAAAAACTTAGTATAAGTTTTCTTCGGGGCAGGGTGAAATTCCCTACCGGCGGTTACAGTCCGCGACTCCTTTCTTTTGAAGGGACTGATTTGGTGAAATTCCAAAACCGACAGTTAAAGTCTGGATGGGAGAAGAAAATGAAACGGTCAGTAAGATTCCTTACAGACTTATTGTGCCGTATTTCATTTCCATGTACCGAAGACTATTTTAACTTTTAAAAGTAAAATAACATGGAAAAATTATTAGAACAATTTGGAGCAACCTCCACAGAACGTGTAGAAAATGCACTTCTAAAACTACAGCAGGGAAAAGGAATTCTTTTAGTAGATGATGAAAACCGCGAAAACGAAGGCGATATCATCTTTCCCGCATCCACCATTACAGAAAAGGACATGGCACTTCTGATCCGCGAATGCAGCGGAATCGTCTGTCTGTGTATTTCAGAAGAAAAAAGCAAGCATCTTAACCTCCGGCCAATGGTAGAAAATAACAACTCTAAAAACCAGACGGCCTTCACTATTTCTATTGAGGCCAAGGAAGGTGTTGAATCCGGAGTTTCAGCAAGAGACCGTGTAACAACGATCAGAACTGCCGTGGCAGAAAATGCAGAGGCCGGCCATATTGCAAGCCCGGGACATGTTTTTCCTCTTATCGCTAAAAAAGGCGGTGTTTTTGAAAGACGGGGACATACCGAAGGCAGCATAGATCTGGTAAAAATGGCCAACCTCGGTGATGATGCCGTACTCTGCGAACTGACCAATGAAGACGGCTCTATGGCGAGGCTTCCGGAAATCGTTAATTTTGCCTCTCAAAAAGGAATGAGCGTAGTAACTATTGAAGATATTCACGCCTACCGAAAAATAATGAACAACTAAAAAATATATTGAACGCACAGAACCGCCGCCCGATAAAATCGGGCGGCGGTTTTATTAAACATTCATTAAAAAATTAAAAAGTTGCTGCAGGGGCAATTTCATTATTCAGTTTTCTTTGGATCTCTGTTTTCTTTCCTTTTGAAAAATCAAAACTGACTCCCAAAACAAACATAGACTTATTATTCATAATCTTCGTATGAACATTATAATCCACTAAACTTTCAGGAAGACTTTTTGTTTTATACTCCGAAGGCATCCCGATCCAGTACATTCCCGCCGTAAAACTCCAGCTTTTAAGTCTGTACCCGGCAAAGAGATGATTCTGGTTCTCATTCGTATTAAGGAAAGCACCGTTTAATGTATACACCGGGATATTGACCATATACTGCACACTGAACGATTTATATTCCGAGGATACTGAAAAGTTATTAGCGAGATAATCATTTTTGATGAGTGCCCCTTTACTCGTTCTTAAAGACTCAGAAGTTGGTGTCAATACTGCTTTCAAAACAAGCAGGCTGCTTCCGAACGGTTTATAAGAGCCGGACAGCTGTACTCCGTAGCGTTGGGCATTTTTCCCGTTTTCGTAGGTCAGTGCATATCCTCCGAAAGTATCATCCAGAATATAATATTGGTTGATGACACGATCCGTATACCGGTAGAAAAGACCCGCATTAAAATCAAATTTTTTATTATTAAAAGAATAAATTAAATTATTGGAAAAATTCTGCTGCGATTTAAGAAACGGATTTCCCTTCTGTACAATATTCGGGGCGATCTGTACCACATTACTGCTAAGTGCGCTGCTCCAAGGACTTGTAGGACTGTAGCTGCTCGTCAGCCTGAGACTTTGATTGGTCTTCAGCTGATAGCCCAGGATAATTTTTGGTGTGAACAACCATTCATCAAAGGTATTTGCAGCACTTTTATTATGAATATTGGTAAGTCCCGCACCGATTCTGTAGCTGAATTTATCTGCTTTTCCTGAAAACTCAGAATAGAAATACTGTTCCAAATAATTAACACTGTACTGTGAATATCCTGCAAGATTATTCAGGTCGTTGGAAATAGTAGTGCTTGAAATGCGGTAGCCGGAAGAAAGCTTTCCCGCCTTAAAATCATGAGTATAAGCAAGTTCACCGACAAAATTAGTCTGCTCAGCTTTAAGGATCATATCATTGTCATACACTGAGATTCCGGTAGGAATGATCCATTCCCTGGCAGATTCGGTGGTGCTGGTCTTGTAATGAGAACCTACCACATTTAAACTTAATTCATCCTTAGATCCTATTTTTTTGGAATAATACAGATCCAGCTTAGGAACAGTATAGCTGGAACCGCTATTTTTAAACATTTCGTGTCCTTCACTGAAGCTGTCTTTTATAAAAACGCTTTCTCCGGTACCTTTTGAAAACCTGCAGAAAATATCCACATTCAGTTTGGCCTGAAAAGCATAGTCATCAGCAACCATACGGGTGTAACGCAAAGCTATATTCTGAGAAGTATATCCAAAATGGTCCTGTCTCCTCTCGTTCGAACGGTAATGCTCTCCGTTGAGCCTGTAATCATAGATACTCTGAACTTTCCTATTGTCATAATCCCTGAGATTAAGCGAATATTCCAATCCGAAATTATTCTTCCCTTTTGTAAAATTAGCATAGGAAGATGCATTCACAAATCCCGTAGTCAGCCCCGACATTACATCTGCTCCGAAAACATATCCGGTTTCATTGGATTTTGTAATAATATTGATCACGGTTTCCGCCCTGGAAGACCATCTTGCGGGTGGAATGTCGTAATATTCCACTTTCACCACCTCGCTTGGCGAAACGCTTCGGATCTGCAGGTCTGTGGCCTCTATTCCATTGATAAGAAACAAAGAGGTTCCGCCTTTTGTACTTGTAATGGTATTGGAAACGGGATCCAGCTGCAGCTCAGGTAGTGTCTGAAGTAAATCTTTTGCATACCTAGCCTTTTCCAGAGCCTCTTTATCAAAGGTATAAACAGACTTATCTGAAAACTGCTTTTTACGTTGAGACTTTAAGATCACTTCCTGGATTTCCTTTGTGTCCTCCTGTCCTATCGTATCATTTTTTACATTCTCCTGCGAAAACACTAAAACTCCACAAAGAAAAAACACAGAATATATAGCCTTTTTCATATTCAGAAATAAAATTGTGTTGATGAGAATAAGACAGTCAATATCCGGTATTTATTACATACTAACGGTTTTACGCTGAAATAAGGACAACCGATTACGTTGTAACTTTAAACCATTTCTTTAAAGTTTACACTCAAACAAAAAACTGAAGTAAAAATTTATTATAAATCTGTATTTCCGTTATGACACACACTGTAAACACACATTAGACAGTGAAAATAACAACTATATTAGTATTTTAAAATTAAAAACAAAATCATATTTACTTATTATTGCCTTTTTGCCCGTTTTTTGATGATATATTTACACCATAAAATATAAAGTCATGAAAAAGTTCCTCATCTTAATCCCCTGTTTCCTGCTTTCAGAAGCAGGCGCACAGGAACTACAGGCTGCCCCCGCAGAGAAAATGAATATTATTAAGACCAACGTTACAGCTTATGCATTCAGAAATATTAACCTGTCTTATGAAAGAGCTATTAACCAATGGTTTTCTCTTAACATAGGCTTTGGAACAATGACGCAGGGAAAGGTACCTTTTATCAATGCATTTTTGAAAGATGAAGATGAAAAAAGGTTCCAAAATCTGAGAGTAAAGGCAACCAACTTCACCATCGAGCCTAGGTTTTATATCGGAAGAGGTTATGGCAGGGGTTTTTACTTTGCACCCTACTACCGGTATTCAGATGTTTCGTCCAATAGCTTTGATTTCTATTACGATTATAATGCTGTCGACGGAAATACCTACCAGATTCCGCTAAAAGGTCAGGGAAGCACCAGTGGGAACAGCGGTGGGCTAATGGTTGGCGTACAGTTTTTCCTTACCAGAAGCCAGAATCTGGTTCTTGATTTCTGGATCGCAGGCGCCCATTATGGAAGCGGAAAGGGTGACTTCATCATGACCAGCAATTATGTGCTGACTCCGGAAATGCAGGCACAGCTTAAGCAGGAAATTGAAAATCTTGATATCCCTTTTGTAGATTATACCGTAGAAACGAATGCCAATGGAGCAAAAGTAAAAGTAGACGGACCATGGGCAGGCTTCAGAAGTGGATTATCGATTGGGTACAGGTTTTAAAAATGATATTTAAAGTTATTAAGCCGTTCTTAAAAGAGCGGTTTATTTTTTTGTAAAATTTGTATCTTGCCTTTCTTTATACTTCTTTATTATCTACAAATAAATCTATGAATTCATCACCCATAACCACAGGCCAGAGAATCAAAGCCATTGTGGGCGGATCTATCGGAAACCTTGTTGAATGGTATGACTGGTATGCCTATGCTGCTTTTGCCATTTATTTTTCCCATTCTTTTTTTCCGGATTCGGATCTTAATGCACAATTAATGAATACAGCGGGAATTTTTGCCGTAGGATTCTTAATGAGGCCGATCGGAGGCTGGATATTCGGAAGTATTGCTGATAAAATCGGAAGAAAAAAAGCGATGACCTTTTCTGTCCTTCTAATGTCTTTCGGATCGCTTCTTATTGCACTTACTCCAACTTATAAGACTATCGGAATTCTGGCACCTGTACTACTGTTGCTTGCGAGATTACTGCAAGGACTGAGTGTTGGAGGAGAATATGGTGTTTCTGCGACCTACCTCAGCGAAATGGCATCGGAAAACCGGAGAGGCTTTTATTCAAGCTTTCAGTATGTAACGCTTATAGGCGGACAACTAATCGCATTAGGGATCCAGCTGATATTGCAAAAACTTCTTTTAACAGAGACTCAACTTGAGGAATGGGGATGGAGGATTCCTTTTGTGATCGGAGCATTACTGTCTGTGATCGCTTTATATTTAAGAGCCAACCTTCATGAGACCGAAGCGTTTGAAAATAAAAGGAAGGTCAGTGAAAAGAAAAAAGGAACGGTCACCGAGCTTCTCAAACATCCTAAAGCTCTGCTTACTGTAATAGGACTTACTTTAGGAGGAACCTTGGCTTTTTATACGTATACCACTTATATGCAGAAGTTTTTGGTGAATACGGTACATCTTACCAAAGAGCAGTCGACCCTGATCTCTTTTATTTCATTATTTATATTTGCCTGCTTGCAGCCTGTTTTCGGAGCATTGTCGGACAGGATTGGAAGAAGACCTCTTCTTTTAGGTTTTGGAATTCTGGGCACGTTGTTTACAGTCCCTCTTCTTACAGCGTTAAGCACAACGACTTCTATGTGGAATGCATTCTTCCTGATCATGGCCGCTCTGATCATTGTCAGCGGCTATACTTCAATTAATGCTGTTGTAAAAGCAGAGCTTTTTCCTTCCGAGATCAGAGCGCTGGGAGTAGGACTTCCTTACGCTCTTACAGTAGCTATTTTTGGAGGTACAGCAGAATATATTGCCCTTTGGTTCAAACAGGCTGGAACAGAACAATATTTCTACTGGTATATTACAGGATGTATTTTGTTTTCTCTGATCGTTTACGCCGGAATGAAGGACACTAAAAAAACCTCAACACTGGATAAAGATTAATAATCAGTCATAAAAGCCGGGCGCCGCAGATTTTCTGCGGCGCCCGGTTATATTTTTAATGGTAAGCCTTTTTAAATTTCTCCACCATGCTATCCAGATTATGACGCTGGACATATACACTCTTCACTTCCTGGTACCTTGGCGATTTGTAAAAAACTTCGTGGAAATCCATACTTCCATTCCCTACTTTCACTACTTTCTGTACATCGATATTCAGTTTTTTCAGCTCGTCTTTAAAGACTTTAAATTCATCTTGTATATTGCTCATTTATATTTTGGGATTTTAGTTAAAAAAAATCAACTTTACACTCCATACCCTTCCATAACCTGGGGCATACTCTAAATTTGTAATAAAATTAGTGAATTTTTCAATATAATCATCAGGTAAATGATATTTTTTTATCCAATTTAATGAATATGTACGGATTTTACATTTTTTACTGATAGTTAAATAATTTCAAGATCTCTGATTTTATGGGAAAATCTATGTAAGGTGCCGATGAATTCAGGGAAAATATTGAAAAGAGATCTTTTTTAGTTGACCTATGTAAAATAGTTCAAAAAAATTATTTTTACAAGAGTGCTATCCTTAAAAGCTATTGAAATAATGCAAAGGCATTGTCTCAGTATGAATTTAAAAACACAAGGAAATCAAAAATTAAAAAATAATCATAAATAATTAACAATATTTTGTAACATTTTAAAAAAGCCTGTCTCTAAAAGGCAGATTCACTTTAAAATTTTATAAAATGAAAAAATACAAAATCTTCTTTATCCTGATATTAGTTTTTGCTGCTGTATGCAATATATTTGGACAAACAAAAATGTATCCTTTTGAAGTACAAAAAACAGGAAAAGGTAACCAGTCTATTATTTTTATTCCGGGATTTGCTTCTTCGGGAGAGGTCTGGAATGAAACCACAGCAAAATTTGAAAAGAATTTCACCTGCTACACGCTGACCATGGCAGGATTTGCAGGAGTAAAGCCACAAGCGGATACCAGCTTTAAAGACTGGGAAAAAGAAATTGCGGCTTATATAAAAGATCAGAAAATTGAAAAACCCATTATTATCGGACACAGTATGGGAGGTGGTTTAGCCATGGCTTTAGCAGCAGATTATCCGGAACTGATTGCAAAAATAGTTGTTGTAGATGCTCTTCCCTGTCTGGCTGCGCTATCGGATCCGAATTTTAAATCTAAAGACAATAATGACTGTTCCCCAACTGTCAATAAATTAAGGTCAATGACCGATGAACAGTTTAAACAAATGCAAACTGCTACCATTCCTCATCTCGTAGCTGATCCCTCCATGCAGGAAACAGTGGTTGGCTGGAGTATGAAATCCGACAGAACAACCTTTGCAAAAATGTACTGCGATTTTTCCAACACCGATCTCAGGGAAAAAATCCAGCATATCCAATGCCCTGCTCTTGTTTTGCTGGAATCTTACTTTGTCAATTTTAAACCGGCTATTGAAAATCAATATAAAAATTTAAAAACTGCAGATATGAGGTATGCATTAAAGGGGCTTCACTTCATTATGTATGATGACAAGGAATGGTACCTTGAGCAGCTAAATAACTTTTTATCATCCAAATAATGGTATTTGAAGATATATATGAAATGTACTGGCAGAAAATATTCCGTTTATGTATGGGGTATGTGAATAATTCTGAACTGGCACAGGATCTCGCACAGGAAACATTTATTATCGTCTGGCAGCAGCTTCCGAAGTTCAGAAATGAATCCGGTATCGGGACATGGATCTTTAGAATTGCTTCGAATACCTGTTTAAGGCAGATCGAAAAGGAGAAAAAATTTACCAAAACGGATCTTCCATTTAATCTCGAAGAAAAAAAACAGGAATCTCTGGAACCGCAGATACAGCTACTTTATCAGTTTATTTCGGAAATGCCGGAAACAGACCGTATCATTATTTCGCTGGAACTGGAAGAAATAAGACAGGCAGAAATTGCAGGAATCGTCGGACTATCTGAATCTAACATACGGGTAAGGATTCACAGGATAAAGGAAAAACTAACAAAAAGATTCAAAGAAAATGGCTACTAATATAGATTTCAAAAACCTCTGGAAACAGCAGACCGCCCAAAGACCCAGTATGGAAGAACTGCTTGGGAGACTGAAAAAATTCAAGAATGAAAACATAAGAAAACTCATTGTCACCAATATCCTACTAATCATAACCAGCACACTCATTGGATTGATATGTTATCACTACCAGCCTCAGATGATCACCACAAAAATTGGGATTATATTGATTATCCTGGCCATGGTTATATTTCTGTCTGCTTATAATCTATTGTTTATGAATTTTCACAAACTGGACAGCGATCAGACCAATACTGAATACCTGCACAGTCTATACTTACTCAAGAATAAACAGAAGTTTATGCAGACTACAATGCTGAACTTATATTTTATCATCCTGTTTGCAGGAATCTGTCTGTATATGTATGAATATGCTTTAAGAATGCAGCTGGTTTATGCAGTGGCTACCTATGCAATCACTTTTTTATGGGTAGGCTTCAACTGGTTTTATCTCAGACCTAGAACCATAAGAAAGCAACAAGCAAAACTTAATGAATTAATTGATAAATTTGAAGAAATTAATGAGCAGTTAAAAACTGACATATCCATTGACAACAATTGATAACAGGACTCTATTTACTCATGTAAAGCATAATAAAAATGATAGATACCAATAAGGAACACTGGGAAAACGTATATGCGACTAAAAACCCGGATCAGGTAAGCTGGACTCAGAAAAAACCACAAACATCCCTTGATTTTATTCATTCCTCCGGTTTGGGAAAAGGCGCCAGCATCATTGATATAGGAGGTGGAGACAGTAATCTTGTTGATTATCTTCTCGAGGAAGGCTATGAAAATATTACCGTCCTTGATATTTCGGCCCAAGCTCTGGAAAAAGCCAGAAAAAGACTAGGAGAAAAAGCTGATAAAATAACCTGGATTGCTTCAGACATTACAGCGTTTGAACCACAGGAAACTTATGATATCTGGCACGACAGAGCTACTTTCCATTTTTTAACGACTCCACAGCAGATTTCCCAATATATCAAAATCGCAGGCAAAAGTGTAACAGGGTTTATGATTTTGGGAACTTTTTCGACAAACGGTCCTGCAAAATGCAGCGGACTGGATATTCAGCAATACGATGCCGAATCGTTGCCAGCAAAGTTTGAAGCAGATTTTGAAAAAATAAAATGCCTTACAGAAAATCATATAACTCCTTTTGGTACAGTGCAGAATTTTGTTTTCTGCAGTTTAAAAAAAACTTAGGATATTGATTTCCCTATTTATACACATTCTATTATTTTACTGTTTTTTTCAATAAAAACTAATACCATTTAAATCAATATATCAAAAAATATAGTTTTTTGTTATTTATTTTATTATTTTTAGCACACCACAATTTAATAATATAATATATGAAAAAACTACTATTAATCATTGCTTCAGGTTTAGCCTGGTCAAATTTTTATTCACAAAAGATTGAATTCCAGGAGTGCGGGACTGATGAATTGATGCGAAAACATTATGAAAGACATCCGGAAGAGAAAGTTCAGGACGATGCTTTTAACCTGGAATTATCCAAGCTGATCAAAAGCGGAAAATTATCCAGCACATTAAACAAAAACCAGGTCTACGAAATTCCTATTGTTGTCCATGTAGTAGGTGACGGAAGTGCCATTGGGACAGTCAATAACAAATCTGATGCTGACATTATAGCATGGGTGAATTATACGAACGGAGTATTTTCCGGAAGCACAACCAGCGGAATGTCAGGAACCAGCTCTATATTGCCTGTAAAATTTGTTTTTGCCAAGGTAAATCCAAGCTGTACCCCTACCAATGGAATCAACAGAATCAATGCTTCTCATCTTCCAAAGTATGTGAGCGGAGGGGTGAATAATGATAATACCACAAATGCCGTAACGGCTTCCCAGATTACCGCTCTTGGAATGTGGGATACCAGTAAGTATTACAATATCTATGTTGTTAAGAAACTGGCATCTAATGCAGGTACCTTGAACGGATTTGCCTATTATCCGGGGGGCAGCAATGATTATTCTTTTATGTCCACAAGTGCATCTGCAGTGAATAAGCAAACTTTAGCCCATGAATTCGGACATGCTTTAGGTCTCCGCCATACTCACGAGGGCTATACTGAATCTACAGGAGCCTGTCCCACCAATACCGACTGCACTCTTCAGGGTGACCTGGTATGTGATACTGAACCCATGAAAAGCCTTTATCATTCGTCTGTTCCTTACACATGCCAGACAGGACAGATTAATCCTTGCACCAGCCAGGTTTATGCTGGTGGTGAAAGAAATGTTATGGCTTACACCTTTTGTTTTAGAGACTTATTTACCCAGGGGCAGTCCGACAGGGCAACTGCACAGCTTCTGCAGTACAGACAGTCACTGATCAATTCTCCGGTAGCCTCTTCAACTACACCTAATAACAGCTCTGTCTTAACCACAGCATGCACTCCGACCTCTATGACAAATCCCGGCAATTTTAATATTGGAATTACTTCTGTGAAATTCGCAAACATCAATAATTACTCTGCCAATTACAAACAGGCTTCCAATAATTTCTATGAAAACTTTACGGGAAATTACTGCTCTGGTATTTCAAAAACTACAATTCCTTCCAATAGCGCAACGATACTTACAGTTGCACCGGGAACCAGCAATTCACATATTATCAAAGCTTATATAGATTACAATAATGACGGACAGTTTAATGAGACCACAGAACTTGTGCTTAATCAAAGTGCAGTCAGCAGCGGTTCCGTTGCCACCGCCTCAGTAAGCCCTCCAGCAAATGCTGTAACCAATACACCATTGAGAATGAGGGTGATCGGTGAATTTAACGGAACAGCCGTTACCGCCTGTTACACACCAAAATACGGGCAGGTGGAAGATTATTCAGTGATCATTACATCCCAGAATGTGTTGGCTGATGAAAGTATAAGAAAATCAAGCACTACAGAAATCATTAAGGATGAAAGTTTTGTACAGGTAAAAAGTGATCTTAAAATATCTACCGTTCATATCTATGATGCCTCAGGAAGACTTTTGACCAGCAGAACAGATATAAAATCCTCTGAATTCAGATTTCCTGTCAATGAAAAGAATACTATCATCACTGTAACAGCAGTTTTGGAAAACGGAAAAGTAATCAATAAGAAATTAAAATTTTAAGGAATACATTTCAAAATGTAAAAGAGAGCTTGGAGCTCTCTTTTTATTTATTAGGTAATGTTGATCCTATGATTTTTGCTTTTCTTCTTCCAGCTCCACTTCGTGTCTCAACTGGGCTTTGTAAAGTGTTGAGTAATATCCGTTACGGTCAAGAAGTTCCAGATGTTTTCCTTCTTCTACGATCTTACCATGCTCCATCACAATAATTTTATCTGCCTTTTCAATGGTAGAAAGTCTGTGGGCGATGATAATAGAAGTTCTGTTTTGGGTAATTTTTTCTGTTGCTCTCTGGATCAGTTTTTCGCTTTCGTGGTCTATAGAAGAAGTGGCTTCGTCCAGAATAAGGATTTTAGGGTCCGATAGATAAGCTCTCAGGAAGGACAACAGCTGTCTCTGACCCAAGGAAATAGAGGAACCTCTTTCGCTTACCACAAAATCATACCCTCCCGGAAGCTGCTCAATAAAATGATCTACTTCAATTTCTTTTGCTCCGGCTTTTATTTTTTCTAAAGTAATGCTATCGTCTCCAAAGGCTAGGTTTTCAAAAATGCTTCCGTGGAAAAGAAATACATCCTGAAGGACCACTCCTATATGACTTCTCAGATTATACAGTTCGTAGTCTTTTAAATTAATATCATCAATGATAATCTTACCGGAATTAATATCATAAAGCCTTGTGATAAGACTGATAATGGTAGATTTTCCTGCACCGGTTGCCCCTACGATAGCTACTGTTTCTCCAGGATTCACTTTAAAATCAATTCCTTTAAGCACTTCCTGTTTGTCATCGTAAGCAAAATGCACCTTCTCGAATTCAATTTTACCGTCAAAATGATCTTTCTTTACAGTTCCTGTATTGGGCATGGCATAATCTTCATCCATGACACCCAAAACTCTTTCTGCTCCTACAATACCTCTCTGGATATTATTGAAACGGTCTGCAATTTGTCTCAACGGACGGATCAGCATGGAAATATACTGTATAAATGCAATAACAACACCGGCACTGATTGTGATATAACCTCCATAAAAAAGGATAAATCCTATAAATAAAGAAGATATAAGTTCTACAACCGGAAAGAATAATGAGAAGATGAATACTGTTCTCAGTAAGGCACTTTTCAGGGTGATATTAATGTCATCAAACTTTTTAAATTCAGCTTCCTGCCTGTTAAATACCTGGATAATAGGCATCCCCGCGAGTCTTTCCTGAACAAAAGAATTCTGATTGGCTGTCCAAGTCCTTTCATCCCCGAATGCTTTTTTCAGTCTTTTCTGGAAGAACCTGGTAATCATTACCATTAAAGGCAGGATCGCCAATGTGATATAGCTCAGATGCACATTGGTATTGAACATCATGATCAGGACAAATGCAATTCTGAGAATATCCCCGAAAACCATAAGAAAACCGTCTGTGTAAACCGTAGCAATAGTCTCCACATCCCCTACAGCACGGGTTACAAGCTGCCCTATAGGTGTTTTATCAAAAAATGATGTTCTGAAATAGATCAGCTTTGCATACAGTCTTTCCCGGATATCGCGGATAACATTCTGCGAAATAAAATTTGAAAAGTAAACCAGGAAAAAGTTTAAAATAGTCTCTGCAAAAACCAAAGCTACCAGAATATAGATATGCTTCATCATCAAAGCATTATCTTTCAGTTTGGTAATGTCGTTATCCACCACCTCCATGGTAAGATAGGGTCTATAGGTAGAAACTACGGACAGTAAGACAGAAATAATTAAAGTAAGGATGAACCAGGACCGGAATTTCATTCCTATAAAGAACAGCCTCTTAACAATCCCCCAGGTATCTTGTTTTTTCATTGTACGAGTTGAAGAAAGAATTTAAAATTCTATGCAAAAATAAGACTTTAAAATTTGACAGCCTTTAGAAATTGACCAAATCGTCATAGAAAATTTCAGATAAAAGCTATTTACAATATGAATATATTAAGACTTATCTTATCTGTTTAATGCCTCCAAAATACCCGGAACTTTTAAATATCTGACAATACATCCATGACTTCGAAAATTTCAGCCACCAGAGCATTCATTACAAATCTTTATCCCCAATCTTTTCAATTTCCAGAGAAGGTTTATCCAGATGTTCTTTCGCAAATTTTTTTTCAAGAAAATAGTAAACTCCATATACAGCTGCAATTGAAATAATCCAGCTGATAATATTAACCAAGGAAAATCCGGTATAATCAACATTTACAGAAGCAGGATCTGTAAGACCTTTGTAAATTCCATAAGAAAAACCAAAAACCAGCTGCGTTCCTAAATACACTCCGATCGCCAAAAGACCAAAGTGCCATTTTGTTTTTCCGAACCTTTCAGCCAGCTGTGCATAATATCTGTAAGCTCCGATAAGAATAAAAATTGATAACATAATTCGTGTTTTTTATATATTAATTTTAAGGAATATTCTAAATTCATAAAAATTAAAATTCATACCCTACATCCACAAGAAACAATCCGTGCCCCGGAGCCGAAGTTCCTGCAGCATTACGGTTTTTGTCCTCAATGATTGTACGCAGATCTTCGGGTTTTATTTTTCCGCTTCCAATCTCCACCATCGTTCCTACAATAGCACGGACCATATTTCTCAGAAAACGGTTGGCTGAAACCGTAAATTTAAGTTCTGTCCCATCCTGCTCCCACTCTGCTTTGTACATTTTACAGATATTGGTTTTATTGTCTGTTTTTAATTTAGCAAAGCTTGTAAAATCCTCATATTCAAATAAAATCTTACAGGCTTCATTCATTTTATGAATATCCAGAGGTCTTTTCCAGTGCTGCCATGCCGATTCTTGGGTAAAAGGATTTTTCGCCAGGGAAATATAATATTCATAGGTTCTGTATGTCGCATCAAAACGGGCGTGAAAATCGTCCTTCACTTTAAAGATCTGCTTTACAGAAATATCAGGGGGCAAGAAACTGTTTAATTTATAGGGAAGATTCATCTCATCCACAGGCTGTTCCGTGTCAAAATGAGCAAATATTTTTTTAGCATGAACGCCTGTATCCGTTCTTCCGGCACCTGTCGTTTTGATCTCTTCTCTTAATATTGTAGAAAGTGCTTTTTCCAGTTCTTCCTGTACAGTAATAGCATCCGGCTGTATCTGATAACCGAAATAATTTTTCCCGTTGTAAGAAAATTCAATAAAGTATCTCAATGTAGTATAATAACTCAACAAAAATACTTTAAATTAACGAAATATTTGTTGAAAGTCTTTGAGAATATTATATAAAATCCTTATGAAATTCCTATTTTTGCAGACGTATGAAAAGATGGTACCTTTATCCTTTTTCCCTCGGTTATCATTTGGTAACGGGTATCCGAAACACAATGTATGATCTGGGAGTTTTTAAGACAACTAAGTTCAATACCCCGATAATTAATGTCGGAAACCTTTCTGTGGGCGGAAGCGGAAAATCGCCTATGGTGATGTATCTTGCCCAGTATCTGTCCAAGCATTACAGGACAGGAGTACTTTCGCGCGGCTACGGAAGACTGACGAAAGGATATGAAGTAACGAATTATGAAAGCAACTATAAAATTGTAGGTGATGAAGCCATGCAGCTTTTCGAACGCTTCAAAAACCGCTTCGTCATTGCCGTTTCAGAAGAAAGAGTTCCCGGAGCCAAAAAGATCATTGAAGATATGGATCTTGACGTTCTTGTTCTGGACGATGCCATGCAGCACAGAGCGATCAAAGCAGGATTCAATATTCTGATGACGGATTTTAATAATCCTTATTTTAAAGACCATCTGCTTCCGGCGGGTGACTTAAGAGAATCCAGAAACGGATCCAAAAGAGCAGATATCATCATGGTCAGCAAATGTCCTGATGAGCTTACTGAAGAAACCAAACGCTATTATATTTCAAGGATAAGACCTTCTTATAACCAAAAAGTATTCTTTTCATCCATCAGTTATGACGAAAATGTGTACGGAAAAGATAAAATGCTTCCGGATAATAACCTGAACTATTATGATATCCTTTTGATTACAGGAATTGCCAACCCCAAACCGCTTCTGGAGCATCTGGCTAAATTTTCACAGCGGGTTAAACATTTAAAATTCAGAGACCATCATAATTTTACGGATGACGACATCAAAAATATCAGCGCAGAATATAAAAAATTAGGAGAATATAAGCTGATCCTGACTACCGAGAAAGATTATGTCCGTCTGAAAACTTTTGACTATCTTAGAGATATTGTTTACTACTGGCCTATTAATGTTATCATTGATAAAAAGGAAGAATTCAACCAAATCATCTTAGATTATGTTAGAAAAAATTAAACAGACCGCCGATTTCATCAAAAATACGATCAAAGAGATTCCCGATTTCGCTATTGTTTTAGGATCCGGATTGGGAAAACTGCAGGATGAAGTGGAAGCCCTCCATATTTTGGAATATCCTGAGATTCCTAATTTTCCTCAGACCACTGTTGTTGGGCATGGAGGAAAGTTAATTTACGGAATTCTGAACGGTAAAAAGGTTCTTATGATGAGCGGCCGTTTTCATTATTATGAAGGCCATTCTATAGAGACTGTGACCTTTCCGATAAGAGTTTTTCACCTGTTAGGTATTAAAAACCTCATCCTTTCCAATGCCTGTGGCGGTGTAAATCCTGCTTACAACGTTGCCGATATTGTTATTTTAAAAGACCATATCAATATGATGCCTGAACATCCGCTTCGTGGTAAAAACATTGAATCGTTCGGACCGCGTTTTGTGGATATGAGCGAACCTTATAACAAAAAAATGATCTCAGCAGCCGAAAAAGTTGCTGCTGAAAACAATATTAAAATCCACCAGGGAGTATATGTGGCTCTACAGGGGCCTACCTTTGAAACGCCGGCAGAATATGGAATGATCAAAGCCATCGGTGGCGATATGGTAGGAATGAGCACAGTTCCGGAAGTAATAGTTGCCAAGCATATGGGAATGAATGTTTTCTGCATCTCCGTGATTACAGACCTTGGCGGACCGGATATTGCCTTTGCCGTTTCTCACGAAGAAGTTCTGAATGCCGCCAATAAAGCCATGCCGAATGTGATCGCTGTAGTAAAAGGTTTGATCAAAAACTATCAATAGATCTTTATAGATATTTTCAATCTCATAAATTTTTCCTAATTCATAAGAAATCAATCTCCAATTGCGTTTCATTGTTTAGATTTGTATAAATGAAATTGAGAGAATGAAAAAGTTCGCATTAATTCTTATGATCAGTATTTTCGGACTAAGCTCCGCACAGCAGCAACCGAAAGTTCTAAAAACCAGTTTCTCCAAAGAAGCTCTGGTGCAGAAGCTGGAAGATGAAGAAGGAAAAAACATTACCATTCAGCAGATTCTTGACCAGCATAAAGGAAAAGTTTTAGTGATTGATTTCTGGGCCGGATGGTGCCGAGATTGTTTAAAAGCACTTCCAAAAGCTGAAGAACTTGAAAAAAATAATCCGGATGTAGATTTTGTTTTCCTTTCCCTTGAAAGATCAAAAGAGGGTTTTGACAAAAGTCTGGACAGATTCAATATGAAGGACAAGGATAATTATTGGTTCTCTTCAGGATGGAAAAATGACTTTAACAATTATATTGACCTAAACTGGATTCCTAGATATATGGTTGTAGACCAGAAATCATCTATTGCAAAATATTACGCTATTTCCCCTGAAGATCCGGAAATACAGGAAACCATTAACCGTCTTTTAAAATAATGATCACAAGAGAAGCTACAGAACAGGATCTTCCGGTCCTTTTAGAATTTGAGCAGGGTATTGTTTCTGCGGAAAGACCATTTAACAGTACCCTTATTGATGGAGAAATTCATTATTATGATCTGCTTCACTTGATAAGATCTGAAGAAGCTTTGGTACTTGTTACTGAAGAAGAAAACGAAATCATAGCTTCCGGTTATGCGTTGGTCAAAAAACCTGGAAATAACTATTCTAATTTCGACCGATATGCTTACCTAGGATTTATGTATGTAAAGCCCGAACACAGAGGGAAAGGGGTTAATAAGCTGATCCTCGATGAACTGATCAGCTGGGCAAAGTCCAAAGACATTTCTGAAATAAGACTTGATGTGTATGCCCAAAACGAATCCGCTGTAAAAGCGTACGAAAAAGCAGGTTTTGAACCATTACTCGTTACGATGAGAATGAAAACGTAATAATGTAAGAAGTCTGAAGCTGGAAGAGGGAAGTTATTGCAGTCCAAAATCAAAACCACAGTAAAATTTTACTATTTTTTTTAACATAATTCTCCAATTTCAGGGACCTGTTTAAAATTATTGACCAACAGTAACTTCCAACCTCCTTCTTCCAGCTTCCAACCGCATTTGTATAGAATTTAATTCAAAATAAGGGAATCCATATCTTTGCGGTATGGATTCTTCTTTTTCCACCCGTAAGGTTTAAATATATCATTATACGGGATTCCATTTTCTCAGCACACAAAATTTTCACAGAATCCTTATTTAAAAATAATCAAAAAGATTATCGATAGATTATATTACGTCAAGTTTTGTCGTTACCTGCCTCTACATTTACGTCAGAGAAAAAAAAGACAAATGTTAAACAAACAAGACGACTAAAAACAAAGAAATGGAAAAATTTGATGACGAATTCGGGGATTTATCTGGATTTAAAATCTTGTCTTTCGAAGAAGTAAGCAATGGATTCAATAGAAACAAAAATCCTTTTCAAGGGCTTTCAGGAATACAAAATTCTGAAGAAATCGAAGCTAAAGCTGATGAATACATTAATCTTACCAAATTACTGGGAGATATAAAATCAAACTATAACGGGGGAAAAGGAAAGCAAATGCAATATGCATTCAACGAATATTTCCAGGATATAGCCCAAACCTATATTATGGATGGACAAAAGCATATTGATGTTTCCGCTAAGATTTACCTCAAAAATGGCATGGTAAAAGTTTCTCAAAACTTGGGATTAGACAAACCCCGCATGGAAGTTTTTTTTGATGAAGATGACAGGCTTACCTATGCTCTTACATTCCGTTATGAAGACACTATGCAGGATGCCATAGAACTGAGGACACATTCTTTTGTAGAATACAAAGACCTGTTACTTTATTTGGGATATGGAAATGTGGAAACAGATTATGATGCTTCATTATTTTTCATCAGAGAATTTATCCACTTTTTAGAAGGCTCCGAAAGAGCAGATGATTTATATAAAGTATATGGAGATTTGCCAACCAGTTTTATTTTAAAAATACATCTTCCTACTGATGTAGTGGTAAATCATCTGAAAATGTTAACAAAAGAAGATAATACAGGATGGTTTAGCTGGACAAAAGACACTACTTCGCTTTTAATAAAAGTAATGGGGATGTTTAGAAAATTTCAGGATGCGGCAGATTATTTTTGGAAAAATCCCAAATTGCTTACCGAAATTTATGATAATCTGGATGGACATTCAGAAGTATTGGGGCAGCTTAAATCTAACCGCATTCTTTTTGCTTCTGTACTGAATGTATTTGCCCAAAGAGATGTCAATTCTAAAAGCAAAATAACTAACAACATACTTCTGAACGGAAATAGCTATTTTATCGAAAGTAATATTCTGGAACTGAACGATACCCTGAACACTATCAGAGGAATTATTAGTTTTGATTGGGATTTCGACTATAAAGATGCCATTTTTCTACAACAGAAAAGAAAAGTGAAGCAGAATGTAAAAATAGTCCCGAAAGAAGGAGATCCGTTGGCTGAAGAAACCGTAACTCAGAATATAGATCCGGGCTATTTCTATCATCCTATGAATCTGGTCCATTTTACAGATAAAACACAGGGAAAAGCAAATCTGGTAACAGCCTTATTTATAAAAGCGATTGCAGATGAGGAAGAGTGGGCAGAAGTAATGCAGAATATCCGTATTGGTGGAGATATTGTTGCTATTATAGCAGGATTTATGACGATGGGACTTACAGGTAACCTCTCCGTACTGGCTATTGCAGATATAGGTTTGGCGAGTCTCGATTTAGCATTAATGAATGAGGATGTCAAGAAATGGGTTTCTGATTTACCAGGCGGAAAATGGTTTGTAGAAAACTGGGATACCATTTACGCTTTGGTGGGAGCAGGAATTTTAAGTGTAGTGATGATTGAAGGAATCCTTACCCATGGTCCGGCTCTTTTGGAAACGATAAAGAATCTAAAAAATGTAAAAGGAAATTATCTTATTTTTACAAAGCAGCTGGAGAAACTGATAGAAGAACTGCAAGCCTACCAACTGAGAAATCCAAGTAATGTAATTGAAGAAGTGGTTCTGGTGGGTGGGAAAAATGGGCTTTTGAAGAAACTGTTAAAACCCTTTTTAGGAGCAGATGCCAATTTGGAGTATATTATAGAACAATTAGGTAAAAGAAAAATTTCAGTAAAAAAAGCAGGAGATAATCTTTATGAAGTTTACTACAAAGATGATTTAGTAATTTTAGCATCTGAAAAAGAAACTGGAGTTTTTCTAAGAAACAATTTCTATAAAACAGAAAGGCAGCTGGAGGAAATCGTCTTTGGTGGAGCCAGTAAAAAATTATTTTCTATATGGAAAATAAATTTAAAAGAAGGAAGGTATAATTGTGTGAATTGCACTATAGCTACAGATGCTACATTAGCAGGGAGGCCAGCTTCTGCATTACCATATACTATTCAAACAAGATTCAGAAACGGGAGATGGGAAAATTATACTTCCTTTAATAAGGGTACAAGACTTAATGTTTTAGAAACGGAATTTGGTTCTAAATTTTCAGACTGGACAACTGACTTGGATGTTTTATTACAAGATTTAAAACCTGGAAAAAGAGGTATAATTGCAGGTATCAAAAAAGGGAAAAACGAAGGACATGTTTTCAATGTAGTTAATGAAAAAGGAGTGATTAAATATTTAGATGGCCAAACAGGTAAACGAACTAAACTAATCTATGATTACTATCAATTTTTACCAACAAATTAATTAAAAAAATTATGTACACAAAAGAGCAAGCAAGAGAAAAAATGCAACGTTTTGTAGATTATCAAAATAATTTAATTATCTGGAACAAAGAAGGTGAGCCTGATATTATAATATATGATAACGAAACAAAAGAATATCCATTTGGTTGGATATTTCACTGGCAGGTAAAAAATATCACAGAAGATCATTCTAACTTTTTATTTGGAAACGGACCTATTATTATAGAAAGAGATAGTCTTAATATGTACCAATTAAAAACTGCTATTTCTACTGAAGAGAATATTGAATTATATAAAAAAGATAAAAATAAATTATTACAATTAGAGGAAGACCAAGACGGTTTTTTTGATCCAGTAAATCTATAACTTTCAGACCAAAACTTTAGGGAATTATAGAAAATCCTGTTCTGACTCTCCACTCGTTACGATGAGAATGAAAACGTAATAACAATTTAATTCAAAATAAATGAATCCATATCTTTGCGGTATGGATTCTTCTTTTTCCACTCGTAAGATTATTCATGTTGATATGGATGCATTTTATGCTTCCGTGGAACAGCATGATAATCCTTCGCTCAAAGGGAAGCCTATTGCCGTAGGAGGAGAACACCGTGGTGTAGTTTCGGCAGCAAGCTATGAAGCAAGGAAATATGGCGTGCGCTCTGCGATGCCCAGCAAGACAGCTAAGGAGAAATGTCCTCATATTATTTTTGTTCCACCACGCTTTGCACGATATAAAGAAATATCCAAACAGATCCGTGAAATTTTCCATGAATATACTGACCTTGTGGAGCCTCTTTCCCTGGATGAAGCGTATCTGGATGTCACGGAAAATAAAAAAGATATAGAATCTGCTAATCAGATTGCAAAGGAAATTCGTCAGAAAATATTTGAGCAGACCGGATTGACCGCTTCAGCTGGAATTTCTGTAAATAAGTTTCTCGCAAAAGTAGCTTCGGACATCAATAAGCCGAATGGACAGAAAACCATTCATCCTGATAGAATTGAAGGTTTTCTTGAAGAGCTTCCTGTCGAAAAATTTTACGGTGTTGGGAAAGTTACAGCTAACAAAATGTTTAGTTTAGGGATTTATAAAGGAAAAGATTTAAAGAAAAAAACGCTCGAAGAACTGGTCAGACTTTTTGGAAAATCCGGCGGTTACTATTACAATGTAGTACGCGGAATTCATAATTCTGAGGTAAAGCCACACAGAATCCAGAAAAGTGTTGCCGTGGAGAGAACTTTTTTTGAAGATCTTTTTGATGACCAGGAAATCAATGAAAAACTGGAGCATTTGAGCCAAGAGCTTCATCAGCGGCTGCAAAAGAATAATATTTCAGGAAGAGCTTTAACCTTAAAAATTAAATATAAAGATTTCTCTCTTTTTACGAGAAGCTTTACAAAAGAAGAATATTTCACTTCTGCCGAACAGTATTTTAATACCGGGAAAAAGCTTTGGGAACTAAGACCGTTTGATAAGCCTGTAAGATTGCTGGGGCTATCTCTCTCCCACCTCAACACCGAGGAAAAAAAACAGGTTTCCATTCAACTAAAAATCCCGTTTGAAGAATTTGAGAATTAACAGGTGGAAAAAATTCACTATCTTGTAGGGACCAACCAAATTACAGCCTATGAATGCAACGATGATTCAGTTTTTCCACTGGTATTCCGAAGGAGATGGAAAGTTATGGAAAGAAGCAGAAAAGGAGGCCGCCTATCTGGCAAAATTAGGAATCACTTCAGTATGGTTTCCCCCTGCCTATAAAGGAACCAATGGAGGCTACTCGGTAGGTTACGATGCTTATGACCTGTATGACCTCGGAGAATTTGACCAGAAAGGCAGCATACCCACCAAATATGGTACCAGGTATGATTATATCAAAGCTATTAAAGCTTTAAAAAGGCAAAATATAGAGGTAATTGTAGATATTGTTCTGGGGCATAAAGCCGGCGGGGATGAACTGGAAAAGTTTAAAGCCGTAAAGGTAGACGAAAACAACAGAGAAAAGATTATTTCCGAGGTCATTGAGATAGAATCTTATACTAAATTCACGTTTCCCGGAAGAAAAAAAAAGTATTCGGATTTTGAATGGAACTTTACCTGCTTCAGCGGTGTAGATTATGCCGAAGGTATGGATTCACACATCTTTAAAATACAGTCTGAGTACGGAAACGACTGGGAAGAGATGATTGACGATGAAAAAGGGAATTACGACTACCTGATGTACAACGACATCGAACACCGGAATCCTTTTGTACGCGAAGAGCTCAATAGCTGGGCCAAATGGTATTTCAATGTGACCGGTTTTGATGGGGTAAGACTGGATGCCTTAAAACATATTTCATTTGATTTTTATAAGGAATGGCTGACGATGCTCCGCTCCAATTCCGGAAAAAATATTTTTGCGGTCGGGGAATACTGGGCCCCGGGGCAGCTCAATCTTCTGCAGAAATATATTGAGGTAACGGAAGGATGCATGAGCCTTTTTGACAGCTCACTACAGAACAATTTCCATACTGCATCTAATGAAGGCAGCTCTTATGATCTCCGCAGGATTTTTGACCAAACCCTCACCCAGGCAGATCCTATGCACTCTGTAAGTCTTGTGGATAATCATGACACGCAGCCCCTTCAGGATCTTGAAGCTCCGGTACAATCATGGTTCAAGCCGATAGCTTATGCGTTAATTCTGCTTCGTGAGAATGGATATCCATGTGTTTTTTATCCTGATCTCTATGGAGCCCAGTATGTTGATAAAGGTAGAGACGGTAATTCCCATGAGATTTTCCTGCCCAAAGTGGATGGTATAGAAGAACTTCTGAAGGCAAGAAAGGAACATGCGTATGGAACACAGAGGGATTATTTTGAAGATACCAATTGTCTGGGCTGGACGCGTGAAGGTGACGATGAGCATTCGGGGTGTGCTGTGGTTCTAAGCAATAAAGATGCCTACAGCAAACCTATGGAAATGGGAAAACAGTATGCAGGCAAAAAGTTTCATGACTTGCTTAAACGGTTTAAGGAAAAAGTAATCATTGATGAAAATGGATGGGGAGATTTCCCGGTCCCTGCAGGTAATGTAAGCGTATGGGTTTCCGAGTAATCCTTGTAATACATATAAAAAAGCATCCATAGCTCTTTGCTTATGGATGCCTTAAATTAGTTTTACTGACAGAATAATTAGCAGTGGATGTACCTGCAATTCTGTATATTAATGGCCCATTCGCAGCAATAGCCGTCCTCGTTGGACGTACAGCATACCCTGTCCCGGACAATACCCTCTCCTTTTAGATTCTTAAGTTCTTTTCTGTCAAGTTTTCGTACGTTGGTAAAAAGTTTTGGCTTCATAATTAATAGTTTTTTTGGTTTAGTTAGCCTAATATACGTAAAATATCATAATTACCATCCCAATATATCACTAAATAGATACTTAAAGCTGTCTATTCCGCAGGTCAAACACTTACATTGTGCTTTCTTACAAAATTTTATGTACGTTTACTTAAAACTTAATTTTTGGATTTTCAGAATTTCAGGTCTTTCTGAATCATCAGAAATACTCCCGTTTCTTGCAAATTCTGCCCAAAGCGTTCGGAGTTTTTTACCATTCTCATCAATGTATTTCCACGGAATATTTTTTAACATTTCAGAGGATTTCCAGGCCGATTCATTTCCGAAAATCAACGGAAGATCAATACAGTGTGGAGCCCAGATAGGATTGTCTTCTGATCTGGAATGAATTCTAAATAAATAAACGTTCCCTCCTGCCTTTGCATAATTTTCAGCAAATATTTTTGCCGGAGTTCCATAAATAAGTTCAGTGGTTTTTTGAACCGTTTTATCCATAATCTTCAGTCCTAATCCTTTCCCGAAATATTTATTCAAAGCATCAGATGTTTTAAGATAAAATGCTGTTTCATCATTATTCAGACCAATGAGTACATCATATTTTTTTGCATTTGTTTTCCATTTCTCTATAGACTCCTCTTCTTTGCATAAGGGTGGAAATCCGTACTGAATACCGAAAGGCATAGCGGCCTTCAAGCCATATTTAATGACAGAAGGCACATATTTTCTGTATTCATCCATCATTTTGAAAACATCCGCTTCGTCTTTCAGACTTTCAGTTTTTTTGAGAAATTCGGCGGACATTTTCTGTCTTTTATGGCGTAATCCCAACGGTGCACTCTGGATAATCACTCTTTGAAACAGCCCCTCAACACCTTCGGAAATCATAAGATGGGCAATAGCATCACCGCCTGAAGACTGCCCTAAAAGAGTAATATTTTCAGGATCACCTCCAAACTCTACAGTATAGGCTTTGATCCATTTTAATGCTTCTATGATATCGAGCAGCCCCAAATTAGGCGGCCTTTCATCACCGCCCAAAAATCCGAAAAGCCCGAGCCTGTAGGAAACGGTAACAACAATAATCTGCTGTTCCCGCACCCAGTCACTGGGATCAGAAGTAGGAAGATCGCCACATCCTATTTCATGAGAACCACCATGGATCCATACTATTACAGGCAGCTTTTCATGCTCTGTAAAGCTGCCAGGACGGAAGACTGAAAGATACTGTGTAGATTCATCAGGATCAAAGCTCTCAAGATGGGTAGGCCCAATCATTTTTTCTACCAGCGGACTAATGGCCTGCGGACAAACGGGAGTCTTATCCGGGAAAATAATTTCTGAAGGTGAAGGCTGTTCTGCAACAGGTTTTTGAAATCTCTCAGAGTGGGCATACCGGATGCTTTTGGCCCTGATGACTCCTTTGTTTTTTAATGCAATAACTTTCCCGAAAGAAGTCTGAAAAATGTGGGTTGTGGTCCGCTCAACGGTCATTTTAAAAACTTTGAAAAATTTTATTTATTAAAATTAATTTAGTTTTTTGAAATGAGAAAATATTTTTTGGAATTTAAACACGAATGACACGAATTTTTTACACGAATTTCACAAATGATTATGGATAAAAATTATGTTATTTGTGATAATATTCGTGGCATTTGTGGTTTAAAATAATCAGTTTAGCATTTTATATTCGCTTGGAGAAACACCGACTTTAGCTTTGAATAATCTTGTAAAATGCTGCGGATATTTAAATCCGAGATCATAAGAAATCTCACTGATTGATTTTGACGGATTCAGGATCTGTTCTTTGGCAACATCAATCAGCTTATTATGAATAAATTCCTGAGCGGAAACTCCCAATTCTTTTTTGATCAGATCACCGAAATAATTGGCAGACAGATTCAGTTTTTCTGCAAAGTAATTGACCATCGGGAAACCTATATTTTTTGGATTATCAGATTTAAAATAATCATCCACCAGATTTTCAAATTTACCGATGACACCCTGGTTAATATGATCTCTTGTAATAAACTGACGGTCGTAAAACCGCATGCAGTAATTTAAAAACAGTTCAATATTGTTGACAATTAACGATTTACTGTGCTTGTCGATAGACTGTTCGAGCTCAAGTTTTATATTTTTAAAACATTCGAGAACAATTTCCCTTTCTTTTTCTGAAAGATGTAATGCCTCATGTACGTCATAGGAAAAGAAGCTATAATCTTTGATATTTTTGCCAAGATTAGTTCCTTTAATGAGATCCGGATGAAATAGCAATGCATATCCGCCCGGCTGTATGGGTTTTCCGTCGTTCGTAACTCCGCTTACCTGCCCCGGAGCAATAAAAACCAGTGTGCCTTCCTGATAATCATAGCTGTGCTTCCCGTAATGCATATCGCCACAGATCACATCTTTCAGAAAAACGGTGTAAAAAGTATAGGTTCTTTTATACTGGCATATAGGATCTGATTTTGCAAAATCTACCACACTTACCAACGGATGCAGCGTTTCATGGTTCACCATTTTATTGTAATCTGAAATACTGTTTACTTTTTCAACTTCCTGATATTCCATTTACTATCTTTTTAAGCTTATTCAAAATTACCACTTTCCTGCGGACCTTTTTAAGGTGTCTGTAAAATTGGTAGGTATTCCGGTAATCCGTATAAGTTGTGTTTACTTAAAAGTATCGACTTTTGTACCATTATGGAAACATTCAATACAAATATATTTCCCACAGGAGATCCTAAAGCTTTTTTCAGGAATAACCGCCTGGGCCCAGCTTTTAAAACTGAACGAAGATGATCTGAAATTGCCAGACTGGAAATGTTATTCTGAACCCGGATGCAGAAATAACCGGCATTCTCACGTGGAGGCCAGATTTTAATTGTAACTTCAGGAACAGGATTTATCAGGAAATAAGAAGAGCAGCACAGGTTCTACATCCGGGAGATATGGTCAATATTCTTTCCGGTGTCATTCACTGGCATGTTGCAAGTGCGGACAGGGAATTTACCCCTATTGCCATTAACTCCAATACTCAAAACGGCATCATGGAATGGCTGGGAACCTGTAAGTAATGAGGAATACAACAATTTATAACGAACTTAATTAACTTAAATTTAAATAAACCAATGAGCACAATCACAGTAAAAGCCTACGGGGCTGAGTCTACTACGGCAGACCTGAAAGAAATGACTATTGAAAGAAGAGAAACGACATCTAAAGATGTGGAAATTGAAATTTTATACTGCGGAGTCTGCCACTCTGATCTCCACACGGCAAGAAACGACTGGGGCGGATCTTTGTACCCTGTAGTTCCCGGACATGAAATTGTAGGAAGGATAACCAATGTGGGAAGTGAGGTTTCTAAATTTAAAGTAGGTGACCTTGCTGCTGTGGGATGTATGGTAGATTCATGTGGACACTGCGACAGCTGTAAAGAAGATCTCGAACAATACTGCTTAAATGGATTTACAGGAACCTATAACGGAAAAGACAAGCATTTGGGAGGCCATACTTTTGGCGGATATTCTCAGAAAGTAGTAGTGGACGAACATTTTGTTTTAAGTGTACCAGAAAACCTGGACCTGGCTGCAGTAGCACCTCTTCTATGCGCAGGTATTACAACCTGGTCTCCATTGAGACATTGGAATGCCGGACCTGGCTCTAAAGTAGCAGTTGTTGGATTAGGCGGGCTGGGACATATGGCTATCAAACTGGCAAAAGGACTTGGAGCTGAAGTTACTTTATTCTCAAGAACCCCAGGAAAGACTGATGATGCAAAACAGCTGGGAGCTGATCACGTTGTAATTTCCACCGATAATTCACAGATGGATACGGTAAAAGGAAAATTCGACCTGATCATTGATACGGTTCCTTATGAACACGATATCAATCCTTATATGCAGACGCTTACCCTGAACGGAACTTTGGTCCTTGTAGGATTTGTAGGTGAATTCCAGAATACTGAAGTAAGTACAAGACCGATGATCTTCCAACGCCGTTCTGTTGCAGGTTCACTAATCGGTGGAATTGCTGAAACCCAGGAATTACTGGATTTCTGCGGAAAACATAATATTGTGTCGGACATTGAGCTGATCAAAATGCAGGATATCAACCATGCGTATGAAAGAATGATCAAAAGTGATGTGAAATACCGTTTCGTAATTGATATGCAGTCTTTGTAATTTCTTGGTATAGAATGAATATTAACAGAAACAGGCGCTTCGGATTGAAACGCCTGTTTTTTATTTTTCAAGGTTTTGGCTAAAAGCATTCTGATCCTGATTCAAGATATATTTGTTTCCTTCAGTACATTTGTTATCATTCCTTTCCATATCCTGAAATGCCCATGCTGCCATCGCATCGATAACAGGAGCCAGCTCATTACCAGCTTCACTTAATTTATAGGTAACATGAGGAGGTACTACAGGTTTGGCCGTTCTGATAATTAAGCCATCAGCTTCAAGCTGTTTAAGATGCTGAATCAGCATTTTTTCTGTTACTGCAGGAATTGCTTTTTTCAGTTCGCTGTATCTTTTTTCTCCTGTGGAAAGATTAAACAGGATAATTGGTTTCCAGAATCCGCCAATTCTTTCCATGACGTACATTACAGGGCAATTCTGTACTGTTTTTTTATTCTCCTGAATGGTTGAACTTTCTTTAATTGCCGTCATATCTACATACTTTAGGGTAAGTACTTGTATAAAAGTAAGTACAAATATAACTTTGTAAAAGAAAATAAACAACATTTAATATGAAAATTATTGTAACAGGTTCTTTAGGGAACACCGCAAAACCGTTAGCACAACAATTAATTGCAGAAGGTCATGATATTACTGTAATTAGCAGCAGTGAGGAGAAGAAAAGTGAAATTGAATCTTTAGGAGCGAAAGCTGCCATCGGTTCTATTACTGATGTCAATTTTCTGGTTAAAGCATTTGAAGGTGCTGATGCAGTATTTGCAATGACTCCACCGATCATGGGGGAGAACAATATTGTAGAAAACACGGTGAATGCAGGAAAAAACTATGCTGAAGCCATTACAAAAACAGGAATAAAAAGGGTTGTCATGTTAAGCAGCGTGGGAGCTGATTCTCCGGTTGAAAACGGTCCGATTAAAGGGCTTCATCATATTGAAAAATTATATAATGAAGTAGACAATACCTCTTTTACTTTTTTAAGAGCCGGATATTTTTATAATAATTTTTTCAATGACATTCCATTGATTCAGAATGCAGGAATCATTGGAGGAAATTATCCTGCAAGTGTTGAAGTACCGGTGGTACACCCCATTGATATCGCCAAGGCAGCGGCGGAAGAGCTGGTAAAAAGCGGAAGTGCGAACAGTATCAGATATATTGTGAGTGATGTACGAAAAGCTGCTGATTTTGCTAAGGTTCTTGGGACTGCTGTTAATAAACGTGAACTTCCATGGGTTGAATTTTCTGATGAAGATTCTTTAAACGGAATGCTTCAGGCCGGGTTACCTGAAGATATGGCCCATCTGTATGTAGAAATGGGTAGAGGTATAAGAACCGGCGTTGTACAGAAGGATTTCACTGATCATGGCTCTCCTGTTACAGGAAAGGTTAAGTTAGAAGATTTTGCCCGTGAGTTTTCTAATAAATTTAATATCTGATTTCTTTTTCCTGAAACAAAACAGATTTTTCTAATAACAGTTTCGGCGAGCCTTTGGCTCGCCGAAACTGTTATTATTTATTTTCAATTAATACAATTCATATTTACCTGACTGTGAAATAGTCCTGTTACCCTTAATTATTACTGATTTTCCTTCATAAATAAAATTAGTCTCAGATCCTTTCTCAAATTCATTCTCCAGTAGCTTTCCATCTTTAAATTTGGAACGATAATCCGTAATATTAACCAATTGTTTTTTATCATTATACTGATAAACTGTTTTATGTCCATAAGGATATTTAACGGTATAATTTTTCACTTCAGCCAGTAATCCGTTTTTATACATATAATCTTTAAAATAAATGTCAGAATTTTCTGTAATCGGAATTTTGCTTTCTGAAGATTTTACCATCAAGTTTTTATCATATACATATCCTTTTTGGGATTGAAGCTTGTTGTTTGAATATTCTGATATCTCAGTAATGTTATTGCCTGCATCATATTTATAAGGGATGAAATTCTTCTTAGAACCTATTCTTATCAATCTGTTTTTATTGTCATAAGTAGCAGAATCTTTCTGTCCTTTATTGCCGGATTGATATTTCCCGTCCTGGTAGTCTTCAGTAGAATAAGATATTGCAATCAGATTCTTTCTGCTATCATAAATATATTGGTTGGTATTGCGTCTCTCAAAAAGCCACTGTTTTTTTTCAGTTCTTTTCACTTCCGACAGCAGTCCGTTTTTATAAAAGTACTGCTCGGTTATGCCTCGATATTTAGCTTCAGAAATATTACCATCCTTATATATAAACTCCCCCGTATCAGAACCTATAATTTTTCTATTGCTTCCATTTATTTCAATTTTTTCTTTCTTGTAAGAGACAACCTGATTTTTATTATTCAATACAGCTGTATAAACACTTTCTGTACTTTGGGGATCCATTATTGCCGCAGTTCCAGTGCCATTTTGTTTCATCTCTTCATTTCCTCTTCGCATCGATTCTTCATTATAAGATTCAATACGGGTTTTGTCAGCTATTGAAATAGAGCGGCTTTCAGTAAGTATTCCATTCTTATACTGACAAACATTTGTTGATTGATAATAATCTTTAGCAATATTTTTGGTACTGATGAGATTTCCATTCCTGTCATATTCCTGAATACTGTTTCCTCTTTCCATTGTCTTAATTGGAAGTTTTTTAAGAAATCCGAATTCAACCTGATGGTCGGGAAATTCTACCTGAGGTCTTTTTACTCTCAATTCGGTAAGCTCAAACTCCTTGCAGGATGAAAGTTGCGAAAATGATTTACAGAAAATAAAAAAGAATATAATTACGTATCTCATATGCATTTAATTTTTAAAGTTTTTCTTATTTTCTGTCTTTTACTATTTCTTTCAAAACCTTCAATTTTCCATCTATAGGCTGCTCAATCTTTAATCCTAAAACCTCAGCAACCAAAGGATAAACATTGATGTTATCAAATTCACTGATCACCAGATTATTTTTAAATTCCGGTCCCCAGGCAAAGAATGTGGCTTTCATTTCCGGAACAATTTTAGGATTGTAACCATGCTTTCCAACAGATGTTTTCTTGCCTTTTTCTAAGAATATTTTTGGAGCCTTTGGGATCAGAAGGATCTGCCCTATTCTATCATACTTATCATCTTTGGTAGCAAAATGCAGGTATTTGGGCAGTTTTTTATCAAGATATACTTCGTAATCATCTGTTTTATGAGCTTTTAATTCTTTGTAAACTGTTTTTACCTCATGCTGATTTTTAACATATACTCTTAAAAGGGTTTGAGAATTATAAAAATCGAATCTGTTTTTATCAAAAAGAGCTGCCGGAATTTCCAAGGGTGCTCTCCCATCTACTTTGATCATTCCGTGATCGGAAACAAAAATAAAGTTGACATTTTCCAGCCCTAGGTTATTGACTTTCTGAACAAGCTCTCCAATTGCGCTATCAATCAAATGAACAGCCTTTTCTGTTTCTTTGGTATCCGGTCCATGATGATGTCCGCTTCCATCTACTTCCGGGAAATATAATGAAATAAAGTGTGGTCTTTTATCTTCCGGTAATTTCAGCCAGTTTACTACTTTTTCTACTTTTTCAGAAGGAGTGAATTTCTCGTGGTAAGGATAATAATAAGTAGGTCTTATTCCTCCGGCATCACTGGCAGATCCTACCCACATTAAAGAAGCTGACACCATTCCCTGTTTTTCAGCGAGTCCCCAAAGCGGAGTTCCTCCATACCAGCTTCCGTCTTCAGCATTTTTCTTATTGCTCATGGCATAAGCTTCATTTCTCTTATAATCATAGAAAAAGTTATCGATCAGGCCATGATGTGAAGGATAAAGTCCGGTGATTAAGCTCCAGTGGTTAGGAAAAGTAATACTTGGATAACTCGGAATCATCGCTTCAGCCTTTACACCGTCATGAGCAAGTTTCAAAAGGTTTTCAGCGTTATACTTCCGGGCATAGTCATACCGGAAACCGTCTGCAGATATCATAATTACATAGGGTTTTGACTGTGCTTCTGTACCGTTTTGTCTTCCCGGGATAGCCACCTGGGCAGTATCAATATTTACCTCCTGCGCAAATGCCGTAAAGGAAATGAGCATCAGTAAAAAATGGATTCCTCGCTTCATTATTTTAAATTTTCGGCAAAGTTACATCCTATACTTCTGCCTGAAAAGTTTAAGAGATTAAAAGTATATTAAAACCTATTATTTTTTTTGAATCAAAATTAAAGTTCATTAAATAGGTCTTTTCATTTCAAACTGTGATAACCAATTGTTTAGTCCTATTCTTTCACTAAGAAACCTGCTTGTATTTTCTGAGGAATCGTCTACATTGTTCAATGCTATAGCTTGTCCGCCATTTTTTTCTTTAATCGCATTAAAAAGCTTTGTACCAATTCCCTGATTTCTATAATTTTTGTCTACTGCAAACTGATATATTTTTTTAGCTGCAGGATTATACACAATATATCCAACCAATGTATTCTCGTCATAAGCCCCTAAAGTCAAATAATTTTCCGGCATCGGTTTCAATACGAAAACAGATCCCTGCCATGAAGGTTCAACATCCCAGAAAGAGCACAGCACATCCCATTGAAAGTCTTTTAACTCACGTATGGCAATCTCATCGTTTTCTTTTCCTTGTTGAATACTTCCATTAAAACAAAGCAATCTTCGGACAATAGTAAACCCTAAATTTTCATATGCCCTGATTGCATTATGATTTCCTTCAATCACTTCAAGAAGTAAAGTATTGGCATTTCGTTCTTTTAAAACAGGGATGATAAAATCATACATTTTTCTCACCAGTCCCTTTCCTCTGCTTGCCGGAACCACTCCTGTTCCACCATTGTAGATGATTTTTTCTCCATTTTCATTTTTTTCAGACTGGAGAATAAAACCCACAAGTTTTCCTTCTTCAAAGGCTCCTGCAGATAAACTCATATTTAATTTCTCTGCAGCAATTTTTGAGATAAGCACCTCTTTTGTTAAGTGAAAAGGAACAACATAATCAGAAAATGAATGATTGAATACCGATAACAACTCATCTACAGTTATATTTGCTAAGGTTTTGAATTCCATTGATGTTTAAAATTATAAGGTTTAGAACCTACTTTTTGTTAAGAATTGGGATATATACAAATATATGAATTTACAGCTATCTCACTGGAATTGGTACTTTAAGAAAAAAATGATACCCCTGAAAGGTCAGAGGTATCTGTTAAAAAAAATATTCAGGTATGTTTTTCCGGAAATTTATTCTTTAATCAGTTTTTCATAAGATGTAGTTCCATCCTTAAGCTGAATTTCAAGATAATAACTTCCTGATCTCAGATCTTCAACACTGATGCTTTCACCTTCAGGTTTTACTGATTTTACTTTTCTTCCTGTTGCTTCGTAGATATCAATAGACTTTATTTTATCAGAGTTTCTAAAATTCACTGCTGCTTTAGCAGGATTTGGGTAAAGATTTACCTTTTTGCTATTGGCCGCAATTTCGTTGGTTGATAAAGAAGAGGCGGTCATTGTTAATGATGCATATCCTCTTCCTGCATCGTGGTACCCTAATGAAGTCCCTCCGCTTTTTCTGGAATAGAAAATATTAATTGTTCCTGCTGCATTAGCAATGGCAAAATCTCCGGATCCTCCGGTAAGAGATCTTGTTGCTACTACAGTCCTTGTGGATCCCGAAATGGTATTGGAAGTTTCTGTCCAGTCCTGAGAAACATCGGCCGAAGGTGGATTAGGAACTCCACTGAACGAATAGTCTCTATTGGCAGAAGAGTTATAAATAAAGCCATCTGCACCAGCAGCCATCCCTGTAGTTCCAAAACCAATCCCCAACATAGAGTTGCTGTCACCTGTTACTGTGATCGTTACCCCGGTAGGAGTTGTGTCTAATTTCACCGTCATGGCTGTATTCGGTAAATTTACCGTTCCAGACGAAAACTGCGCCAATGCAAAGTTGGCAAGAAGTACGCTAAGCGCTAGTAAAGTTTTTTTCATATCAATTTTTTAAGAGATTAATAATTTCTTTGTTATTGGTTTGTAATGCATATTCAAAAGGCGTCATTCCCATTGAATCTTTCCTGGTTTTATCTGCTTTATATTTAAGCAGTTGCTCTATCAGATCTTTATTTCCGGATTTTACTGCCCAGAATAAAGGAGTATATCCAGTAGCGTCGGCAATATTGGGATCTGCTTTTTTCTTTAGCAGGTGTTCTACCAGATCTTTATTGTATTTTATAGCAAGACCGGCTAATGCTGTTCCTTCACGACTTTTATAATTGACATCTTTTACGTTGTCAATCAGAAAATCAGCAACGCTTACATTTCCTCTGTAACAGGCTAAAATAAGTGGGGAAAATCCGTTTTCGTTAACTTGATTAATAACATCCGGATTTTGTTTCATCAGCTGCTGCACTTCTGGCACTGTTCCGCTTCTGGCAATATCAAATATTGATTTTGCCTTTTCCTGAGCAGATAACCATGAGCTCAGAAATAGTCCTAATGCTAAGATTAAATTTCTCATTGTTTTGTCATTACATAATTGTATTCTACATTGACACTTTCAGCGATCTTTTTGGTTACTACTTTTGGGATAGTCACTTTGTGATCGGCAGGTTTTGCCACAAAACTTCCCTGCATGTAGATTTTCCCGTCTTTACTGTAAATGGTAGCTGTGGAAGAAACGACTTTATCTACTCCATGAAAATTCAGGGTGCCCTGAACGGTATATTTCTGCGGTGAAGCTGTAAGTTTTGTTTTATCAAAATTCACAATCTTTCCTTTGAAGGTTGCTTTGGGATATTTTGCCGTTTCTGCATAGCTTTCATTGAAATGTTCTTCCATTAGTTTGGTTTTAAAATGAAAGTTTTTTACCACCGAAACGGAAGCCATTTCCCCATTGTCCGCATTCAGAATAACAACATTATTATCATCCTTAGCATACACATCTTCGAACAGCGGAACGGATGCCTCAAAGATTACGCTACCTGTTTTGGAACTGTATTTCTGGGCTGAAACAAAGCCTGCAAAAAACAGTATACTGCTTATTAATACTAATTTTTTCATATCAAATATTTTTAATTTTCAGCGAGCCCGTCGGCTTTCCATTTTATAAAGGTGTTAATCTGTGTCTGAGATAAGGAGCCACCCTGTGGCATTTTTCCGGGGTCTCCATTGGGTCTTTGTATCCTGTTGAGGATACCATCAATATTGTTTTTTACATCTGTATAGGTTGTAAGAGGCTTAAAGCTTCCCGCAGCATGGCATCCAATACAGTTATTGTCAACAATTGATTTTACGTCGGAATTATATTTTACAGTCGCTGTGATTGGAGTATTATCTGAAATCTCTTCATAGGTCCTGCTGTCACAAGCAATAAACATGGCGGCTGATGATAATAGGTATAGTATTTTTTTCATCTTAAAAAACTCTGTAAAGGTTAAACCCAAAGAAAATCTGTCCTTTCCCCCACTTTCCCACCGCATTGGAAAGATACCCAATATCTGAATTGATCTGGGAATTCGAAAATAAAAGCTGGAAAACATGCCCTCCGGTTTCTATATCCATTCCAAGTGACAGAGGATTCTTATAGAAGCTGTGGTCATCGAAATTCACAAAATATTCTGCGTTAATAGAAATTCTTTTGGAAATTTTATAACGACTACCCAATCCGGCAAGAAACTGATTTTTATTTTCAATGGCCGGATCATAAAGATTTTTATGAATATATGAAGGAGTCAGCTGTAAAGAAAACTTATCATTGAATCTTCTTGATATCAAGGCCTGTGTAAGATAGGAAAGTCTGTCACTGAATCTGAGATGAGGATAATTATCCTTATCCAGGTCTGTATTTAGAGCCATTACGTTATAACCTACAATCTCTGCCGGAAAATTTTCTGATTGTTTTACAAGTTTATACTTTACAGCTCCTTCGAATGTTTTCATATTTGTCTCCCTGGAAAGACTGACTGAAATACCGTCTGTAACACCGTAAATGACCCCTAGTTTAGTAGAAGCATCGTCCAGACCGAAAAAGTTTTTAAACCCTGTACTGATGTCTCCGAAACGGTGAGCCACAATAATGTACCACTCATTTTTGGCTGAGAGCTTGGTGGATTGTCCTGTAACGATCTGCAGGGCTTTAAAAGCTGGCTGTGAAGCTGATGTAGTTGTTTTAAGAGTGTCAATATCTTTTAGCAGGTCTTCCTGTGCTGAGACAAGACCTGAGGCAAATACCGACAAAAATAAGAGAGTTTTTGTCATATACAATTTGAATTAAATTATGATATGACAAACTTATTGAGTTATCGATTCAAAAGTATGTGATAAAAGTCACCATAAGAATTGTTTTTATCAATGATAAAAACAGAATAATTAAAACATTATATATTAGACAGGTCTAACATTTTCATTAACAAGGATTTTGATCCCTTCTTTAGTCTGAAGAATTTCGCCCTCGTTTTCAATTTTTTTCAAAACCCTGCTCACAACCTCCCGAGAACTACCCAAATTGTTGGCTATTTCACGATGTGTAATCTTTAAAGGGTTGTTTCCTGTGACTGAAATCTGCTGACGGATATAGTTCAAAACCCTTTTGTCGAGTCTGTGGAATACGGCATCATTCACCATATTCATAACATCTGAGAAACGTCTATCATATTCGTGATAAAATACCCTGTTGATTTCCGGAAAACGGATCAGCCAAGTGTGGATAACAGAAACAGGAATGAGGATCACTTCAGATTCTTCTTCTGCAACAGCGTAAACCCTACTGGTATAATCTGTAAAAATAGAGGAAAAGGTCATCAGACAGCTGTCATTGGGTTTTATGTAGTAATAGATCAGTTCTCTGCCATCATTGAGGGTAAAGACTTTTATGGAACCCTTAATGAGGAAGGGAACGTATTTATTTTTTTGTCCTTCCCTTATAATTTCTGTTTTTGACTTTATTTCAGTAATAATCGCATTCGCATGCAGCTCATTTAAAAAATCATCACCCAAAAACCCAAATTTGCTAAGGATAAATTGGTTATTTACCATATCTTCTATATTGTTTTAAAAGCAAATATATAAAATTGGCTTATTGATATAGTCAGAAAAAAAATATTCTTTAGTTATCTGATAAAAACTTAATAGTTTATTCATTGACAAATTTTAAACAATGCAATGATCCAACTTAAGCTGCGGATTCAATCTGTCTCTTGTTTCTTCAATTTTCAACTAAAATATATGGAATAAAAAATGCCTCAAATAAATTTGAGGCATTCTTATGTATTGTAAGAAAAATCTTAAGCTTGTACGTTGTTACCTCCTAATACGAAAGGCTCAACTTCTTTGATTTCTCCAAATTGCTGCTCGTAGTTAGTGATGTTTTGTTGAAGAGCAGAAAGTACTCTCTTAGCGTGAAGCGGAGCAAGAATGATTCTTGATCTTACTTTAGCCTGTTGTACACCTGGCATTAATTGGATGAAATCTACAACGAATTCAGATGGAGAGTGGTTTACCAATGCTAAGTTAGCATATACTCCAGCAGCTACCATTTCGTTTAATTCGATGTTGATGTTTCCATCTTGAGGATTTTGATTGTTGTCCATTGTTATAAATTATGTTTTTTAAATTCGAAATTTGAGATTGTGAAAATATAAAAATAAATCCAAACCTCAAATTTCAAATCATTAATTTTAGTTAAGGTCTTCAAATTCTTTTTTAGAACCTACAATTACATTCTGGTATTCTTTAAGACCTGTACCTGCAGGAATTCTGTGTCCTACAATTACATTTTCTTTAAGACCACTTAAGAAGTCTACTTTACCAGCCACAGCTGCTTCGTTCAGAACTTTAGTGGTTTCCTGGAATGATGCCGCAGACATGAATGACTTAGTCTGAAGAGCTGCTCTTGTAATACCCTGTAATACAGGCGTTGCTGTAGCAGGAAGTGCTTCTCTTACTTCAACTAAGGCCTGGTCTTCACGCTTCAACTTAGAGTTTTCATCTCTTAATTCTCTTGCAGTAATCATCTGGCCTGGCTTGAATTCTTTAGAATCACCTGCTTCAGTTACCACTTTAAGACCGAACACTCTGTTGTTTTCTTCCAGGAAGTCAAACTTATGCTCTAATGCACCTTCAAGGAACTGAGTATCACCTCCGTCTACGATAGATACTTTTGTCATCATCTGTCTTACGATGATTTCGAAGTGCTTATCGTCGATTTTTACCCCCTGAAGACGGTAAACTTCCTGAATTTCGTTTACTAGGTATTCCTGAACCGCAGTTGGACCTTTAATTCTTAAGATATCATCCGGAGTAATTGAACCGTCAGAAAGTGGCGAACCAGCTCTTACGAAGTCATTCTCCTGAACAAGGATCTGGTTGGAAAGTTTTACAAGGTAAATCTTTCTTTCACCGGTTTTAGCCTCAACAATAAGTTCACGGTTACCTCTCTTGATTTTTCCGTAAGAAACTACCCCATCGATTTCAGTAACAACCGCCGGGTTTGAAGGGTTTCTTGCTTCGAACAATTCGGTAACTCTCGGAAGACCTCCGGTGATATCCCCTGCTTTTGCAGATTTTCTTGGGATCTTGATCAAGACTTTACCAGCCTTAATTTTTTCACCATCGTTTACCATTAAGTGGGCTCCTACCGGTAAGTTGTAACCTTTCTGCTCAACTCCTTTAGAATCTACCACTTTTAAAGTAGGTACGGCTTTCTTATTTCTGGATTCAGAAATTACTTTCTCTTCGAATCCTGTCTGTTCGTCAATTTCAAGCTGGAATGAAATACCCTGGATGATATCCTCGTATTCTACTTTACCAGCAGTTTCAGCAATGATTACCGCGTTATATGGATCCCATTTAGCAATAAGATCACCTTTCTTCACTTTATCACCGGACTTAACTACTAACTGGGAACCATAAGGTACGTTAGCAATCATTAATGGTGTTCTCTGCTCGTTATCGGTAACCAATCTGAATTCTGTTGTACGGGAAACTACTACTTCCGCAGTATTACCGTTTTCATCTTCAGAAGTAATTGTTCTTACTTCGTCCAATTCTACGATACCGTCTCTTCTTGCAACAATAGATGGGTTTTCTGAAACGTTCGTGGATACACCCCCTTGGTGGAAGGTTCTCAACGTAAGCTGAGTACCAGGCTCCCCAATTGACTGAGCTGCAATAACACCTACTGCTTCACCCATATGGATCATCTTACCTGTCGCTAAGTTTCTACCGTAACATTTCGCACAGATACCTTTCTTAGTTTCACAAGTAAGCGGAGAACGAACTTCAACAAATTCCAGTCCTGCTGCTTCAATTCTTTTTGCTAATGCTTCATTAATGACCTGATCTGCTTCAGTGATTAACTCATCTGTTTCAGGATCATAGATGTTATGAAGAGAAACTCTACCTAAGATTCTTTCGGAGATCTTTTCAACGATCTCGTCATTTTTCTTAAGTGCAGTAACTTCAGTACCTCTTAAAGTACCACAGTCGTCTTCTGTAACGATAACGTCCTGAGCAACGTCTACCAATCTTCTTGTTAAGTAACCAGCATCTGCAGTCTTAAGAGCGGTATCCGCAAGACCTTTACGGGCTCCGTGAGTAGAGATAAAGTACTCAAGGATGGAAAGACCTTCTTTAAAGTTTGCCAGGATCGGGTTTTCAATAATTTCCGCACCGGTAGAACCAGCTTTTTGCGGTTTTGCCATCAAACCTCTCATCCCTGATAGCTGACGGATTTGTTCTTTGGAACCCCTCGCACCAGAATCAAGCATCATATATACAGAGTTGAATCCACCTTGATCGGTTTTCATTCTACCCATGATCATTTCAGTTAATCCGGCATTGGTATTAGTCCAAACGTCGATTACCTGGTTATAACGTTCTGTATCTGTAATCAGACCCATGTTATAGTTGGCTCTAATTTCGTCTACTGCTTCAATGGACTGAGCAATCATTTTTTTCTTCTCAACAGGAACTACAATATCTCCAAGTGAGAAGGAAAGACCTCCTTTGAATGCGTTTGAATATCCTAAATCTTTCATTGCATCCAGGAACTTCACCGTTGTAGGGAAGTCGGTATCAGCAAGGATCTTACCGATAACATTTCTTAATGATTTCTTAGTCAGAAGTTCATTGATATATCCTGATTGTTTAGGAACAATCTGATTGAATAAGATTCTACCTACGGAAGTTTCGATCAATCTTGTTACTAATTCTCCGTTTTCTTTAACAGGCAGTCTACATCTTACTTTAGCGTTTAATGATACTCTTCCTTCAGCATAAGCGATTTCCGCTTCTTCCGGAGAATAGAATGCAAGGCCTTCACCTTTTACTTTCATATCTTCTGTAGAGCTCAATTCTTTGGTCATGAAATAAAGACCAAGAACCATGTCCTGAGAAGGCACAGTAATAGGAGAACCGTTTGCAGGGTTCAAGATGTTCTGAGAACCCAGCATCAATAACTGAGCTTCAAGGATTGCTTCAGGACCTAACGGTAAGTGTACCGCCATCTGGTCACCATCGAAATCGGCGTTGAATGCTGTTGTTACTAACGGGTGAAGCTGAATTGCCTTACCTTCGATCATCTTAGGCTGGAATGCCTGGATACCCAGTCTGTGAAGAGTAGGTGCTCTGTTCAGTAAAACAGGGTGACCTTTCATCACATTTTCAAGGATATCATATACTACAGGCTCTTTTCTGTCGATGATTCTCTTTGCAGATTTCACCGTTTTTACAATACCTCTCTCGATCAGTTTTCTGATGATGAACGGCTTGTAAAGTTCTGCTGCCATATCTTTAGGAATACCACATTCGTGAAGCTGTAAGTTTGGACCTACAACAATTACGGAACGCGCAGAGTAGTCTACCCTTTTTCCTAGTAAGTTCTGACGGAAACGACCTTGTTTACCTTTCAATGAATCAGAAAGTGATTTCAATGGTCTGTTTGATTCAGATTTTACGGCAGAAGATTTTCTTGTATTATCGAATAATGAATCTACTGATTCCTGAAGCATACGCTTCTCATTTCTCAAGATTACTTCCGGAGCTTTGATCTCCAATAATCTTTTCAGACGGTTGTTTCTGATAATAACTCTTCTGTAAAGGTCATTTAAGTCAGAAGTTGCGAAACGTCCTCCATCCAATGGAACCAATGGTCTTAGTTCTGGTGGTATAACAGGAAGTACACGCATAATCATCCACTCCGGTCTGTTGATCATTCTTGTATTAGCACCTCTTAATGCTTCTACAACGTTCAATCTTTTAAGAGCTTCAGTTCTTCTTTGTTTGGAACCTTCGTTGTGAGCTTTGTGTCTTAAATCGAAAGACAATGCATCAAGATCGATTCTTTTTAACAGATCTTCAACAGCTTCAGCACCCATTCTGGCGATGAATTTGTTTGGATCGGAATCATCAAGATACTGGTTTTCCACAGGAAGAGTCTCCATGATGTCCAGGTACTCTTCTTCTGTAAGGAACTCCATATTATCGAAGTCGGAACCGTCTAATTTTTTAGCAATACCCTGCTGAATCACTACATATCTTTCGTAGTAGATGATCATATCTAATTTCTTAGAAGGAATTCCTAAAAGGTAACCGATTTTGTTCGGTAATGAACGGAAATACCAGATGTGCGCAATAGGCACTACAAGGTTGATGTGTCCGATTCTCTCTCTTCTTACTTTTTTCTCAGTAACTTCTACTCCACAACGGTCACAAACGATCCCTTTGTAACGAATTCTCTTGTATTTACCACAAGCACATTCGTAATCCTTTACCGGACCAAAGATTTTTTCACAGAACAAACCGTCTCTTTCAGGTTTATGTGTTCTGTAGTTAATAGTTTCCGGTTTTAAAACTTCCCCTCTTGATTCCTGAAGAATCGATTCCGGTGAAGCTAAACCGATGGTTATTTTATTAAATCTACTTGATTTATTTTTATTTGACATTTTTTAGATTTTAGATTTTGGATTATAAATTTTGGATTATAAATTCTGAATTGATTCAAAATTCAACATTCAAAATTTAAAATTATTCCTCAAGTCTTACATCAAGTCCAAGTCCTTGTAACTCGTGAAGTAATACATTGAATGATTCCGGAATACCTGGTTCAGGCATCGATTCACCTTTTGCAATTGCTTCATAAGTTTTTGCTCTACCAATCACGTCATCCGACTTCACAGTCAGAATCTCTCTCAGGATATTTGATGCTCCAAATGCTTCAAGAGCCCAAACCTCCATCTCTCCGAATCTCTGACCTCCGAACTGAGCTTTACCTCCTAACGGCTGCTGAGTAATTAATGAGTAAGGACCAATAGAACGTGCGTGCATCTTATCATCAACCATGTGTCCTAATTTCAGCATATAAATAATACCTACTGTAGCCGGCTGAGTAAATCTTTCTCCTGTACCACCATCATAAAGGTGAGTGTTACCGAATTTCGGAAGACCAGCTTTTTCTGTATATTCAGTAATCTGATCAAGACTTGCCCCATCGAAAATTGGTGTAGCGAACTTCAGTCCCAGTTTCTGACCAGCCCATCCTAGAACTGTTTCATAAATCTGTCCGATGTTCATACGGGAAGGTACCCCAAGTGGATTCAATACGATATCTACCGGTGTTCCGTCTTCAAGGAATGGCATATCTTCTTCACGAACGATTCTTGAAACGATACCTTTGTTACCGTGACGTCCTGCCATTTTATCCCCTACATTCAACTTACGTTTTTTAGCGATATATACTTTTGCCAATTTCATGATCCCCGCAGGAAGCTCATCTCCGATAGAAATAGCGAATTTCTCACGGTTTTTAACTCCCTGGATATCATTGAACTTGATTTTATAGTTGTGAATTAACTGTTTTACCAATTCATTCTTATCGTTATCTACAGTCCAGTCTGCACCGCTTACGTTGACGTAATCTTCTACTGAAGTCAATAATTTATGAGTGAATTTCACACCTTTACCGATGATTTCTTCATCAAGGTCATTGGTAACTCCCTGAGAAGTTTTACCGCCTACCAGTGTGTTTAATTTTTCAATTAAAGTATTTCTCAACTCATCAAACTTAGCCTTGTAAGTGTTTTCAATTTCTTCAAGCTTAAGTTTTTCTTCAGTTCTTTTCTTTTTATCTTTAATGTTTCTTGAGAACAATTTTTTGTTGATCACAACACCTCTTAATGAAGAATCTGCTTTTAATGAAGCATCTTTTACATCACCGGCTTTGTCACCAAAGATCGCTCTAAGAAGTTTCTCTTCCGGAGTTGGGTCAGATTCACCTTTTGGAGTGATCTTACCAATCATAATGTCACCAGGCTTCACTTCAGCACCGATTCTGATCATACCGTTCTCATCAAGATCTTTCGTAGCTTCTTCAGAAACGTTCGGAATATCTGCTGTCAGTTCTTCCATACCTAATTTGGTATCACGAACTTCAAGTGAATATTCATCCACGTGGATTGAAGTAAACCAGTCTTCACGTACAACTTTTTCGTTGATTACGATGGCATCCTCAAAGTTGTATCCTTTCCAAGGCATGAAGGCTACCACCAAGTTTCTACCAAGAGCTAATTCTCCATTTTCAGTAGCATACCCGTCGCAAAGTACCTGTCCTTTATGCACTGTTTCACCTACTCTTACGTTTGGTCTCAGTGTAATTGTTGTACTCTGGTTGGTTTTTCTGAATTTAGTAAGGTGGTATGTTTTAGTTGCAGATTCAAACTGTACTAAATCTTCGTCATCACTTCTTTCATATTTGATGGTGATCTTATCAGCATCTACATATTCTACAAGACCTGTACCTTCAGCATTGATCAAAATTCTTGAATCTTTAGCAACCTGCTGTTCCAGACCTGTACCAACGATTGGAGCTTGTGGCTTCAATAGAGGAACGGCCTGACGCATCATGTTGGATCCCATCAATGCACGGTTCGCATCATCATGCTCCAGGAATGGAATTAATGAAGCTGAAATACCAGAGATCTGGTTTGGTGCAACGTCGATAAGGTTAACCTGAGATGGCTCAACTACCGGGTAGTCACCATCCAGTCTTGCGATAATTCTGTCTGTTAAGAAATCACCGTTATCAGTCAATTCTACGTTCGCCTGAGCAATTACTTTATCTTCTTCATCTTCTGCGTTCAGATAAACAGGATCTGCAGTAAGGTCTACTTTACTATTCTCTACTTTTCTGTATGGCGTTTCGATGAAACCTAAGGTATTGATTTTAGCATAAATACCTAAAGAAGAAATCAAACCAATGTTTGGTCCTTCCGGAGTTTCAATCGGGCAAATCCTTCCGTAGTGGGTATGGTGAACGTCACGAACCTCGAAACCTGCTCTTTCTCTTGATAAACCACCAGGTCCCAGGGCAGAAAGTCTACGCTTGTGCGTGATTTCTGATAGCGGATTGGTCTGGTCCATGAACTGAGAAAGCTGGTTGGTCCCAAAGAACGAGTTAATTACTGATGTTAATGTTTTAGCATTTACAAGATCTAGCGGAGTAAAGATTTCGTTATCTCTAACGTTCATTCTTTCTTTGATAGTTCTTGCAATTCTTGAAAGACCTACACCGAACTGTCCTGCCAATTGCTCACCAACAGTTTTAATTCTTCTGTTTGATAAGTGGTCGATATCATCAACCTCAGCTTTAGAGTTAACAAGCTCGATCAGGTGTCTTACGATAGCAATGATATCTTCTTTTGTAAGAACTTCGGTAGTTGTAGGGATGTTTAGACCTAGCTTTTTGTTTAGTCTGTAACGTCCAACTTCACCAAGTGAATATCTTTGCTCAGAGAAGAATAATTTTTCGATGATTCCTCTTGCTGTTTCCTCATCTGGCGGATCTGCATTTCTTAACTGACGGTAGATGTACTCTACAGCTTCTTTTTCAGAGTTTGTAGGGTCTTTCTGTAATGTATTCTGGATGATAGAGAACTCGTTGCTGTTTTCTTTGTGAATCAGGATAGATTTCACACCAGCATCAAGAATAAGATCTAAATGTTCTTTTTCAAGAATGGTTTCTCTGTCAAGGATGATTTCGTTTCTTTCGATAGAAACTACTTCACCTGTATCTTCGTCTACGAAATCTTCGAACCAAGTGTTCAATACTCTCGCAGCCAATGTTCTTCCTTCTACTTTTTTAAGAGCAGCTTTAGAAACTTTCACTTCTTCAGCAAGGTCGAAGATCTGAAGGATATCCTTATCCGATTCGTAACCGATAGCTCTTAACAGGGTAGTTAATGGTAACTTTTTCTTACGGTCGATATACGCGTACATTACGCTGTTGATATCGGTCGTAAATTCCATCCAAGATCCTTTGAAAGGGATAATTCTTGAATAATACAGTTTAGTTCCGTTTGCGTGGTAAGTCTGTCCGAAGAATACACCAGGTGAACGGTGAAGCTGCGTAACAATAACTCTTTCAGCACCATTGATGATGAAAGATCCACTAGGCGTCATATAAGGAACCGGGCCTAAATACACATCCTGAACCACAGTCTGGAAATCCTCGTGCTCAGGGTCTGTACAATACAATTTAAGTCTTGCTTTAAGAGGGACTGAATACGTCAATCCTCTTTCCACACACTCGTTAATTGAATAACGTGGAGAATCTACCAGATAATCAAGGAATTCCAATACGAACTGATTTCTAGAATCGGTGATCGGGAAGTTTTCCTGGAAGGTTCTGTATAAACCTTCGTCTGTTCTGTCTTCTGGAAGGGTATCAAGCTGGAAAAAATCTCTGAAAGACTCTAACTGGATGTCCAGGAAGTCAGGAGTGATAATTTTTCCTTTAGCTGATGAGAAGTTAATTCTCTGATTCCCCCTTGTAGTTGCTGTTGTTTTACTCATAAAACTTTTAAGAAAGGGTTAAAAAATATTTTGATTTATTAAAAAATATCAGGAAAGAAAAAGAAAGAGAGAAAAAGATAAAAGACTTCAAATGTTTGGCGCTATTAGAAATCGTCTTTATTCTTTATTCTACATTCTTACAATCTAATCCTAACTGCAACACTGGTATATCTTTTCACAGCGTAATGCAAAATATTTTCATTTACTTTTGAGGCAGAACTTGCTACAGTATCCATATAAGAGAAATCCCCTTCATTATTTTCCATGAAAGAGTTGATTTTCAATATTTTATAGATTTACAAACAATTATTCGCGCCAAAAGAGGGACAAAGGTACGAAATTCCACCCACATAGACAAATAAAACCTCTTCATTTTGAGAGCATTAAAGTCTTTAAATAAAAAAAGGCCGTCCCGAGGGACAGCCTTTCATTCTATAAAATCTGAATATTATTTCACAATGATCTTATAAGATTTCATTGTTGACTTCGTATCTATTTTCACAATATAAACACCTGCCGGTAATGAAGCTGTATTGATTTCAGCATTACCAGAGAATTTATCTGATTTGATCAACTGCCCCTGAGCAGAAAAAACTGTATAAGTTCCAGCTTCTCCAGATTTAACGTTTAAGTTCTCACCTGATTTAACCGGGTTAGGATATACACTGATATCATTTGCAATTGAAGTAACATCGGAACCAGTGATTCCTTTTGCACTAGATGTCAATCCGTTTTTAGCTGATGTAGCATAAGGAGATAGCGGCGAAGCAGGAGCTCCTCTCTTCACAAGATCTGTATCTACAACAGCCTGGATACCGTCTTTATCAAGGTCATTGATTCTTGAAATAAAACCTACCCCAAAGTCATCTAAGTTATCTTTACCAATAGCCCATAGATCATAATCAACCCCGTTTGAATTTAAGTCTACAAAATCCGGTTTATCATCACCGTCTGTATTTTTAAGAGGGTACTTCATTACGCCTGAATCCGGATAAGTTTCCAAAATATCAGCAATACCGTTATTTCCTACAGCAACATTGCTATCAATAATACCATTAAGGTCCGTATCTATCTGGCTGATTACTGACGCTGGGATACCAGATTCAAATAAATCTAAAATACCATCATTATCAGAATCTAAATCTAAGTAGCTGGCAATTCCATCTCCTAATACCTGAACAGGTCCAAATACTCCTTCTGTATCATCATCTTCAAATTTACCATTCCCATCAAGATCCTCCAACGCATCTGGAATTCCATCATTATCAGAATCAAGATCACAAGCATCTACAATCCCGTCACCATCTGTATCAATAGTAGGAGACTTGTCATTTACCGCTGTACATCCTTCTGCACAATCCGGAATACCGTTACCGTTATTATCAATACTGTCATTACCATTAGGACACTGATCGAAGCAGTTTGGCACTCCATCGTTATCATCATCCCTGCTTGCAAATGCATTATAGATATAATAGTTCTGAGGAATACGCACCCCTGTACCGCTATAGAAAGTAACTTTAATACGGTTGAAAGGCTTAGTCGCCCTACCTCCTACATAAAATTTATTAGAATCTGTGGTGAAGAAATTCCCACTGATCAAGCTTCCTGTACTTGTGAAAATGTCTGTCTGAGTATTATTATTGTAAAGGGTTACTGTAATGTTCTCAAGAACACTTACTCCGATAAGGTTTGCAGCTTTTTCTAGTGTAAATCCGGCATATGTATTAGCAGGAAGCAAGCTATTAGTACTTACTGTAGCATAAGCTGAGAAAATACTTAAGAATGAAGCAGCAGGAATAGTTGCTGTAGCATAATTTGAGGTATTGGTATCTACAATAGCTGATGGATTTACCATTTTTGCTAAAATAAGACCAAAAAGTCCGGGACCTGAAGTCCAGTTGGTTCCTGTTACCAGATTTCCCGGAATTGCAGAGCCACTTGTCTGAATTTTATCATTACAGTCGCAAGATGCAGGCTCCTCAAATGCGTAATATACTTTTAAAGATCCTAAATTAACGCCTACAGTCTGTGTAACTTTTAAACGTACTTCGTTAAAAGGCTTAGAAGCCGTAAGTGTTACTTTCTGTTTTCCTGAGCCAAAACCTAAAACTTTAATATTGATAAGTCCTCCACCGTCAGATAATGTTCTGGAATCCTGTAGCTGACCATATAAATAAGTTTCTACAGTAATATTTTTCAGGAATTCTGCGCTTAAAAGCTTTCCTTCATCATCCGGAGAGATCACAAAACCAGTTCTGTTTCCCGCAGGATAAACCTGATTTTTGTCTAATACTCCTACTGAGTAAGATCCAAGAAGTCCAGCCGGCAATACGATTGTTCCGTAAGAATTCTTGTCTCCGTCTCCTATTCTTTCTCTGTTCTGAACAAAAGAAAGCGGAGCAATAAAGCTGCTGCTTCCTGATACGTTTCCATCTACACCGCTTCCTGCGATAATATCATCACAGATGCCATTGGTATCAACAGGAACCTTAGCAGGATCAAATGCAAAGGCATAATACACATTCATTGCACTGAATATAGACAGTACATTGGTCTGGTATAATCTTACTTCATCAAACTCTCTGGTTGTCTTAAAGTGAAGAAAAATTCTGTTTTTAGCACCTCCAAATGCAGGTACTGATAACAATGTAGTACTTGTCGTAGACTCCTGCAGCACACCGTTTTTGTATGTACTTATTCTTAATGAGCTCAGCAGGTCTACTGTAATAAAGCTGGTTCCCAGGTCTACATTAAAACCTGTAATATAACCTGCCGGATAAGTAGTATTTGTATTTTTTACAGATATACCATTACCACTTACCAGTGATGCAAAGTTTCCCATGCTCACACTATTATCCAGATTCGCATCTATTACCGGATTCATACTTCCGTTATAGCACACCAGACAAATCCCTGAATTGTTTACAGGCTTAGCTTCTACGCCCATCCCTCGGATAGGCTCATAACCTTTTTGAGCAGTTACTGCTGCAGACATCATAAATACCATCAGCATTACCGCAAATTTCTCGAATAATTTTTTTGCCATTTTTTTTGTTTTTGTGGTTTTATTTTTTTGTTAAAGTTTTGTGTTTTATAATTATAGAGTTTGCCACCCGTACGAAGTATTATTCACCTGTCTACAGCCAACAAAATTGCCGGATGTTACACCCAGTACAGTTGCCACTTCATATATTATTGATCCCGCATTAGATGCATCACATGTCGGTCTTGTAGCGGAAGATTTTATTTGAACAGCCTTGCTCACTTCTAAATCTGCGTAGTTTGTTGAACTTGGAGTTACATTTATTCCTACATCAGTAAGCACTGTACCTACAGCTCCCTGTCCTGAAAACACATGTGCATTATTAGCATAGGTTGACTGGTTAGCCAGTGAAGCTCCACCAATTCCGATGGCAATAGCCCCTGCTGTTCCACTCACAGTATTGTTACTTCCAAAAGCAAAATTATTTAAGGTAACAACATTATTAGCTCCAAAAGCAAATCCTCCATTAGTAGCATTATTTGTATGCCCTACTGCCACAGCAATTGAATTACCTGTTGTATTAAAAGCTCCAAAAGCAAAATTACTTGAAGAGATCGCAGTATTTGAAGTCCCAAATACTTTTCCTCCTCCAGTTGCTGTATTTGACGATCCTATTGCTATCGCCGGAAAATTAGCCGCTGTAGTAGTAGCCGTATTCCCTCTTCCGAGTGCTATATTATTTGAAGTATTATTAACAGTATTTGTACTTCCCCAGGAAAGACTGGAAGCATTTTCTCCTCCTCCTGACAATCCTCCGGCAGTATCAAGCACTGCATGCACTTTATTGGCACTTATCATTACCAGATCAGCAGCTCCTTTAGTCCCCAGATAATTGGCAGAAGCCGGAGCAACTCCCAAAACTTCTGTTGTGGTAGAAATTTCTCCAGCCGCATTTCCTTTAACCTGCCATTCTGTACCGGTTTGTTTCTGCCATACTGTTCCATCAAAATAATAATATCCCGGAGTTGTCACATTAATCGTCGAGCCAACAGGAGTAGCATTAATAGACGTAATATACACTAAAGCCCCTGTCTGGGCTGCAGCATATGTCTTAGCAGCCAGTTCACTTAGTAAGAGTCTCGGCGCAATAATCCCATCAGGCTTATTGGCATTTGTCGGAAAGCCAACCACATCCAATGTAGCCTGGGGAAGACCTGTATTAATTCCAACCTGTGCGTTTATAAGACATCCTGTAAAAGATAAAACCGCGAGTGTTAATAATTTGTTTTTCATTGAATTGATATTTGTTGTTTTTTTATGTTTTTTTGATATTATTGAATGCATACCTCTTATAGCTTCAGGAAGCATGTACTAATTCCAACCTGCGCGTTTATAAAATAACCCAATAGAGGTAAACCGTAACTATAAAGCTTGTTTCCGTTAAAGTAATTGGAATACACCTGTCTTTGGTATAATTAAGATAATTTATCCGGAAACTTAATTATAAAGTCCCCCTTTTCAATTTTAGGGTCTTCAACAGAATGTATATCGTATTTATACTGTTGTACAATTTCTGCATCTCTACATAGCAAGCTCCAATGCCTAGCATCGGCATACAGCTTACTCATTTCTATAAAATCATTATTAACAGGAGCCTTATCTTTTTCTGAATGTTCCGTAAACTTACAAAGACAGTATGATACAGTAGAATTCTGTACTGCTAAAGATGTGGTGCTGAGATTCTCTATCTGCCATGCAAACAACATATTGATACAATATGCTATAGCATAGCCATAGAAGACAAAGTAATTTATTTTCAATTATGTATGTGTTTTTTTCCGGTACAAATATAGCAAATTTTCAATTAAAACAACTTTTTAATATTAAATTTATACAAAAATCAACACTTTAACAATGTAATAAATATTTAATTATGTTAATTTTTATAATATATACAACAATAATTAAATATTAAAACACACCCGTCAATGATATTTAATTATTTTAATAAAATACATTGATTTTTAGAGCATTAAAAAACAACAAAAAGCCCGGACATTACTGTCCGGGCTTCTTGTTTTATAGTAAATTGAATTATTTCAATTCTACTTCAGCACCAGCTTCTTCTAATTGCTTCTTAAGAGCTTCAGCTTCGTCCTTAGAGATTCCTTGCTTGATAGCAGCAGGAGCTCCGTCTACGATATCTTTAGCTTCTTTAAGACCAGCACCAGTTAAATCTTTTACCAATTTAACGATAGCTAATTTAGAAGCACCTGCAGACTTAAGAATTACATCGAATTCTGTTTTTTCTTCAGCAGCTTCACCTGCACCACCTGCAGCAACTACTACAGCAGCAGCAGCTGGCTCAATTCCGTACTCATCCTTAAGGATAGTAGCTAATTCGTTTACGTCTTTTACTGTTAGGTTTACTAGCGTTTCAGCTAAATTTTTTAAATCTGACATTGTTGTAATGTTTTTGTTGATTATTTATTTAATTTTTTGAGTGTAATTATTCAGCAGCTGGCGTTTCGTCAGTGCTTTCTGCAGCAGGAGCTTCTGGAGCCTCAGCAGCAGGAGTTTCTTCTACAGCAGGTGCAGCGGCTTCTTCAGCTGTAGCTTCTACTGTTTCAGATTTGTTTTGAAGAGCAGAAACAACTCTTTGAATTGGAGACTGAAGCAATCCGATGATTTCACCGATCATTTCTTCTCTAGACTTAATGCTTACTAAAGCATCAAGATTGTTATCACCAACATAGAAAGTTTCCTGTACAAAAGCAGATTTTAATGCCGGCTTTTCTTCTTTTTTTCTGAAGTCTTTGATTAATTTTGCCGGAGCGTTAGCTGTATCAGCAATCATTAATGCAGAGTTACCTTTGAATGTCTGGAACATTTCAGAGAAATCTACTCCATCAATTTGCTCCATTGCTTTTTGTAAAAGTGTATTTTTCACTACTTTTACTTTGATATTCTGCTTGAAAGCCTGTCTTCTGAAATCAGAAGATTTAGCAGCGTTCAAACCGTCTAAATCTGCTACATAAACTACTTTCGCATCCTGAAGCAAATCTTTGATCTCTTGTATTGCTACAACTTTTTGGTCTTTTGTCATTGTCTTAAGGATTATTATTAGTTAACAGATTTACTATCAATTGCAATACCCGGGCTCATTGTAGAAGACAAATAAATGCTCTTCACATAAGTACCTTTAGCAGCAGTTGGTTTCATTTTGATCAATGTAGAAATTAATTCCTGAGCATTTTCTTTGATTTTAACAGCATCGAAAGATACTTTACCAATACCAGCATGGATGATACCATACTTGTCTACCTTGAAATCAATTTTACCTGCTTTTACTTCAGTTACTGCTTTACCGATTTCCATAGTTACAGTTCCTGATTTAGGGTTAGGCATAAGACCTCTTGGACCTAATACTCTACCTAATGGACCTAATTTACCCATAACAGCTGGCATAGTAACGATAACGTCAACATCTGTCCAACCTTCTTTTATTTTTTGTAAATATTCGTCAAGACCTACATAATCAGCTCCAGCTTCTTTTGCTTCAGCTTCTTTATCTGGTGTAACCAATGCTAACACTTTAACATCTTTACCAGTACCGTGAGGAAGAGATACAACACCTCTTACCATTTGGTTTGCTTTTCTTGGATCTACACCCAATCTTACAGCGATATCTACAGAAGCATCAAACTTTGTAGTATTTACTTCTTTTACAAGAGCAGAACCTTCTTCAAGATTATAGATTCTTCCTTTTTCTACTTTGCTTAAAGCTTCCTTTTGCTTTTTAGTTAATTTTGCCATTTCTATTAGTTTTAAGCGTTAAAAGTTGGTTTAGTTCCTGTTACTCTTAATCCCATAGATCTAGCAGTACCTGCAACCATAGAAACTGCAGAATCCACTGTAAAGCAGTTAAGGTCAGTCATTTTATCCTCAGCGATTTTCTTTACCTGATCCCAAGATACAGAACCTACTTTGTTTCTGTTTGGTTCTCCGGAACCTCCTTTGATCTTAGCCGCATCCATTAACTGAATTGCTGCAGGTGGAGTTTTAATAACGAATTCAAAAGATTTGTCTTCGTATACTGTAATTACTACAGGTAAAACTTGCCCTGGCTTATCTTGGGTTCTCCCGTTAAACTGCTTACAAAACTCCATGATGTTCACACCTGCAGAACCCAATGCTGGACCTACTGGTGGAGAAGGGTTAGCTGCGCCACCTTTCACCTGAAGCTTTACCATTTTAAAGACTTTCTTAGCCATTTTTAATTTTTTTAGTTTGAATAATTAATGAGTTTGGAAGCATTTATTATTCAGCAGATTACCTACTCACATACAGCAAATCTACTTTTCGGACTGCAAAATTATGAAATATTTTTGAATTAGCAAATGGAAAGCGCTGATTTTTAGAAAGAATGTTAAATATTTTTTTAACTGCACTTACATAAAATGAATATCTGGACCATCACCAATGAAACCTATAATACAGAATGTTAACTTTATCAGCAGAGTTCTATTCTTATAATAAACTTTCTGGAAATGATGGAAAAACTTTTGAAAAGCCACTCAAAAAAATTACTGCCCATTCCTGGACAGTAATTAATTTCTTATCAAGAATTTAATTAATTATTATTTTTTGATAAATTTTTCAGTTACCACTTTACTTTTTGTTTTGATTTCCAGTAAATACATTCCTGACGAAATAGACTGTACATCTATTTTTTTAACTCCTCCTGTAAGATTTATCACTTTCTGCCCGGAAGCATTATAGATAGAAACTGATAGAATTTCATCATCAGTCTGAATATTAACGAAATCACCTGTAGGATTAGGATAAATTTTAAATGAATCCGAAGCAGGTAGTTTTCCTTCTCCTTTCACTTTTACTTCCGGTTTTACTGCTTGCTTTTCTAATACTTTTTTACTGGCCGGCAAAGGCGAGTTATCTGTATAAGCATAAAAATATCCGTTTTCTATTTTTGTATCCGGCAAAATTAAACAATATGCATTTCCTTCTACTTTTATTCCGTTCCAGGAGGTATCATTTGCCGATCTTACATCCGCACCTTCAATGATAAAATTACTTCCGTTTTTAACAATAACCCTACTTTGAGGAGCCATTATTAATTTGCAGGTTGTCTTTAAACTTGAATTATTATCAATTTTAACATTTGAATAATTCCTGAAATTGATATCCCACAGCTCATTAGAATTTACATTTAAGTAGGTATCTTTAAATGAGTTTTCTGTAAAATACTGTCTTACGCTTGATACTGATGCCGTTTGAAACATCATTGAAACATCTTCAATACTCAGATAATCATGATTACCTGATGAATAACTCATCAAATTTGAGCCACAATCGTGATGATACAGCCCAAGATTATGTCCTAATTCATGAACCATTGCTCTTGCTCCCAAATCAGAATAATACCACTGCTTTACAGTATCCCAGGTAGGACTCCCGAAAACAGGGTTACCTACAGCATGTTGCTTCCTGTGAATAAAGCCGTTATAAATATCCGGCCAGAATTGTCTGGATTTTGCATCAAACTGGTTATAAAACGGGAACTCTGAAGCCGCCCAGTCTAAAGGAACCTGGCTATAATTACCATTTTCGTATTCAGAATATATCTGTCCGTTATTAGAAAATGTAATATTTATTCCCGGAGGAATGCTAGGATCATTATCATAATAAGAATAGTAATAGGTAGATCCCGGTATTAAAACACTGTTATTATCATACGGATTATTGTTGGCCGGGTTAAAACCGGTTATGAGATAATCCCATGCAGTATCTACTTTCCAGATTTTATTTACAATAACTCTAATTTTTGTATCAGAGATTTGCTGAGATGAATTTTCGCATCCGCTTACCGGGCTTCCCAGATTGGCCAGACGATAATTTATCATATCTACAAAGCTGTTGAGAAATGCGGTATGCTCAGGATTGTTTTGTTCAAAATTACCTTTTCCGTCCGGCCTGGTGGGGAAAATAAAATTCAGCTTCACATAGATAACATCATCGGTTACCTGAGGAATATATCTTGGATTATCATGTCCGTTTTGATTGTAATACCATGAAGTATTACCGCAATTGGTATTGTTTTTTTGCACATAAACGGTAGTATTCTTTTTACCTGTATCTATTATACAAGTTCTTGACTGAATATCTGTCTGTGATTTGAAAGTAACAAATACATTGCATACAATTAAGAAAAAGATAATTTTTTTCATCATTTATTTTTTTCTAATTGTTGTATTTTCTTGTCCTGCTTTTCCAGCTTTTCATTTAAACCAATCAGATGCAATGTAAGTTCCTCTATTTTTTTCAATAAAAGAACATTCATTTCTTTCAATTCAACCCCGTTCTTTACCACTTCATCTGCAGAAGGAACTTCAGGCAGGTGCTTATTCAGAGTTATAAATTTCTTCACTTCATGTAAAGGGAGCAATTTATAATCATCACTAAATACATAATCTGCCCAGCCATTAACGTTGGCAAATTCAACTTTAATTTTTTCAGTTTTAATTCCATCTTTTACAAAGAGTCTGTAATTACTGCAGTCTGTGCAAGAGGCCAGAGAAGAATTGTAAGCATTTACTCCCATTAGAATTCTTCCGTTTTCCCTGGCGGAAAATATAGGATATTGCCAGTTGGCAGTAGATATGGTTAAAAGCCCAACATCATTAGACTGAGGGTGAACGCTTTTAATCCACACCACATCTGTTCCGCTGTTCTTACTAGGGGTATTATCAATAATGTCAATACCATCTCCATCGACTGTATTAATATTGAAAAACATCCTGCCGTCAGCAATTTTAAAGCGCTCGGCATTGTTTGTCTTGAAGACCAAATCCTTATTATCCGTTGTCCCGATAAAGTTAATTGCAGGATCTGTACCCGAATTACCCGTTAGTGACCAGCTTTGTGCTTTGTTGAAAACCATGCATGACAATAAAGTCAAGAGAAAAATTTTCTTCATGTTATTAGTTTTAATGTTATAGTTTGTCCTATAAATTTAACTAATATTTTTTAACTGCTGACGGTTAAAGATCACTTTAAAGAGAATTTAATATACAATTAAAAAAACTGTCACTGCATGAATAGAAATTTTGAGTTGAAGGTTGTCATAGTATTAAAATTTGGCACAAAAAAGACCGCTTTTCAGCAGTCTTTATATATTTTAAAAAGTACGGATTATACTTTTTCTACTTGCATATAGCTAAGCTCCATTGGAGTTTTTCTACCGAAGATCAGTACAGAAACTTCAATTTTCTTCTTGTCTTCAAGAATCTTCTCAACAGTTCCGTTGAATCCATTGAAAGGCCCGTCAATTACTTTAACGTTTTCACCAACGATGAATGGGATCTCAACATCGCTTGCAAATTCTGAAAGCTCATCCATTCTTCCCAGCATTCTGTTGACCTCAGATTTTCTCATAGGAACAGGATCACCTCCTTTTGTTAAGCTTAAGAAAGATATTACTCCCGGAATATTTTTAATTACATGGGGAATTTCACCCATCAGATCAGCTTCGATCATCAGGTATCCAGGATAGTAAGGTTTCTCTTTAGGAACTTTTTTTCCATTTCTGATCTGAATAACCTTTTCCATAGGAATAACCACTTGAGTAACGTACTGCTCAAACCCTAAACGTTTGATTTCTGTCTCAATATAGTTTTTCACTTTATTTTCCTGTCCGCTGATTGCTTTCAGCACATACCATTTCAATTCGCTCATTATGGGAAAATACTTTTTTTAGTTGAACACGTTAATTAGCATTCCAATTATGTTGCTGATTGCTTTTGAAAACAATTCATCAACTCCAAAGGTAAACAATGCCAAAATCACTGTAGCAATAGTTACCACAATAGTAGAAGACTGAAGATCAGCCCACTTTGGCCATTCAACTTTATGTCTGAATTCGTTATAAGAACCTTTTAAAAAATCGACAAATGAACTCATAATTAATATTTGCACGGGCACAAGGATTCGAACCCTGATCAACGGTTTTGGAGACCGGTATCCTACCATTGGACGATGCCCGTAGATAAAAAGCTTCCGAGAGTTTCCTTCCGGAAGCTTTATTTATTTTAAGATAATTAGTCTAAGATTTCAGTTACCTGACCTGAACCAACTGTTCTACCTCCTTCTCTGATCGCAAATCTAAGACCTACGTTAAGAGCGATTGGCTGTAACAATTCTACAGTGATCTCTAAGTTATCACCAGGCATTACCATTTCTACACCTTCTGGTAAGAAGATCTCACCTGTAACGTCAGTAGTTCTTACGTAGAACTGAGGACGATACTTGTTGTGGAATGGAGTGTGACGTCCACCTTCTTCTTTAGAAAGGATATAAACTGATGCTTTGAATTTTTTGTGTGGCTTAACAGAATCTTTCTTAGCGATTACCATACCTCTCTTGATGTCAGTTTTTTCAATACCTCTCAACAATAGACCTACGTTATCACCAGCTTCACCTCTGTCAAGGATTTTTCTGAACATCTCAACTCCTGTAATAGTAGAAGTTAATTTTTCTTCACCCATACCGATGATATCAACAGGATCACCTGTATTGATAATACCAGCTTCAATTCTACCAGTTGCAACAGTACCTCTACCTGTAATAGAGAATACGTCTTCGATTGGCATCAAGAATGGCTTATCAGTATCTCTTGGTGGTTGCTCGATCCAGTTATCAACAGCATCCATTAATTCTTCAACGCTCTTGAACCACTTATCTTCAGTATCAGGAGTAGCTGCTGTAGCTGCTGTAAGAGCACCTAATGCAGAACCTTGAATTACTGGAGAGTTATCTCCATCAAAATCGTAAGTAGATAATAAGTCTCTAAGCTCCATTTCAACAAGCTCTAATAACTCAGCATCATCCACCATGTCAACTTTGTTCATGAAAACAACAATTCTAGGTACATTTACCTGACGGCAAAGTAGGATATGTTCTCTAGTCTGAGGCATTGGACCGTCAGTTGCAGCACATACTACGATAGCTCCATCCATTTGAGCAGCACCAGTTACCATGTTCTTTACGTAATCCGCGTGACCTGGACAGTCAACGTGAGCATAGTGTCTTTTTTCAGTTTCGTATTCGATGTGAGCAGTATTGATAGTAATACCTCTTTCTTTTTCTTCTGGAGCAGAGTCAATTGCAGAGAAGTCTTTTTTCTCAGCAAGACCTTTGCTAGCTAGTACAGCAGAAATTGCAGCTGTAAGAGTAGTTTTACCATGGTCAACGTGACCAATAGTACCAATGTTCAAGTGTGGTTTGTTACGATTAAACGTTTCCTTTGCCATGATTTAAAATTATTTATTTTATTATTTTTCAATTTTTCGGTGTGCAAATATAATGATTTTTTAAATACTAAAACCTTTTTATTTAAAAAAAGTTTCAATATTCAAATCAATGAAGCACAAACCTTATATTTCAATGTATGAGACTGCAAATTTAAACAAATTTCCGGATTGAAAAAAAACTTTGAGAGCCTTTTATGAAAAGCTCTGAAACCCAATATATAAAAAGAGTATATTTTTGCTATTTCACCTCTTCCTGATACCCTTAAAGATCTTATATATATTTCAATCAATTTTTCTCAGTGATTGCACAAATAAGTATAATGCCAATATACAAGCCCCTCCTAACATAATTAATGGCATTGAGTTCTGGCTAAAAGCAACAAAAGAGAAAAATTCATTCAATATAAAACCTACAGCATTGATATTAAAGATCCCAAGAATTGATAAATATACGAATACCGATATGAGTGCTACCCTTTTATAGCTGGGATTAAATATAGTGATAAAAATATTCTTCATCTTAGTTCTGAAGCTCACAGGAAATAAGTAAGCCGGAATAAAAAGAGCATACAGACCTATTGAAAACATAAAAGAGATATTCAGCATCAAAAGTACATTAAGGTGAAAAAAAACTGTTATCAGAAGCATAGTTCTGAAAAACTTTGGGGAAAGAAAAGCTATTATAAAAATTGTTTCAAAAAAAACAGTACAATAATCCAGAACCTCCCAAAACATCTTAGAATGTATTCCATCATAAAAATCCGAAAGAAAGTCATTCCACCCTATAATATATCTGTACTGACTGAAAAAGATCAGTGTAGATTGAATATCTGTATTGAGCCATCCTCCTAAGATTTTAGAAAATCCGGCCGTAAACATTCCGAAACTAAAAATCAGACTTATCATAAATAGCGGCCATGATTTTGCCGACCCGTCTGTTTCTTTCTCAGGTTCAGGAAAAAAACTGTAGGTTCTATTCCATGGAGAAAATGACATAATTAAAATAGGCAGGGTATAAATAAAATCATGATTTACCTTTCCAAAAGAATAGGCATAATTATTATTCAGCACATATACTATCATATAAATTATCGCAAATATTCTTGGCTTATACCCTATCAAAATCATCAATAATCCCAGATACATTACATATCGGCATACTACAAAAAAAGCTTCAGAAGGAATGACATCTATAAAAGACAGTAAACTAATGGGGGGATGCATCGCACTATTAGGAATAGAATGAATCCAGCTGTTATCTCCTATTCCTGCCCACAGTAAGAACAAAGAGAAAAATATCCTGTAAAATGCCAAAAACTCATAAGTGGGATGGTAACTATTGAAGGGAAGTTCTTTTAGTTTATTCATCATTGGTAATTTAAAATCTATAATTTAGTACTGTGTCTTGAATGGCAGCATCATTCATTTTTCTTGTGGTGATATCAAAATCTTTAGTTTCATTGATAACCTGTATACCTGTCACTTCTTTATCAGGAAACCTTTCTTTGAATTTTCCTATGATGAATTTTTTGCTTTCGTTTAAATCCACTTTTTTAATATTCCGGTTAAGGATAGACTTTTTTAACAGATAAAGTTTCTTTTTATAAAAAGGCAGAGTATTTATCCGGCTATCTAAAATTGGATATTCCTTGGGAAAAAGTAAATTTTGGATAAGGGTAATTTGTATTGTTCTTGGTATTCTGTCACCCAAATAATCATTTTTCAACAAAATACTGTCTGATCCGTCTTTAAAAAAGACATGGGAAGTGGTTTTCGTAAATTTAATATATTTTCCATCTTTTATCGGATATGAGGAAAATCCCGGAAAATTAAATGATGGATAAGTTTCTTGAATATTGAAAGCAAATATTAATTGCAGCGGGAGCAAAATGATTAAAAAGCCAAACAGGAAGAGAATTGATTTTTTGTATTGTTTCATATTGTGTTTTTTACATTTATAATTTAAGGCATACTTTGAAAAGCTTGCCACTTTGAGAACAAGGGGAACTGTTTCTACAAATGTTTAAAGATAGGTATTCATTATTTTTTCAGATAATAAGATTAATAATTAATGGTCAAATTTAATTATTTATTTGGAATCATATACTAGTAAGCTAAAAAAGCGCAGAAAACCAGGTTTTCTGCGCTTCAATTAACATATATAGATAGAAGAAATATTAAATCTGCTGGGATTTTTTCGTCCTGTTGAAGATCCAGAAGATAATCGGAAAGATCAGCAAGGTTAATAAGGTCGCTGTAATTAATCCTCCGATAATTACAATTGCCAATGGTTTCTGAGATTCCGAGCCGATTCCTGTAGATAGTGCAGCAGGCATTAATCCTATGGAGGCCATCAATGCAGTCATGATAACAGGGCGTGTTCTTGTTTTCACTCCACTGAGTATAGCATTATCTAAATTCAATCCTTTTTTGACATTCTGATGGAACTCTGTGATGAGAATAACTCCGTTTTGTATACATATTCCGAGCAAAGCAATCATCCCGACTCCTGCTGAAATTCCAAAGTTCATCCTGGTAAGATGCAGGGCAATAATTCCCCCTATCAAAGCAAAAGGCACATTCGCCAATACCAGCAGGGAATCTTTCATATTTCCGAAAAGGATGAATAATAAGAAGAAAATTCCCAAAATACTAATCGGAACCACCTGGGCCAGTCTGTGTGAAGCTCTCTGCTGGTTTTCAAACTGCCCGGTCCACCCGATAGAATACCCGTCCGGAAGATCAATATTAGCCACTTTTTTCTGCGCATCAGCAATAGTACTTCCTAAATCACGGTCACGAATCGAAAATTTTACTCCGATGTACCTTTTAATATCATCTCTGTAAATAAATGCAGCTCCGTTATCTTTTACAATGGTACTGATCTCTTTCAGTGGAATTTTTGCACCATCCTGTGTAGGAACCATTAGGGAAGCAATATCATTCTCGTCTTTTCTGTATTCCTGGGAGTAACGCAGACGGATCGGGAATTTTCTTTCGCCGTCAAACATTTCCGAAGCAGTTTTACCTCCAAAAGCCATTTCCAGTACAGACTGTGCGTCGTCCGGCATTACTCCGTAAGCCGCCATTTTATCACGATCCAGCACAACACTTACTTCCGGCTGGCCAATATTTTTAATAATCCCGGGATCCTTTACTCCGTCTACGTCTTTGATCTGTTTAAAAACCTTATCAGCCAATTTATCCAAGGTTTCCAGATTATCACCATAAATTTTGATCCCGTTTTCCGCTTTGAAACCAGCTACGGCTTCTGCCACATTATCTGAGATCGGCTGGGAATAATTAAAGGTAATTCCCTGATAGCTTCTGAGCTTTTTATCTATTTCCTCAATCAGTTCTTCGTAGCTGATCTTGCGTTTCCATTCATCTTTAGGTTGAAGATTGACGGCAAACTGTACAAATCCAAATCCGTTCGGGTCTGTTCCGTCATTACTTCTTCCGGTTTGAGCCAGAACATCAGTAACTTCAGGAAAACTCATAATGTCTTTCTTTAAAAGGTCTGCGGTTTTCAGAGATTCTTTCAATGACGAACTCATTGGCATTTCTGCAGTGATCCAGAGTGAACCTTCATTCAACTGCGGCAGGAATTCTGTTCCTAAGAATTTCCCTGAAAATAATGTCACCATCATGAAAGAGATCGCAACAATTAAGCTTATTCTTTTATTTTTAAAAGTATAATTGAATCCTTTGAGTACAATTCTATCCCAGAAGTTCACAAAAGGGTTATTTTTTTCTTTTACATTCTTATTTAATAGAATGTGGGAAAGTACGGGAACCAATGTCAGAGTGAATATCAATGCCCCTATCAAAGCAAATCCTAAGGTAAATGCCAATGGTGAGAACATCTTCCCTTCCACTTTCTGGAAAGAGAAAATTGGGATTAATGAGGTAATGATGATTAATTTTGAAAAGAAGATGGCTTTTCCTAACCCTGTTCCGGTCTGCTTGATCCAGCCTCCTTTTGATAGCTTATTAAATTTTTCTGTTCCATATTTAAGCGCTTTATGATCGAGCATGACAAAAAGACCTTCCACCATAACGACGGCACCGTCAATAATGATCCCGAAATCTACCGCACCCAGCGAAAGCAGATTGGCACTCATTCCTGCAAGCTTTAAGCATAAAAATGCAAACAAGAGGGACAGCGGAATAATAATGGAAACAATGAAGGTTGTTCTCCAGTCTGCCATGAAGATCAGAACGATCACCGTAACAAGAATAATTCCCTCGATCAGGTTATGCATGACGGTGCGTGTTGTGAAATCCATAAGATTGTCACGGTCGTAAAAAGTCACCATTTTGACATCTTTCGGAAGAACCTTTTCGTTAAGCTCTTTGATTTTGGCTTTCACCCCAACCAGAACTTCTCTTGGATTCTCTCCTTTTCTCATTACAACAATTCCTTCAACAGTGTCTTCATGGTTATTCAATCCGGCTTGTCCTACTCTCGGCATTGAACTTTCGTGAACTTCGGCAACATTTCTAACCAAAACAGGATTTCCACTGTCGTTCTGGATAGTAATATTACCTATATCATTAATGGATTTAACCAAACCTATTCCTCTTACCACATACGCCTGTCCATTTTTCTCTATGACATCACCTCCGACATTTAAGTTGCTTTTGGTAACGGCGTCATATACCTGCAGCGGCGTCAGATTGTATTTATCCAAAGCTCTGGGATCAATACTTAATTCAAAAACCTTGTCCTGACCTCCGAAAACATTGATGTCTGCAACTCCCGGAACACCTCTCAGCGCACGGTCGATCACCCAATTCTGCAGGGTCAGCAACTCTCTTGAATCTTTTGTTTTACTTTCCAGGGTATATCTGAAAATTTCCCCGGTAGGCCCGTAGGGTGGCTGAACTTCCGGATCCACCTCATCAGGAAGGCTTACGGTTCTTAATTGGTTATTGACCTGATTTCTGGCGAAAGTATCATCCACCCCGTCATCAAAAAGAATTTTAACAATGGAGAGACCAAACATTGTAGTACTTCTCACACTTGTCTTCTTCTGAACCGGGCTCATAGCTAATTCGATGGGGGTGGTCACAAAACGTTCCACTTCTTCTGCGCTCCGACCATTCCATTGGGTTATAATAACAATCTGGGTATTGGTAACATCCGGGAAAGCTTCAATGGGCATATTTTTGAAACTGATAAAACCCGCAATGGCCAAAATAGCTACCCAGATAAAGGTAAATGCTTTATTTTTTAACGAGAAGGCAATTATATTTTTAATGAATTTATTCATAGTAAAAATTAGATGTTAGACTAATAACTAAATGTTGAATTGTTGAAGGTTTTTCGAACCATTAAGTTTTTATTTAAGGAGTTAAGATTATTAGGGAATTGAATATGCTGCAATGCTTAATGATTCAAAATCAATTTTAATTATTCAAAGAGCGATAAATTAAAAGTTGGTTATTAGTAATTACTTCTTCTCCTTCAGACAAGCCACTGGAAATATAGGTGATGTCTCCGGCCTGCTTTAAAATTGTTATTTCTTTAATCTTAACATCTGTTCTTGATTTATAAACGACCACAAAACTTCTTTTATCATCAAAAATGACGGCTTTGGAAGGAACCATAAGAGCTGTATTATTTTCTGAACTTGTGACTTTTATGGTTGCCTTACTTTCAGGAATTAATAATCCATTTGCATTATCTAAAACAACTCTTGCCTGCATGGCATTAGTTTGCGGATCAATAATTTTAAATATTTTATCTATTTTTCCATCAAAAACTTTGTCCGGATAAGACAGTGTGGAAACCTGAGCTTTCATTCCAAGACTTATTTTTTCGATGTCTGATTCGTTGACATTCATAATTGCCCAGACGCTTGTCGTGTTGGCAACATCGAAAATATTATCGCTTCTGTCGCTTCTCAGCTGCATATCTTTATTAATATTCTTTTGAACGATATAACCGCTGATCGGAGCCACAACACTGTAAATATTTCCCATCTTCACATTATAAACCGTACTTACCGCATGTGCTCTCTGCATTTGGTCCTGAGCCTTCTGCAATTGGCTTTTGGCTTCCAACACATCTCTTTCGGTGTTCAGTTTTCCTTCGTACATCTCCCTGGCAACGCGAAGATTGTTTTGTGCAACAGCCAAATCTGTTTTTGCATCGCTTACCTCTTTCTGAACTTCCGCCAGCTCCGTACTTCTGATAGTCGCCAGAACCTGTCCTTTCCTCACATAATCTCCCAACTCTACATTTACACTTAAAACATTTCCTCCAACCAGCGGATAAACATCGATATAGCTGTTTTTGTCTGCCGATATTTTTCCGTAAAAATTATAATCATCTTCTATATTTTTTTTCTCAACTTTTGCTAAAGAAATTGAGTTCAGCATTGTGTTGCTCAATTCAAAACCTTTTTCTGCCTGTGGTTTTGCTTCTTCCTCTTTTTTTGAGCAAGACAGGATTGACAAAGCCATTATTGTCAGGGTTATATATTTTTTCATAATTAATAGAAGATTTTCGTTTGTACTAATTGATTAAGCAGTTCTGCCGACTGTATAATTTCGTTCTTCATATCGAAGATCTGGAGAGCTGTTTCTCTGTAACTGTCCATAAAATCTGTGAATTCTATAAGGTTAACATTCCCTTTTCTGAAATTTTTCAGCATTCCGTCATATATCAATTCCATATTGCTAAGGTCTGTAGTTTTGATTTCTGCAAGCTGATCGTATTGACTTTTCCATGTTTTATAAGCAGCTTGAACTTTAGTTTCAAGATTCAGTTTCTGGTAATCTGCGTTTTTCTGATTCTGCTGAATGGCATAATTGGCTTTTTCCACGTTTCCCTGATTGGATTTCCATAGTGGCAATGGAATCCCAATCATGAGGTTAACTTCATTTTTAAAGGTTCCCCCATTCTGGTCCCACCCTGCTCCTACATTAAGGTCCGGAACATTTAGAGATTTCTGCCACTGTGCATATAATTTGCTATTATCAATCAGTTTTAGAAAATATTGATAGTCAGAATTATTTTCCAAAGCTTTCCTCTTTAACTCATCTTCGTCACCGAAGGGCTGCGCGGCAAGGACTTCTTTTGCATCAGCATCAGAAAGCTGGGGTTCTATTTCATCCGAAATTCCTGTGAGTACTTTTAAATTCTGTTCAAATTCAAGGGTGTTTTTATTAATTCTCAGTTTATCATTATTAAGCTGGATTACCAGGCTCTGCAGCCTTACTTCATCTTTAAGAGAAACGTTACCTTTGGCAGACTGTATGCGGTAAGCATCTAACAGGTCATTCATATATCTCAGTTGCTTATTGGTATTGTCGAGCTTCTGTTTTTCATAATATAAATTGAAATAGGCAGTATGAAGCTGAGCCTTCAGGTCCACTAAAAGCTGTGAAAACTGAAGTTGGGCGAGTTCTTTGTTTGATTTCGCAAAAGCAATTTCATTTTTCTTTTTCCCACCCATATAGATCAGCTGAGTAATCTCCGCTCCTTTGGCATGGCCAATATCAAAAGCTTTTTTACCTTCAGGGTTGTAAGCGTTAACCTGACCGCTCAACTGTGGCAATTCCCAAATCTTAGCCTGCAGAATATCCGCATCAGCCATATTGATGTTATATTGTTCTGCGAGAAGCTGGAGATTGTTTTTCTGAAAAGCCTCTTCACAGTCCAAAAGAGACATCTGCTGCTGTCCCGCCATGAATGAGGAAATGGCAATAAACAGACCTGCAATTTTGTTCATTCTATCTTTTTTTATGGTGCAAAATTGCCTTTACACAATTAAAAGGGCCTTAAAGAAGCCTTAAAAAAAAATTAAATTTGGTTTATGTTTAAATACTAAACATAATTAGAACTGCAAAAATTTGCAGTTCTAATTTGTAATATATCTAAAAAATTTCCTCTAAGATTAATAGAATAAATGCAAGGATAAACAAAAGATTTTTATACTCAGCGTTTTAAGATAAACAAAAACGCTGTGCTTAGAATTGAAATTAGAGTTGGAATACAATAATAGGTTAATGCAGAGAAAGTCACAATTGTTTACTGAATACGATAGTGAAAGTATTGACTTTTTCAGCCGGAGAAGAATATTTTATTTTTGCGTTGTGATATTCCAGGATTCGTTTAACAATTCGAAGTCCAAGACCTGAGCCGGATATATTCTGAGAGTTATTGCCTCTCATAAACGCGTCAAATAGTTTTACCTGTTCTTCTTCTGGAATGGTATCTCCATGAGAAATAACATCAACAGTAAGCTTATGATTGGTTTCCGTTATCAAAACATCTACTTCTGCATTATCAGAGTATACGGCTGCATTTTTAAAGAGATTGATAAAGACGATAACCAACAGAGATTGGATGCCACTAATGGTAAGCAGTCCGTTGTCCGAAGTATCTTCAGAGATCAGAAAATCCAGTTTCAAAGCAGGATAGCTTTTTTCTACACCTTCGAAGGCTTCAAAAATAACTTCGTCAATCCTTACTTCTTCATAAATACTCTGGATATTTTCTTTGTCGAATTTTGTAAGCAGTAAAAGAGAATTGGTAAGATCTGACAACTGATATACATCCCGCTGGATCTGCTTTAAAGAAGAAAGGGTTCCAGGAGAGTGTTCTTCAAATTTGATCAGGTTTTCCAGCTGAAATGCCATTCTTGTAATGGGTGTCCTGATTTCATGTGATGCACTTGCTGTAAAGTCCTTCTGCGACTGAAAGACATCATCCAGCCTTGCGATCATGGTATTAAAGGATTTTGCCAAAACATTAATCTCATCATTGGACTCCTGGACTGGGATCTGTGTGGTAAGTTTATGGGCTGTGACTTCAGAAATTTCGGTGTTCAGATCTTCTAAAGGGCGAAGGAACCGCCCCATGAAATAATAACTGAAAAAACCGATCAGGAGAGTGCTCACCACATAGGCCGTAATCAAAAGATATTTAAGGAATTCCAATTTGGATTTCCCGTTGGTATCAAAAGCACTGGTAAGGATGTAGTAATTTTCCCCATTGATGTTTCGCAGCGCTGCATAGATCTCAGGAACCGTTTTTTCCGTATAAATGATCTTTTTTTCATCCAATTCTTTCAGAAGAGCACTGTCCCAGGTTACATTGCGGTCTTTGATCGTACTGTAGACTAATTCTTTATCGCCGTTAAAAATCAAGATCGTTTCATCGAGAAGAATATTATCCGAGTTTTCGTTAAAAAAAATGGGTGCCTCCTCTTCGAAATCCCTAGACTTTGAAATGAAGTGTGAAGTAAATTCAAGACGTTGTCTGAATCTTTCTTTGAATTCATCTCTTCTAAAATCATTAAAAGAAAGATAGATTACCGCCATCACCATTGCAAAAAGCAGGGAAAAAGCGATACTGATCGTTAATGCTATCTTTCTTTTCAAAGACATTTATAGTGGGCTTAGGTAATATCCGAAACCGGAACGGGTGTGGATAAGTTTAAGTTTAAAATCTTTATCAATCTTTTTTCTCAAAAAATTGATGTAGACTTCTACCGTATTGGTATTGGTATTGAAATTATGTTCCCATACATGCTCTGTGATCTGTTGCTTGGAAACGGTTCTACCCTGTGCTTCGGCTAGATAGGACAGAAGCTGAAATTCTTTAAGGGTAAGAGCAATCTCATTACCTGCTCTATAAACTTTTTGTTCAGTTTTATTGATGATAAGGTCATCCACTCTTATGATATCCTGATCTGCAGCATCGGATGGAGATTTTCTTCTTAACAGCGAATTGATCCTTAACAGCAGCTCTTCAAACTGGAAAGGTTTCACCAGATAATCATCTGCAAGTCTGGTAAACGCATCTTTTTTATCGGAAATATCTCCGTAAGCCGAAATAATGATTATAGGTGTACTTTTATCGAAAGAACGGATGGTCTGGCAAACGTCCAGTCCGTTTATCTTGGGAACATTGATATCGAGCAGATACAAGTCGTAGGTATTGTTCTTGATCTGACGGAGAAAGGTTTCGCCATCATAAATCTTATCACAGGTGAAACTGTTTGATTCAAGAAACCTGCAAAGTTCTGCTGAAAGAATGAGGTCGTCTTCCAATAAAAGAATATTCATCAAAATCTTATTTTATACGAATTTAAAGAAATTTTTATGTTCCTGTATTATGTATTGAAGACTGACAGACAGATTTAATTAAATTTTAAGGTAAATTTCCACAAAACAAGGAGTAATTATTATTATTTTTTGTGCTAAAAAGTTCTGAAAAAACTAACATAAACTAGCCCTTAAAACTAGATTTTAAAGCAAAAAAAATCCCGAAAGATATTCGGGAAAATGGAGAGCCAACTACGGGACTTGAACCCGTGACCTCTTCCTTACCAAGGAAGCACTCTACCGCTGAGCTAAGTCGGCATTGAAGCAAAAAAATCACACTAATTAGCGTGATTTTCTTTGAGCGGAAGACGGGGGTCGAACCCGCGACATTCAGCTTGGAAGGCTGACGCTCTACCAACTGAGCTACTTCCGCAATTTTGTTTCCAAAATTATTGGTAACGCTGTGCAAACTTAGGAAAATCCTCTTAAATCTGCAAGAATTTTTATTAATATAAATGTGGGGAGAGCAGGATTCGAACCTACGAAGCCGAAGCAACTGAGTTACAGTCAGTCCCATTTAGCCACTCTGGAATCTCCCCTCATGTTATATTAAAATTGAGCCTCCAGAGGGATTCGAACCCACGACCCCGAGATTACAAATCACGTGCTCTGGCCAACTGAGCTATGGAGGCAATTTTAAAATGTAAACTGAATGCCTTAGAGAGAATCTACTCTACGCTTTTCAGCAGTGAAAAAAAAATCACCCTCTAGCAGAGTGAAACTATTTTGAGCGGAAGACGGGGGTCGAACCCGCGACATTCAGCTTGGAAGGCTGACGCTCTACCAACTGAGCTACTTCCGCAATTTTGTTTCCAAAATTATTGGTAACGCTGTGCAAATTTAGGAAAAATCCTTTAAATACACAAGTTTTTATCTAATATAAAATGTGGGGAGAGCAGGATTCGAACCTACGAAGCCGAAGCAACTGAGTTACAGTCAGTCCCATTTAGCCACTCTGGAATCTCCCCTCATGTTTATATTAAAAAGAGCCTCCAGAGGGATTCGAACCCACGACCCCGAGATTACAAATCACGTGCTCTGGCCAACTGAGCTATGGAGGCAATATAAAAAAGAATTCAAAAGATCACTGTTCCCTTTTTGCGAGTGCAAATATAGAACGGATTTTTTGAATTCTCAAACTTTTCTATGAATTTTTTAAACTTTTTTTACTATGCCATTTCTTTTTTCTTGATTAATAGCTTTTTAGCAGTATCAACACATAGGTCTAAACTTTCTTCAAAAGTTTCTGACGTCTTTTTTACCACAATATCATCGCCTGGAACGGCTAAAATAAGTTCAGCAGTTTTATTACTTCTATCGGAGGTATTTTCAACTTTTAAGAATACCTTACACTCATGAATCTTATCATAAAAGGTTTCTAATTTGCTTACTTTTTTGTCAATGTGTGATTCTAATGGTTCGTGTGGAGTTAAACCAATTGATTGAACTGTGATCTTCATAATTCTTCTTTTTTAGACGCCCTGGGATGGGCCTGATTAAACACTTTTTTCAATTGTTCAATATTAGCATTCGTATAGACCTGAGTACTTGCAAGACTGGAATGCCCTAATATTTTTTTTACTTTGGAGATCTCCGCCCCATTATCCAAAACGTGTGTAGCAAAGCTATGCCGAAGGATATGAGGACTTCTTTTTTCTTTCGTTGTTACAAGACTAAGGTACTTATTAACTACCACATAAACAAATTTTTCATTGAGTTTTTTACCCTTTTTGTTTATGAAAAAATAGGTTTTATATTCGTTGTGAGGCCTCCTTATTGCCAGATAACTTTTAAGCAGACCTGAGAGTTCTTTGGAAACAGGAATAAAACGCTCTTTATTTCCTTTTCCTATTACCTTAAGCTCATTTTCTCCTATATTAACATGTTCAAACATCAGGCCACAAAGCTCAGCTTTACGCATTCCGGTCTGGTATAATACCTCTATAATACATTTTTCCAGAATATCGGGCTGATCCGTAAGAACACCGTCACTGAGCGCCTGCATTTCTTCCTGTGAGATAGGAATCTGTTTTTCAGCGTAAAACTTAAGAGAAGATATACTTTCCGTGGGAGAGACTTTAATGTCACCAATCTTTAAAAGGAATAAATAAAAACTTCTAAGGGATGAAAGTTTCCTGTTAATGCTTCTTTTTGAAATATTATTTTCGCTCAATTCAACGATAAAATTCCTGATTACTTTTTTGTCAGCCTTGGAAATATCTTCGGAAGCTTCTGTTTTGAGATAGAAATGGGAAAAGTCTTCAAGATCTTTTCTGTAACTTGTAATTGTGTGAGGCGAATACCTCTTTTCGAACTGTAAATATTCTAAATACTTATTTAACATTACGTAAGGTATAAAAACAAAAATTCACCTCTCAAATATACGTATTTAAGAAGTGAATTTAGTATTTGGTTAAGAAAAATCTTAAGCCTGCTCTTCCTTGCTAAGTCCTCTTTGCTTGTAAGCGGCCTTTAGTCTAGCTTGTCTTAAAGTTACAGAAGGCTTAATAAACGCTTGTCTAGATCTCAATTGACGAACTGTACCCGTTTTATCAAATTTTCTTTTATATTTTTTTAAAGCTCTGTCGATGGATTCCCCATCTTTTACTGGAATTATTAACATATTTTACATCTCATTTTGGATTGCAAAACTAGACATTTTTTATTAAACTGCAAAATTTAGCTCCACATTCTTTAAAAAACACATTATAAGTTATCCACAATAATGTGGACAAGTATACTATTTTTTAATTTTGAATCCCCTCTATTATACGTTATATAACTAATAATAGCAATATAAACATACTGGGGATTATCTGAAAAGTATGTCATATTATGAACTATATGTAAACAAAAATTCCTATCTTTGTAGCTACTTTATTCATGGGGTTGACTGGTTTCGACAGCAAGATCAATGGGTAAGTAAGCATGCAGAGAACCGTAGCGCGATCTCTTTAATCCCTTGCTACACAACTTTAACTGGCAACGAAGAGTTCGCTCTTGCAGCTTAATATCGAAGTATAGTAGATCAAGCGTTTTCCTGAAGATAGTAAGGAAGCAAGATATCTCACAAATGCTCTGTTCTGCGGCGTTTGATTCTGGGATATAGGAATGCAGGAATAAGGTTTCAGATGCTTCGACTGAAACTCGAAAACTTCAGAAGATAAGCTGGAAGTTGGGTGTCTGCCCTCTGCCTCCAGTCGAAAATCAATGGTAGAATAAGCATGTAGAAATCTTATGTATTGCTTGTTTGGACGAGGGTTCGAATCCCTCCAACTCCACTTTTAAACTAAAGAGAATTTGTAAATTATTGAATTTTAAATAATTACATTTTCTCTTTTTTATTTTTGTTCCCAAACATTTTTACATAATCTCCTGATTGACGGAATATAATTTATTTATAAATACAAATATTAATTACCCGCTGAGCGAGAAGTGCTTTTTAGAAACAATACGAAGTTTATTGTGGAAGGCATAGAGAAAATTAAAAACCCTACTAACGGAAATGATATGTTTAAAATAACGATTAGCGAAAAATAAAATGGAAAAGCAAGAATTATTAAATAAGAAAATTAGTCGAGCTGAAGAATTAACCTATTATTTTAAAAGGTTTTAAAACCGAACAAGAGTTAGAGCAGTACCATTCTGAAAATGCTCATCTTTTTGAAGAATATAGAAAATTATCACAAGAAATCAGGGCATTAAAACTGGAATTAATGACACCCGAAGAAAAGTTAGAATACTATCGTCAAAAGGAGCTTGCTAAAGAGAAATATAAAAAATCTGATTTGAGCTAGTTATGATTTAATCTGACAATTATTAAAAAATGATTGGTTCTACTTCAATATCAATATTGTAAAACCAATCATTTCACTTATTTAAAGCGACTTTTAGCCACTCATCACTATTATTTACCATTTACCCTTTAAAACTCGGAAAATACCCTGAGAATAGCTTAAAAACATTTCCTGTACCATAAAACCAACTCTCACGATTTCCCGAATAACACACTTGGTTAGAATAATAAACCTTCTCGATAAAAGGAAGATTCTAAAATCGTATCTTTTTATAGAGAACATGTGATTTATTATTCATAACAAAAACTCCTTTGGTATAAACTACCAAACATATCTTCTTAGCCTTAAAACTAAAACTAGCCTTGATTGAAAAATAGTTGAATAAAATTTAGATTACTATGGAGTTATTTTAACATAACTAACAGAAGACCTCCCATTTATATTATTAATTATTTGAGTATCTCTAAGAGAACTGCGAACTCCCACATAATATGTAGTAGGGTTCGCAATCGTTATTACTAAAGTTCCTGTTCCCGTTCCTCCGTCCTGAGCGGCACTAACAGCATAAAGTAAAATTTCGGTATTAGGTACTGCATTTCCTGCAGAAGGAGCAGTACTAAGAAACCCTGTTGCAAATCCTTGACCTGTTTCCCCTGATGTATTAATCACCTGTGCTCGTAAACTATAAGTTATAAGGTATGTACCACTTGTTGGTAAAGTAAAGCTGAATACATTGTAATTAGTTGTGCCAGCTGTAATGTTTATGTTTGCACCAACCAATAACTCTCTTCCAAAAGCGGGTGTAAATGAGGAGCCTTGAACGGTAACTATATTCCCAGAATCATCAACCCCTAAGGTAGCCCCACTTGATACAGGAGATGTAGAAGTAAGATTTGTGAATTTAAGTCCTGATACATCCGCATTTCCTGAGTTTATTTCTAATTTCGATGTAGGAGACAGAGTTCCTAATCCTATATTTCCAGCATCATCAATAACCATATCATTTTCAGTTTGTGCTAAAGAAGGCACCCCTACTGATGGATTATCTTTTGCCCCGTCTACGTGAAATATTTGTTGAGGATTTGGGGTATTAATACCTATCTGTGAAAAAATTAAACCAAAACATAGAACTGAAGACAAGGTAATTAATTTTTTTTTCATTACTTTTTAATTTGAGACGTTAAACTTGATTATTAGTTTGTGTATTTAGAATCATTTTCTATACTAAAGACGAGCAAATATACAAAATAACGTTAATACTAAATAATGCTATTAAAGCTGTTTAAATTTATTATATACACTACTTTACTCCAAACCTTCTGAGTAATATTTAGAGCATAACCAATATCAAGGTATCTATTCTAAATCATATTTCATTAGCGCATCCAAATCTTTCAATAGAGCATTCATTTCAACCCTAACTTTGATTTAGCAGATGTTAGTAATGATAATCCGCCATTCACAACAAGAAAAATAATTTACTCAAGCAAGAAAAAGCAGATAACATAAATGCCATCTGCTGCTTTTTAATTAAAGAAAGAGTTTAACCCTTTTTTTAAAATTATGCTACTCGTACGTTAACTGCATTAACGCCTTTTTTTCCGTTTTCTAAATCGAATGTTACGACATCGTTTTCACGAATATCATTAATTAAACCTGATGTATGTACGAAAACATCCTGACCACCATTTGATGGTGTAATAAAACCAAATCCTTTAGCATCGTTAAAGAATTTTACTGTTCCTTGTTGCATTGTAATGTATTAAAAATTATTGTATTATTATTTGGCTTTTGCCATTACTGCATTGAGAATTATCAAAGCAATAATAAATCGATTTGTGAACAAAAAATGATGTTGTTATTTTTTAGAACCCTGAAAATATTCAAGTTTAAAAAGGTACTGCATCTGTATGTTGATGACAAAAATTAGCGGCTGTAAAAGCGAAGACTGAGAAAAAAGAGTAAACTCAAAAGTTTCAGAAGAAGCGTTGGCAGGAGCCTGATTATTTTACAAATATACGTATAATTTATTGAAAACAAGCACTTTTTAATTTTATTATATTTTATCGTATATTAATCAACATAATATTAGCATTAGCTTGGTAAAGTCTCAAATTTCAACAGAAGCCTCAACCATTATATAATTAGAAGTGACTAAGTGTAACTTCAAAGACATTTCATTTATTGTCATCTTCTTCATCCTGACTATCCTAGTGTTCTTGACTCAGGATAAATCCCATCTGAACCACGTCCGCAACATCCATTTTCAGAATTTCCATCACCTTCATTACCACCTCTTTATATAAAGTTTTGATGCATTAACAAATATTTTCGTAAATATTACTGGTGAAAAAAAATAAATATCAGAAGTACTCTAAATAATTTTTTTCTCCAGACTCATCATTTATTCTTTATTACATATACCGGATAAGATATTTCTCCCCAGCTTTTATGCATAGTTTTAACCGGAATAATAATAATTTCACTTATGAATTACATAATAAACTTAAATAGCTGAAAACGAAAACACTAAAACTTCTCATTGTAAAATAAGTATAGTCTACCCACAAAAAAGACTAAAAAAATGTTTTATCGTGAAGAATTTTATATATTTGCACCATCTAACAATTAAAAAAATAATTTACTATGTCAGACATTGCATCAAGAGTAAAAGCTATCATCGCTGATAAGCTTGACGTTGAAGAAACAGAAGTAACTCCTGAAGCTAGCTTCACTAACGATTTAGGAGCTGACTCATTGGATACAGTTGAGTTAATCATGGAATTTGAAAAAGAATTCAATATTCAAATCCCTGATGACCAGGCTGAAAAAATTACTACTGTAGGGCACGCTATCGCTTACATCGAAGAAGTAGTAAATAAATAATATTCTTCAACAAAAAAAGAAAATTTTAAAAGTTTATGGAATTAAAAAGAGTAGTTGTAACCGGTTTTGGCGCAATAACACCAATTGGAAATAATGCAAAAGAATACTGGGAAAATCTTCTTAAAGGTGAGAGCGGTGCTGCTCCGATTACTCTTTTTGATGCCACAAACTTTAAAACTAAATTCGCTTGCGAGGTGAAAGGTTTCGATCCATTACAGCATTTCGACAAGAAAGAGGCTAAAAAAATGGACCGGAATACTCAGCTTGGGCTGGTAGCTGCAAGAGAAGCGGTAGCACACTCCAGAATTATGGAAGACAATGTGGATAAAAACAGAGTCGGTGTAATCTGGGGGTCCGGAATAGGAGGTTTAGAAACTTTCGAAACTGAGGTTTTAGGATGGGCGAATACGGAAATACCAAGATTCAATCCATTCTTTATTCCTAAAATGATTGCGGATATCACTCCTGGACACATTTCAATAGAGTATGGCTTTCATGGGCCGAATTATACTACAGTATCTGCCTGTGCATCTTCAGCCAACGCTTTAATTGATTCCAAAATGATTATCCAGCTTGGAAAAGCAGATGTTATTGTATGCGGAGGCTCTGAAGCAGCCGTAACGGCAAGTGGTGTCGGTGGATTTAATGCGATGATGGCACTTTCTACAAGAAACGATGATCCTAAAACAGCTTCAAGACCGTTCGATAAAGACCGAGATGGTTTTGTATTGGGCGAAGGAGCAGGATGCATCATCCTTGAAGAATATGAACATGCGGTGAAACGCGGAGCTACAATTTATGCAGAATTACAAGGTGGCGGTATGAGTGCAGATGCACATCACATGACTGCCCCCCATCCTGAAGGATTAGGAGCTTATCTGGTAATGAAAAACTGTTTGGAAGACGCAGGCTTAACTGCTGATGAAGTAGACCATATCAACATGCATGGTACCTCTACTCCATTAGGAGATATTGCAGAATCCAATGCAATTTCAAAATTACTGGGAGAACACGCTTTTGATATTCAGATTAATTCTACAAAATCAATGACCGGCCACCTTTTGGGAGCTGCCGGAGTAATTGAAGCTATCGCTGCATTAGGAACTATTATTCATGGTATTGTTCCGCCTACCATCAACCATTTTACTGATGATGAAAATATTGACAGCAGACTGAATTTTACATTCAACAATGCTGTTAAGAAAGATGTAAAAGTAGCCATGAGCAATACTTTTGGATTTGGCGGGCACAACGCTTGCGTTCTATTTAAGAAAATCTAAATTCAATGAATGGAGTTACAGAAATACTTTTCTAAATTCCTTCTCAAACAAAGAAAAAGAAAATTAACGGAGAGAGATTATTTCCTTAGTACCGAGCTAAAAAAAATGCTGGGTGCGGAGGTTCAGAATATTGCTCTTTACCGGGAAGCTTTTTCTTTAAAAAGTTCTTCTAAAAATCAAGACAGTAATTACGAAAGGCTTGAATTTTTGGGAGATTCTGTTTTGGGTACAATTATTTCCTGTCATCTGTTCCAGACCTATCCTCAGGCTAATGAAGGATATCTGACACAGATGAAATCTAAAATTGTTAATAGGAAGAATCTTAATAAATTAGGGGAAGACCTCAAGCTTATCGATCTTTTGCAGAAGCAGGGATCCGCAGCATTGGGAGAAAACATTTCCGGAAATTTATTTGAGGCGCTTATTGGTGCTGTTTATCTGGACTTTCATTACGATACCTGTAAGAAGATCATTCTGGAAAGATTATTGACCCCAGGTGAAATTAACAAGCTTGAGAATAAAATCGTAAGCTATAAAGGCCTTCTGCTTGAATGGAGCCAGAAGAAAAAAGTAAATATAAAATACGAAACCTGCGAAGAGGTCCAGGCCAATAAGGCAGTGGTGTTCAGGTGCCATGTCTGGCTGGGGGAAGAAAAGATCGCCAATGCAACGGAAACTTCCAAAAAGAAAGCAGAAGAAAAGGCTGCACAAAGAGCATTTTATATTTTAAACAAAAAAGAAAACATACTTGGAAATTCAAAAACTTTATGATCTGGATGATATAAAATTTGAAGATATTACCATAGGATTGGTGAGATTAGCAAAAGATATACCTACTCATGAGTTTTTCTACAAAATAAATCAAATTAACGGCCTTACCTTTTCCAGAAAGAAAGATGTGATTATTCACGGGGCATATTATGATTATTATTTCCTAAGATTTGAGGCTTACCACAAGTTTACAAAGACATGTTTTACATTTATTTCAAACCGGTCTTCGGAAAGTAAGCAAAAAAAACTGCAGACCGAGCTCTTTACAGAAGAAGAAAACATTAAATTTTTATTAAATAATCAGGCAGATGTAGAATATATTTTGCATACTTCGGAACAAATTCCTGATTTTTCCGTAATTTTGCTCCCGGAAAATCTTGTATTTCCGATACAAGACTATACATTAGGTTCTGAAGAAGAACTTTATCAAATTATCCAGTATTATGAATAAGTATTTAAAGAAGACAAAAATTATTGCAACACTAGGACCTGCTTCATCGTCGAAGGAGGTAATGTTAGGACTAATGAAAGCGGGTGTTGATATTTTCAGAATAAATTTTTCACATGCAGATTACGAATTGGTTCGAAATAATATTGAAATTATCAGAGAGCTTAATCAGGAATACGGTTTTTCCGTAGGTATTCTGGGAGACCTTCAGGGTCCGAAACTGAGAGTAGGTGTTGTAAAAGAAGGTTCTTACCTGAACCCTGGCGATATCCTTACTTTTACGAATGAGAAAATAGAAGGTGATTCTACTAAGGTTTACATGACGTATCAGCAGTTTCCTCAGGACGTGAAAGTTGGGGAAAGAATCCTTATTGATGACGGAAAGCTGATGTTGGAGGTGATTGAAACCAACGAAATAGATACCGTAAAAGCAAAGACTATTCAAGGGGGACCTTTGAGCTCTAAAAAGGGAGTAAACCTGCCGAATACCAATGTATCTCTTCCTGCCCTTACGGAAAAAGACGTTCAGGATGCGAATTTCATGCTTGACATGGAGGTTGACTGGATCGCTCTTTCTTTCGTACGACATGCACAGGATATCATCGACCTGAAAAAGCTGATCGACAGCCATCCAAACGGAAAATTCAAAACTCCGATTATTGCTAAGATCGAAAAGCCTGAAGGTGTTAAAAATATTGACGAAATTCTGTTGGAATGTGACGGACTGATGGTTGCCCGTGGTGACCTTGGTGTGGAGGTTCCGATGGAAGAAGTTCCTGCCATCCAGAAAAACCTGGTAGAAAAAGCAAGATTCTATTCCAAGCCGGTTATTATCGCTACGCAGATGATGGAAACAATGATCAACAGTCTTACGCCAACAAGAGCGGAGGTAAATGACGTTGCCAACTCTGTATTGGACGGTGCAGATGCGGTAATGCTTTCCGGAGAGACCTCTGTAGGAAGATACCCGATTCAGGTGGTTGAAAATATGACAAAAATTGTACAGAATATCGAAAAGACTCATTTTTATCAGCATAAAAACGAACCTATCGAAAAAGATTATAACTGTATTGACGAAAGATTCATTACCAACAGGGTATGCCTTGCAGCGGTAAGAATTGCTAAAACTACCAATGTTTCTGCTATTGTTACTCTGACGCATTCAGGATATACAGCATTCCAGCTTGCAGCACACAGACCGAATTCACATATCATTGTATACAGCGGGAACCGAAGAGTGATCACTATGCTGAACCTTCTTTGGGGAGTTCATGCTTATTACTATGATATGAAAAAATCTACCGACGAGACCATTATCCAGGTCAATATGCTGACCCATAACCACGGTTATATTGAAAGTGGAGACTTTGTCATCAACATCAATGCGACTCCATCTTATGAAGGCGGAAAGACAAATACATTGAGACTGACAACAGTTTAAGCAATAAGCAATAAGCAATAAGCAATAAGCAATAAGCAATAAGCAATAAGCAATAAGCAATAAGCAAAATTACTTTTTAGCTACCATACAAAAAATTCCCGGAAATAGATATTTCCGGGAATTTTTATATTGTTAACCGTAGGTTTACATGAATACATTATACTGTGTACATTTTACATCACACATTATACAAATCAGTTTCCCACGATTGTTCTTGCTGTTACAAATTCTTTTAAAGCCAATAAAGACAACTCCGTCCCGTATCCTGAAGCCTTGCTTCCACCGAATGGAAAACGCGGATCAGAGCTCGTCATTCTGTTGATATTTACCGTTCCTGATTCCAGATTTTCGATGAAAAACAGTTGGCGTTCTTTATTTGCTGTCCAAACAGAATTTGAAAGCCCAAAAGGAATATCATTAGCCATTTGTAAAGCTTCTTCATCACTTTTAGCAATCATTACCATTCCGAGAGGTCCAAAAAGTTCTTCTTTTAAAATAGGATTTCCTTCCTGAACACGAATTAAACCGGGTTTAAATTCAATTTCAGAAATTCTTTCCAAAGGAATAATAATTTCAGCACCATTTTCCAATGCTCTGTTGAATTGAGCTTCCAACTCATCGGCCAAGTCCGGTCTTGCCATTCCTGATAATTTAGTTTCCTTATTTAAAGGATCTCCAACTTCATAGGTTTTATATTCTTCAATGAATTTCGGCAAAAATTCATCTTCAATTTTTTCATCAATAATAAATCTTTTAGCAGCAGTACAGGTTTGTCCGCAATTTTGAAGTCTGGATTTTACTCCTGCTTTTACCGCTTCATCTAAATCTGCATCATCGAAAATAATGAAAGCATCACTTCCTCCTAATTCCAATAATGATTTTTTGATATTCAAACCGGCAATTGAAGCTACTTCTCCACCAGCTTTTCCACTGCCTGTAAGACTCACTCCTTTTACAGCATCGTGTTCAAGAATTTCTTTTACCGCTTTATGCCCCACTTCCAGGTTCTGGAAAACACCTTCCGGAAAACCTGCTTCTAAAAGAACCTCTACAATTGCATTACCACTTCCGAAACAAATTGACGCGTGCTTCAGAACTACTGTATTTCCTGCCAAAACTGCCGGAACAGCAAATCTCAATACCTGCCAGAAAGGAAAATTCCATGGCATTACTCCTAAAATCACACCTTTCGGAACATAATGGACTTCAGAATAAGAAAATTCAGATTCAACTTTTTCGGGTTTTAAAATATTTTCAGCATCTGCATAGTAATTCATCATTAAGGCACATTTTTCAACCTCAGCAGTCGACTCTGAAATAGGTTTATTCATTTCAGCAGTAATGATTCTTCCGAATTTTTCTGAATTATTCTTTAAAATTTCTGCCGCTTTTGCGATCAGCTTCTGCTTTTCTTCAAACGGTACTTTTCTCCATTCTGAAAATGTCTTATCTGCTTGAATAAGCTTATTTTCAATTAACTGTTCCATAATCTAATTTCTGTTTTAAATTCACAAAATGAATTTATTAATGCCTTTATTCTAAAAGCAGTGTGAAAGTAACAAATTTTGTTCCTTAAGGCTAAATAAAGCAATGATTTTTCTCTATCTAAATAATATAATTTTATCCTCCGATCATAAACCATTCATTCACAAGACATGCGGCCAGCCTAGCTGTTCTGTCCTGAATATCAAGGGAAGGATTAACTTCTGCAGCATCCAGTGCTATGAGTTTTTTACTTTTTAAAATATGCCTGTAAAAATGCATAAAAGGTGTATCTGCAAAGATACCATTATATGCGGAAGCCGAAACTCCCGGGGCAATTGATGCATTGAAAACATCCATACAGATGGTAAGATAGACAAAATCTACAGTCTCCATCAGCTCATCGATACGCTGATAAATGGAAGGAAGATTTTCAAAAAAGAGTTCATCGGCAAGGATATATTTCATCCCGTACTGATGGGCTGTATCAAAAAGCTTCAGGGTATTTGAATTTCTCTGGATCCCGATATGAAGTGAGTTGATCTGCCCTTCCTGTGCAATCTGCCAGAAACCGGTTCCTGAGCTTGCTCCTATTCCCTTTTCCGGCTGCCTGTTATCAAAATGGGCATCTATATTGATGATCCCGATCTTTTGTTCCGGAAAAGCTGTTTTCACGCCTAAATAGTGAGCATAGGTTACTTCATGGCCTCCGCCTAAAACAAGTGACTTTCCTCCTTTCAGCAAAACTTTTGAAACATTTTTCGCAAGGCTGTTCTGGGTACTTTCAAGATCGCCGTCTTCACAGGTTATATTTCCAAAATCAAGAAGGGAGAAATCCGGACGGATCACCGGAAAATTGGCCATATTTTTTCGGATCACATCGGGGGCGTCTTTGGCACCCTGCCGTCCCTTATTTCTTCTCACGCCTTCATCAACGGCAAAACCATGCAGAACAAAATCATCTGCTTTAATATTATCGTAATTATGTTCTTCTTTAACTCTTTGAAATATTCTGTGGAAAAGAGGTTCTTCTCCGTCTAATCTGCCTTGCCAAGTGTCCTGAAACATAGATCTAAATTAAATTTTAATTACTGCGTTTTATCCAGTAAATCTAAATAATATTGTTTAGATATTAAAACGCTCCTGCGCTCAATTTCAAAAATGCTCCATGACATCCGTCATTCCTGTAATATGCTGATTTTAAATCATTCTTTTTTCTGATTGGCATTACTGCTTATGAACATTTCATTTCGCTCTTCCGAAACAATTTCCAGGAATCGCTCATAATGTTTGAGTACATCAGAAATAAGTTCATTCTTTGTAAAGTACTGCACATCGTATCCTTCTCTTCCATCTCCGAAATAGGATCTCGGATAATGGGTTTTATTGTCTTCGAGATCGGGAAGATTCTCTTCATTGATCATGTATTCGGAAACGGTTTTTACCCTATTCTCAACGCCATAAATAAAATTATTGACGACTCCCTGGTGAATCTCTATTTCTATTCTGGCAGGGCTTTCATATTGATTTATTTTTGCTTCAATTCCATTGGCCGCAAATTCCTGCTGCAGATCTGTAAAGGCTTCTTTTGTTTTAATCTGAATAAAATGATCTACCGAAGAATTATCTTTAAAGGAAACAATATTTTTTAAACGCTCTTTCCAAAACTCCCCTGACCATGGAACGGTAGACACAGAGAAGTTGGTCTCATAATATTTTTGATCAATGATAAGCCCCTTCATCAGGCTTACTATAAATAAAAGAACTATGATTGAAAAGGGCAATGCGGTAATTAAAGTCATACTTTGAAGCGCTTTTAATCCTCCTGCATTTAATAATAGCAGGGAAAGTACAGCAAGTAAAATACCCCAGAATATAATCTGCCATTTGGGAGATTTTTTAGCATTTTTGGTAGCAATACTGTTCATCACAAATATCCCCGAATCGGCAGAAGTCACAAAGAAAATAATAATGATGGTAATAACAAAAAATCCCGTCAGGGTTGACAAAGGCATATATTCTAAAAACCGGAACATCAGTGCATCAGGATCGGATGCCAGCTGACTTAATTTTCCGTTGGCCACATTCAGATCGAACCAGATGGCACTGTTCCCAAACACGGACATCCAGATAAAATTGAATAATGTAGGAAGTACTAAAACAGCAAGAATAAATTCCCTAATCGTCCTTCCCTTAGAAATTCGTGCAATAAATAATCCTACATAAGGTGACCATGAAATCCACCACGCCCAGTATAAAATAGTCCAGTCATAGAACCATGGCAATGCATTTTTTTCGTAAACATGGGTATTGAAGGTAAGATTAAAAAAATTATTGATGTAGTTTCCCAATCCTTCGGTAAAGCTTCCTATCAGATATACCGTTGGTCCTAATATCAGGACAAAAAGCAAGAGTGCAATGACACCCATTATGTTAATATTGCTTAATATCTTTACGCCTTTATTCACTCCCGTAATCGCTGAAATAACAGACAGAGAAATAAGAGCAACCACAATAATCACCTGATTGGTAAAACTGTTTTCCGGGGTAATATGGAGTATATTTAACCCTGAACTGATCTGTACCACTCCAAATCCTAAAGTCGTGGTCAATCCAAAGAATGTACAGCATAATGCAAAAACATCAATGGCATTTCCCCATCTGCCATTAATCCTATCTTTCAGTAACGGGTAAAAGCAGCTTCGTAATGAAAGGGGCAATCTGTACCGGTAAGCAAAGTATGATAAGGAAAGTCCTACCACTCCGTAAATGGCCCAGGCATGAATTCCCCAGTGAAAAAAGGTATATAATTGCGCCTGCTTTGCTCTGCTAACATAATGATTATCGGCAAAAACTTCGGAAGAATAGTGCTGCATAGGTTCTGCCACACTAAAATAAATCAGCCCTATTCCCATCCCTGCTGCGAACAGCATTGAAATCCATGAAAAAAAGGAATACTCCGGCTTACTGTCGTTAGCTCCCAGCTTTATATTCGCATATTTACTGAACAGCAGGTAAACTAAAAAGATCACAAACAGAGTAACCGCCCAGACATACACCCAGTTCAGGTTAATAAATATAAACTGTTTAATCTCATTCAGGATACTTTCTGTCGGTTTAGGATATAGAGCAGAAAGAAAGCATGTTCCAATAATAAAAATCAGGCTTGGGATCGTAACTCCTTTGTTGAAGGTAGATTTTACATTTTTAAACTTCATCGCATTTATTTTCGTATTAATATTGACAGACACCTGGCATAGCCCCGGCAGAAGTACTCAAAGAATAATATGACTGCGTTATTTTCCTTATCAGGGATGTACTTAAGAACTATAGAAAATTACTGTTTTATACAATGAATCAACAGTAATGGGGCCACAATATAAGAAAACTTAAATAAAAAATAAAAATCTAAGGCCGTATTCCGCCTCATTTGCCTTTCACAAAAATGAAATCTTTGTTTAATTTACATTGTAGTGTTCAAAACTCTGCCAGTATTTATCTTTATAAATTTCCAGTGAAATTTTATATTGAGGATTTTCTTTTATGATCTGATCAAAAACTTTGGAAGGTTGCCTGAAATCCTTGCTTGCAAAGTAAATGCTTTTGGAGTTGTCTGCCGTTTCCCTGCCGATATACAAATGACCCTCTTTTGGTTTAAGAAGCTCTACTGCATAGTCTTCAATGGTATTCATGGTATTGTAATCTGCTTCTTCCGGAAAACCGTTATTGTTCTTTCCATCATAAGAAATCTTCAGGACTGAGATCCACGGATAGGAAGCCTTTGCATCATATTTTAATAAAGAAGCATTCACCGTAGCCATAAGCGGCATCCCATTTTCTAAAGTCGCTTCAAGAAGAGAAAACTGATCTTCATTTTCTAAAATCTGTGAATCTTTATACTTTTCGGTAAATTCTCTTTCTCTCCAGAGAAGAAATTCTTTTAGTTTTTCTATTGGAATCAGTTCCTGCTCCACTTCACTTTTACCTATAATGCTGAAAGTATCAATTTGTGTAGCAAAATTCAATTCGCCCAGGAAATTATCCAGAAAAATACAGATCCCTGTCGTAGCCGATTCTCTATTTTCTTCATTTAAATTTTCATAAACAAAGACCAGATCAATCTCATCCGGATAACCTTCTATGTCATTGGAATAAAAGCAGATGTTGTTTTTTGTAAACTCTAAACCGCCCATTTTCAATCCAATATTTTCAATATCCGTTTCGGGCTTGAGTGCTGTAAACTTCCAATGATCAATCTTAGGAGCAGCGGCAACAAGTTCTTCGGCAAAAATTATTTTTTTCACATCACCTTCTACCGTAATAATAAGTTCGGCCGTATCTTCATCACACATTCCTGACAGGAAATAGTAACCGTCATTTATTTTGGTAAGTTCAGGAGATATAACATCAAAAAACTGTTCTTCAATATGTTCTCTGCCTTTTACAACTTCAAAAAAAGTTTTCTCTTTTGTTAAAAACCAATCCCAGAAATCCTTATATGTTTTGGTTTCTTTTTCCGGCTGTTTTTTGCCTAAGATCTTATCAAAAATGCCCATAATCTAATGATTAAGATTTCCGCTGATATAAACATTCTCAGCATTCAGGCTTCCCTGATTGTAAAGAACATTCTGAAAATTATCGGTTTTAAATGTTACAAAATCTGCTTTTTTACCCGCTTCCAGTTTTCCTATATCTTCAAGACCCAATGCATAGGCTGCACGGAATGTCATTCCCGCCAATACCTCAGCAGTCGTTAATTTCTCAAATGTAGCCAAAATAGAAGCCTGGGTAATTAAATTTCCCATCGGGGCAGATCCCGGATTCCAGTCGCTGGCGATTGCTACAATAGCTCCTGCATCCAGTAATTTCCTGGCCGGAGTGAATTTTTCTCCCAGTCCTAAGCTTGCTCCCGGCAATGCCGTAGCCACTGTATCTGACTGTGCTAAAAACTCAATATCTTCATCAATAGTGGCTTCAAGATGATCTGCAGATTTTGCGCCCACCTCCACTGCAATTCGGGAGCTTCCCGGTGTAAACTGGTCTGCATGAACCGTAACCTCAAAACCTAAATCTTTAGTTTTAAGAAGGAAATCTTTACTTTCTTCAGGCTGGAATGCAGATTTCTCTATAAATATATCTACACGCTGTGCCAGTCCCTCTTTTTTTACTTTTGGCAGAATTTCTGTAAGGATATATTCTAAATATTCCTGATTCGTCCCGTCAAAGTCTCTTGGTTTGAGATGAGCAGAAAGACATGTTGGAACCAACCTGGCTTTTGTCTGACCCTGTGCTTTTTTAATGATTCTGAGCATTTTCAGTTCATTTTCCACATCTAATCCGTAGCCACTTTTTATTTCAATGGTCGTAATTCCTAATGAAATCAGAAAGCTGATCCTTTCTACCAATGTCTTTAATAATTCTTCTTCTGAAGCATTTCTCGTGTGCTGCACAGAGCTCCAGATCCCACCACCACTTTCAGCTATTTCAAGATAGGTTTTTCCTGCATTTCGCATAGCAAAGTCATTGGCGCGGTTTCCGCCGAAACAGATATGGGTATGGGAATCTACAAATCCGGGAAGAACAATCTGTTCCCCGTCCATAAGTTCGGTTTCCGTATCTGGGTTTTCAGTCTTTAGCATCTTAAAGTTCCCAACTTTCTGAATCAAGCCATTATTTACCAAAATTCCTCCGTCTGTAATAATATCAATTTGTTCATCGGATATTCTTCCTCTTAACGGAAGATTTGCCAACGTAATGATCTGCTTGAAAGGTCCTATTAATTTCATTTTTAGTTAGGTTTAGATTAAGGTGAAGATTAGAGTTAGGTTTAGATTAATATTGACTGTTATTTTTCAAATAATTGGTCATTTTATTTAAATCAAAATGACCTCATCAATTAGAATATGAATTTGTAAACAATCATTATCAGAAAAGTATTTTACTCTATTTCCGTATATCAAATGACTTTTAGTTTCAAATGCTGACCCTCTGGAAATATCATAAAATCTGCTTTTATCTTTAGCAGTCCTTCTTCCAAAGCCTTCAGCAATATTTGCTGCAATACTTTGTGCAGATCTTCTCAGTTGTGAAGTCAATGCATAATCTTCCTGTTTAGGTAAGTCAGCAGATATAAGAAAACATCTTTCGGCAATTTCAATTGCTTTTTGCCAAACGGGCATTTCTGTAAAATCTTTTATCAATTTAATCTGTAGTTTTTTCTTCTCAAAAATACTTAAAATATCTCAATGTGCTAAATCAAAATCACCTTTAGCCTCATCTATTGTATTTACCTTTGCCTTTACCTCAGCCTTACAATCAACCTTTTTTGAATCCCTGAATTTTCTCAATCTAAACCTCAACCTTAGTCTAAATTTCCTATCTTTGAAGTAAATGAAATGAATTAATGCCAGACTTTTTACATCCAGATAAGGAAAACTACTCACATGAAGAGCTTATGCAGGAGGAGCAGATCCGTCCGCAGAGTTTTAAGGACTTTGCCGGACAGAGAAAAACTTTGGAAAACCTGGAAGTTTTTGTAAGTGCTGCCAAAAGACGTGGTGGTGCTCTTGATCACGTTCTCCTGCATGGTCCGCCGGGTCTGGGTAAGACAACTTTAGCCAATATTATCGCCAATGAGCTTGGGGTAGGATGCAAAGTCACTTCCGGTCCTGTTTTGGATAAGCCGGGAAGTTTAGCCGGCCTGCTGACGAATCTGGAGGAAAACGATGTTCTTTTTATTGATGAAATCCACCGTCTGTCTCCTGTTGTGGAAGAATATCTGTATTCTGCCATGGAGGATTACAAGATAGATATTATGCTGGAAACCGGTCCTAATGCAAGGAGCGTACAGATCGGTCTGAATCCTTTTACTCTGGTAGGGGCAACCACAAGAAGCGGAATGCTGACGAAACCGATGCTGGCAAGGTTTGGGATTCAAAGCAGGCTTGAATATTATTCGGTTGAACTTTTATCGATGATCATTCAGCGAAGCTCAAGGGTTCTGGGAAGTAAGATTTATGAAGATGCAGCGATAGAAATTGCCAGAAGAAGCCGCGGAACACCAAGGATTGCGAATGCTTTATTAAGAAGGGTACGTGATTTTGCCGAGATCAAAGGAAACGGAGAAATTGAAATCAATATTACAAAGTATGCATTGAATTCACTTAATGTGGATGAGTTTGGCCTGGATGAAATGGATAACAAGATTATGCGGGTTATGATTGAGAACTTTAAAGGAAAGCCGGTAGGAATTTCCGCCCTTGCAACCTCAATTGCTGAGAATCCTGAGACTCTGGAAGAGGTTTATGAACCTTTTCTGATCCAGGAAGGATTCATTATCAGAACACCAAGAGGAAGAGAGGTGACCGACAAAGCCTATAAGCATTTAAATATAGCTATACCGAGAAGTCCGGGAGAATTATTTTAACAGTCTATGTTTATTCCAAAATTATACAGAAGTGAAGATCATGATCTGATGAGGGAAATCATCAGAGACAATGCGTTTGCCCTGCTTATTTCTTCTGTTGAAAAAATAAGAGCCACACATTCTATGATGATGCTTAATGAGGATAATCCGGAGAATGTGTATGTGGAAACTCACATCTCAAGAGCCAATCCTCAGGCAAAAACATTAAAGGATGGTGATGAAGTCCTTTGCGATTTCCTGGGAGCTCATACTTATATTTCAAGCAGCTGGTATGATCACATCAATGTTTCAACGTGGAATTATGAAGCTGTTCAGGTGTATGGGAAAGTACAGCTTATGAGTAATAGCGAACTTTATCAGCATCTGGAAAAATTAACTTCGAAATATGAAAATTTCCAGAAGTGCCCTGTCATGGTAAAAGATATGGGGAGAGAGTTTGTGGAAAAGGAAATGAAAGGTGCTTTCGGACTGAAAATAATTCCGACAGAAATATTCATCAAGCAAAAGCTTTCTCAAAACAGAAAGGATCATGATTATCAGAACATTATCTCTGAACTTGAAAATTCGGATGAGAATGGAAGAAAAATTGCTGAGAAAATGAAATTAATAAAGAAATAATAATCAAAAATATATATGAAGCTATATCCAATACAATGTGGAAAATTTAAACTGGACGGCGGTGCCATGTTTGGAGTCGTCCCAAAGAGTCTGTGGGAAAAAACCAATCCTGCAGACGAAAGAAACCTGATTGACCTGGGAACAAGATCCCTGCTTATAGAAGACGGCAAGAAACTGATTCTTGTAGACTGCGGTCTTGGAAATAAACAAGATGATAAATTCTTCGGGCATTATTCGCTTTGGGGAGACGATAATCTTGATAAAAATTTAAAGAAATTTGGTTTTGTAAAAGAGGATATTACGGATGTATTTCTTACGCATCTTCACTTTGATCATTGCGGAGGTGCTATTGAATGGAATGATGACAGAACGGGATACAGACCGGCTTTTAAAAATGCTCAGTTCTGGACAAATGAAAACCACTGGCAATGGGCTACAGAACCAAATGCAAGAGAAAAAGCCAGCTTTCTGAAAGAGAATATTCTTCCGATGCAGGAAAGCGGACAGCTTAACTTTTTACCTCTTCCTACTACAGGAAATTACGGTTTTGCTCCCGACCTGAAAATGGATGTGATCTTTGTAGACGGACATACGGAAAAACAGATGCTTCCGGTGATTCAGTATCAGGAAAAAACAATTGTTTTTGCAGCGGATCTTATTCCTACTGCGGGGCACATTAACCAGGTTTATGTGATGGGGTATGATACGAGACCTCTCCTAACCCTGGAGGAAAAAGGAAAGTTCCTGAAGCAGTGTGTAGACAATGAATACCTTCTGTTCTTTGAACATGATGCCCATAATGAACTGGCAAGTCTTAAAATGACTGAAAAAGGGGTAAGGCTAGACGAAATTCATAGTTTTAATGATGTTTTTGGATATTAATTTTTGATTATGGAAGATTTACATTCAGAAACACAAAAACCGGAACCGGAACCGGCAACCAAGGTGATCGGGCTTACCGGTGGTATAGGCTCAGGTAAGACTACTGTTGCCCATTTTATTGAAGACTTTGGATTCCCTGTTTATTATTCCGATGACAGAGCGAAAGCCATTGTGAATGAGAGTGAGGATTTAAAGGTAAAAATAAAGGATTTACTGGGTGATGAAGCTTATGATGCGAACGGGCTGTATGACAGGAAAATTGTCGCAGAAAAGGTTTTCAGTAATAAGGAACTGCTTCATGAATTAAATGAGATTATTCATCCTGCGGTACGCATTGATTTTGAAGAATGGCTTAAAAAGCAGACTAAATATCTGGTCTTTAAAGAAACAGCCTTATTATTTGAATTAAAACTGAACCGGCAGTGTTACAAATCGCTTTTAGTCACTGCTGAAGATAATATCAGAGCCAAAAGGGTAATGGACAGGGATGGAAAAACCTACCGCGAAGTGGAATCTGTCATGGAAAAGCAAATGCCTGAAAAGGATAAGATAAAACTGGCAGACTATATTATCCATAACAATACCAACTTAGAGGATCTTAAGGAACAGACCGAACAGATCATCTTTAGTATTGAATAAAAAAAGCCTCGTTAGGATTTTCTAGCGAGGCTTTTTTATGTAAAGTTTAAAATACTGATGCAATATTGTAATGAAGCTTTTCTTACTAATCCCTATAGGCACAGGTTTTATAATATCTTAGCAAATAATCATAAATTACCATTTCAAATAATCTTTGACTGGAAACAAAAAGCCTGTTGATATTCATATGAAAAATACTTTGGAAAAAATTCTGTAAAGATATTCCTAAGGAATCATTTTCATAGTGGGATATGATATTCCGAAAAACAATACTACTTTCTTCAATATTAGAAATAATAGTTTCTCTTTCCTCTGAAAATTCTTCTGATTGAAGAAAGTCTAGATATTTTGGTTTAAAGTTTCGATACTTTTTATCAAGCTGAGAGTTGAGCTTTTTATCGGCATTAAATTCCTTTTTAAAAGAATCATTAAAATCTTTGATCCAATCCAGTTTTTCTTGGACTGAAAAATGAAGTCTATTTAAAATTTCATCTATATAGAAAAGAGATACAATTATTTTTTCCTCATCGTCGTAATCCAGACATTGTAGGGTAAATTCACTGTTTTTGCAAAATAGAGTTTCAGCTTCTTTGATGGTATTTTCCCCGTAACGTTCAAGCTCCCGGTTATAGGTATCGATTAAAACATTTGAAATCTCACCGCTTTCTATATATTCCTGTAGAGTCTCATTGATTTTGTCAAGAATGTTGCTGTAATCACCAATATTCCTTAACAAAAACCTTATTCTCAAATGTGGTTTCGGATCATTATAGCGTATAAAAAACCATTTTGAAATATAACTGTTTTCCTGAAAATCTTCTACTAAGGTCTTTATTGTTTCTTCTAAAATGAGATCAGCAGTTTTTACTCCTGTATAGATTTTCAGGTAGAGCCACTCACTCCCGACAGTAAAAATTCTTTTCACCATAAGCTATAATCTCTCGCTTTTATATATTGAAAAAATAAACTCACGTCTAAAGTCATCATTTTCGTTAAATAGAAATTCTTCGATGGTAATTGATTTCTTCTTTTTTACAGTTTCAACAAACAGCCTAGCTATATCATAATTTTCTAGGTTAAGGGTCAAAGTATTATCCCAATCAGCCCATTGAATCAAGGCTGGAATTTTCCTTTTTTCTCTCCATTCTGACAGCTCATTCAAAAAATAATCTTTATCCGAAATTATTTCCTCTAAAAGGACAACATCCTTATCTGTAACCTTCCATTGCGCTTTCGAAATAATGATATTTTTATATTCTATTCTTGGTAGAAATTTATAAATATGCTCTAATCCTCCCCAAGTAAAATATAATCCGTCCCGTATATCCTGGGAGTAAAGATCTGAAAGGAAATGATAAACCGGTAAAGTATTGCTGGAATAATTATGGGCGTTTGTCAAATAGGGTTTCACTTCCTTGTTCAGCTTTTTGGAACGTAAAACAATCCTTTCATTTTTCAAAGAAATGTATAAATCATTTACTGATATTTGATTTTCTTTTGGTAATACAGATTGTGCCAAATAGGGAATTTCATATTGTCTCAGGGTTGGTCTTCTGATCACATTTCCAATTCTTGCTTCAGGTAAATGAATGATTTCTGCCAGAATACAATCAGAATTTAGTTCTTCTTCTTTTTCTGTAATTATTTTTGACAGATTTTGTACATCTGACCTTTCCGAACAAAATCTTCCTAACAGATTCGCAGAGCTGCTTCCCGTACTATTATTTAAAAACAGTTTTTCCTGTTTATTCTCCGAAATAATTTCTGTTAAAAAAGAAATTGTATCAGGTAAATCATCCCAATTTTCTTCAAAATCTTTGAAATCTCTGTCCGACAGTTCGATTTTATACTGATTTTCCAGTAAAGCATTTTGTAGTTTTTCATTAAGAATTGTATAGACCGGACTCAATTCAATATGTAAGTTTTGATCTTTTTTAGAAATTGAAAGTTGCAAATCTTCTAAATAGGAATGAAGTCCCTTTGTGAAAGCATCTTGTTTATAACCAATTCCAACTTCGGCATCAAGGACATACAATAAAGGCATTTCCTGTGTTTCAAATCTTTCGTTAAATGCTTTTTTGAATTTTTTTAAATGGTTATTTTTTTGAATCTTGTTTATTTTATTCAAAAAGCTAATTCCTTTTTTTATCTCTTTTTTCCAATAATTAGGCAAAACACACTGGCTTTCAGAATACAAATCAGTCTGAAAAAGATATTTTTGTTCATATTCTGTATCAAAAGATTTAATTAATCCTTCGATTTCAGCATATTTTGAGACAGGATTTCCAATATTTTGATCCAATTCAGTTAATTTATTTTTTACAGAAATTAGAATATGCATTTCTTTTTCTGCTTTTATTCTTTGCAGAACGGAGATAATAACCTCCAGAAAATCTTTTCCTGATACATTGGGCTCCAGCTCACTTATAAGAACCTGGTTATCTATTAGTTCTTCTATAAATTCTAAAGCTTCTTCTTGAGTTATTTCATTATCAATGAGGGTTTCTGCAAGTTGCTGTAGGGTTTTTCCTTCTTTTGACAGTTCAAGTATCTGTTGTAATTCTATGGAAAGTGGTGCCGATGAAATAATGTAATCTCTTTTTCCACCGGTATACTGATATTCTACATAACGGATTTTGTTTCCCAGCGTATAGATGCTATTGTTTGGAAATAACAATAACTTACTCCTTATTTCAGGTAATTGCATAAAATGCTGAGCTAAGGAAACAAGGAAACGCATATCCAATTTAGTATCTCTAATTAATTGGCCCGCTTTTGTTTGATTCGGATTATTTACAAATTGTTTATTTGTTATCTCTTCATTAAATTCCCCTAAACTAACACCAGAAAATAAGCCAAATGGCGTACAACGAGTACTCATTCGGCTATAATACTTTAATATGGTATGCTTTAGTGTTTGGTAGTCTTTTGGTAAAAAATGTTTTTCTGAATTGATCCATTTAGCCAACTCATTATACAAATATGGTGAGGCTAAATAAATTGCTTCCTGAAATATGAGATTGGTACAGATTTCCTTTAGCTCTGAATCAGTAATTTCATTTTTGCTACTTATTGTTTGCTGAAATTTTTTATGTGAAAAGAAAGGAGTACGTATTACAAACTCATTAAAAAATTGGTAAGGAAAACGAGACATCTATTTCTTTATACTTTCTTTAGGTTGATAATCAGGATGCCCTAATTGCCAGAATGCAAAGGCAAAAATATCTCCTAGGTTAGCATATCGTTGTGCTACAGGAACATTACCCGAATGGCCTCCTTCAAAATCTATTTTTAAAAGAATAGGATTATTAGATGCATCATTAGCCATTAGCTTAGCAGCAAATTTTACAGGTTCCCAAACAGTAACTCTCTCATCATTTATTCCTCCTGTAATATAAGTAGAAGGATATTTGACTCCTTTTTTAATGTGATGGTAAGCATCCATTTCCAATAAAGCTTTAAATTCTTTCGGATTTTTTACCGTTCCAAATTCTTTAGCATTATTATTGGGTGTAAATTCATCCCGAATAGCATTAGTCATTCCTACTTCAAGAATTACAGCTTTGAATAAATCTGGTCTTTCTGTCATAGCTCTACCTACTGTAATTCCTCCGGCACTTGCTCCCCAAATGGCGACTTTATCTTTTGAAGTATACTTTTCATTAATTAAATACTCTGTACAGTCTATTAAATCTCTCCATGTATTGGGTTTTGTTTCTTTATATCCTCCCAAACGCCACTTTTCACCTTTTTCACCTCCTCCCCTCACATGGGCTATAGCCATAATTCCTCCCTGAAGTGCCCATAGCATATATCCTTTAGCAAAATACGGACTGTTAGACATTCCATAGGAGCCATAGCTATCTATCAAAGTTGGACTTTTACCATCCTTTTTAATATTTTTATTGTAGATCAGAGATAATGGAATTTCTTCACCATCTCTTGCTTTCACCGTAATTTCCTTAACAATAATATCACTGAATTCTGGATATTCTAATATAGGCACTAGATTTTCCAAAGAAAATGTATTTGTTTTTGCATTATATCTGAAACGCTGTTCATCATTTGCCCAACCAGAACAAGTGACCCAAATGTCTGAATAATCTTTTCCTTTGGATTGAAGATCAATATTTCCAGATACGTAAGGAAGCTGAATCGGAATATCTTTTCCATCTTTATATAGATACAGTTTAGCTTCTATCCCATTCTTTGTTGTTGTATAATAAATTCCATCTTTTGTTATAACAAACTTTTTGATTACTTCATCTTTTTTTTCCTGTATCAAAATAAAAGGATTTTTAAAATCTAAAGCATTTATATTTGTTCTACACAATTTATAGTTAGGTGAATTATATCCTGATAAAAAAAAGATTTCTTCACCTAATACTTGAGAATTAAAGGCTTTATCTTCCTTTTGATAAAATGGTTTCCAATTTTTCTCTCCCTTGTATAAGTCTTCTTTTTTTATGATAAAAGTTCTGCGATATTTATCCATATCAGCTAGTATTCCTATATAATATTTATCATCTTGATTATATGTTAAAATAATAGGATATTGATCTTCATCTATTTTCAAATCAGGGTTATTCTTCCTTGAAAATACATCATGTAGTTTTTTGGGATTTTCACCTATCACATATAATATAGACTGTGTATTTTTATTAAATTGATTTGATGTAATATCTGAAATTGGAAAATAAACATAAATAAAACCACTGTTATCGTCCAACCATTTGATTCCTCCAATTGTTCCTGGTTCTGTGTTGGTAATAGTTTTAGGGTATATATATTTACTATTCACCTCCATAATAATTACCTCAGACATTTCTTTCCCTTTTTCTGATATAGAAATTGCCAACCTATTTCCATTCCAACTAGGACTAATTAGATTGACTATAAATTCGCACTTATTATTGAGGTTAACGTTTTCTGATAATGACGCAAAATAAGTTGGATCATAGAGTAATTTTTCTTCACCAGCAAATCCATCTCTGTAATAAACCTTTGCTATTTTTTCTTCTGCGTTCTGTTTCAGATAAAAGTATTTGTCATTATTAGTTATTTTGAGATTAGAAACAGAATAACCTTGTTTTTTATCAAATTCTAATCGTTTTTCTGAATAATAATTTCTCTTATGTATTTTATTAAGTATGGAATTGGTATAACTGGTTTGAGACTTCATCCAATTAATTGTTGAAGAATCTTTTAAATTTTCTAAATTTCTATACTCATCTAATATTTTAACTCCATAGTACTCATCCACAACAGGCTGTGATATTGCCAAATTATTCTTTTGAGCAAGTATAGAAATGGTAAAAAAATAAAAAATAAAAAATAAAACTTTCATATTATAGAAAATTACCTACCACTTAATGTATTATTTATAGGTTTTGTGACAGGATCATCATCACTATTAAAATTTAATTGATTACCAGAACCACCATAAATTTTCTTCATGTTATTAATCTTGATTAATTGTATTTTTTTAGAGATAACTTCTTTTTTTCTTGATTTTTCTTTTTCATTATTTTAAATTTTAACAGCTTAATTGCTATACAAAGAAAGCGTTTTTTTTTAAATTAGGACAAAAACACATCAATAGATTTATAAATCTATAGTAATAAGGCAAAATGTAAAACACTGATAATCTTTATTTTTAAAATATATTTTTACAAATTCACTATTAAGTACATTTTTCACTTCAGAAAACAATATTTTTGTATATATCCAAAATGATGAAATTCATATTTCCACTATTATTATTTAGTAATTTGATTTTTGCTCAAAGAAATATATTTGATACTTTAAAAAAATCCAATTACCCTGAATTAAAAAATAACTTTTATCATTTTTTTGATAATGATAAAAGTTATGAGGCTAAAATAATTGCACAATATTATTTAGAAAAAGCAAAAAAAGACAAAAACAGTATCCAAATTGCTGAAGGTTATAACCTTATGCATTTTAATGAAGATTTCCCTACAGCTTTAAAATACGTTGATAGCCTTACAGCTGTAACAAAAAATGTAGCAGGAGATTTGTACCCCGCCAGAACTTATTTAATAAAAGGAAATCTATATTACAAATATGATAACTTAAAAGCTGCATTAGATAATTATGTTTTAGGGCTTCAACATGCTAAAATTCAGAAAAATAGAAGTCAGATCGCATATGCTAATATGAATATAGCATATCTGAATACCTATATAGGTAAAAATTTGGAAGCTGCTAAAACATTCAGGTATTACTTATATAATGAAAATAATATAACGGATGAATACCAGCATAATCAAATGCGTGTTAGCCTTATAAATTGTTATATTGAAATTAATAAACTGGATTCTGCTAATATACTAATCCAAGAAGCCTTAAAGTCTTCATTTGTAAATAAAAATAAATACAGCCTTAATCAATATTTGTATTTGTCCGGATATTCTAACCTTAAACAGAAAAAATATAAAACTGCCATTGCTGAGCTCTCAAAAGCCAATGATTATTTTGCTCGTATTGATGATAATACTTCAAATTATATACTATATAGTCTAGGAAAGTGTTATGAAGGATTAGGAGACAAGGTTAAAGCAGTCAAAAATTTTGTTAAACTTGATTCTATAATACAGAAAAGCAATAATACTTTTCCTGAACTCCGTGAAGTATACACTTATCTTATAGATTATTACAAAGAAAAGAATGATAAAGAAAAACAATTGTATTATATTGACAGGTTTCTAAAAGTAGATAAAAAACTCGATGAGCAATTCAAATATTTATCTACAGAGCTCCCTAAGAAATATGACACTCCCAATCTTTTACAGGAAAAAGAAGGCATTATTAATGACTTAAGGAACAGAAAAACAATTCTAAATGTATCTGTTGGTTTTCTATTGATAATACTTCTGCTACTCTCATTCTTATATTACAGATCTAAGAAAACAGAAAAGCAGCACAGAAAAATTGCGCAGGACCTCATCAATTCCATTGAGATGAAAAATCTTGAAACTCCTCCGGTAACTCAATTAGCTCCAAGCCCTTCTCCTGCTATTGTACAAGTCGAAACAGAGGATAAAGTAACAGAAGATAAAACAGCTAAAACAACTCCAGATGATGTCACGCAACTCATTTTAAAAGAATTGGAAGCTTTCGAAGCTAAAGAGCTTTTTTTAAAAAAAGGTATTACATCTGCCAGCTTAGCAAAAAGTATAAAGACCAATACTACCTATCTGTCGGAGATCATCAATACCCAGAAAGGAAAAAACTTTGCAGCTTATCTCAATGATCTTCGTATAGATTATGCACTAAACAGGCTGATAAAAGATAAAAAATTCCGTTCATACAAATTATTGGCTATTGCAGAAGAACTAGGCTATAATAATGAACAGGCATTTTCTCTGGCTTTTAAGAAAAAAACAGGAATCACACTTTCTGTCTATATCAAAGAGATTGAGAAGTCTAACAACTCACAATAACACATTAATCATTTCATTTTCAGTATTTTAAAATCTCAATATTTATAAATCTATAGCTTTAAATTTATAAATCTACGATTCATTTACTTTTTTGGTGTTTTGTCATTTTGCATCTTTGCTTCAGGTAAAAACACAAAGATTTATTTTTTGTATGTGTACAGTATAAAAAATAAAGATACCCGCTGGCCAGCAAAAAAGCCCATGTCAGGGATTGTATGACAAAACAAATTTTATTAAATTTAAAATATTAGACAAAATGAAAAAATTAAATGTTTCTCAAATGGAGAATTTACAAGGTGGTAATCCAAAATGTACATGGGGATATGCCGGAACATTAGCTGCTATGTCTGCATTAGCTGGCGGAGCAGGAATTTTTGTTTTTGGAGTTGGAATGTTACTTTGTGACTAAACTGTAATTCACTAGAAGGGAAATTTCCCTTCTAGTTTTAATATTGAGAAATGAATTTTATAGAAAAAATTAAAATAAAAGAACAAAAGCCCAAAGTAATTTTTGGAAGATATTTTCTACCTTTTTCTTTAAACGAGTGCTTTTTATTGTTCACATTCCTACTTTTCTTTTCTTTTGTACTTATCGCTTTCATTAAAAGTGATTTCAGTATAGTTGGAATGTTTTCTTTTCTAATATATCTTTTTATTTTAGTTAAAATTATCTATCAGAGATTTTTTAAAGAAATAAAAACAAATCTGTTACTTAAAGATAATAATACAATTATTGAAGATATTGCAAGTAAACAGAAAGTTGTATATGAATCAAAAGAAACATTAGGCCTCTATATTTTTGAAATTCCTTATAAAAAGGATACCGAATATATTATAATTATGTGTGAAAACAACAAAATTTTCATAAACAATTTTTACGGTAGAAAACTATATAATTCTAATTCCAAAAGTATAAATTCAATAAAGAAATTAATTTTATTAAAAGCTGAAGCTTTATCAAAACAAAGAATTAGTACCTTTTAATAAATGAAACTTATTTGTTCTTTTCAAACAGTTATGAAAACTATATTATTAACACTGAATTTTGTACTAGCCATAATAATTATTTTGGATCTATTTCACAAATATAAATTGTCAGATATTCAAATACAAATTTGTTACTTTCTTTTAGGATTATTATCAGCTTATAATTTGATTAAAATAATTAAACCAAATAAGAAAAATTAGTTTACTCATAAATAATATTCACTATAAAACTTTCTAAAACACTTTTCACAGTTTCAAGCCTCGAGTTTCTTAATTCATAATTCTAAAAGAATTAATATTCAACTTATTTTACACAAATGAAAAACTTCATATTTTTCATAAGCATCGTCTTATGCTATTTCTTACTGACTTATTTAGACAAAACTTTTATTACTACAAATTCAAAGATAATAGATTTCCTTGCTAAAGATTATCCAAACGAAGTAATACAAAACTACATGGAAAGCCAGAAAAAATGGTGGTGGGTAAGCTATGCAACAATACCTTTACTTATTGGAGTCAAAGTTCTACTGGTAACTTTCTGCCTGAACTTTATTAAACTCTTTGATTTGCCGGGATTAGAAAAAGTAAAATTTTCAGATATAATAACCCTTGTTTTAATAGCAGAATCTGTCTTTATCATAGCAGGCTTTTATAAGTTTGTTAATTTCTATTGGATCGATACAGATTATACGCTGGAAAATCTGCAAACCTATTATCCCATCTCATTATTAAATATGAAAGAATACATTTCAGTTGAGAAATGGCTTGCTTATCCTTTACAGCTAGTTAATCTATTTGAATTATTCTATTGGGGAATTCTCGCCTGGGGAATCTGGGAACTTTCTGAACAAAAAATCAGTTTCAAAAAATCTATAGGTTTAACAACAATCACTTATGGAATTGGTCTGCTGTTCTGGGTAGGTGTGGTTTCATTTTTTATACTAAATGCCCAATACTGATATGCTAAATCCTAAATATAGAGCGTATGTTTTCCTCTTTATAGCCATTCTCAATGCCATTGTACAGGTGTATGAAAAAACAAGCATATGGACTTGCATAAGCGCAGGATGCTTTTTAGTTCTGGCCATAATGCAGGTAGCAAAATATCATAAGAATAAAAAATAAGGTGCTCTAGCACTCCTTACAATACTTAAAGAAATGAAAAACAATAAACTTTTAAAAATATCGGCTGTTATTTTTCCAATTCTGTTGATTGGGTTAATGGCATATTTATTTTTTAACTTCCAGAAGAGAAAAGAAAAAATAGACGCATTGAAGAACATCCCTTCATTTAGCCTTACAACTATTGATGGAAATTCTTTCACCCAACACAATTTAGTTAATGAACAGACTAAAGTCATAATATATTTCAATCCCAGCTGTCATTTTTGTCAGGCAGAAGCAGATGAGTTATCTAAAAGTTATAACACTTATAAAAATATTCAGTGGATATGGGTTGCCAGTGAGCCTTTGGAAGAAATTAAACAATTTGCTGCCAAATATAAGCTGGATAAGCAAATGAATATCTATTGGTGTCATGATGAAATGGCAACACTTTATCAAAAATTAGGGATGAACAGTGTTCCTTATTTCTTAGTTTATGATAATAATAATCACCTTATCAAACGAAACTCCGGAGCTATAAAATTAGAAAAAATCATAAACAACTTTGATGAAAGAAAATAAACTTATAAAAAAGACATTCTCTCTTCAAAAAGATTTAACCGATTGCGGAGTTGGATGTCTACAATCCCTAGTCCAATATTATGGAGGTAATATTTCCTTAGAAACTCTACGTGAAAAAAGCGGAACAGCTAAAACAGGAACTACACTTTTAGGATTGCATCAATGTGCTAATTCTATAGGTTTTGAGGCAGAAGGATGTGAAGCCGATGTAGATGCCCTTATTGAACATGGAGAACCTGTTATTTTACATACTATTATTGATCAAAAATTTGAACATTATGTTATATGCTATTGCTACAATCTTTCTGAAAATCATCAATTTCTTATCGGAGATCCTGCAAAAGGTTTAGAATACTGGACAAGGGAATATCTGGAAGAAGTATGGCAGTCTAAAACCTGTCTTACTCTAAAGCCCAATGATCAGTTTCAAAAAAAAGAACAAACAGAAACAGAGAAAAAAAAATGGCTCAAAAATCTCATCAAAGAAGATCAGGAAGCCATTTATACTATTATTTTTCTTGGGCTTATTTTCTCATTACTGGGAATGTCAATGTCTATTTTTTCACAGAAATTGATAGATGATATTCTGCCAAAGAAAAAAACATCCGTTTTATTGTTAAGCATTTCATTTCTTGGATTTCTACTTTTTGCAAAGGTAATTATTCAGGCATTGAGGGAACTTTATATTATTAAGCAAAGTAAGTCATTTAATGAGAGGATTAATAAAAACTTTTACTCTTCTCTTCTTCACCTTCCGAAAATGTTTTTCGATAGCCGAAAAGTGGGTGATTTTGTAGCAAGGCTTAATGACACACAAAGAATACAAACCGTCATAAAACAGCTTATTACCAATACTGCTGTCGATGTTCTGGGCATTTTAATATCCGCAGGCTTTCTTTTCTTCTATTCCTGGAAACTGGCTATGGTATGTATTATTATTTCACCTGTAATTTTCTATATCATCTTCAGTTTTAATAAAAAAATTATTGATGCCCAGAGAAACGTTATGCAGTCCTATAGTATAAACGAGGCAAATTATATTGACAGTATAAGGGGGATAGAAGTTATCAAAGGATTTTCCAAACAGGATATGTTTATAAAAAGGAATGAAACAATATTTGGTCTTTTCCAGGCAAGGATCTTTGAGCTTGGAAAACTTAATCTAACCATAGCATTATATTCAGGAATGGTTTTGGTTTCCTTTCTTCTTATCATCCTTGGTTTTTCTTCCTATAATGTTTTGAACGGGGAAATTAAAACCGGGGAATTAATGGCTATTATAGGTATTTCAAGCTCATTACTCTCTTCAATTACTAATCTGGCATTGGTAACTATTCCTATCCAGGAAGCTAAGGTAGCCTTTGACAGGATGTTTGAATATTCTTCATTAGAAAAGGAAAAAACGGAAGGCCTGGAAATTACAGAGATTAAATCTATTGACATTGCCAATATTGACTTCAGGTTTAATGGAAGAAGCAGACTATTAAATCAAATTTCTTTTTCTCTTCAAAAGGGAAATATAACGTGTCTTCTTGGAGAAAGTGGAAGCGGTAAAACCACACTGACAGAAATATTACAAAAAAATTATCTTCCTGAAAATGGAGAGATTATCATCAATAAAAATACCCGTTTAAAAGATGTTTCTATAACTAATTGGCGGAGCTTAACCGGTATTGTTCCACAAAATATACAAATGTTCAATGGAAGTATTCTGGAAAACATTATCCTCGAAGAGCAAATTGATCAGCAGAAGCTACAGAAGCTGATTTCACTTGGCTTTGATCAGTTTATTAACTCTTTACCTCAAGCTCTATTAACATTAGTGGGTGAAGAAGGAATCAACTTGTCTGGTGGGCAGAAACAATTACTTGGCTGGATGCGTGCTCTATATCATGATCCGCAGTTTTTAATTCTGGATGAACCTACTTCTTCCTTAGATAAGGAAAATAGAGAATTCATTTATGAATTAATTCAAAAACTAAAATCTGAAAAAGTAATTTTTATCATCAGTCATTATTTAGAAGATCTGAAAGAAATCTCTGATGAGATTTTAACGATAAAGAAAACACAAATCACTAATTATTTAGTTAGTTAACCTGAGTTCGGATAAGACATTTCTGTTTTTAATAAGGTAAGGAAGCCTAAAGAGGGAAGTTATTAAGGTCGTGAAAAATAACGATACCTCGGTTTTTATCAATTTTTTTAAGACTAGTTAATTCAATTTTAAGAAACTATCAGTCTCCCACTTCCAACTTCCAGCACATTAATCTTAATTTTCTTATCCCAAACTCAGGTTATTTAGTTAATTACATCTGATATTACCATCAGGATAAAATTCACCAAATTTCCCCAATAAAAAAGCCCTCATTACTGAGGGCTTACTTGTATTTGAAATTTAAATATTATTCTTTAATAAATTTCTTTTGAACCGTTACACCATTGTCTTCGATATCTATTACATAAATACCATTGATCAATTTGCTAACGTTAATCTGGTTGTTAAGCAGAATACCGTCACTGATAACCTGTCCTGCAGAACTGTAGATCTTATATTTAGCTTTTTTGCTGATATTCTTCACATACAATACTGAGCTTACCGGGTTAGGGTAAATCATGATGTCGGTCTGGTTAAGAGAATTTGGCACTCCAGGTTTAGTGATTCTTACTGAGTAATCCTCTACTTCCCCATTTGCAAAATTAGTACAGTTCACAGGAACTCCGTCTCTCATCATTGCTACTCTCATTACTACATACTTATAGTTCGTCATACTTACGTAAGCGTCTACAGGTACGCTAAATGTTCCAGTAACAGGACTTGTAGTGTTCGGAGGTGATGTAAATACTCTCTCATCAAGATCAAAGTATCCGTTTCTGTTGAAATCTATCCATACTGCAATTCCTTCATTATGGTTAGTTCCGTTCCATTTCTTCTCAATCGTGATCTGATTTCCAGTAGATCCCTGAACCATTTCTATGAATGTGTCAGGTACTCCTGTATAATTTGTATAGCTGGAGGGGCCTGAAGCATTTTCCATTTTAGGTCTTCCAGTTGGAACTACCGTAACTTTGGAAATATGTTCGTTAACAGCATTTTGAGAACCCATTTGACAGTAAGTCACTGTAGGTGTCGTGAAATAATATGGAGGCGTGTATGTACCCGGTGTACCGTTACAGATGTTTACAACCTGCATTTCATATTTCGTTTCTTCTAGTAACCCTGTTATTGTATACGTATTCGTTGTTAAAGGGACATTGGTCCAGCTCGGAATACCTACTTTTCTATATCTCAGGTTATAAGTTGCACCAGGGAAACCTTCCCATGTAACTTCAGCCGATGTAGGGGTAAGCTGAGTGATAGTTAACCCTGGAGGAGGAAGCTCACACGTTCTTTCCGTAGTAAATACTTTAGGATTTGAATATGGGTTAAGAGTATTTTCTCCAACACATTTATTGGCAACTCTTACTTCATATTTTGTATACGGATCTAAACCTGTTAACAAATAAGTGTTAGTAGGAGGAGCAATGTTAGGAACCTGAGTCCAGGTAGCAGTTCCTACTTTTCTCCATTCCAGTGTATATGTGGAGCTCGCTGCAAGTGGCGCCCATGTGATTAATGCAGAGTTTGTCGTAATATTACTTACTGTGACATTTGGAGGTGTAGGATCACATCTTGTTACAAATGTTTTGATCGGTGTAAATGCACCTGCAACATCTCCACAAACAGCAGCTACCTGCACTTCATAGATTGTAGCCGGAGTTAAACCGTTCAATACAAGTGGGATATTGTTAAGCAATGCAGAAGCATATACTTCTGTCCACGCTCCCGGAGGAGGTCCCTGAGTTCTATATCTCACAAGATAAGTAACTGTATTCGGTACTCCTGAGAAAGTAAGTGTAGCAGAATTATGAGTCGCTGTAGTTCCTGGCTGGTTAGGTGTACCATTACTACATGGTCTAATTCTTACCGCATAATCTTCAACCTCTCCATTGACTGCATTCTGACACATTACCGGAGCACTGGTACGTTTAAGAACTACCCTCATTGTAGTTGTAAGCGGACCTGTGTAAGCTGCTCCCGGAACAGTAAAGGTTGCAGTGACAGGAGTTGTAGTATTTGCTGGTGAATTTAAGATCTGCTCTGAAGCTTCAAAAACTCCGTTTCTGTTGTAGTCTATCCAAACAGATACTGCATCATTACTCGTTGAACCTGTCCATCCTTTTGCTATAGAGATTTTATTATTTGCAGATCCAGCATCAAGAGTGATTAATGTTGCAGGGGTTGTATAGCTTGTATAATTATTTTGTACAGTGGTATTGCTCATCACCGGAACTCCAGGGTTGGAAGATGTAACAGTTACATTTGAAATGTGGTCGTTAGTTCCTGTACCTGTCATTGGACAGTATGAAAGCGGTGGTGTCGTAAACTGTACTGTTGTAGAATATGGTCCTGTAGAAGTTCCACATGTAGTAGAAACCTGTACATCATATTTAGTCTGCTCAGCAAGACCCGGGATAGTATAATTATTTACTCCCGGAGCCAAAGTCACAGGTGGAATTGTAAATGTTGCAGCAGTAGCTAACTTCCATCTAATAGTGTAAGTAGCATTCGCAGCCCCCATCCAATAAACAGAAGCTGTAGAAGCTGTAAGATTGGTAACGGTAATATTTGTAGGCGGCGCTGTAGTACAAGCAGGCTGATCAATCAATTTCACAGCATAATCTTCTACTTCTCCCCAAGTGAACGTTCCACAAGGAGCGGCTGTAGCACTTTCTCTTAATGCTACACGCATACGGGTATTAAGATTTCCAGTGTAAACTCCTCCAGCTACATTTGGTACAGTGAAGGTTGCAGTAACAGGAGTAGTAGTATTACTTGGTGAATTCAATACCTGTTCAAAGCTTTCAAAAACACCGTTTCTGTTAAAGTCAATCCATACTCCTGTTCCGAACGACCATTGAGTACCCGGCCAGGATTTTTCAATAGTAACAGTATTAGCTCCTAAGCCTCTTACTAAAGTAATAAGTCTTGCAGGATCTGTAGTGTAATCTGTATAATTGCTAAAATCTGAAGTACTGGTCATTGGTATTGCAGCATTTGGCGTTACAACAACTTTACTGATATATCCATCGATAGTAGAACTTGTAGAATTGGAAGTACAATAAGAAATGCTAGGAGTTGTAAAGGTAGTACTTGTAGAGAATGGTCCCTGTGTTCCACCACAGATTGTAGCAATCTGAACTTCATATTGGGTCTGCTCTGTAAGATTGTTTATTGTATAACTGCTCGCAAGAGGAGTCGTAATATTTACCGTAGTCCAGGTTGTTGCAGCTACAGCTTTATATCTTAGTACATAAGTAGCACCTGTTGAAGGCAACCAGCTCACAAGAGCCGTAGTTGGCGTAACATTTGAAACCGTAATATTACTTGGTGGAGCAGTAGTACATGGCTGTAGACTCATAACGGAAAGTGTAAAGTCTACATAATTACCATAAGGAGCAGATCCGCAAGAAGTTATAGCGCCTATATATGATGTTGCGGTTCTTACTCTGTAATTACCAGGTGCCTGTGTTCCAGGAATAGTAATTGTTGCAGTTCCATTTGTAGCATAGGTCGTCGTTGCTAAAATAGTTTCACCCGGATCATTAAAACTCATATTATTATTCCAGTCAACCCAAACATAATAATAGTAAGTGCTGGTTCCACTATTCAGATTCATCGTCACAGTATTGGTTGGCAATGCTGTAATAACTGAAGCAGTACTATTAACATAAGCTAAATAGGAATTAGCTGAATAATTTAAATTGGTAATTCCTCCTGTTGTAGTTATCGTTTTCAGATAATACGAAGTTGAACTGGAACCTCCCGTAGGTGTACAATATCCTGTAAACACATTCACAGGTCCTATCCATGAACTCTGGTCGGATGTACTACATCTTGATCTTACCCATACATAATAAGCAGTATTGGCTATCAATGGAGAAAGTGTTGTACTTGTTCCTGTAGTAACCGTTTGCGAAGGCGGAGTTGCGGCCGTTGGCGCTATAGGAGATGTGCTGTAATATACATCATACCCTCCTGCTGGTATGGATGAAGGAGCAGTCCAGCTGATTACTGCACTCGTTGGTGTTACCGTTCCTAAAGTTAGCCCTGAAGGAGGTAGACATGAAGGAGCAGCTCCAAAAGTCAATTGAACATTGGGTCTGTTGGAATTAACATTTCCTGTATTAGTTGTAGGAGGTGAATTATCTGTTTCAATATACATGTGCCGTGACGTAGCACTGGAATAAGCAAAAGCACTTCCTGACGTACTTCCAGTACCGGTACCACCATAATCTGTCTCAACCAATACCATTAGATTTTCGGTCCCGTTATAATAAAAAGGAGACTGTAGGGTGAATGTGTTCCATCCTGTAGCGATATTATTGATCGTCCCGCTATACACTAAAGTAGCGCCGGCAGTTGTAGCAGGCCAAGTTTGTGATGTAATAGTGGTTGTAGCAGCCGGAACAGATTTTAAATAAATCTTTACCGGGAAAGTAGCTGTTGTAGCTGTTGTAGCGTTCCATGCAACCGTCTGTACATTTCCGCCTGCAGGCAGGTTAATTTCTGCTGCAGTATAAAGTGATGCATCTCTTTGATACCCATAGTAAACTCCCAAAGGATATCTCTGAGTAGCTGTTCCTGCACCAATAGTGATTGTTTGTGCCTGTGAAAACAGTCCGAAGACCATACAAAGCAATGTTATGAGCATCCTGAAGGGCCTGCTCATTTTACAGAGTAAAAATCCACTCATATTTTTTAAATTTAGTTATAATAACAATAGTAAATAAGTATAGTGTTTCCTATTTGTTGGCGTTCAAATGTACTTTTGAAACATCCATTTTACAGATAATCTGTGTTGAAAAAATAGTTATTTAATTCATACGCTAATATTTTTAATAATTACACAAATCTAATAATTTTTTCACTATTAATGTATTCATTCAAATATTTTTTTGTAAAAATTTCACAATAATAATACATTCTATACATTAAAATATAAAATCCTCAGGAGAGCCTGAGGATTTTATATTATTGTTAATTACTGTTATTTCTTGATAAATTTGGACCTGAACTGATCTCTTCCTTTTTCATCAATCGTGATGACGTATCCGCCTTTTACCAGAGATGAAACATTGATCTTTCCGTCATTAATATTTCCATTTCCTACCAGCTGGCCGGCAGTATTGTAAATTTTATAGGCCGCTTTATCTGAAACTTTAGTTACATTCAGAATGTCGCTTACCGGGTTAGGATAAATCCGGATATCATTATTTGGATTGCTAACATCGCTTGTACTCAAAGGAGATGTTATTACCACATTATAATCTTCAACTTCTCCATACTGTAAGTTACCACATGCTCCGGTTATAACACCACCTGTTTGAGTTCCTCCGTATACCAGCAATACTCTCATTCTTAATGGCTGATTCTCAACAGCAGTAGATGGAATATTAACTATAGAAGTAACTGGTGCTGAAATAGGTGTTGCAGGAACAGGATAGCTAAGAACTCTCTCCGTAGTTTCAAAAACTCCGTTTCTATTAAAATCAATAAAGGCAGCCACTGCATCTAGGTCAGGATTTGAAACTGTCACTGATAATGGATAAGAAGTTCCTTTTACCAGATTTATCTGAAGAGCAGAGTTCGTGGTGTAATTTCCATAGTTTGTCTGTAGTGAGCTGTTGTTAACATTGGCAATTGTTACATTCGAAATGTATTCAAAATCCGGATTTGTAGATATTGAAGTGGCCGGACAATATGTTAATGAAGGAGTACTGAAATTAGTTGAAGGAGAATATGCTCCTGTAGTTCCGGAACATACTGCTGCAACCTGTACTTCATATGCAACTCCGTCTACCAGATTATTTAATGTTACATTATTCACAGTAGAAGTCACCTCAATCCAGTTCGTTTCACTTAATTTTTTATATCTGATCTTATAAGAACCTGCGCTAGTAACCGGAGGCCATGAAATGTACGCAGATACTGTTGTAATGTTAGAAGCTGTTACATTGGTTGGCGCACTTCCGTCGCAAACTGAAAATGCACTTACAGCAATAGACTTCACAGCATAAAATACATTGCCAATAGCGGAAATTCTCAATTTTATGTTTTGTCCGTTCAATGAAGTCGGAAGAGTTATATTTTCTGTTCCGTCATTTGCAGTTGAAGCAGAAAGAATAGTCCAGGTAGTTCCATTGTCTATGGTATAATCAATTTTCACATTAGCAGCATTATAAGGTGCTGCATTTGTATTCGCTATATTCCACTCAAGCATTGTAGGAGCGAGTGTATTGGCATAAGCAGTATTGATTTTAAATGGCCCGTCGTTACCCACTACTATTGTCTGTTCTGCAACCTGTGACTGCTGCTGCGCAGGATTAGCATTATTATCTCTTACTGTTACTGCAAAATGGGTAGTTCTTGCTACTTTGGAAACAGATTCCCATAAGTTATTAGAATTATCCAATACGCCGTTAAGCACAGAAGACAGCTTAGGGAAATATCTCGTAGGACTTGCAGTAGGAACAAGTGATCTGAATGTAGCTCCTGTAGTAGTAGTACCTATGTTTGTTTTATTGATAACAACATTGGCGTTATCTATCTGTTCCCACATATAAGTAATAGGATCATTTTCAGGATCCGTAGCCGAAGCTGTTAAAACGAATGCCGTTTCCTTAGGAATATTATAAGTAGGCAGTGGTGCTATAACCGGAGGATTATTTGTAATCGAGGTTTCCACATCACAAGTCTTACTATTCAGATTGGTCTGAATCTGTCCAATACTTGCTTTATGAAAGAAAGGATCCGAGTGCGGCTGAACGTCCGTATTAGCCCCTGTAATACCAGCATACCCCATAATAGTGGTTCCTGAACCCGGTTCCATGTTTACACCTGAGCCTTCTAATGCATGTGCAAAAGTATGGTTGGCGCCCAGTTGATGTCCCATTTCATGAGCTACGAAATCGATGTCAAAATTATCTCCTACCGGGCTGGTGCTCTGGGTAAATGCAGAACCTTTCCCTCTTGGTACAGTAGTCGTCGGCGAAATACATACACAGCCAATACATCCTGCATTTCCATTATTTCCTGCTGCATTGAATACGTGTCCGATATCGTAATTCTCTTCCCCTACATTTGCAGTAAGAGTCTGTTGAAGCTGTAAATTCAAATTGCCTGTGTAAGGATCGGTCGCTGCATTGGTGTAGATAATTCCCGGTAGATCCAGGACATTCAGATGCAGGGCAAGATCTTTTTCAAAAACAGCATTTACTCTGGTCATTGTGGCATTGACAGCCTGAATAGCACCTAGCTGCGTACCACCGTGAAAAGCTGTATATTCTCCTGTAACAGACATAGCCAATCTCATGGTTCTATATTTCTTATCAGAAGTTTTTGAAAAATCAGTAGGCTGGTTAGTAAAATTCTGGCCGGCAGTAAGCATCTCCTGAAGCTGATGAACTGCTTTTGGACTCTCAGAGGTTGTACATACAAAGCTTTTACCTTCTGTGTTTAAGGTTTTAGGATGTACTCCGTACAATGTTTTCTCTGAATTCTGCGGATCAATGAATTCATATTCACCTCCTTTGATAATTATAGACTGAAAATCATTCGGACCAACAGAGAATCTTAGATATTTTGAAGGATCATCAATACCTACTCCCACATAGGAACCTAGGTTATATCTATCAGCTAATGATTTAACAAGAACAGGAAAACTATAAACGTTAAATTTTTCTATTTTACCATTTAATGTGGGTATAGAAATCACCACCGCTTTATTCCCGCCACCCATTTCCTGAGCATTCTTCAATTGTTGTCTCAGGATATCCAAATCTAATTTGTAATGTTGCCTGACAGCAGTTGATTTTAAGTTGGTTGTCCTGACTTTAGCATCAGGTTTGGCAGGAATCCACTGGGCAGAGACCATTCCTCCTATCAAACCTAAACACAAAGTAGTAATAAGTTTCTTCATATTATTTAAGTATTAGATTAATTTCACAAATATAGCATTTCTATTAAAACAAAATCATCAAAAATTAAACAATAATAAATAATTAGCATAAACTAATTTAATTACAAACTTATCACAACAGCAAAAATCCCCAGATATATCTGAGGATTCTTTATTGTAAAATGATTTTATTCTAAAACTTATAGGCAATATTCCAAGCAAAGCCCATATTAAATTTAGTTGAGCTTTTACCAAATCCGGGAACGATCATCGGGGTAATATCATCCTGCTTGGAAGTGTATACTAAATATCTTGGCTGAAGATTAACATCTATATAAAAATTGGATTCAAACAGCTGTACCCTTCCTCCTAAAGTCCCTTCTACCCAGGCAGAAGTTTGTGATGAAGAAGGAAATGCCACAGACGAAGTGCTACCTCCAAATCCGCGGACCGGAACTGCCATATACTCCTGATTGTAGAACGCACCTCCTATTTTACCTCCTGCATAAAAACCATTGAATTCATTTTCAAGGTCTTTTGCCAGCATATAAAAAGCACCAAGCTTCACAAAGGGGCCGCTTGCCTTGGCGTCGTAACCGTTTTTTTGATATACATTTTTCTCAAAACCAGCTTCTGCAATGGCATGAACATTTCCTTTCACTTTTGATGAAATAAAGCCCTGGTAAAGCATTCTATCCGAGAAAAAGGAAATACCTGTATTAAGAACATCAAAACCTACCATAAAATTAGGTTTGTATTTCTCCTGAACTTTTTTGGCTTCCTGGGTTTCTTTTTTTTCCTGGGCGAACCCGGTTATTCCTATTATGCTAAAAAAGAAGGAAAAGATTAGTCTTGTCTTCATTCTCAATTTGGTTTTGTCCTGCTTCGAGCTGTTGTACAGGATTTGATTGTATTAATTCTGAGTTTAAATTCTCGTATGTTTTTTTAATCCCGCATCCTGGAGAAACGTATGCGCTCTTTGTTGTGTAATTAACGCGAACGTGAGATTCTACCCCTTTATCCTCAAGCCTGAAATAAACATCTGTATAAGGTGAATCATCCACCCGTAACGGGATAAGTCTTGAATCTATTTTCTCAGTTTTCCCCAGCTGTACTTTCCCAGCCCCATAATCTACAGCTACATATAATGAATCCAAAGTCATTGCTTTTCCGGATGCCAGAGACTTGAATGCTACTTTTATTCTGGGGGTCCCTTCACCGCTTTCACAGATATCGTCATCTCCCCCACAGGAAAAAAGCATTCCAACGAAGCAGATCATAACGATAAATTTAAAATATTTCATCTGGATATTTTTATTTTTTATTTTGGTCAGATGAAACTTACGTTTCATATTAAGATTTGAGATTCAAATTTAAATAAATTTATTTTTTAATCAGCAATGCTATATTTTCTACGTGGTGGGTTTGCGGGAACATATCCACCGGCAAAATCTTCACCAAAGTATAGTGTTCTTTCATCAGGGCAAGATCTCTTGCCTGAGTTGCTGAGTTGCAGCTCACATAGACTACTTTTTCCGGAGCAAGTTTCAATATCTGTTCTACCACTTTCTGGTGCATTCCATCTCTTGGCGGATCGGTAATTAAAACATCTGCTTTCGGATGATTTTCTAAAAACTCATCGTTAAAGACATTTTTCATATCTCCACAATAGAATGTTGTATTGGTAAGGCCATTTAATTCAGCATGTTCAATGGCTGCATCTATAGCTTCCTGAACAGATTCTATACCTATAACCTGTTTTGCATTTCTGGCAACATACTGGGCAATAGTTCCTGTTCCTGTATACAGATCATACACTACTTCATCACCCTTCAAATCAGCAAACTCCAATGTTTTTCTGTAAAGCTCCAAAGCCTGTTTGTAATTAGTCTGAAAGAATGATTTTGGCCCAATTTTAAACTTCAGTCCATCCATTTCTTCCATCAGGAAACCTTCTCCGAAATAAATATTGATATCCAGATCGTAAATAGAATCATTCTGCTTCGGATTGATGGCATACACCAATGTTTTGATTTGTGGGAACTTTTCAAGCAGGAACTGGAAAAGCTTTTCTCTGTTTTCTTTTTCTTCTCTGTAAAGCTGGAATAGTACCATCCATTCGCCTTTAGAGTTCTGTCTCATCATTAAGGTTCTTAAAAAGCCTTCCTGATTTCTGACATCAAAGAAATCCAACCCGTTTTGTACACCATAGTTCTTTACAGCTAAACGTATAGCATTGGACGGATCTTCCTGCAGGAAGCATTCTTTCAGGTCCAGGATCTTGCTCCACATTCCGGGAATATGGAAACCTAATGCGTCTTTGCTTCCGAAATTCTCTTCGGAACTTATTTCGTATTGGGTAAGCCATCTCGCATTGGAAAAGGAAAACTCCATTTTATTTCTATAGAAATACTGTTCTTCGGCACCTAAGATCGGAACGGTTTCAAAATCATCAATTCCACCGATTCTTTTAATATTATTATATACTTCTTCCTGTTTGAAGTCGAGCTGTTTTTCGTAGCTCATATTCTGCCACTTGCATCCACCGCATGTTCCGAAGTGAATACATTTGGGATCTACTCTGAATGGTGACTTCTCCAAAATTTCTGTGGTTTCAGCCTCATAGTACTTGGATTTGGATTTTTTTACTCTTGCATTGACTATATCTCCGGGAACTGCTCCGGAAATCAGTACAGTTTTTCCTTCTTCGGTTCTTCCTATTGCAACGCCTTTTGCGCCTGCGCCAAACAGTTTAATATTTTCAAGAATTATATCTTTCTTCTTTCTCATCCCTAAACTCAATTTCTTTTAATGGTCGGACGAACCCTGCGACTCATCCTAAAATTCTATTTCTATTTTTCTAATACACCGAAAGCAACCTTCCGGTTTGGTTCCGCAAAAATACAATAAAAAAAACCTTATCCGAAGATAAGGTTTCACTCTATATTAAAGTTTATTATTTTGTTGGGGCAGGCTGAGGATTTACAGGCTGTACTGAAGGATCCATCGTCCCCGGCTGCATCTGGATATTAGGTTCCACTTTAGGTGCAGAAAGACCTGTAAGTTTATCCAGGATCGTTACAACTTCCTGTTCCCCTAGGTTCACAAAAGATCTGCTTGCAATTTTACCATCTTTATCCACAATTACAAAGCAAGGCAACTTAAATCCATAAACTCCATATTTTTTAGCAATATCGGATTCCAAACCTTTTTCTCCGTACACATTAGTTCCCGGAATTCCTTTTAACAATGCACTGCTTGTTTTTACAAACTGATCTTTGGAATCATCTACATTTACAAAAACAAAGTTCATTTTAGATTTATAGAAATTCACGACTTCTTTCAGTACAGGAACTGTACCTTCACTGATATAAGGGTTCCAGGATGCATAGAAGAACAGCATATAGGGTTTTCCTTTGTTTTCAGAAAGCTGGTAAGATTTACCGTCTGCTTTTATCAATGATGCTTCCGGAGCAGGCTCTCCTACTTTAACTCCATTCACTGCTACCTGCATTTTAACTAAATCTGCTTTGATACCGGCATCTGTAATATCTGTGTCAATGATTTTTTTAACCTTTTCTGTGTTCTTTGCAGGAGCACCCGGGTGAATATCCTGAGCTACTACAAATGCCAACAGATAATCTTTAGCGGTTTGTGAAACTTCTTTTCTTTCTTTTAGGAACTGCGCGAACACTTCAGAAGTGATCATGTCTGTTTTTCCTTTGGTTTTTGCTTCAGCATATTTTTGAAAATCAGGGCTCATCTTTACAAGAAGGTACTGTCTGTATAATGGAATGGTTTTCACCATTACATCTTTATTTTCTTCCAGCTTCGTTTCATAATCCTGGAATGCTTTTGATACTTTAAATGATGGATTTCCTGACATCTGGCGCTGTGACATCTCATAGTTGGCAAGAAGATTAAGAATAGTTACTTTCACATCATTCTTTTTCCATTCTAAGATTCCTTTACTTGGATTATTTTTTTGAGCAACATCTTCTACGTTTTTGTTAATGTCGGCTTCAATTTTCTGAGCTCCTTTTAAGAAGGTTTTTTCGTCTCCTGACATTAACTGCTGGATGTTGATTTTACTTCCATACTCACTTAAGAACTTTTGGCTGGCCTGAAGGAAATCATTATTTTTTTTGGCATCTCCTGTAACGACGAACTCATTTGGGAAGGTCATTGCGTTTCCGGAAATATTAAGATTCTGTCCGCCCTCAAGATAAATCAGGTTTTGTCTTCCTGCATAGTTGATTACATACATTCCGTCTTTAGGAGCTTCGAAGCTTCCTGTAAAGTTTCCATTTTTATCTAAACCAATATTAATAAGCGGAAGGGTTGCTACACCAGAAGCTTCAACAAATTCAATTCTTTCGAGTGGTGAACTTCCGGTAATTTTTCCTTTAACTTCAACTTTTTTTGAACAAGACATCACAAAAGCTGTGATGATAAACAATAAAAGATATTTTTTCATTTCAATTTTAATATTACGCAAAAATACGTTTTTTACGGCTTGCTGATTAACACTATTTATTTTTTTTGAAAATTTTATGAGAACCTTTATAAATGGGACTTTAAGTGCCTTTTATTATTTAAAACCTCTCACCAGAAAAGGAATCTCAAAAAAAAACAATCCTTTTCTCACACATTCAAGTGTTCACCAAATATAGACTTATTAAATTAAAGAATATCTTATCTGACCAACACCTTAACAAATTTTAACAGCTCAATTATCTTATAAAAAAAATCGTCTCCATAATGAAGACGATTTTTTATGTATTCTGAATAGTTTCTATCCCTGATCTACCATAGCAGCCATATATTCTCTGTTCATTCTGGCGATGTTTTCAAGAGAAATTCCTTTCGGGCATTCAACTTCACAAGCTCCGGTATTTGAACAGTTTCCGAATCCTTCTTCGTCCATGGCTTTTACCATGTTCAGAACTCTTCTCTTCGCTTCTACTCTACCTTGAGGTAGAAGAGCGTATTGAGAAACTTTAGCTCCAACGAATAACATTGCAGAACCGTTTTTACAGGTAGCCACACAAGCTCCACATCCGATACATGCTGCAGCATCCATTGCTTTGTCTGCATCTTCTTTAGGAACAGGAATTGCATTGGCATCCAAAGTATTTCCTGAAGTGTTCACCGAAATGAAACCACCTGCAGCCATTACTCTGTCGAATGCGCTTCTGTCTACCATCAAGTCTTTGATAACCGGGAAAGCTGCACTTCTCCAAGGCTCAATAACGATGGTTTCACCGTCTTTGAACATTCTCATGTGAAGCTGACAGGTCGTGATCCCTGTATCCGGGCCATGCGCTCTACCGTTGATATAAAGTGAACACATCCCGCAGATTCCTTCACGACAGTCGTGATCAAAAGCGATAGGTTCTTTTCCTTCGTTAATAATATTTTCGTTCAGGATGTCCAACATTTCCAAGAATGAGGAATCTGTAGAAACATCTGATATCTTGTAGGTCTCAAACTGACCTTTAGTTTTGCTATTTTTTTGTCTCCAAATTTTTAGGGTAAGATGAAGGCCTTTTTTTGCACTCATAATTATGTATTTATAGGTTGGAGATTATTTGTAACTTCTTGCTTTAACTTCAATGTTTTCATAGATCAGATCTTCTTTATGCAGCACTTCCGTTGTGATATCATCTGTTTGATATTCCCAAGCTGCTACATATTTGAAGTTAACATCATCTCTTTCAGCTTCACCTTCAGGAGTAGCATGGTCTTCTCTGAAATGTCCTCCACAAGATTCGTTTCTGTGTAATGCATCGATTGCCATTAATTGTCCTAGTTCGATGAAATCTGCCACTCTGAAAGCTTTTTCAAGCTCAGTGTTCATTCCATCTGCATCACCAGGAACTTTCACATCGCTCCAGAATTCTTTTTTCACCTGAGCAATTTCAGCAATAGCTTCTCTCAAACCTTCAGGAGTTCTTCCCATTCCTACTTTATTCCACATGATGTGTCCTAATTTTTTGTGGAAATGATCTACTGAGTGAGTTCCTTTATTATTTAAGAAGAAATTTACTTTGTCTTTAATTTCTTTTTCAGCCTGATCGAATTCGCCAGAAGTTGTAGGAATTGCTCCCGTTCTGATGTCCGCTGAAAGGTAATCTGCAATCGTGTAAGGAAGAACGAAATATCCGTCTGCCAACCCCTGCATCAAAGCAGAAGCTCCCAATCTGTTAGCTCCGTGATCTGAGAAATTGGCTTCACCGATTACGAAACACCCAGGAATGGTAGACTGCAAGTTGTAATCTACCCAAACACCACCCATTGTGTAGTGAACTGCAGGATAGATCTTCATTGGGGTTTTGTAAGGATCATCAGCCGTAATTTTTTCGTACATCACGAATAAGTTACCGTATTTTTCCTCAATCCAAGCTTTTCCTAAATCATAGATCTGCTGATCTGTAGGATTATGAATATGTTTTTCGATAGCGGCTTCTTTACCCTTTTTAATAATCTCTGTAGAGAAATCTAAGTAAACACCTTCTTTAGTATCATTATTTTCGATTCCGTAACCAGCATCACATCTTTCTTTACCAGCTCTCGACGCAACGTCTCTAGGCACTAAGTTTCCGAATGCAGGATATCTTCTTTCCAAATAATAATCTCTATCTTCTTCTTTAATATTTTCAGGTCTAAGCTTTCCTTCTCTGATCGCTACAGAATCTTCAATTTTCTTAGGAACCCAGATTCTTCCTGAGTTTCTTAATGATTCTGACATCAAAGTCAGTTTAGACTGCTGTGTTCCATGAACCGGAATACAAGTCGGGTGAATCTGTACATAACAAGGGTTTGCGAAGTACGCTCCTTTTTTATGAATTTTCCAAGCCGCAGAAACGTTCGATCCCATTGCATTCGTAGAAAGGAAATATACGTTTCCGTAACCTCCTGATGCAATAACAACCGCGTGAGCAGAATGTCTTTCGATTTCACCTGTCACCAGGTTTCTTGCGATGATTCCTCTTGCTTTTCCGTCTACAATTACCAATTCCATCATTTCATGACGGTTGTACATCTTGATTCTTCCTTTACCAATCTGACGGCTCATTGCAGAATAGGCACCTAACAATAGCTGCTGCCCTGTCTGTCCTTTTGCATAGAATGTTCTTTTTACCTGAACTCCACCAAATGAACGGTTATCTAACTGACCGCCGTAATCTCTCCCGAAAGGAACACCCTGCGAAACGCACTGGTCAATAATATTGGCAGAAACCTCAGCTAATCTGTAAACATTGGCCTCTCTTGCTCTATAGTCACCACCTTTGATGGTATCATAGAATAATCTGTATGTAGAATCACCATCACCCTGATAGTTTTTAGCAGCATTGATACCTCCCTGAGCTGCAATTGAGTGTGCTCTTCTTGGAGAATCCTGGTAGCAGAATGCTTTTACGTTATATCCCTGCTCAGCTAAAGTAGCTGCCGCAGAACCACCTGCCAAACCTGTACCTACAACAATAATATCAATCTTATCTCTGTTGTTGGGTGCAACAAGGTTCATATGGTCTTTATGATGCTTCCATTTATCCTTTAAAGGACCAGCCGGAATTTTTGAATCTAATTTACTCATAATTGGTATACTGATATTATTGAGTTACGAAGTGATAAATTGCAATAAAAATAAAACCTGCAGGAATAAGGATTGAATACCATTTTCCAAAAGCTTTGATTACCGGAGTATATTTCGGATGTCTTGCGCCAATAGATTGGAAAGAAGATTGGAAACCGTGAGCTAAATGCAGCCCCAGCAAAACAAAAGAAACTACATATAAAACTACTCTCCAAAGATCTGCAAACTTTGCGTGCAGGTCTCCCCAGAAACGTGTTTCTTCAATCGGCAGTCCGTCAATATATTTGTAATTCATTTCGTGAAGCCAAAAGTCGTACAAATGAAGAAAAACAAATGCCAAAATCACAGCACCGGAAATAATCATATTTCTGGACATCCAGGTAGAGTTGTGAGAAGGATTGTTTGAATTGTATTTCACAGGACGTGCTTTTTGGTTTTTAATTTCCAAAACAAATCCCATTACAAAATGGAAAACGACAGCAAATATCAAAATTGGCTGCATTACAAATTGAATAAGAGGATTGTACCCCATGAATTGCGAAGCATTGTTGTACGCATCCTCACCAAAAACCGACAAAAGGTTTACAGAAAGGTGCATCACCAGAAATATCAGCAAAAACATAGCCGACAATGCCATAGCATATTTTCTACCTATCGTAGAACTCGTTAAACCTGCCATATAAGTTTACATTTGATTTTCCACAAAATTAAGAAATGTTAACTATATCAAAAAGTGAGAAATCTCACAATTAGACAGTTTGTAATCTTTCTAAATAAGAATCTATCACATTGTTTAAAGGAAAAAATGAAAAGTACTGTTTATTTTTTCAAATCATAAATTTTGCCATTATAAACTACCTTTTCTGCTGTTTCAGGAAAGGTCTTTATTTCCAGAGTCCGAATACGTCTGGAAGAACAGTAAGGCCCTGCTATAAATCTTAAAATTTTCTTTTTATCAGAACGTTCTGCTATCCAAAAGCAAGCCTTACTTCCCTTCTTCACTGATAATACGTTAGTTTTATTAAAATCATGAAGCAGTATTTCTTCTTTCTGATTTTCAAAAATACTAAACGCTGTTCTGATTATAAAAAACACTAAAACCATTGCTGCTACCCTGGTTAAATTTTTAAAATTGATCTTTAAAAGCAATGGTCTCAGCATATAAACGACAATAGACAAAAATATTGCTTCAGCAATACTCATCGCTATATTTGAGTAAAACAGCATATCCCTCTCTGAAAACCAGTGAATAAGGCTCAGTAAAATTCGGATAGATCCGTCATATAAAAAATTGATCCACATAAAATCGATCTTCAATCCAATGAGAACCGTCATTAAAAAAGAAAATACAATCAATATTTCTGAAAATGGGACTATCAGGATGTTGGCAGGCACAGAAACTAACGAAAACTGGTGAAAGTAATAAAGAATCGCCAGCTGTGCAGAAAATGAAATGGTTATGGTATTACAGATTATTTTTTTTAAATAACCATTCTGCTGCGGAAAATACTTCAAAAGCGGCTGGTTTAGCCAAAAAATCCCCAACACAGCAAGAAAGCTAAGCTGAAAACCAATATCAAAAAGATGCTGTGTGTCAATAACTAAAATAATCATTGCTGATAAAGAAAGAGAATGAAGCATATCTGGTTTTCTCTGGAGAAGAACATAGACAAAATATACCGTCAGCATAATACAGGCCCGCATCACAGAATTTCCAAAACCGATAAATACAGCAAACAGCCAGATAAAAACAATGCTGGAAATCACCGCATATTTTCTGAACCGTAAAGGGCTGAACCGCATCAGTAAAAAGTAGAACATCCCAAAAATGACGACAATATGTGTTCCTGAAATAGCCAATAAATGAACCATTCCGGACCTGTTGAAATCTTCTACCGTTTCAGAATCCATTTCTGTCCTGTCTGCCAGAATAATTCCTTTTAAGAATTCCCGGGTGCTAGGGAACATTTCAGCTTGATCAATTTTTTGCAATGTTTCTAATCTACGCTGCTGAATTCGTTCATTTAAGCTTAAATCATTTCTCTTTGCTGAGGAAATATTACTGGAGATATAACATTGATATTCAATATTTTTCCTTTTTAAATACCTTGCATAATCAAACTGAAAGCTGTACTGCGGAGATTTTGTTTTTGACAGGTAAGCATCAGCCTTGTAATAATGCTCAAAATCAATTTCTTTATTGGTTTTGGGGATATATACAACAGCATTGAAATTTTCTTTTCCTGCACGAATAACGGCTTCATATTTTTTATTTTTTTCTGTAGAATTCAGTTTTTTGGAAATCTTAAAGAATACCGTTACGTTTTGATTATCATACCGGTTACCGGACGAAAAGGTATTGAAAAAATGGAGGATTATTCCGGCTCCGAAAAACATCAATCCCAGCAGTATCGCTCTTGTTTTATGCAGAAAATAAGAATTCAAAAAACACAAAAGGAAAATTGATAAACAGCTTGCTGAAACTATATAAATTATAGTTTTATCCAACAGCATTTTATCCTGAAAAAAAATTCCGAGGATAAAACAGATAGACAAAATGAGAAGTGGCTGCTTATTCAAACTGTGTATATTTATAACCAAAAAAGTAATTAATTCATTTGATTATTAAGTAACACAGATTTTGCAGAACTAAAGTGTTATTTATCATTAAATGAGTAATATATGGCTTGATTATTTACTATGAAATCCGGTTATAAATGAAAAAGAAAAAGCCATCTGCAAAAGATAGCTTTGTATAAAAAACTGCATACTACAGCAATTTCATTAAAATTTTTAATGTAATATTTTCTTTCGTAAATATACCCATCTTATAAAAGGTAATTCTCCGGATTATTTACCGCTTAAAAAATATTCTGTCAAGCGTTTCGTTTCTTTTATGTAGAACCAGGAATCTTTTCCGTAGTCTTCATATTTGAAATTTCCAGATTTTTTAGGGATCGCAGGTTCTATCTGTGTTCCTTCATGCCATTCGTTGAAAGAAGTGATCCCGATAAAATCCGGATTTACTTCTGTGGCTGCATCAAACATTCTTTCATAATATTTTCCGTTTTCCCGGCTTTTGAAATTGACTTCATTCCAGGGTCTTATTCTGGTATCGGAATAACCCGGACCTACACAAGGTATGAAAATAAGGTTCCGGTCTTTTGCATATTTGGAAAGATAGCTCCAATTGGAAGTTGTACTTCCAAAAACAAAACCGTCGCTGGCAAAGTAGGTATAAAAACCATTGAAACCGGATTTCTCAAAAAAATCTGAGTGTTCTTTTTCAACCCATAATCCTATGTAAAGTCCATCTAATTCTGTTTTCCGAACAGTTTTTCTTCCGTTTTCAGAAAGGAGCTCTGACCATTCTGACGGTGAAATTTTATAACTATCATAAACATAGTACAATGGTTTTCCTTCTTTCTTGTAAAAGGCATTATGATGGGAATAGGTTTTCACCAGATAAGAAAGTTGTTCTCTAAGTTCGGTTATATTTTTGTAAAACGGTTCTATGTGAAAAGCAATCTTTAAATTAAATTGGTCTGCTATATTCAAATATTTGGTAATACTCTTATCAACAAATGAATCTTTCCCCAGCCAGCTTAAAACAACCACACCAACACCAGATTCCTGGATCATTTTCATATGCTTTTTAATGATTGCAGGATCATTCGAGCTGTAGTTTCCCAAAGCGGGATAGAAATTAGCACCAATATCATCTGCGCCTTTGTAGTTCCCTAAGTTATTCCATTTCGGATTGCTCCAGTGAGGCAGGATATCATGATTCCAATGATCATACTTTCCGTCAACCTCAGGGTTTCCGTACCATCCATAATAGAAGATCTGAACCTTATCCCTGGATTTGCCGTTTTGAGCAAAACTTTTCGGTAAAATGAAGGTTAATAAGATGAATACCAGAAAGCTTTTAAAAAAATTCATTTGCTAAAAAATTAAAATCTATAAATTTATTCAGCCCCAGGTGAGCCTTAGAAGCAAGATCATTCAGAAGAGTAATTAAATACTTAAAATTACCTCAGCAGCTTTTTCACTGGCTCCTTTTCCACCGAGCTTTTCTCTTAAAAGATTATAATCTGCCAAAACCTGATTTCTTTTTCCCCCTTCTATCATTTTATTGAGCTCTTCTACAAGGTTTTTGGTATTCAGGTCGGTTTGGATCAGTTCTTTTACCACTTCTCTGTCCATGATCAGGTTGACCAGAGAAATATATTTGATGTTTTTTACGAGTCTTTTTGCAATGGCGTAAGAGATTTTGCTTCCACGGTAGCAAACCACTTCCGGAACATTAAGCAAGGCGGTTTCCAGTGTCGCTGTTCCTGAAGTTACTAAAGCTGCTTTCGAGCACCTCAGCAGGTCGTATGTTCTGTTGGAAACAAAATGAACGTTATCATCTACATACTTCTGATAGAATTCTTTCGGAAGACTTGGTGCACCGGCAATGACAAACTGGTAATCTTTAAAATGCGGTCTCACGGAAAGCATGATTTCAAGCATTTTCTCTACTTCCTGTTTTCTGGAACCGGGAAGAAGTGCAATAATTTCTTTTTCATTAAGGCCGTTTTCTTTTTTAAATTCTTCAACATTGATATCATTCAGTCCGGCGATCGCATCAAGAAGCGGATGTCCTACAAAATGGGAATGAACACCATGCCCTTTATAAAAATCCTCTTCAAAAGGAAGAATGACCATCATTTCGTCTACATATTTTTTAATAATCTCTACCCTGCCTTCTTTCCAGGCCCAGAGCTGTGGAGAAATATAATAGACCACTTTTATCCCGAGTTCCTTTGCAAATTTTGCAATTCTTAAATTAAATCCGGGATAATCAACCAGAATAAGAATATCGGGTTTGTTTTTTCTGATATCTTCCTTACAGAATTTGATATTGTTGAGGATGGTCCTTAAATTCATAGCGACTTCCAGAAAACCCATAAATGCCAGATCACGGTAGTGTTTTACCAGTGTTCCTCCCTGTGTTTTCATAAGATCACCACCCCAGAACCTTATTTCCGCCTGCGGATCTTTCTGTTTAAGGGCTTTCATTAAGTTACTTCCATGCAGATCACCGGAAGCTTCTCCTGCAATAATATAATACTTCATTTCTATAGTAAGGATAGAGAACAAATTAAGGTTTACTTGATCTTAATTTGTAAATTTGTCCAAAGATAATGATAAAAAATGTCAGAAGAATTTGAAATCCGAAATAAAGTTGCTGAAAGCGGCCTTGTGAATTTCGACCTATCTACTCTGGTTCCTAAAGGAATAAGAAAGGGTATTGATCTTAAAGATTTCCTTTTTCAGGAAATAATTCTGAAAGAAAAAGATTTCAGAGAGAAGGTAGACACCATCAATACTGATGAGTATAAAGACGCTTATATATATATTTACAATTCTGTGGATACTATTGTTCCACTGTGGGCTTATTTTGTATTAACCGCCAAGCTTACGGACGTTGCTAAAAAGATCGTCTTCGGAAACCGTGAAGACCTGGAAGTGATCCTGATGCACAATGCTATCCAGACTTACGATTTTGAAGATATGAGAGGTAAAAGAGTTCTTGTAAAAGGTTGCTCTGACAAAGAAATCCCTGAAAATGCATATATAGAACTGGTTGAACAACTGAAACCCATAGTTAAGTCTCTGATGTTTGGTGAAGCCTGTTCCAATGTCCCTATTGTAAAGAATTAATATATGTTTAAAAATTTATACGCAGTATTTTTATTTTTCATTTTTTTAGCCATTTATTATGCCGGGAGTTTTACAAGAATTCCGTTTGCCGACTGCGTGGGTTTTGTACATACGGTTGAATTGGGTAAATATGCAACAGTTGCTACTGCCATTACCCATTTTCTTTATGTGAATACAGGCATTCTGATCAAAGATATTACAGGACTTGATGCAATTGCCGCAAGCAGGCTCTTAATTATTGGTTCTGCTTCTGCTACAGTATCCGTTATTTATCTTACTTTAAAAAGCATTACTAAAAAAGAATGGGCTTCTATCACGGCAGCAATTGTTTTCGGATTAAGTTTTTCTTTTTGGAGAAATGCTGAGATTGTAGAAGTATATACCTACAATTCATTATGGATCAGCCTTTTCTTTTTTTCAATGGTAAAAAGCTTTACAGAAAATAAGAAGAATTACATTATATTAAGCGGTCTATTTTTAGGATTAAGTCTATGGCTGCATATTCAGAATATACTATTGATTCCAGCTCTATTAGTTTTTCTATACTATTTTAAAGAAGAAAAAAAATATGCTTACTCTTCGCTTTTTATATTTTTATTTCTTTTCCTGTCGATAACCATTTTAAATGTTTCTCAAGGGCTTCCGTTATATTCGCCGTATACTGCAGAAGGTGGGCACTGGATACAAGATACATTCAAGAAAACACCAAAACAGTATTTGATAGATTTTGTACAATCTGTAGGTTATTTAATTTACAACTTTAATATCTTTATCATTTTCGGGATCATTGGCATGATACATTTATACACATCAGATAAAAAGATATTTTTTGTATTCTTCACTGCAGCTGTATGTGTCTATGGTTTCTCTACTTTCTATGCTGTTTCAGACAATTATGTATTTTTCATTCCTTTCAATATGATTTTTGCGCTTTCCATAGGATATGGACTTGCACTACCAAAATATTCCTCACTGAAAAGATTTTCATGGATATGTCTTTTGATTCCTTTAGGATATTACGCCACCTATAAAGCGGCATTTCTAACAGAACCGGGAAGAAATTTTCATGAGGCTAAAAAGTATAAAGGTGGGCTAGATTATTATCTGGTTCCCTGGATGAATAATAATGTAGGTATTCTGAAATTCATTATTGAAAAAAAGAAGTCACCTGATCCGATGCACTGGATGATTAATGGAGCAAAAGATTATATAGAACTGCTAAAAAGTAAAGGATATACGGAAGAGGAGATCAAAAAACTTTAACAATAATTGTGAGCTAGAAAATTTCGTGAATCACATTTTTTGATATCTTTGGTTTACTTAATATTTAAAATAAACACAAACATGAGTTTAATCGACCTACTTACAGGTAACACCAGCAATCAGGTTGCTGAACAGGCAGAAAACAAATTCGGAATCAGCAGAAACCAAATTATAGCCTTATTGGCAGTAGCTGCACCTTTGGTTATTTCTTATCTTAGAAAAAAGTCTCAGGATGCTAATGAAGCAGAAGCTTTAAATAACGCATTAGATAAAGACCACGACGGAAGTATTCTAGATGATGCTTCACAAGCTGAAGCCAGACAGGCCGAAGGAGGATCTATTCTTGATCATATTTTTGGCGGGCAAAAAAGCACCGTAGAAAATCAGCTTTCTCAAAATACAGGTATCTCTATTGATAAAATAGGACCTATTTTAGCGATGCTTGCTCCGGTAATTATGGGATATATCGGTAAAGAGAAACAACAGAATAATGTAGGAGCCGGAGGATTAGGAGATCTTTTAGGCGGAATTCTTGGAAATGCATCTAACCAGGCCCAGGAACAGCAATCCAATCCTTTAAATGACATTTTGGGAAGCGTTTTAGGAGGTGGTCAGGCTCAGTCCGGAGGAAATCCCCTTAACGACATCTTAGGAAGCGTACTTGGCGGAGGCGGACAGCAACAGCAACAGGGAGGCGGATTAGGAAGTATCCTTGGTAACCTTTTAGGAGGAAAATAATTTAATTTTGTATATTGAAAAAGGCTGAAGTTTGATCTTCAGCCTTTTTATTTTCAGCTCTTCGCTTTATTCTCAGAAGAACCAACTGACTTAGAAGCCTTTCTGGGCCTTCTTTTACCATAGCTTCCCGCATTGATTTTCCCTCTTCTTGATTTTTTGTCTCCTTTTCCCATAGTGATACATATTTATTGGTTAAGTACTAAATTAAGCAATATAGTATACATCAAAAAAATTGAGGCTGTTAAAATTTTTATAAAATCGAGACAAAAGAAAGGAAGCCTGGGCTGGAAGATGGAAGTTATTGAGGCCAGAAACGGAGATTTAAAAACAGTTTTATTAATTTTTGCACTTGGAAATCCTTGTCAAGGTTTCGAACCTTGACAAGGATAGCAGGACTCCCGCTAAATTCCATCCTCCCTCTCCCAGCTTCATTTTCGATCACACTTTCACCGTCTTCCACTTTCCTTTTTTAAACAAAATAAAAGCAACAATGGTAATTAAAGTTTCCGCAGCAGGAATAGAGATGAATACCCCTTTAGGCCCCATTCCAAAATGTTTGGAAAGAAAATAAGCTAACGGAATCTGAAACAGCCAGAATCCAAAAAAGTTCACCCAAGTAGGCGTCCAGGTGTCGCCTGCTCCATTAAAGGCATTGATAAGCACCATACCAATTCCATAGAAGATAAACCCGACACTCATAATGTGTAATGCATTTTTGGCAAAAGTTTTAATCTCCGTCTCCTGTGTAAAAAATCCTACAAGAAAATCCCCAAGTAGGAAAAATATCAGACTTACAACCAGCATAAAAATCACATTATATTTTACTGTTTTCATCACAGACTGTTCCGCTCTCAGCATTTCATTAGCTCCCATATTCTGACCAACCAATGTAGAAGCTGCATTGCTTAATCCCCAGGCAGGAAGCATAAAAAACATCATCAGTCTCAGAGCCGTCTGATATCCCGCAGAAGCATTCTCTCCTCCCGTAGTGGCAACCAACTGTGCTAGAAAGATCCAGCTGCATGAAGCAATTACAAACTGGAAAATTCCGGGAGTAGCAATTTTTACAATGGATTTTATCTGCTTAAAATCAGGGTTAAAATAAGATAATGCAATTCGGATTTGGGTATCAGCAACCAAAAGGTGGTACAGTTGGTAAATTACCCCGATGCTTCTTCCTATCGTAGTTGCCAGGGCTGCCCCGGTAAGTCCCATTGCAGGAACAGGCCCAAAACCTTTAATAAGAACAGGACAGAAAATAATGTTTACAATATTGGCGATCCACAGCGATTTCATAGCAATAGCTGCATTTCCTGCTCCCCTGAAGATCCCGTTGATCAAAAATAAAAGCATAATGATAACACTGCTTCCCATCATAATCCTGGTAAAATCTTTTCCATAAGCTGCCGCTTCAGGCTTTGAACCCATCAGAATTAGAATTTCTTCAGCATATAGTACTCCTAACAAGCTGAGAATCGACGTAATAATAAGCGAAACCAATAAAACCTGTGCTGCGCTTCTGGAAGCCTGTTCGGGATTCTTCTCCCCTATTCTTCGTGCTACCAAAGCTGTTGCAGCCATGCTCATCCCTATGGCAATAGAATAAATTACTGAAAGTACAGATTCCGTTAAACCAACACTCTGGATCGCATAACCACTTTCTTTCAAATGTCCCACAAAGTACAGATCAACTAAGGCAAAAACCGATTCCATAGCCATTTCCAACATCATAGGAATAGCCAGCAAAAGTACAGCACTTCTTATGGTTATTTTCGTATAGTCTACTTCTTTACCACTAAAGGCCCTTTTCAAAAAGTCTATATATATTGTCATTTTCTAATCAATAATTATCTGATTTCCAAAAATACAAATTCAATTCTTATAAAAATTTAGTTACCCATATCAAAAAAAAAAATTAGATTTGTATATTCTTAAAATGAATCTTATGAAAAAAATAATCTCTACTGCTTTTCTACTTGTAATCTCAGCGTCTGCCAATATACTTTCTGCTCAGACTCAGACATTAAGCAAAGCTCAGATGCAGTCCATTCAATCTGATAATGTTGCTTCATTTAAAAAGAATTTTTCAAAAGCTGACTATAACAAATGTTTTCCGCTTAAAGATGAGACTTTCAGCGCACTAGGCTTCAGTTCGCTTTATGGTAGAAACAATATTGTTAAATTCCTTTTGGACAACCAGGCAGATATTAATAAAGAATGTAACGGAAAAACTCCTCTTGCATTAGCTAAATTAGGAAACAAAGAACAAACCGTACAGCTCTTGATACAAAAAGGAGCTGCGAATAATTAATTAAAAAGCCCTCAAATAATATACGAGACTTCCGAAAGGAAGTTTTTTTGTTTATAGAACCTTCAAAAATCTTATCTTTGCAAACGAAAATTCAAGGCTCAGGACATTGAACCTTAAATATTGAACTTTAAATAAATAATTATGTTTCGATCGCACACCAACGGAGAATTATCTCTGACAAATCTTAATGAAGAAGTTACACTTTCAGGATGGGTACAAACCATTCGTGATAAAGGATTTATGATTTGGATAGATCTTCGGGATCGTTACGGAATTACCCAGTTGGTTTTTGATCAGGATCGCTCTACAGCGGAATTGATGGAAAATGCCAAAAAACTGGGACGTGAATTCGTTATTCAGGTTACAGGAAAGGTAATAGAAAGAGTAAGTAAAAACCCCAATATTCCAACAGGAGAAATTGAAATTTTGGTTGAAAAACTAACAGTTCTTAATGAATCCCAACTTCCGCCTTTCACGATTGAAGATGAAACGGACGGAGGTGAAGAATTAAGAATGAAATACCGTTATTTGGATATCAGAAGGACTCCGGTAAGAGATAAACTCATCTTCCGTCATAAAATGGCGCAGAAGGTAAGAAACTATCTTTCTGACGAAGGATTTATTGAAGTGGAAACTCCGGTTTTAATCAAATCTACTCCTGAAGGAGCAAGAGATTTTGTTGTTCCGAGCAGAATGAATCCGGGACAGTTTTATGCATTGCCACAATCTCCGCAAACTTTCAAACAATTGTTGATGGTTGGTGGAATGGACAGATATTTCCAGATCGTAAAATGCTTCCGTGATGAAGATTTGAGAGCCGACAGACAGCCGGAATTCACACAAATCGATTGCGAAATGGCTTTTGTAGATCAGGAAGATGTGATGAATGTTTTTGAAGGAATGACGAAAACACTGATCAAAGATATTACAGGTCAGGAATTCGGGGCTTTCCCAAGAATGACTTTTGCTGATGCTATGAGAAAATACGGGAACGACAAACCGGACATCCGTTTCGGAATGGAATTTATAGAACTTAATGAACTTGTAAAAGGAAAAGATTTCAAAATATTTGATGACGCAGAATTGGTGGTCGGAATCAATGTTGAAGGATGTGCTGATTACACAAGAAAACAAATCGATGAGCTTGTTGACTGGGTAAAACGGCCGCAGATCGGAGCTTCAGGTATGGTTTGGGCTAAATTCCAAAATGACGGGGTGAAAACTTCTTCTGTAAATAAATTTTACAACGAGGAAGATTTAGCGAAAATCATCGAGAAATTCGGAGCGAAAGAAGGCGATTTAATGTTAATTCTTTCAGGAAACGAACACAAAGTAAGAACTCAGCTTTCTGCATTGAGAATGGAGCTTGGAAACCGTTTAGGATTAAGAAAAGGCGATGTATTTGCACCACTTTGGGTTGTAGATTTCCCGTTATTGGAATTTGATGAAGAAAGCGGACGCTATCACGCCATGCACCACCCTTTCACATCTCCTAAGCCGGAAGATATTCATTTACTGGAAACTGATCCTGGTAAAGCAAGAGCCAATGCTTATGATATGGTTCTTAACGGAAACGAGATCGGTGGCGGCTCTATCAGAATCTTTGATAAAGATCTTCAGTCTAAAATGTTTGACCTTTTAGGATTTACAAAAGAAGAGGCAGAAGCTCAGTTTGGATTCTTAATGAACGCCTTCAAATACGGAGCTCCGCCTCACGGTGGTTTGGCTTTCGGATTTGACCGTTTGGTAGCAATCCTTGACGGAAACGAGGTAATCAGAGATTATATCGCATTCCCTAAAAATAATTCAGGGCGTGATGTAATGATTGATGCGCCTGCAGCAATTGCTGACGAGCAACTCCATGAACTGGAACTGAAATTAAATTTAAAAGTATAAAATTAAAGCGGAGAAAAATCTCCGCTTTTTTTAATTAAATTCATGGAAAAATAGGCAGAACTGATGAATTCATACATCAAGAACTTTGGTAAATATGCAGATCTCTCTGAGGAAAAGGAATTTCAATTCCAGCATTATCAAGCGCCTTTTTGCAATCAATGATAAGTTCTTCATTCATTGCCCAGAAATTCCCCAAAGAAGTCGTTGCTCTTATAGATAAATTTATAGCACTATCACCCAATTCAGTTACCACAACCTGCGGCGCAGGTTCATCAAATGCATATTGATTATTTCGAATTACATTCAGAAGAATTTCTTTCGCTTCATTAAGATTGGCATTATAAGAAACTCCAATATTAAACCATGTGCGGCGTGTGCCTAAATGTGTATAATTTGTAATGCTGTTATTTGAAACATCTCCGTTGGGAATTACAACCATTTGGTTTTGTAGAGTAATGAGCCTTGTATGAAAAATATCAATCATATGTACGGTTCCGGATTCTCCAGATTTCACCTCAATATAATCACCTACTTTAAAAGGTTTAAGCAATAAAATTAAAATTCCACCGGCAAAATTAGCCAATGAACCCTGCAAAGCTAAACCAACAGCTAAACTTGCAGCACCAATCATCGCTACAAAAGCGGAAGTCTGTACGCCAAGCTGGGTAACCACAATAATGAAAAGCAAAATATTAAGCCCCCAATTGATAACATTTAACATGAATTTCTGCAAAGAAATTTCGACATCTTTCTTTATAAATGTTTTTTTAATCAGCTTTTTCAGCAAACCGATAATCCATCTTCCTACGATAAATATAAGAACGGCAGAAATTAATGCAGTGATAAGTCTTGGAGCCATAGCCACGGCAGACGTTATAAAGCTTTCCCAATTGTCTTGTACATTTCTTAAATTTAAATCTTTCATTAAAAAATCTTTAGTATTATTAAAATTCGAATTGCAGATAATTTTTCAACAGTATTTAAAATAAAGCAGAAATTTGTCTATTAAAGAAGACTGACTCTTGTTAGAAATAGAAAAAACAAAGGTAGTAAATTTTGAAAAACTGAAAAATAATCACTTAAACAGATATTTTTAATTGTAAAACTCTGATGCCGAAACCTGCTTCATTTAATTATGTTAAATCGCACGGCACAATCATTGCAGAATCTTATCCAAAACGTAAGACAATGAAAGCAATATGGAACGGCGCCATTGGATTCGGTTTAGTCAATATTCCAGTTAAAATCTACTCCGCCACAGAAAGCAGCAAACTGGATTTGGATATGCTCGATAAATCTGATTTTTCGAATATCAAATTCAAAAGAGTCAACGAAAAAACAGGCAGGGAAGTCAAGTGGGAAAACATTGTAAAGGGCTATCTCCTGGATGATCAATATATCATTCTTGAAGATGAAGATTATGAAGCAGCAAGTCCTGAAAAGAGCAAAATACTTTCTATTGATCAGTTTGTAAAAGAAGCTGAAGTTGATAGCGTTTATTTTGAAAACCCTTATTTTCTGGAACCTCAAAAAAACGGGGAAAATGCTTACAGGCTTCTATTAAAAGCTTTATCACAAACAAAAATGGTCGGTGTCGGAACTTTCGTTCTCCGCGAAAGTGAAGCAATTGGAATGGTTCGCCCTTATAATGACGAAATCCTTGTTTTAAACAGATTACGTTTTGCACAAGAAATCAGAGATTATAAAGACTTAAAAATTCCAGCGAAAAAAGCTCCGAAACCTGCCGAATTAAAAATGGCAGTAAGCCTCATCGAACAACTTTCACAAGAGTTTGATCCTGGAATGTATGAGGACACTTATTCTGAATCTTTACTGAAGATCATTAAACAAAAAGCAAAAGGTAAAGGAGTAAAAGCTAAAAAAGCAGAACCTGCAAAACAAGGTAAGGTAATTGATCTTATGGCACAGTTAAAAGCCAGCTTACAAAATTCCAAATCTAAAAATGCATCGTAATGGCTCTCAAAGATTATAATGAAAAACGAAGATTCGCTGAAACAAGCGAACCTAAGGGAAAAACAAAAAAGAGTAAGGACAAGCTTATTTTTGTAGTTCAAAGGCATGCTGCTTCCCGTCTGCATTATGATTTCCGCCTGGAGATGGAAGGCGTTTTGAAAAGCTGGGCGGTTCCGAAAGGTCCCTCATTAGATCCAAAAGATAAACGCCTGGCTATGGAAGTTGAGGATCACCCTTACGATTATAAAGATTTTGAAGGAAATATTCCTGAAGGAAATTACGGAGCAGGTCAGGTTGAAGTCTGGGACAGCGGAACGTATGAACCATTGGATGATACCAGCAAACTTTCCGATGAAAAACAATTGTTGAAAGAATTAAAAGCCGGTTCAATAAAGTTCATTTTACATGGAAAAAAACTGAAAGGTGAATTCGCTTTGGTTAAAATGAAAAATGCTGAAAACAATGCCTGGCTTTTAATTAAACATAAAGACGAATTTGCTGAAGAAAATTATGATGCAGAAGAGAATACCTCTAAAAATTCTGCAGTAACTAAGTTTTTAGAGGAAAAAAAAAGCCTAAAAAACAGCAAAAAGAAGTTATAGCTTCTGAAACAAAACCCAGATTTCAAAGGTTCAACTCTTTAGTTGATGAAAAAAAATTAGAAAACTTCATCAAGCCTATGCTGGCTAAATCTTTTGAGACGGCCTTTGATGATGAAGATTGGGTTTTTGAAATAAAATGGGACGGCTACAGGGCAATTACCGATCTCAGCTATAAACGTCCCCTGTTCTATTCCCGAAACGGAATTTCTTTTTTATCAAAGTTTGAAAAAATCACAAAAGATTTTAAATACCAAAGGTATAAAATGATTCTCGACGGAGAAATTGTAGCTTATGATGAACATGGAAAACCCAATTTTCAACTCTTACAGCAAATTGGTGACAATCCGGATCTTGCTTTAACCTACCAGGTATTTGACCTTCTATGGCTGAATGGCCACTCTACGGAAGAACTTTCACTTCTACAGCGGAAAGAACTTTTAAAAGAAGCCTTAGTTGAAACAGACATTATCAAATATTGCGATCATATCCCCGAAAAAGGCATTGATTTTTTCAACCAAATGAAGAAAATGCAGTTAGAAGGAATGATTGCGAAAAAAGCCGCCAGTTTATATACTGAAAATCACAGAACGAATGACTGGCTTAAAATAAAATTCACCAATACAGAGGAAGCCATTATTTGTGGATTTACGGAGCCCAGAGGATCCAGAAAAAGCTTCGGAGCATTAATCCTTGGAAAGTATATTGATGGAAATCTGGTATATTGCGGACATACAGGAACAGGTTTTAATAAAGAATCCTTAAGCCAAATGCATGAAAGGCTAAAAAAACTGATTATAAAATCTTCCCCGTTTGAAAAGAAACCTAAAACCAATATGCCTGTAACCTGGACGAAACCCGAATTGGTGTGTGAGATAAAATTCTCTGAAATCACCAAAGACGGTATTTACCGGCATCCTGTTTTTGTTACCCTCCGTGAAGATAAAAATCCTGAAGAAATCGGTGATTCGACCAATAAAATAAGTCAAATTAATGAAAATCCTAAAGAGATGAAAGCTAAAGATGCACCTAAGAAAAATACCTCTTCCGTTGAAAAAGAAAAGGAGATTACTTTAAACAGACATACCGTAAAACTTACCAATCAGAACAAAATTTATTTTCCGAAAGATGGTATCATGAAAGGCGATGTGATAGAATATTACCAATCGGTTGCGGAATATATTCTTCCTTATCTGAAAAACCGCCCGTTATCTCTGAACCGTTTTCCAAACGGCATTGAAGAACAGGGTTTTTACCAGAAAGATGCCGGAGACCATATGCCGGGATGGATTAAAACAACAAAGGTCTATTCAGAATCCAATGATAAGTATATTGATTATGTATACTGTAATGATAAAGCTACGCTAGCTTACCTGAATAATTTAGGCTGTATTGATTTAAACCCATGGAACAGTGCTCTCCCGGATCTGGAACATCCTGATTATCTGGTGCTGGATCTGGATCCGTCAAAGAAAAATACATTTGATGATGTCATTGAAACGGCTCTTCAGATAAACGAGGTTTTAAATTCAATTAAAATCAAAGGATACTGCAAAACTTCGGGAAGCACAGGAATTCACGTTTATATCCCGATGGGCGGAAAATATGATTTTGACCAGGTGAAAGATTTTGCCCATATTTTGATGAAGCAGGTTCATACACAGCTTCCGGAAATCACAACATTAGAAAGAAGCTTACAGAAAAGGGATGACAATAAAATATATCTGGATTATCTGCAAAACAGGACGGGACAGACTTTAGCAAGTGCTTACAGTTTACGTCCCAAGGAAGGAGCTTCTGTTTCAATGCCTTTGGAATGGGATGAAGTAAAGCCCGGTATAAAACCAACAGATTTTACTATTGATAATGCTTTGGATAGAATTAAGGAAAAAGGTGATTTATTTAAACCTGTTTTGGGGAAAGGAATTGATATGATGAAAGCATTGGAATTGTTGCAGAATGGGGAGTAATTAGGTACTTTTGAATAAAATTCATAGCTAAATGAAAACTATCTCCTTAATTTGCTTATTAATACTTTTTACAAGCTGTTCTAATAAAGAAGTTTCTGAGAAAACCAATTCAGGACAGGCGGGGTATTCATTTGAAAATTTGTTTTACAATAACGAAGATACAATACTTATAAAATCTCAATTTGCTGATTGTGGTGAATGGGGAGGTCATGAAGAGCTTCTTAAGATTTATGACTCAGAAAGAAAAATAAAATTGGCTTATATAAAATACAAAATAAATTGTAGCAAAAGGGATGATAAAGGTTCAATCGTTCAAGAGAAAGACGTCACTAAAAACTTTATCTTATCAAAATCACAACAAACAGTCTTAATTAATTATATGAATAATTTAATGAGATTAAAATTCATTGAAAGAGAATTTGGTAATAGTGGAAATTTTTTTTCAGTTGAAGACAGTAAAGGAAAATTGAGACTTTTCCAATATGGAAATAATCCTCATTTACTTAATAATTACAATACTTTAATGAAAAGCCTGGGTCTTTCAAAAGTTGATATTAAAAATAAGTAATCTAAGGCAGTTTAGCAACCAAACTTTCCGGCAATATTTTTAAAATAATATAAATCATCTTCCATTTAAAATTTGGGACGATAGTAAAAGAATTTCCGGCATTGACGATATGCTTCGCCACATAATCCGGCTCCATGATCAGAGATTCATTGAGCTGAAGACCTTCATTGATCTTAGTTCTGATATAACCAATCACCAAGACATTAACAAGAATCTTTCTTGAAGCTAATTCCTGTCGTAACCCCGCTAAATATTGAGTAAAAGCAGCTTTTGTACTTCCATATACAAAATTACTTTTCCTGCCTCTTACACCTGACAGTGAAGATAATCCGATGATTCTTTCCAGATTGGTATTGCTCTGGTCCATAGCAATAATATTCAGGATGGAAACAGCTCCCATGTAATTGACCTGCATCATTTGCTGAGCGCCCTTAAATTCTCTCAAAGCTTTTGCATTATCAACTAAAAATCCGGCCGCATATACTGCAATATGAGGTTTTACAGGAAGATCATCATAAAATTTCTGGTGGGAATTAAAATCTACAGCATCAAAATAAAGAATGGTGACTTTTGAAGGACGAATCTGGTTATCTGAAACAAACCTTTCCAGTGAAATTGTATCCCGCGAAGCTGCGATTACAGAAAATCCTTTTTCAGCATACTGCTTAATGCATTGTTTAGCTACATCTGAATTGGCCCCTAGAATGAGAACGGTTTTGCCTGTATTTTGATTCATGGTGCAAAGATATTTATTTGATTTTATGATGATGAATTTTGAATGACAATACTTTTAAACAAATTAATTTCACGAATAAGTTCACGGATAACACTAATTTGAGCAGGCTTTCATGCAAAGCTATTCTTAAAATGTATAGGATTAACAAATTGATCTGAAAAATATATTAGGTGAAAAATCTATACAATTTGTGGATCTGTGGGAAATTTTCAACGCAAAGTTTCAAGATGATGCGTAATAGTTTTGAGGGAAGCAAAGAATGTGGCTACGCCACTAAATAAGCGTATGTTTACGGTGTTGATAACATATATAAAAACTCGGCGCGGTGAACTTCGTTCACCGCGCCGAGCAATATTCTCAAACTGAAAATTATTTCTTTTCAGTATCTATTTCTTTTTTCTCTGCCGTTTTATCAGCTGCCTTTGCTTTGTCCCCAAAACGTGCTTCAGTAAATTCTCTGGAAACAGCAGCTTTTTCGAATTTTAGTTTTCCGGATAAAGTTTCAATAACAAATCCGTCATCCTGAACCTGAGCAATTCTTCCGTGAAGACCTGAAGTAAGAACTACTCTCGTTCCAACTTTTAAAGTTTCCTGAAAGCTTTTCTCCTGCTTCTGTTTTCTCATCTGTGGTCTTATCATAAGAAAATAAAACCCCACAAACATCACTCCCATCATGATCAGCATCATTGATGAAGATCCCTGTGGCTGTGCCTGTAAAAAGATTGTCAACATATTTTATAATTATGGTTGAATGTTCGCTGTGAACGTTAATTTAATAGGAGCCTTATCTACGTTTGCAAATACATCTGCATACTTCTGAACGTTTCCGTCGAAGCTTGAAGAATCAAAATGCAGAGTAATTTTTCCTTTCTTACCAGGAAGAATAGGATCTTTTGTAAAGTCAGGAGCTGTACATCCGCATCCAGGTTTTACTTCAGAGATCACCAATGGATTTTTTCCTGTATTGGTAATTTCGTAAACGTGCTCTACTTTATCTCCTTTTTTGATTTTTCCAAAATCGAAGTTGTTTTCAGACAGGGCAACTGATGTTAGCGGCTGGTTAGAAATCGGAGTTGCTTCTGCTGTATTGTCTGCTGCAGGAGCTGCCATTGAATCGGTAGGAGCTAAATTGGTTGCACCTGCTGTAGAATCTGTAATATTGGCAGCTTCTGCACCTGCAGCAGCTTGCTGGTTCTCTTTTTTACAAGAAACTAAACCAAGGCCTATAATAGACAAGGCGATAATTGATAACGTCTTTTTCATGTTAAATTCTATTTTGATCTTTACAATATTTATCCAAAATTCCGTTAATGAAGATATTGGAGCGGTCTGTTGCAAATACTTTTGCAATTTCAATATATTCATTGATAATAACTCTTGAAGGTGTAAAAGGAAAATTATCCAGTTCTGAAATAGCGGTTGACAAAATTACTTTATCCATTAAAGAAACTCTTTCCAGATCCCAGTTTTCCAACCTTTCGCTTAATGTTTTCTCATTAGCCTCCCAGTTATTCAGGGTATCTCTGAGAAGTTTTCCGGCGAAAACTTTATCCTCTTCATCTTTAATCATTTTAATTAAAGTTCTGCTTTCTTCATCTTCTTTCAGGAAACCGATCGTTTTCTGTACCATTGAGTTGGCGATATGGATATCATCGTACCATGAAAGTTCCTTATCACTAAGATATTCCTGGAAATCATCATTCTCAGCGATATATCTCAAAAACAGCTTTCCGATAAACTTCTGATCTTCTTCAAAAGAATACCCTTCTTCTTTCATGAAATCCTGATAACGCTTCCCTGCTGTAATTCTCTGAAAAGTCTTTACCAATATATCATCATGCATATCCCATTTCAGCTGTTTGTGCTGACCTGTGAAAAATAATCTTTCAGGATTTTCTTCCAGCTTAATCAGTACCTGATTATTGATAAATTTTTGGTTAGGATTAATTTCAGCATCAGTTTTAAGATATTTGTTCTTCCCAATTTCGATCTGAGTCTCTGCCAATTCTTTCAGAGCTACCAAAAAATTAAGTTGATAGATATAGAGATTATAGATTTTCTCTATTCCTGAAAACATGTTTTTTTCTAAAACATCAAATTTCAGAGGATTCTGATAGTATGAATACACTGTTTGTACTACTTTTTCACGGATTTGTCGTCTTCCTAACATTCAAAGAGCTTTTTATGGGTGCAAAGATACAAAAATTAAAATTGATGAAATTCGTAGTCTGCCTACATTTTTGTAAATTTGTAAAACTTTATGAAAGCGCTAAAAACCTTAAACCCTTACTTTTGGAAGCACAAAATATTATTGTTTTGGGGGTTGTTATTTATCATTGCCAGTAATTTCTTCAATATCTATAAGGTCCAGTTTGTAGGAAAGTCTGTAGACGAGCTTACAAAAAGTGGAAATCTGGGCTTTAATAATCAGGTTTTGATATATGTTGCTATTATTGTGGGCTGCTCGCTTCTGACAGGTTTTTTTACCTTCATGATGCGACAGACTATTATTGTAGCCTCAAGAAGAATTGAATATGAACTGAAAAATAAGATTTACAGGCATTATCAGGATCTTTCTCTTACAGATTACAAACAGACTACCATCGGGGACCTTATGAACAGATTAAGTGAAGATGTTGTTGCTGTAAGAATGTATCTTGGTCCGGGAGTAATGTATGTGGTGAATCTCGTGATTCTTCTTTTAATCACCAGCATTTATATGGTTAAAACGGACACTTCCATGACTTTATGGACGTTATTGCCATTACCCATTTTATCTTACATTATATTTAAGGTAAGCTCAATTATCAATCAGAAGTCGAAGATTATGCAGAAAAGCCAGTCTGCGATTTCCACTTTCGTTCAGGATAGCTTTTCAGGAATCCGAGTGGTGAAGTTTTTTGCGAAGGAAAACTATATCAAGAAAAACTACGGAATCAAAGTAACTGACTATCAGAATAAAGCACTCGACTTAGCAAAAACAGAAGCGTATTTCTTTACCATTATTTTATTTGTAATCGGATTACTGAACGTAGCTGTTATCTTAATTGGTGGACAGAAATATATTGCAGGGCAGTTAAGTGTCGGTAAAATTGCTGATTTCTTTATGTACATCAATATCCTGATCTGGCCATTCTCTATGGTAGGCTGGGTAACTTCTGTCAACCAGAGGGCTGAAGCTTCCATGCAGAGAATTAATGAATTCCTTGATAAGAAATCTGAGGTCATCAATAC
>NZ_QNUH01000008.1 GCF_003385495.1 Chryseobacterium elymi | reverse complement strand
GTATATTTACAGTTACAAAGACCACCTTGGAAATGCAAGGGTAAGCTTTGGAAGAACCAGCGCAGGAGTTCTTGAAATTGTAGACAGCAACGATTATTATCCTTTTGGGATGAATCATTTGAAAACTGGAAATGCTTATTTTGGAGCTGGGAAATATCAGAATTACAAGTACCAAGGACAAGAATTGCAGGAGGCTGGTTTTTACTCGTTTAAGTGGAGAAACTATATGCCTGATGTAGGAAGGTTCTTTAATGTGGATCCACTTACAGAAGAGTATCCAACATGGTCTCCTTACGTTTTTAGTGGAAATCGAGTTATTGACGCCCGTGAAATAGAAGGATTAGAGCCACATGTATTATTTGGATCACAAGATAAAGCTGCAAGAAATTTTGGGAAACAATACAATGGAAAATCAATTCTTAATAAAAGAGAATATGCAGCATTTATTTATTCTATAGATGTAGATAATAAAACGTATTATGCTTATAATACTCCTGCTAAAGGGAATCCACACGGTGTTCCAAAAGATAAACTTAACAAGTATACCCCTAAAGGAGGGAAAATTGTCTCTTACATTCATACCCATGGGAACGATGATCCCGGATATGACGATGAAAATTTTTCAGGAGAAGTAGGTGAATTAGGTGGTGACATTGGGTATGCTGAAGAACAAAAACTAGGTGCTTATTTAGTAACTCCTGGAGGAGTGTTAGAATATTTCGATGTAAATACTGGCAAAGCTTATACTTTAAATTATGATATGCCTAGTGATCCAAAATCAAAAAATCGACAAAATACGATCGATCCAGAAATGTCACCTTTGCCATCAGAAGGAGACAGACCAAGGCAAACTCCAAAACGATACCCTAATCCTACTGAACCAAAATTTGATGGAATTTTGGAATCAATAAAAGATAAAAAAAGAGAGGAAATAATATTAATAAACCAACCTCAAAAATACCATAGATAATGAAAAACATTTTATATTTCATCTGCGCTATTTTAGTATCATGTTCTAAAAATAGACCACTAAAACCTAGTGAAATTACAGGTTCTGATGAAAACATTGCTTTAACTCTTGCAGAAAACAAATGGAACGAAGTTTATGGGAAACCTACAATAAAGAAAGAAAAACCATTTAGAGTACAAAAGAAAAATGATAGCATATACATCATTAAAGGTTCTTATCCAAAAGACGAAATCACTGGTGTAGCCTATGCAGAAGTGAACGTAAAGACAAGGAAAGTGATTAAATATACTCACGGAGAATAATAACTAGCATAACAAAAAACCCTCGCAATTGCGAGGGTTTTTGTGTTTTATTATGTTCTGTTTACGAACGATCGCTTTTCTTTACTGCTACAGTATCTTATGATTGTACAAAAATCAAAATATTTACAGTTACAAGGATCAGTTAGAAAATGTAAGGGTCTCATTTGGAAGAACTTCCAGCGGAAATTTAGAAATTGTAGACAGCAACGATTATTATCCTTTCGGGATGAACCAGCTGAAAAGTGGAAATGCATACTTTGGAGCAGGGTCGTATAAAAATTATAAATTTCAGGAGCAAGAATTACAGGAAACTGGTTTTTACAGTTTTAAGTGGCGTAATTACATGCCCGATGTGGGGCGATTTTTCAACGTAGATCCGTTAAGTGAAAAATATGCTTACCAGTCACATTATAATTTCTCTGAAAATAGGGTTGTTGATGGTAGGGAATTAGAAGGCCTGGAATGGTCAGGAATACATTATAAGAATTTAGATGGAAATGAAAATATTCAATATAGTGTTGATTTCAAAGTTCTAAATAATAGTAGTATTATGACACAAGATGACGTGAAAATTAGAACAGCTGAGCTTGTTAAAACAATGGAAAATATTTATTCTGGAGTTGACAGCGAAGGTGTATCACTTAGTACAAAAGTGAATAATATTGAATTTGTAAATAGTGTGTCAGCAGGCGACTATTATATAGATTTCGTAGATAAAATTGAAGGAGCAAGTAGCCCACTTACGATGGGAAAGGTAAATAACATTGGAAATTCACAATCGAATAGAATTCAGATTATGTCTATATTAGGTTCTGAAACTGGAGAAGTAGCCAGTCATGAATTTGGTCATACTGTTGGATTAAGACACGATATAGATCCAGCTAACCCACCACACATAAAACAAAGTATGAAATTTGTCAATCTAATGACTTCTGATACAAACGGGAAGACTTTAACAAAAGAACAATTTAGCGAGATTAAAAAGAATGTACCCATAACTACTAAGGTTGAAACAGAAAATAACCAATCTATATCACCATTTAACCAAGACTAATTATGAAAAAGAGTATTTTATTTTTAATCGTGTCATTTTTTTGCCAATGCCAGCAAAGACATAATTATACTTTCAGCAAAGAAAACGAAAAACCTATTTTAACAGAACTGCAAAAAAAAATTGATATAAAAGGAAATTTTATCAATATTTTTTTCGAAAGCTATTTTGATAATGAAAAAGTTTCTTTACAATGTGATTCTAAAGAAGTTTTTAATAAAATTATAACAACAGATCATACAATAAATTTAGCAGATTATTACTTACAAAAGTCGAATTGTGAAGAACTGACAGCTAATATCGGGAGTCAGAAAATTCTCTTAAAAAAGAAAGATATTGAAATGTATAAATATCTATATGTTAGCAAAAAAAAGAATACTGTTAATTTGGTTTTATCGAACACGCCCCGTACATATTATTAATTAAATAACTTTTGAATCTTTATTAAAAGCCTACGATGATGCAAACGTCCGCTTTTCTTTACTGCTACAGTATCTTATGATTGTATAAAATCAAAATATTTACAATTATTCCGATCATTTAGGAAATGCAAGGGTCAGTTTTGGAAAAACCAGCGCAGGTGCTCTTGAAATTGTAGACAGCAACGATTATTATCCTTTTGGGATGAATCATTTGAAAACTGGAAATGCTTATTTTGGAACTGGGAAATATCAGAATTACAAGTACCAAGGACAGGAGTTACAAGAGACTGGTTTTTACTCGTTTAAGTGGAGAAATTATATGCCTGATGTGGGAAGGTTCTTTAATGTGGATCCATTGACAGAGGAATACCATACTTGGACTCCTTATGCATTTAGTGGTAATAGAGTTATTGATGCAGTAGAACTGGAAGGATTAGAACCAGTAGAAATAAATAAAGGAACTAAGAATTTAGTAATTGTTAATCAAGGCTATGTTGGTTCGCCCCCACCGGGAGCAACTCAAGCACAAAACTATACAAAGTATAATAAAGATAGTTATATCGATTATGATGGTATAGGTGTTATTAATAATCTAAATAGCTCAACAACCCAAGTAGGAGTATTTGCTTCTTCAAGAGGGGAAAGTACAAAAAATGATATATTAACTTCAGTCAATAGTTTCAGAAAACAAAGTCCAAATGGTAAATTAATTATGGTTGGGCATAGTCTGGGAGCAGACAATCTTGTTGAATTAGCTAATGAGAATCCTACTGTAAAGATTGATCTTTTGTTTACACTAGATATTGCTGATCATCCTCTATCAGGAATTGATAGCGATAAAATCCCATCCAACGTTAAAACCGCTGTCAATTATTATAATAAAAATGATGGGTTCATGCATAGTGCAATTGGCGGGGAAGATATAGAGGCAAGAGACCCTTCTAAAACCAAAATATCGAATGTTCCTGTAAATGCTTCACATACACAAATTGATAACAAATATCGTTATAATGCATACAATGCAGTTGTTAAAGAGTTAAACAAACCAGAAGAAAAGAAGCCGTGAAAAAAAATCTTATAATTCAAATAATCAATATTGTTTATTTTTTATTAATAGTAGTTATTTCTAACAGTGATTTTGTGTATTTAGGAACAAGAAATGTTATAATTGGTCTTTCTTTGATAGGTTGCTTATGTAGTTTATTTGCAATTATTGTTTCAATAAAACTTGAAAGCAAATTTAAATGGTTGTTTTTAGTAATTAATATTGTAATTCTTTTAATACATTTATATGGTATATATTTTGAGATAGCGATTTATAATGCTTAGAAAACGTCACCCCGCTACGCAAAGTCTGTGACTTTGAGCAGATAAAATAAACCACCGCAATTGCGGTGGTTTACAATAAAAAATTATATAGGATGCAAGGGTAAGCTTTGGAAGAATCAGCGCAGGCGCTCTTGAAATTGTAGACAGCAACGATTATTATCCTTTTGGGATGAATCATTTAAAATCTGGAAATGCATTCTTCGGGGCGGGTTCTTATAAAAATTATAAGTACAACGGCAAGGAACTTCAGGAGACGGGAATGTATGATTATGGCGCAAGATTTTATATGTCGGATATTGGACGTTGGGGCGTCGTGGATCCCCTTGCAGAAAAGATGCGTCGTCATACCCCGTATAATTATGCTGCAAATAATCCAATTTTCTATGTTGATCCTGACGGAATGTTGTCCGTAAGCTCTCTTCAGCAAATGTGGGATAATACAACTTCCTCAAGTACATGGACTAATAATGGTAATGGGACTTATGATGGTGGGGAAAATGATGATATTAGAACCACAATAAATTCTTCTAGACGAGAAGGAAATACAGAATATAAAAATGTAAATATGACTGTAACAATGAAAGTCTTAAATCTTTCAGGTGCAGATTTATCATCTACTATGTTTAGTAAATCCAAGGGTTCAGTTTCATTAAAAGAATTCCAAGGTTTAGGATATCAATCATATGGAGCTTCAATAAATTCAAGTGTTTATATTAGTTCATTTAATATTGAATATGAAGTTGTCAATAGCTTTGATAAAATTGGAAAAAAATGATCATGTTATGATGATAGTAGATGAAGTTGTTGATTCAAATGCAGGTGGTGGTGATACTTTAGGTTGGGGAACAGTAGGTGGTAGAATTGGTGCGGTTGAAAAGAAAACAATAGGATCTAACCTATTCAATGATGTTGTAAAACACGAGTTAGGTCATAATTTAGGATTAGATCATTCAAATAGAGGACTAATGACTGCTTTTACTGCTGGATCAACATCGTTAAGTAATCCTGAGAAAAATACTATTTATACGGCTTCAGGCTTAGGTGTTATTTTATCAAATGGAATGACTGGAAAATCTTTTTCATCTCAGGCAAGTTGGCTAAAAGGATGGGATAAAACTCCTTCTACTACATTAGCTCGAGACTTTTATAAAAAAAATGTTAAAAAATGAGAATACTAATAGTTACTAGTTTGTTATTGTATGTTTTAGTTTCGTGTAATAAATCTAATATTGTTGATGAAAAATTGTGTCAGGAATATAATATTGAACAATATAAATTTTGTATTCCTAATAATTGGGTAAACAAAGAAAATACTAAATATGATTCAAAAAATTTTTTATTTGTAAATAAAGGAGACTCAATAGTTATAAGCAGTGGTGTTACAAATATAATAGATGATCCAATAGTTGTAGACAATGAAAAAGAGAAGCAAACATTACTTGACTTTTCTAATGGAGAACTGTCATCTAAGGATATAATAATATATAAAAATAAAGATTTTGATACATCACATTCAACCTATCTTAAAAATTATTATTACTATGATAAAATCAATAACATTGATGTATTATTGATTTTTCCCAAAAAACAAGAAGGTACTATTGGAGCGATTTTTAATAAAGAGACTAGAGGCAATAAGCTTTCTATTTACTGTAACAATCCATCCATAGAAACACAACAGTCAATTAAAAGAATATTAGAAACAGTTAAAATAAGATAATTATTTACCCGTATCTCCCGCACGATTGTATCGTGTGGCAGATAAAACAAAACCCTCGCAAAATGCAAGGGTTTTTTGTGTTATAATGTGGCTGCGTTTTTATTAAAGAAGTCTTTAAGTTTTTTGTGGTTTTTCAATAAACAATTCAGCAAAGCAAGCTACCGACAAATTCACGCTGGAAAATAACAATCTATTTTTGATATCAATTTCGGACTTTTGGAATAGCTATAATGATCTTATATCCAATTATCGGGAATTACTTAGGTTTTACTGTAATTATTGCAGTTTCTTTAGTATATTTGTTAGACAATCAACACCACACAAAATCTTATTACCATGAAAAAGTTCCTTTTAGTCATTCTCGGAATCCTAGTTATTTTAGTTGCTGTATTGCTCATCAAAATGTATACGTATCCTTTTAAAAAAGCAGTGGCAGAAACTTCAGAAGGATGGAAGCCTGTGAAGAATGATTCTGCCGTATTGCGTCTGTCAGGCGGCATCAAAATTCCTACGGTTTCCACCGGTAGTCTGGGTGAATTCAATTATGCACCGTTTGATCAGTTTAAAGAATATCTGAAAACATCTTATCCGCTCGTTTATCAGAATACCGAAAATAACGAGATTAATACCCATGCTTTGGTTTTCAGGCTTAAAGGCAGCGATCCTTCACTGGAACCTATACTTTTTCTTTCCCATATAGACGTCGTTCCTCCCGGTGATGCCGATGTGAAAAATAAAGAACAGAATATTTTCAGACCTGATGATAAACCTCTGCCTCCGGTTTCTAAAGTAGCGGAGGACTGGGATTTCGAACCCTTTTCAGGGACCGTGGCTAATGGTAGAATTTATGGAAGAGGAGCTATAGATATGAAAGGAATGCTCTTTTCACTTATGGAATCTATGAATACCATGATTAAAAGCAAAAATATTCCTAAACGCGATATTTATCTGGCTTTCGGCTTTGATGAAGAAGTGGGTGGACAAAAAGGAGCTGTACAGATTGCAGATTATTTTAAGAAAAAAGGACTTCAGTTTGATGCAGTGTATGACGAAGGGGGGTTGATTATGCAGAAAGGTAATGTAGCAGGCGTAGATTCCGATGTAGCGGCTGTTGGATGTGCAGAAAAAGGTTTCTTTTCTGCAAAGATAAAAGTCAAAGGGCTTGGAGGTCACTCTTCAATGCCTCCCATGGAAAGTGCAATAGGAAAAGCTGCTGTGATTATGCAGCGTCTTGAAGACGACCAGATGAAACCTTCTATAACACCGCTCATCGAAGAATTCTTTAGTAATATTGGCGGCACAATGCCATTTACTTCCAGGCTGGCCCTTTCCAACCAGTGGCTGCTAAAGCCTCTTCTTTTATCCCAGCTTACTAAAAATAATACAACCAATGCTCTGGTGCGTACCACAACTGCTTTAACGATGATGAAAGGAAGCGACGGAACTAACGTACTTTCTCCCGAGGTGGAGTTTGTGGTCAATTTTAGATTGCTTCCTGGAAACACTGTGAAAGATGTCCGTGAGCATATTGCAAAAGCGACAGAAGGTTTTGATGTTGAGGTAGAAGATATCGACAATACAAGAGAAGCTTCTGCTGTTTCTCCTTCCAATACAAAAGGCTTCAAATTAATAGAAGCCGGAATCAGAGAGATCTATCCGGGAGCCATTGTGACCCCATATCTTACTATAGCCGGTACCGATGCTTATAAATATCAGATTGTAAGCAAGAATATCTACAGATTTATGCCGATCAGGATCAACAGCTCAGAACAGCAAAGCATCCACAGCACCAATGAATATATCAGTATTGAAAACTACCTGAAAATGATCCATTACTTTGAATATATGATGATGAATTATGACAAATAGTGTTTGGTATCAGAGTTCAAGGAGTTAGAGAGTCGTAGAGTTTGAGTGTCTTAGAGTTTCGGGATTCGGATTACGGGGGTTAAAGTAGGAGTCGCTATTGTGTATTTCGGCATCTTAAAAGTTAACCGTTGCTGTATAAAGATTTTAAATAATTGGTTTAAGTCTTATGATCACCCTTAGTCTTAGCCTCATCAAAAATCTCATGTCTGAAATCTGAAATCTTGATTCTTGCATCTTGACTCTCAAAAAAAAAATAACACGTCAAGTTTTGTCGCATTACAGCAATAGCTTTGTCATATCAAAATTACAGAGCTATGGAATTGCCGTTTTACTTAACATTTAAAGAATTTGAAAACCATTATTACAACACCCTTGAAAAATGGTTTGAAGAATATCATAATGCCAGCGAGATCGATTTTTTAAAAAACCTGGCAGATCTTTACAGTCCTTATTTGTACTACAGTTTTGCAGATGACAGGCTTCTGGCTGATGCATCTATGGAGATCAAAGACTGCTTTTTCCCTTATCATGAAAAAATCGGGATCACTTTCTGTACCAATTGTGAAAATGAAAAACATCCCAAAGCTGCCAAAGGCATGAACCATATATTTGAGTGGAAAACCATCACCATGATGGAATACGCCCAGCATATTCTGGACAAAATCAACAGGCACCTGACAAAAAATGGCAACTCTATGGACAGAAATAAAACGGTTTTGGATTATATCAATGACCGTGAAATTATTACCTCAAGAGAAGGGGCGGGATACTGTGTGAATTACAACAGGCATCAGGCTGCAGTTCCTTTTTTGAAGGCTTATCTTCCTTATTATGGACAGACCGTGAATATTGCGGTGTACAGGGATTTTATTTTTTCTGTCGCGCAGATTGCAGAGTATATAGACAGGAAACTGAAAGCGGTACAGGCTTTTGAATACACTGTGTATGCTAAATTAAAATCAGAAGCCAAATTCAAAGTGCAGATGAGCCACCAGTTTCTAACGATTTGTAATTAAATTTTTACACCAAACATTCATATCTAATTATATTGATGGAAGACCTTCAACAGTTTTCCGGACAAATCCCCGGTAGGAATGCCGGGATTTTGTTTAATTTCGCTCACTATTTGATAGCACGAGTAAAATAAAAAAGCCTTAAACAATTAAGTTTAAGACCTTTATCTTTTTGCAGAGAGGAAGGGATTCGAACCCTCGATACAGTTACCCGTATACTACCTTTCCAGGGTAGCTCCTTCAACCACTCGGACACCTCTCTATTTGAGATTGCAAAAATAGGGTAATTTCTGGAATCTGCAAATTATTCTTTAAAATTACTCAGTAATTTCTCCACAAAGACTCCTGGTGAAGTTATCTGCAAAGGTTCCGGAGTAATTCGGATTGTCTATCAGGTGCATCGCTTTACTGATGGCACTTTCTGCTGTCATATCTTTTCCGCTGATCGCTCCGATCCTTGAAAAAATATTACTGTTCTCATACTTTCCGAACGAAATACCTCCTGAAATACACTGGCTTACCACTACAATTTCAGTTCCGTTGTTTCTGATTTCCTGAAGTGTTTCCCGCGTTTTCTCACTGCTGAAAATAGTTCCCGAACCGAAAACCTGAAGAATAAGAACCTTCATTTTAGGGATTTCTTTAAAATGGCTCAGATGCATGCCCGGGAAAATTCTCCAGAACAGAATATCTTCAGAAATATGTTCATCTACATGAAATTCTATATCAGGATCACACCGGTAAAGATTATCCTTAATGATATTTAAATGAACGCCGGATTGTCCCAATATCGGGTAATTCGGACTCGCATAAGCATCAAAATACTCCGCAGAATATTTCAGTGTTCTGTTCCCTCTTAATAATTTATACTCAAAATAAACAGCAACTTCCTGAATAACCGCTTCATCATTTTCATAAAGACTGGCATAATAAAGGCTTGTCAGAAGGTTTTCCTTCGCATCCGTTCTCAGATCTCCGATCGGAAGCTGTGAACCCGTCATAATTACAGGTTTTCTAAGTCCTTTCAACATAAAACTTAAAGCAGAAGCTGTATAAGACATCGTATCCGTTCCGTGAAGAATCAGGAAACCGTCATACAGTTCATAATTTTTGAGAATGTAGTTAGCAATAACCTTCCATTCCTCAGGTCCCATATCCGAAGAGTCCAGCGGTTTGGCAAATGGATGCACAAATACTTCGCATTCCATTAATTTCATCTCAGGCATTTTTTCGAAAATATTTCCAAAATCAAATGCGCGGAGGCTTCCGGTTTCATAATCTTTTTCCATACCGATGGTTCCTCCGGTATAAATGAGCAGGACTTTTCGTTTCATGAATTACTTTTTTCTAAGAAATTGAGCCTCGTTCAGGTTCATAGCTCAAAATTACGTTAATTTGCAAAGATTTGAAAATGAATGGAAGATTTAGCGCAAACTTTTGAATATTTAAAGCAGTTTTTAACAGAGGAAAGATTGGCAAAGATTGAGCATTTTGCACCGGAAAGTTCGGATTTTGTGCTTCCTGTAGTAGAAGATATTTATCAGTTCAGGAATGCTGCAGCCATTGTGCGTTCTGTGGAGGCTTGTGGTTTTCATAAAGTGGTCGCTTTGCAGGAAGAATATAGTTTTGAACCCAATCTACGTGTTACCAAAGGAGCTGATACATGGGTTGAGGTAGAAAAACTTCCCAGAAATATGGAGTCTTTTCAAAAAATCAAAGATAGAGGCTACAAAATAGTCGTTGTTTCATTAGAAAACAATGCGAAAATGTTGCCTGAATATGAAATTACCGAGCCGATTGCTTTGGTTTTCGGAACTGAAATGGAAGGCGTTTCCCAGGAGATTCTGGATTTTGCAGATGAAACATTGGCCATTCCTATGTATGGCTTTACAAGGAGTTTCAATGTATCTGTTGCCGCTTCCATCTGTATGTATGAATTAAAGCAAAAGCTGATAAAATCGGATATCGATTACAAGCTTGATGAGGAAAAATTATTGAGAATGAAGATTCGCTGGGCTGTAAATTCTATACGAAGCGGACAGCAGATTTTCGACAAATACCTTAAAGATCATAATCTATCTATATGAACAGAATATTTCCTTTGATCCTGATCGTTTTATGCAGCTGCGTTAAAAAAACAGAGCCGAAGGAAGAACCTATTGTTAATGTGCCTGCTCCGGTACAACAGGTAGAAAATGTACCGGCTGAGGACACGGCATCAGTTCCTTTTTCCCAATCCGTGAAAGGAAACGGATTTACCTATACACTTAAAGGATTGGAGAGTCCGGACGGCGAAATCAGTTTTAAGTCAATCAGTATATTCAATAAAAATAAGCTGCATCAGAAAATTATTGTAGATACCATCTCTGTTCTGAATGAAAGAGAAGTCATTTTTAATATTGATAATGATGCGAATTTTGACGGCTATAATGATATAGAACTGATCAACTGGGCTGGAAATTATGCTTCATCTTCAAGCTTTTGGTTATATAATCAGAAAAGCAGGAAATATGATCACTACAAACCTTTGGACACTATCCAGAACATTGGGTTTGATCGGAAAAGAAAAGAAATCACTTCATCCTATCATGTGGGTCCTGTTAATACTTACAGTAAAACTTACCAATGGGAAAAGGGTAAACTTCTGATGATGAGCGCCCATATTATTGAAGAAGGAGATGAAATCCATATGTACCGGGAAAATGGGAAAATGGTTGTGGAATAATTTCTAATTCAGTTTCTGGCCTCATCTTTCATTTTCTGGACCTTATATTTATCCTTTCATCATATTGAAATAATTCCACGCCGCCACAAATACTCCGGCCGTTTCCGTTCTCAGCCTTTGATTTCCAAGTGAAACTGCTTTTACATTAGTTTCGGACAGAAATTGAATTTCCTTTTCAGAAAAATCCCCTTCAGGACCAATTAAAAAAGTGATTTGTTCCATTGAAGGAATAGTATTCAGCTCAATCCTTTCAAGATTTTCATGACAGTGCGCTACAAAAGTATACTGCGGATCAATGTTTTTTAAGAAATCTGTAAGCTTCACCGCATCATTAATGACAGGGAAATGGAACCTCAGACTTTGCTTGGAAGCGGCTATAGCCTGCTTTCTGATCTTGTCAATATTGATATTTTTACGTTCAGTTTTCTCAGTGATAATAATACTGATCTCTGAGATACCCATTTCCACAGCCTTTTCCACAAAAAACTCGATCCTGTCGATGTTTTTCGTTGGTGCAATGGCAATATGAAGTCGGGGACTAAAATCCGGAGTATTTGTTTTAATTTCAGAAACTTCTAAGCCTGCCTTCTTTCCTTCGATAACTAATTTTCCGGAAGCAATATTTCCTTTTCCGTCTGTTACGTGAATTTCTTCACCGTCTTTCATACGAAGAACTTTCACAATGTGCTGTTGTTCTTCATCATTAATTATTGCTTTTCCGTTATTGATTTCGCCAAAAAAAAGTTTCATATATTGATATTTAGAATGCGCCTGAATTTTATTGATAAGTGATGATTAAAAGGTAATTTCATTATCGCTTAAAAATGCTACACCGGTTTTTATCGTGGTATAAATATCACCTTCACAATCTCTGTATGAACATGCGTAAATTTCTTCAACCCACTTATTATTCATAAAAATTAAATTCAAATATTCGTTTTTTCTTAAATTATTTTTGATCGATAAATAATCTCCTTCTTTGGGTTCATAAGTAAAACTAAATACATTTTCTGAATTGATCTTCTCTATGATCTCCTCCTTTATATTTTGAATATACCCAATTTCTGAACTTACCATTAAATAATCTTCTTCCTCAGATTTTTCTGTCACTTCATTTTTTCCTATAACGGTTTCTAAAACCCAATAATATTTTGAGTTTTTTTTAGAATGCGTTCCCAGTATTTTTTCTTCTAATAGTATTTTCATAAATCATATTTTGCAGTTGCGGAAGTTCTCAGATCCGTAAATTCACCTCTTTCAAACTTTAATTGAGCAACCATGGCAATCATCGCAGCATTATCAGTGGTATATTCAAATTTTGGAATGTAGATATTCCAGCCTAATTTTTCATGATTGTCCTCCATTACTTTTCTCAAAGCAGAATTGGCAGAAACTCCACCAGCGATGGCTACCTCTTTTATATTCAATTCTTTAGCAGCTTTTTCAAGTTTGGTCATCAATATTTCAATGATTGTTCTTTGAACCGAAGCACAAAGATCATTCAGATTTTCTTTAATAAAATCCGGATTTTTTTTCACCTCTTTCTGAATAAAATAAAGAACGGAAGTTTTGATCCCGCTGAATGAATAATCATAATTCTCCATTCTAGGCTTGTTGAATGTAAATACATCAGGATTTCCTTCTTTGGCCAATCGGTCTATAATAGGTCCGGCAGGATAATCAAGGTCGAAAATCTTTCCGATCTTGTCAAAAGCCTCTCCTGCAGCATCATCTATCGTTTTTCCGATAATTTCCATATCAAAATAATCCCTTACCAATACAATCATCGTATGACCTCCGCTTACCGTAAGACACAGGAAAGGGAATTGAGGCGGCATAGGATTTGCATCTGCAATGAAATGGGCTAAAATGTGTGCCTGGAGATGGTTAACTTCAATTAATGGAACATTTAAGCTCATTGCCAAAGACTTAGCAAATGATGTTCCTACAAGAAGTGATCCCAAAAGTCCGGGACCGCGTGTAAATCCTATAGCTGAAATAGCATTTTGTTGTATATTTGCTTTAGTAAGAGATTTTTCAACAACGGGGATTATATTTTGCTGATGCGCTCGCGATGCCAGTTCCGGGACCACACCTCCATATTCTTTATGGATGGCCTGATTCGCAGCAATATTGGACAGAATACAGTTTCCCTTGATGATAGCTGCTGAGGTGTCGTCGCAGGACGATTCAATACCTAAAATTATAGAGTCGCTCATAATAATGGCAAAGTTAGAGAATAATAACGAGAATGAGAATAAAAAATCAGTAGCTGAGAACCTAAGTGATCAGGTGCAGAAGACTGTTGAAAATGTAGAAGAATCTGTAAAGGAGACCGTTAAGGAAGCATCTGAACTGGCATCAGATGCTATTCATCATCCCGTAGAGACCGCTGAGGAATTTGGGAAGCAGGCTGTAAAAGATGTCACCAGTTATTCCTGGTGGGCAAAGCTTCTCCTGATCCTTTTCTGGCTGGGAGTTATTCTTGTTGGAGGAATACTTACTGCCATTAATCTCCCGGTAACCAAACGATGGGCCGCCAATCAGGCACTTCAGATCGTAAACAAAGACTTTAAGGCCGGAATGTCTACAGAAAGTGTAGAAGTAGATTATTTCGGGGACGTTACCATAAAAGGATTAAAAATAAAAGATTACAAAGGTCTTGAATTCATTAAAGCAAGAGAATTCCGCGCCAATTCGGATTGGATGTCTCTCGCTTACAATGCTATTTCAGGAAACAGCAATTCACTAAGCTTTAATTCCCTTACTCTTGTTAATGCAGATGTAAAAGTCATCACCTATAAAGGGGACAGTATTTCCAATTTTATAAGGTTTACGCAGCTCTTCGACAGCGGAAAGAAAAGAGATCCGAAAAAACCTCCCTTCCAGTTGGATTCCAGAGTACAGATCATTGATTCAAAGGTTTCTATTGTGAGTCAAAACTCTCCGGGAGATCCCGGAAAATGGTTTACCGCCACAAAATTTAATTTAAAGGCACCTAATGTAAAGGTCAACGGAGGCAATATTTCGGCGTTGATTAATAATATGTCCTTTGTGACCAACAGGTGGGGGAAATCTCATTTTATAGATACTTTTTCTACTGAACTTTCTTTAACGAATGAATTTCTATCACTAAAAGATCTTACCCTGAATACAGACCATTCACTGCTTCAGGGGAATATAAAATTTAATCTTCATGACGGTTCATGGTCTGATTTTGCAGACCGTGTACGCTGGGATATGGAAATCAAGCAGGGAAGCCAGCTGAGCGGATATGATATCAGCTACTTTGTGACGAACTGGGATAATTTTAAACCATTCAACCTTGCCGGGAAAATGACCGGTCCCTTAAATAAATTCTATTTAGAGAATTTCCTGATCAGAAATCCTGACGTGAATATTGCAACCAAAACGATGAAAGTCGACAGGCTGCTGAAAGGAAATTTTTCCATTGAAACAAACGATCTTTCTACTGATTTTACATATAAAGACCTCAAAGCGATGATGCCTTCATTTATTTCTAAAAAGATGAAGAATTTTGCAGATGATTTTGGAAAGCTGAAGTATAACGGAACGGCAAAGGTAAATCCGGATCAGGTATACGTTGCCAGTGGGAATCTGATGACCGGAATTGGGCAGGCCAAAATCGCTAAACTTTCGCTTACCGGATACAGTACAGCAATGCCCAAATATTCAGGATTTGTAGATATAAAAGATCTTAATACATCCGTCATCACCAAAAATAAAGCTGTTGGACTGATCTCCGGTAAATTTGATCTTAACGGACAGAGTTTTGATGTCAATACAATGCGTCTGACTACGAAATCCCAGATTACCAGCATCGAAATTATGGATAAGCAAATCAGTAATCTATATCTTGACGGGCTGCTGGACCATAAAAAATATAATGGGCTGATCACCGTGAATGACGAGCAGGCCAAAGCAACGATTAAAGGGCTTATTGATTTCAGTACCTCAAGGGTTGCGATGGATGTAAATGCGGATGTGACTTACCTGAATATGAATTATTTTACCAATAAACCGGGAAGCCAGATCGTGAGCGGACGGGTAGAAGGTAAAATGTCCATGTCTGATATTAATGATTTGACTTTGGATGTGGATGCCAATGATCTTCACTTTGCTACAGCTACGCAAAAATATACTATTCCAACAGCGAAACTAAAAACTTATGTGGAAGCCGGCGGACGTGTCATTGATGTTGATGCGCCTGGTGCTGCAAGCGGGAAGATATCAGGAAGGTATAATCTTGCCGATCTTGCGGGTATGGTAGAAAATGGAATCGGAAGAATTCTGGTAGGTCCTCCACCGAGAAAATTATACAGAGGTCAGAATTTTAAGATGAATTTTGATATTCAGCAGGGTGTTGTGAACTATTTCCTGCCCGATCTGAAGCTTCCTCAGGGTGCTGTGATAGAAGGAGAGTATAACGGAGATTCCAATGATCTGATTCTGAATCTGGATGCAGCCTCTTTAAAGTATATCATGACGAAGAAGGAAGAAATTTCGGATGCAGACAAAGCTTTGGCAGCAGCCAATCCTGAGTATAAGATCAATGACAGGAATAATATTTCCAGAGACAGTGCGATGATCGACAGTGTTATGGTTAGAATCAATACGGCAAATCTTAATGAACAGCTGTATGCAAGAATCAGCAAACTGATATACAATAACAATATTATCAAAGATTTTGAACTTAAAGGTAAAAATGAAAACAATACAGCCCTTCATCTGGCCACGACATTCAAGCATGGAAGCCCCGAAGATGAGCTGAACGATAATCTTAAAGCTTATGCCATTAATGTAGATCAATCTACAAATGCTGCCGGTGACTACGTTTTCAGGTTTGAGCCTACAGAAGTTAAATTCAATGAGGTTACCTGGGCAATAGATACAAGCCCCGAACTGGATCATTCCATTACCTACAGGAAAAATGCAGGAGATTTTGATGTCAGGAACCTGCGTATATATTCAGATAAAAGCGCCTTGTTTATCAAAGAGGCGCAGTTTAAGTCTGCCAAAGACTTTTATATAGACGCAGATATTGAAGAATTTGCTGTTGAAAAGCTTCTTGAAATGCAGTCCGGAGGAAATCCTATGGGAATAAAAGGTCTGGCGAACGGAAGTGTAAAAATCAAGATGGATAAAAGCACTTTGCAGCCACTCGTAGATCTTACGGTAGATAATATCGTTATGAATGGAAACCAGATGGGCGATCTTACTATCTCTGCTACAAATGGGTTTTCCCTGAATGTTTATGACGTGGATGTAAAAGTAGCTTCGGCAGGGGTTTTGGGAAATAATAACCTTCATCTGACAGGGACTGTAAATAATAATACCGCTTCCCCGACAATTGATCTGACTGCGGAAATGCGTGATTTTGACCTTGCCTTTACCCAGCAGTTTGTCCAGACTGTTTTCGGGAATATGAGAGGAAAAGCGACAGGTGACCTGAAGATCAACGGAAAATTAAGCGATCTCGATTATAGCGGGGATATTGCTTTAAAAGGTTTCGGCTTAAAACTGCTGTTTACCGGAGTAGATTATTCATTTGATGATACTGTGATTCCGCTTTCCCGCGGACTTGCCATTCTTAACAATATTGAAGTTCATGACGGGAGATCCAATTCTAAAGGAACGATTTCCGGTGCGATCCAGTTTGAAACGCTTTCGTCAATGGGGGTCAACCTTGTAATGAGGGCCGATAATCTTCTTATGCTGAATACGACTCAGAAAGATTATGATCTGTTCTGGGGAAGAGTTTACGGCCAGGGAGATCTGTATGTAGACGGACCTGTTTCCGGATTAAGTATTTCAACTCCTAATATGAAGGCACTCAACGGAAGTAATTTTACATTTAATTCCAGTTCAACGTCCAATGTTGAAGAGTTTAAAATGCTGAGGTTCCTGAAAGAAGGAAAAGACGGGCTTATTACGCTCGAAGAAAAAAAGAAGACAGGAGCTAATATGCGTATCGATTTCAGTCTTGATGTGGATAAAGGAACCACAGTGAATGTTCTTGTAGGTGACGATGTAGGTAATATTACCGTTAAAGGAACTGCTGACAAGCTGAGATTCCAGATGGGCAGACAGGGCGGAATTGCCATGAATGGTACTTATAAAGTAGATAACGGAACATTTGTTTCCAAGGCTATTCTTAATAAAACATTCCAAATAGAAAAAAACAGCAGCATCAGATGGGATGGTGATGCAATGAAGCCGGCGCTGGATATTACAGCCAATTATGTAAGAATGGTTTCCAATGCAGGTGAATATTTAAGCATGGGGAAACTACAGCCGATCAGTGTACTGCTCCAGGCTAGCATTACTCAATCCCTGGTCGATCCGAAGATTGATCTGAATGTGACCGCCCTTGATGTTTCCAGTCAGGTAAAAGAAACTTTAGCAGCCAAGATGAGCCAGGAAGGTGAAAAAGTTCTTCAGTTTGGTTCTGTCCTGCTGCTAAGCACATTTAATGTCTCCAACAGTGGAGGAGTGGATTTTGATGTAGCAGGTGTAGCGGAATCTTCCGGATATAATATGCTGCTGAAACAGTTGGGATCTGTTCTTAATACAATGAGCAACGAATTCCAGATTGATTTGAATTATGTAAAAGGTGACCAAAATTCCAACACTGGTGACAGGGCCAATGCCGGGGTAAGTGTGGCTCTTTCGCCAAGGATAAATATTAAAACCGGACTGGGAATTCCGCTGACAAAAACGGAAGGTGCACAGACCAATTATCTTTCAGGTGAGGGATCTATTGAATATGATATTTCTAAAAAGAATGACGGAAGTCTTGTTTTAAGAGGATATTCCAAACCTACCAATATTGGTATGGTAAGTACCAATGGTTCTGCAAATCAGGCCTATGGTGGGGGAGTTGTGTGGAGTAAAAGCTTTAATTCTCTATTTAAAAAGAACAGAAAAGATAAAAAACAGCCAGAAGCTAAAACGGAAATAAAAACAGATTCTACAAAATCGACTAGTAAATAATCGTAATATTTTAATGATTTTTATCATCCGTGTTAATTATTGTTAATGTTTGATATAATTTTTTTAGTTAAATTATTTTTTATAAATTTGCAACAAATACATAGATTTTTTAAGAAAATTGTAATTTAACTAATATGAACTATCAACTGGACGAAATAGACAAGAAAATTCTTGATTTCTTAGTCGAAAACACAAGAATGCCTTTTACTGAAATTGCAAAACAGATGGATGTTTCTGCTGGAACAATTCACGTAAGAGTGAAAAAAATGGAGGATGCAGGTATTATTTTGGGATCATCTCTTAATATCGATTATGGTAAGCTGGATTATCACTTTACAGCTTTCATTGGGATCCTTTTGACAAAATCAAACCGCACTCAAGAGGTATTGAAAGAACTTTCTGTACTTCCAAATGTAATCGAAGCTAGCGTTATTTCTGGAAAATATAATATTTTCTGTAAAGTAAGAGCTAAGAATACTGAAGATGCGAAAAGAATTATCTATCAGATAGACGATATTCAAGATGTAATGAGAACTGAAAGTATGATCTCTATGGAAGAGTACTTAAGCGACAAAAACAGATTGATCAACGCTATTTCTATATAATTCAAATTTTAAACGAATATTATATTAAAGAACTTATGAATATATTCATAAGTTCTTTATTTTTGTACTATGGAAGAATACAGTTACTTTGATGAGGATCCAAAGAAAGGATGGGGCTTTATTTCAGCATTTGCAGCATTGATGCTGTTTACTATTATGGGGCTGGGAATTGATATCGATGAATATCTTCAGCACGAATATCTTCAGATCCCGAGATGGTATTTTTTTGTTATTTTTTCCATTGATGTCCTGATGATAATTGGGCTTATCCTGATGTTTTTCTATAGAAAAATCGGGATCTTTATGTTCCCGGCATTATTGGTACTGCATTTTTTTATGCATAATTATTACCTGTCCACATTCTTATATACAGATGTAACCAATCTTTTCCTGTTTACAGGCTTCGGGATGCTGGCGATTATTCCCAAATGGAAGTTTTTCCGCTAGAAACTGATGTATTTAGATTTTTAATTACTGTTTATAAAAACTTATGGCCTTTTGTTTTAAAGGATTCTTACTCCATGTTTCCCATTTTCCGGTGTAGGGATCATATCCGCATTTCAGAGGCTTAGAAGTATCCAATCCTTCGTTGTTTGTTTGATTGCGCTCCGTATAAGCTCTGCAGTCCGTACAGACATATCTGAATTCACAGTCTTTACAGATTTCTACCTTATCTTTGGTGAGATTCCAGTATTTTTTGAATCCTGGCTTTATCAATGCATCCTCGAGGCTGATATTGTTGATATTCCCAAAACTTTCAGCCATTAAAGGGCAGTTTTTGATGTTACCGTCTATATCTATTCCTATTTTTTTGTGGAGGCAGGAATTATGGTTTACAGCTTCTGTTACTTTTGAAATATTAGTATTGAAATATTTTAGATCTACTTTTCCGCAGGAAGAAATTTTCACCTCTTCTTCAGCAAAGTATAAATTGAATCTGAATTCATCTTGTATTCTGAAAGGCCTTTTTTCGCAACTATAAAAAACGATATTATATAGTCTCTCCGTATTTTTATGAAGAGTATTTACAAAGAGCTTATTTACATCCTCATGGAACGGAGAAAAGATTTCTATGCCCGATAAAACGGATGTGGCAAAAATCTGATCAATCTCTATAATGTCTTCAGCTGTAAATCTTTTTGTGCTGTAAAGGACCAAATGCTTTATCCTAAGATTTTCTACTGATTGTTTTATTTTTTTTAAAACAGAAATTTCTGAAAACTCTATAAAAATTTCTGTAAGAATACTGGGCTCATCATATTCATAAGAAAGAGCCGGGAAATTTTCGTCCCAATTATCCTCTGTAATAAACCCATACTCATTTTGTAACAAAATATTTAAATATTCGTTGATTATTACTTGAGACTCTTCATCATAATCATCAATGATATTTTCTATACAATGGTTTTTTAATTCCTCTATGAGATCATACAATTCCAAAGGGTAGAGTTCCGATACATTCCTTTGAAGATCTGATATTAAAATTCTACCTGCTCCTTTCGTAACTAATATATTTGAAAACAAATTGAAATATTTCATAACAATCGTGTTAGTGGTTTTACAGGTTTCTCCCTTACATAAAAATTACTTTGGTATTTTTCACTTTTCAGGATATATATAATTTTTTTATTGCTCTTTTTACTTCTGTGTTCATAATATTCCATTTGTTTAAATGATAAAGGCAGTTTATGCTTTTCTCCAAAATTTTCTTTCATAAATAATCAGCAATTTTTTTAAATAAGGGGTAATTACAATGATAAGCTACATTAGCAAACTGTCCTACCGGATTTACCTCCAGGAAGTAGTAAAGATCTCCGCTTTTAATAAAATCCAAAGAACCACAATTAAGATCCAGCATCTGCATTAGCTTTTGAATCTTAACTTCTATATCTTTTGGGAGATTATATCTGATATTTCTATTCGGTTTTTCATTATTGTACTTTCTGAAGTCTGTTTTAGTCTGGTCATCATTCTGAGAAAAAATAGCCATTGAATAACATTCACCGTTCAAATAAAAAGTTCTGATCTCAAAATCCTTTTCTATTTTCTCCTGGAAAAAAGAAATGAAAAATGATTCTTTCTCTTTTTTATCAATGATACTGGTATACAGCATTCCATCTTTATTGTCTGAAATATTATCCAGAGAAGCATTTCCGGTAATTGCTTTTGTAATGGTTTTTGAGAGAATTACTTCATCGGTATTTTCTGCCAAAAAATACTCAGGAACATTTAGCTCTATATTTTGTGCATACTCTAATACCAGGAGTTTATTGACGTGACTATTACTTTGTTTATTAATGTGCTTTTTGGATTCTAAAGTCTTAAGTATATAATCTTCCAGCCAGTGCTGGGTTTCATTCATATAGATATTAATAGAATTATTGCTGTATTGATAGCGTTTGAAGAAAAGTCCTCCTCTCCTGTACCATACGCTTTGTATATCATCAAGAAAAAAGCTGTTTTTTTGGCTTTGCAGAAAGAACCGCTTTTTATCAACTTTAATGTCAAAAAATTCATCATCATTCACAAGAATAAAGTCTTTGCTAAGTGCTACCAGCCAACGTATAACTTCTATCGTTGTTCTGTCGTTATTATCAGAAAATATCAGTATCATTTGGTTTTCAGGCTATCAGAAAAGTCTTTTGCTATTTTGTTTCTATATTTCAGACTTGGCAGTCCTATACTTTTCCGGTTCCGGTCTACTTTCGCTGAATCTGTTATATTTTGGTATCCCTGATAAACACCGTAGGTATAAGGTGTTTTATGATGCAGGTTATTTCGGTCCACCATAGCAGCGTAATCTCGTGGAGAGCAATCACCGGACTTTATATATTCCAGTATTTTTGTTTTGAAATACGGATGGTATTCATCATAATCTGCCATGTGCAGTAATAATACACTCATTGGCATAAAAGCATCCTTATAGTAGAGGCCTATTTTCTGTTTGGAAGGAAAGCCGTGATTCTCAAAAGTCCATTTTAGTAGTTCAGCATTTTTCACGTCATTTTCAGTACGATCAGAATTATTAAGGCGTCCTCCATATTGATCACGAGCAAATGCAATAACAAAAGAATCAATCAGCATCTTGTCATGCTTACTTTCCCATTGCGCAACTTTCTGTTCCATGTTCAGGCTGTCAATTCCATATTTTTTATAAAGCTTAATGAATTTCGGATCTTCTTTTTTATATCGCCAGTAAGGAGCAATTAAAGGAATCAGGCGATAAAGGCTTTTTTGACCTCCGAAATTTTTGCCATATTTATCTGAAACCCTGATGTAGGTTTCATATTCCTCTATACGCTCCTGATTAAGGGGGCGGTATTTCCTGAACAGCTTTTTGTATTTTTTTATGGCTTTTTCAGGCTGCTTGGCCATTCTGTAAATGCTGTCGATCTCGTTTACTTTGTTGTAGTAAGTGATATAATCCCTGCTTTTACAGCAGTAAAAGAAAAAACAGATAATTATAGAAGTTAGACTCAGGTATCTGATATTTAGATTTTGTTTCATATGCAGGATTTCCTTTCACAATAATTAATTATTAAATTGTTTGAACAGATAAACAAACAGGACCATAACAGTCCTGTTTGTACTAAACCTAATTAATAAGCAGTAGTAGGATCGGCTCCCTCAATATATAATGTCATAGTCTTGGTGCCATCTTTGTAATATTCCGTATCAGAACAATTATTACCACATATTGTCTGATTTGAAGTTCTTGCTGTGTCATCTCCTCCAGTGATTGACTGCAAATTTTTCAGTTTTTTGTTTTCCAGTGAAGAAAAGTTCTTCATTCCATTTAACTTTTTCATAATTGAATAATTTTTGGTTAAAATCTTTGTTGTCATATAAACCCTGACATGGGTTTTGTCATTCTTTTATTTCATCCCATACTGTACACTTATAGGCGAAACGGCGAATTACAATCAACGTTGATTGTTTCAAAACTATAAATAATTATATCCCTTTCATGTGATTAGTGTGCGATTTTTTTGTGAATTTATAAACGTATTGTACAGATTAAAATAAATCTTAAAAATACCAGGGTCGTGAAATTTTATTCATTACAGATTATGAAATGTGAGGTTTAGTATTAAAAATTGAATCATTAAATAAATACTCTGATATCACTTTTTGTACACGATGATGACGTATTGTACATACAAAAAAATGGTGTATAAAATACATTAAATCATAAATGGAAGATTTATTTTTTTCATTTATTTTTGCATATTATTAACAGCATCAAAACTTAAATGGCAAAATCGATGTATGAAAACCTTAAACTACTCAATATTGAGTTAAAAAATCATCTTGAGGAAATTAAAGATGAGCTCATTAAAGATTTTGTACAAGTGCTCAAAGGAGAAAATGTAGATTATCTCAGGGGGAAAACTAAATCAGATATGAAAGCCCTGTATTTTGAATACGAATATGATGATCTGGATATTATAGCTTGGGGTGCAGATCAAAAAGGAAATATCATCACACATACAATGTTTTTGCCCTGTCAAAAGAAAAGACAGATAAATAAAAGTGAGAATTGGAATTCTTTTCTTCCGGAGAAAATATGGACTGCAGCTACAGATTTTCAGGAGCAATACGGGGAAGAAGATGACTTCGATGATTTTTGGGATGAATATAATGAAGAAAAATACAGACTGTTTGAAAACTGGTTCTTTGAATGCTGGAAAAAAGCTGCTGAACAATCAAAAGTTATATTTGATGCTTATTTTTCAATTCATGACACATATTTTAGAACAGATCTGAATACTTTTAAAACCATTAATGATGATGAGATTGCGGAACGTTACAAAAATAATTAAACATTAAAATACATTATTATTTATTATGAATACTTATCAATTCTACAAAAAAGAAGGAAACCTTTTTATTTTCAAAAACCAGCCCATATTTAGTTTGGTATTGGTTATTCTTATATGTATTGCTGCAGGGCTTGCTTATAAATACAATTTCCCTTTATTGGGCTTATTCTTAATTGTGGTTACAGGACTGATCATTGCTAATTTTTTTGTAAAAAAGTTTGTGATTGATCCGCAACAACGCACCATTACCTGTAAACCCAGTGTTTTTGTTGCTGCAAAAACCTATGCTTTCCAGGATTTTACAAATTTTGAAGTTTTAACGACAAAATATTTTGGGCTCATTACCATGAATGTATTTCTAAATATTCATTTTGAAGTTAATGGAAAAGAACAGAAATTTATGATAGGGCAGGCTTTTACCCATAAAGCCATACAAAAAATGCTAAACGAAACCGAAGATATTATGGGTTTAAATGAAAATCTGCGATGAATACCAAAGACCGATATAAATTTGAGAATAGCGGCAGTGAAATAAGCTTTATGCCTAATTACAGCTTCCTGCGTACTTTAAGATGGTGGTTAGGGGCTGGCATTTTTGCAATTCCGGTAATGTATTATTTCAGAAATATGCTATCTGAAAAGACCTTTACCATTGCCTCTGTTATATGGGGAGTCTATATGGTTTATTTTCTATGGGATCTTCTTTTTAGAATTCCGGTAAAATATATTTTCGATAAACGGGAGAAGAGCATTTATAGAAAATTATTTCTTACCAAAAAAATTATGGACTTTGATGAAATGACCTATTTTATCAATGATGAAAGTGGTGCCTACTCTTATGTTATCGGGAAAAAAAAGAATCATATTGTCAGGAACTACAGGATCAGCAATTATTTTTCAGGTTCTAAAGCATCCCGGGTAAAAGAAGAGGAATTTCTGGAAAATATATTGTATCCCGTGCTTGATGTAATTGATATTCCTATAAATAGACCACAGTAATCTTATTAACCTTAAAATGAGTACGTAACCCTTCCTCCTCTGGGAGGTTGGCAAGTCAAAAATTTGACGTGCCGGTTAAAAAAACAACTCGGGCTGTTTCGAAGAAACAGCCCGAGCTTATATGATATAATTGATCTTAGTTTGCTAAAACTCTCTTCACAGCCTCTTTCACAGCAGCTGCATCAATCTTATACTTCTTCATCAATTCTGCAGGAGTAGCAGATTCTCCGAAAGTATCATTTACCGCAACAAATTCCTGTCTTGTAGGTCTTTTTCTTGCAAGCATTCCTGCAACAGATTCTCCTAAACCACCAAGGTAGTTATGCTCTTCAGCAGTTACAATCTTACCTGTTTTTTCAACAGATTTGATGATGATCTCTTCATCAAGAGGTTTAATCGTGTGGATGTTGATTACCTCACAAGAAATACCTTCTTTTTCAAGCTCATCTGCTGCTACAAGAGATTCCCAAACAAGATGTCCGGTTGCAACAATTGTTACATCAGTACCCTCCTGAAGAAGAATTCCTTTGCCGATTTCAAAAGGCATATCTTCAGGGATAAATACAGGCACGGTAGGTCGTCCAAATCTTAAATATACAGGACCATCGTGCTCAGCGATAGCGATAGTAGCTGCCTTTGTCTGGTTGTAGTCACAAGGGTTGATTACCGTCATGCCAGGAAGCATTTTCATCATACCGATATCTTCCAAAACCTGGTGTGTAGCACCGTCTTCCCCTAAAGTAAGACCGGCGTGAGATGCACAGATTTTTACATTTTTCCCGGAATAGGCAATAGACTGACGGATCTGGTCATACACTCTTGAAGTAGAGAAATTTGCGAAAGTTCCCGTAAAAGGAATTTTTCCTGTAATGCTCAAACCTGCAGCAATTCCCATCATATTAGCCTCTGCAATACCTATCTGAAAGAATCTTTCCGGTGCTTTTTCGATGAATTTTTCCATTTTTAAAGAACCGATAAGGTCTGCACAAAGTGCCACTACATTAGGATTTTTGTCGGCAAGTTCTGCTAATCCGGCTCCGAATCCTGAACGCGTATCCTTTTTTTCTGTATATGTATATTTCATTTTTACTAAAGTTTTTGATAGTTGATAAACAATGCTTTTCTTTAAAGATTTAAACCATCATCATTCATCATTTATTATTAATAATCGGCAGGAGCTTCTAGGTATAATTGTTTGAATGCGGTGTCAAGCTGCTCATCATTTGGAGCTTTTCCATGCCATGCATGGCTACCCATCATATAATCTATACCATAACCCATTTCTGTGTGAAGAATGATTACTACAGGTTTTCCCTTTCCTGTTTCAGTTTTTGCTTTCTCAAGGATAGCAATCACAGCTTCAAGATCATTACCGTTTTTCTCTTCTAAAACAGTCCATCCGAATGCTTCAAGTTTAGCATGTAAATTTCCTAAGCTTAGCACATCATCCGTATCCCCGTCGATTTGGCGTCCATTGTAATCAATTGTTGAAATAATATTGTCAACTTTTTTAGCCGCAGCATACATCAAAGCTTCCCAAACCTGGCCTTCCTGAAGCTCACCGTCTCCGTGAAGCGTATAAACAAGAGATGTGTCTCCGTCCAGTTTTTTACCCTCGGCTACACCAAGTGCTACAGAAAGTCCCTGGCCAAGAGACCCTGAAGCAATTCTGATTCCCGGAAGCCCCTCATGGGTAGTTGGGTGACCCTGAAGTCTTGAATCCAGTTTTCTGAAAGTTCTCAATTCATCTACCGGAAAGAAATTAAATCTCGCTAAAGTAGAATAGTAAACCGGCGAAATATGCCCGTTTGAAAGATAAAAATGATCCTCATTTTTCCCCTCCATAGTGAAAGGAAGATTATAGTTCATTACATTCCCATAAAGTGCTGTAAAAAATTCCGTACACCCTAAACTTCCGCCCGGATGTCCTGAATTTACAGCATGAACCATTCTTAAAATGTCTCTTCTGATCTGCGTAGTAAGAGATTTTAACTCTTCGATACTTTTACTCATTATATCTGATTTATTTGCACGCGAATTTACAATTTTTTAACGGCTTACGGAAATGCAAAAATCCGGATTGATGATCCGGATTTAGAATTATTTTGGAGGAATATTGATTTTAAAAGCCTTTATTCGCGTATACTGATATTTCTTTAATGATGTTATTCACAAATTTAAAAGAAAGCTTTGTTCCCGCATCCAGGACCTCCAAAGTATTTTTCCTTAACGGTTTAAAAATAAGAGAGTTTTTTTATTTTTTCCCTAATACTTTATGGATAGCACTTTTAATCAAAGGTTCCATAATGCTGTAACCTGCAGACTCAGGATGGATACCATCCTTTGAAAGACCTTCACGCATGCCTCCTTTACTATCACGCATTGCTGTATTATAATCAACAAAAACGAGTTTATTGCTGTGCGAGTACTGTCTTAACCTGTTGTTTAAAGCGTCCACTTTTTGGGGTATTTCAGTTATTTCTTTACGCCAGGGAAATGAAGCTGCAGGAAGTACAGACGCAATGATTACTTTAATTCCATTGATTCGGGCAATATCAGCCATTGCCTTAATATTGCTAAAAGTAAAGTCCTGATCATAAGTCCCAGTGTTTTGAGCAATATCATTAGTGCCTGCATTAATGATCACCAGCTTCGGCTTTAGAGCAACAACATCATTTTGAAACCGCAGGAGCATTTGTGATGAGGTTTGCCCGCCAATTCCCCTGCCTATATAATTATTCTCAGAAAAAAACTCCGGATGGCTTTTTACCCAACCTTCAGTAATGGAATTACCTATAAAGACCACATCAACTTTTTTCTTTGCATTTAAAATTGTTGTATTGTCATCTTTGTACTTGGCAAGATTCGCAAAATCAACAGCGCTTTGAGCATTTATCAGTTCGCTTAAAAGCAAGGCAATAGCCAGTAATATTGATGATTTCATATATTGTTTTTAAGATTATCCATATGTGAGGACAAAAACCATTGAGATATGATTAAGGCTTTAAAACTAATTTCCAAATCAGACTACTCTTAAGTACTGCTTGTTCTTTACCAGCCATAAACCAATAAAAGTAAGCAGACCATTAAGAACAATCAGTTCTACACCAATTCTGTAATCAGTATAGGTGGTAACAGATAAATTGATTAAATAAGTGATAACAGGTGCTAAAATCGTAACAGCAAGAATGGCATATTTTCTTGAAATCTGGAATTTGGTGAAAATTCCGAAAGCAAAAAGTCCCAAAAGTGGCCCGTAAGTATATCCGGCAATTTCCATGATCAGATAAACAATCGACTTATCATTCATGGCTTTGAAAACCATGATCAGAATGAAGAAAACGACCGTAAAAGTTAAATGAACTTTCATACGAAGGTGTTTCTTTTCCTTTTCGGTTTTGGTTTTATCTTCATTAAGGGTTAATAAATCTACACAGTATGAGCTGGTTACTGCTGTAAGGGCGCCGTCAGCCGAAGGAAATAATGCCGAAATCAGTCCAATAATAAAAATAACGGAAATCGCCATTGGGAAATGTCCCTGAAGAGATAAAGCAGGGAAAAGATCGTCTCCCATAATGTTTTTTATATTGCCTGCAGTATCCTTGAAGCCGAAAATATTGGTAACCGTTTCAGATTTTGCCAATCCATATTCTGCGCCGTTCTGCAAAGCAAAAAGATAAAGCAAACCTCCTAAAAACAAGAATGCCAAATTGACAAAAAGTAAGGTTCCCGCGAAGGTCAGCATGTTTTTTTTTGAATTCTGAAGATTATCTACAGAAATATTTTTCTGCATCATTTCCTGATCCAGACCGGTCATGGCGATCGTAATGAAAATTCCTCCTAGAATGGTTTTAAGAAAAAATGTTTTAGAATTGGGATCGAAATTGATAAAATGAGTATAATTTTTCTGTTCTAAAATGGTGTATGCTTCACCAAAAGATAAATTCAGATTGGATAAAATATAAACAATGCAGGCGATCAAGCTGATAATCATGAAGGATGTCTGCAGTGTATCAGTAATTACAATGGTCTTTACACCTCCTTCAAAAGTATATAAAAGGACCATCAGCAAAAGAACAAGAGCTGTCACCCAAAATGGAACACCCAAGCCTTCCAATAAAAATATCTGTAAAACATTCACCACCAGATATAATCGGGCCGTAGCACCAATAGCTCTGGAAATGATAAAAAATAGTGAACCTATCTTATGGGCTTCTACATTAAACCTTTTCCCCAAATAGGTATAAATGGAAGTCAGATTCATCTTGTAATATAGTGGAAGCAATATGGCTGCAACTATAAAATAGCCGATGAAAAAGCCAATGACCATCATATAATACTCAAAGCCTCCGAAAATATATTCAGTGCCTGTCATTTTTCCTACCGTTCCCGGAACTGAAATAAAGGTAACTCCACTTAAGCTGGTCCCTATCATTCCAAAAGCAACGAGCCACCATTTACTTTTCTTATTACCAATAAAAAATGACTGGTTATCAGAATTCCGGCTTGTGAAATAAGAAATCACCAAAAGGCCAACGAAATAGATAAAGACAAATAGCAAAAGGATAGTTCCTGAATTCATGCTGAAATTTTAAATTTCAGCAAATATAGTTTTTTTCTGTTCTGGTCAAAAAGAAAAAACCTTCCAGAGTAAAACATCTGAAAGGTCTGTATTTTAGGACAGAAATAGTATCAATTAATTAAAACATCCTGTAATTCTTCACTTTTCTGAAAACTTGCTTTGGCAAATGGGCAAAGCGGAATGATCTTTTTGTTATTTTTCCTTGCGAAATCTACTGCTTCCAGAAGCATTTCCTTTCCTACACCTTTTCCGTTGTAGGCTTCTTCCACCTCTGTGTGGTCTATGATAAATCTTTCCTCTCCGGCCCAGGTATAAGTCATTACTCCTGCACGTTTTCCGTCTATGAAAGCCTCAAAACTTCCGTGTTTCTCGTCGTTGTTTTGTTTTACTTCGGTCATATTATGAGAATTTTGTTAGTATTTCTATATCGTTGGTTAATATTTTGTGCACAGGGCAGGCATCGGCAATGGTATGCAGCCTTTTCAGCTGTTCATCATCCAGAATGCCTTCAAAACTGATGTCTCTTTTGAATACAGCTCTTTTCGTTAAAGGAAAATTTTCGAGTTCTACTTCTACGTTGATGTTTTCCACGTCCCATTCCTTTCTTTCGATATACATTCTTAAAGTGGCAGCAGTACAGCTTGCCAGAGATGTTGCCAGAATTTCCATGGGATTAAACCCCTTGTTCTGACCGCCTTTATCTATAGGTTCATCGGTAATGATCTGGTTTTCACCGGCCGTTACCTCAGTATAATATTTTGTTTTTCCTAAACTTGCTCTTACCGTTACAGCCATTATTGTTTTATATTGAATTTATAACTTAATGCTCCTGAAGGGCATTGATCTATCTGATTTTTAAGCTCTTCGGGAGTCGCGTTTTCAGCTTTTATCCAGGGTCTGTCTTTAGGATTGTAGACTTTGGGAAGCATTTTTACGCAGACAGCCGAGTGGATACACTTCTGGGGCCGCCAGATGACAGTGATGCTGCCGTTGGGATATTCGTGAGTTTCCATATTAATTTTCTTTTAATGATTTTTCGATTCTTCGGTCCGGAATCAGCCATATGAGAGCCACGAGATAATAAAAACCTATGGCAATATAAGGATAAAAAAATGAAACAGCGATTCCCAGAATGTAAAATATAATCGAGATATATTCTTTAAACTTTGAGTGTATCGCTTCTTTAAGCTTGGAGTCTTCACCTTCATGGCTCACAATCAGGTTCTCTAAAATTGTATAGGCCACAGCAGCCATGATAAGGCAGATTCCATAAGCGGCCACCGGATTCTCTGCAAAATGGGTTGTCCCGATCCATTCCGTAGCGATCGGCATCAGCGAAAGCCAGAACAACAGATGAAGATTAGCCCATAGAATGCTTCCATTAACCTTTTTAACGACCTGAAAGAGGTGATGGTGATTGTTCCAGTAAATTCCTACATAAATAAAACTGAAAATATAAGCGAGAAATTTAGGAAGGAGAGATTTGAGGCTGCCCCAGCTGCTTCCTTCCGGAACCTTCAGCTCGAGGACCATGATCGTAATGATGATCGCCAGAACACCATCACTGAAAGCTTCTAATCTTCCCTTAGTCATTGGTTTTAATCTCTTTTTTAAAGTTCTCTATCTTATCTTTAAGTTCCTGAAGCATATCAGGATTAATAACGCCGCTTTCAAGGTCAAAATTTTCATAAAACTTTGGAAGCGAGAAGGTATCTTTGATATCTGCTGCAAATTGTGGGAAAAAGGTCTTTGCTGTATTCATCACATTGCCGCCTCCATAGCCTCCCGGAGAAGTGCTCATAAGAAACATTGGCTTGTTCTGAAATACTTTGACATTGATCCTTGAAGACCAGTCAAAGACATTTTTAAAAGCTGAACTGTACGATCTGTTATGTTCCGCAAGCGAGCAGATGATCACATCACATTTTTCTATCACTTTTAAAAAATTGTGAGCTTCATCCGGAAATCCTTTCTTTTCAAGATCCACTGAGAAAACCGGCATAGTGAAATCATTGAGGTCGATCAAATTGATCTCTTCATCCTGAAAATCTTTCAGAACAAATTTTACAAGCTCTCTGTTGATCGAAGTGGAAGATGTACTTCCTGCAAATGCTAATATTTTCATGTTTATTAATCTGTAATAGCCTTTATTTTCTGTTTAAAATGGATTTAGGAAGCGGAACATATTCATTTTCATCACCGGGAACCAGAGGAAATGCGTCATGATTCTGATCATTCCAATTGATTTTAGCCTGATTAATCATTTCCTTATCCGAATTCACAAAATTCCAGAATATAAAACGCTCCTCATCAAAAGGGTCGCCACCAAAAAGATACACTGTACCGTTTTCACTCATTTCGAATTCGCAAAGTTTTGTGTCTTTAGCAATCATCAGCTGTTTTGAACCGTAAGAATTTCCTTCCGTAGAAACCGTTCCGTCCAGTACATACATGGCAGCTTCACCATAAAGGTCCTTTCCGATGCTTATTTTCTTTGCTTCTTTCGTTTTGATTTCGATAAAAAACAGTTTACTGTGAACAGGAACTGCAGATTTCCTTCCGAATGCCTCACCGGCAATCAGTTTATACTGAATTCCGTCTTCTTCCCATACCGGGATTTCATCTGCTTCAATATGATGGAATGTAGGTTCTGTCTGCTCAAGATGTTTTGGAAGACCTACCCAGATCTGGAACCCATGAAGCCTTTTTTCACTGTGTCTAAGATATTCAGGAGTTCTCTCCGAATGCACTACGCCTTTTCCGGCGGTCATCCAGTTCACAGCTCCCGGCTTTATTTCAACTGCACTTCCAATGCTGTCTCTGTGAAAAATAGATCCTTCCAAAAGGTAAGTTAGGGTAGATAACCCAATATGTGGATGAGGCGGTACATCAAGATTCTGGTAATCCTTCAGTTCAGAAGGGCCCATATGATCGATGAAAACAAAGGGGCCTACTGCTCTTTTTTCACGGAAGGGAAGAAGTCTTCCCACCAGGAAGTTCCCTATATCTGCAGCCTTTTCTTCTATAATAAGTCCAATATTTGACATAATAAAGTAAATGTTTTTGAATTCTGTTAAGTTAATGAAATAAATTTTTAGAAGCGCTGTTACAGCTTGTTATAGCCTTCAAACCTTTCATCAACAATACGTTTCCAATCAGGATGTTTTTTAATATAGGCAAAAACATATGGACAGAATGGAAGAAGTTTTTTTCCGTTTTCTTCAATATAGGCTAATGTTTTCTCTACTACAGCAGTAGCTGCACCGGTTCCGGCAAGTTCAGGGTCTGTTTCCGTATGTACCAAAGCAATCTGGTGACCCATCTCACGGTAATCAATAAATGCGAAATGCCCGTCGATTTCTATTTCAAATCTTTTACCCGCTTTTACAAGAGGAGTATTTTCAAATTCTGGTTTCATAAATTTTTGTATTGTAAGTAAGCTGGCGGAATTGCAAAGACACAAAATAGCTTGAACCGTGTGTATTTGCATTTCACCAAACACAAGTATATAAAGTTAATAAAAAAGGAAGAATCTAAGATTAAGATAAATTTAATTCTTTAGTCTTCCAGATAGCCGAATTTTCCGGTGTTAAAATCTTCGAAAGCCTGCATGATTTCTTCCCTGGAATTCATTACAAAAGGCCCGTGAGGATAGATTGGCTCATTAATAGGTTCTCCGCTGATGATCAATATTACTGCATCTTCCTGAGCTTCAATACTGAATGTTTCGCCCTCATTTTTAAATAAAACAAAATAGTCAGCCGCAACTTTTTCTTTTCCATTTACCTCAATCCTTCCTTCAATGACCAATGCTGCTGTATTAAAATGAGCAGGAAAATTGAATTCAGCTTTTCCGCCAGCTTTTAACTTGGCATTCATCATATTCAATGGAGTGAAGGTTTCCGCCGGACCTGTATGTCCATTATATTCGCCTGCAATGAGTTCGATAAATCCATTTTCATTTAAATCAACATGTTCCATTGCTGAATTTTCTATAGCCTGATATTTTGGGCAGCTCATTTTATCTTTGGCAGGAAGATTAACCCATAGTTGAACCATCTGAAAAATACCGCCTTTTTTTGACCATTCGGTTTCATGATATTCTTTGTGAAGAATCCCCTTTGCTGCAGTCATCCACTGTACATCGCCTTCGCCTATGATTCCGCCGCCACCGGCACTGTCATGATGCTCTACTTTACCTTTGTATGCTATGGTCACGGTCTCGAAGCCCCTGTGTGGATGAACTCCCACACCTCTGGGTCTTTCAGAACCGTTAAAATGGAATTTTGAATTGTAATCAAGCATGATGAACGGGTCCATTCTTTTCATGTCCAGTCCCTGTATCCCCGGTATAAAATTATGAACTCTAAAACCATCCCCTACAAAATGGGCAGGTTTTGGAGATGCTACGATTTCTACTTTTTTCGTTGTCATAATATTGTGAATTTTATATAACAAAAGTACGGTAGCAAAGATTCAGGTGCATTGATCTGTGTTAAGTTCGTAAGAAGGATGAAAGCTGTCTTACTGATCTTCCTTAGACTTCATATTCTTCCCATCAGAAATGTGGAGCCTTCTGAAGATAAAGCCTGATATGATGGTCAATATACCTACGGTAAGGAAGGTGTAGCGGAAAGCATTGTGCATTTCTCCCTCAATCAGATCAGAATTCTCAAATAATTTTAAAACAATCAGTCCGAAAGCGATTCCGAATCCGATAGCCAGCTGCTGGTTGACTGATATTAATGAATTGCCGCTGCTGGTCTGGAAGTTCCTGAGGTCTGCAATAGAAATAGTATTCATCGAAGTGAATTGTATGGAATTGAAAAATCCTAATATGGCAATAATAGGTACGAACCAATATAAGGAAGTATGGATGTTGGGGATGGCAAGAAGACAGATCAGGGTTCCGATAATGAATGTATTGATCATTAAAGTCTGCCGGTAACCGTATTTATCCAGAATTTTAATAACAGATGATTTCCCGAATATAGCAGTCAGAGCCATGGGAGCAATGATCCATCCGGAAGTCACTGCCGACTGTTTGTAGGCAATCTGTATCATCAGGGGAAGCAAAAGCGGAACGGAACTGATCCCTAAGCGGGTAGCCAGGTTTCCGACAATTCCTACACGGAAGGTTCTTACCTGAAACAGGTCGAGAGGAAAAATGGGATTTCCGCCTCTTCTTGCATGCCTGTAATAATAATAGAGGAATAAAAAGCCCAGAATAAAGACGAAAAGTACCGGGCTTATATTCTGTATATCTCCGAATAATTCCAGCGAAATGGATAACAGCAATGATGCAGCTGCAAAAATGAGAAATCCTTTTAGATCAAAGTCAACATCCGTAGATTTATAATTCGGCATATATTTTAAACCTAAAATAATTCCTAATACCCCGATGGGAATATTGATCAGAAAGATCCAGTGCCATGAAAGATAATCTACCATATAACCTCCTACCAATGGACCAAGTACAGGTCCTATCAGTGCAGGGATGATCGCGAAGTTCATGGCTTTAAGCAATTCGTTTTTATCAAAAGTCTTGATTAGGGCCAGTTTTCCTACCGGTGTCATCAGGCTGCCTCCGACTCCCTGGATTACTCTTGAAATAACCAGATGGGTAAGATTTTGAGATAGGGAGCAGAACAGGGAACCTAAGCTGAAAAGGACCAGAGAAAAAATAAATATTTTTTTGGTTCCGAACCTGTCTGCCAGAAAACCGCTTGCAGGCATAAAAACTGCTAAAGTCAGAACGTAGCTGATAATAGCATTCTGCATATTGAGTGGAGACTCATGCAGGTCCTTAGCGATGGAGGGCAGGGAAGTGTTCAGGATCGTAGAATCCAGCATTTGCATGAAAATAGCAGTAGCCAGGATAAGCGGAAGAATTTTTTTTACAGAGATCTGCTGCGGGTTTGTTTCTGTCATTCGGTGTAGACTGGAAACATGACGAGTTCCAGATTTATTTTTATTGAATCAGTTTTCTGTTTTTAAAACATCTGATCTTTAGATAAAGAATTTCGTATAAAATTAAAAAAGTCCTGTGAATTTTCACAGGACTTTTCAATTTATTTTCTAGGTTTTTCTACCCCTTTCCATTCATCACCGGCTTTTCTGTACTGGCTTAAGATGTAAGTTTTGAAATCTTTTGTTTTGTATTCAATGTTATCGGTGTTTTGTTCAAACGGCATGATGTAGTAGTAGTCGACATCTGTTTTGTCTGATTTGTTTCCTTTTTTCACCGATGGAACGTATTTGGAAAATTTATAGCTTGGAAGATACTGTTTTAACCTTGCATAGAAAGCTTTATTTTCTTTTTCTTCAGGGATGATATCTACAATATTGAAATTGTCTTTTTTCTTATCAATCCACAGGTAATATGTTTTTTCTTCACCTAAATTTCTGTTTAAAGAGTTGAAGGCAAAAAGTTCTTTTGGAACCAGTTCTTTGATTTTTTCAGGATCTACTTTAGTATAGAACTGTCCTTTAGATGGGTCAACATACGTTTCAAGGTTGTACATCAAAACTGAGTTGTTTTCAAATTTTTTGTTCTTAAAATATTGATTTAAAGATAATTCTGCCGTTGCTCTGAGCTCTTTTCCTCTGTCATCCAGTTTTTTGGTAGGATTCTGAGGATTTACTTTTTTTACAAACTCATACAAAATGACAGGTTTTACATCTTTAAGGTGAGGATACGTTTTAAGCTGTTCTGCTTTTACCAGCCAGTAAAACTGCTGATAATAGTCATCCTTATCTGCATCTTTTACGCTTTTATAAGACAAAGCAAGCTTCTTTGAATTTAAGTATTTGCCGTATTTTCCCTGTCCAAAAGCAAAACTGATGGATAGTAAGGCAAATAAAACAGTAAGATTTCTTCTCATTTTTTTATAATTGATATTTTCGTTGTCCAAATATAATTATTTCTTAGATATTATTTTTGATTGTCAGTTAAATTATATTGATATTATTAACGTTATTCAAAAGAAAATCCTGTATTTCTACAGGATTGATAAAATTTTGAAATCAGAAGCTAGATATTAGGGATTAGACGGAAGCTTTTAGATTTTATGAATAATTGTTGAATCAAGAGCCAACACTAAAACCCTCAGGTTCTCAAACCCGAATCACCCATCTCGAACTCATTACTCATAACTTGTTTCATGTACTTTCACCGCTCTTCCGCTCGGGTCATTCATTTTTTTGAAAGCTTCATCCCATTCTAAAGCGATAGGAGTGGAGCAGGCCACTGAAGGAACCGAAGGTACTGTTGCTGCGGCTGTTTCACTTGGGAAATGTTCTTCAAAGATGGTTCTGTAACGGTATTCCTCTTTATTCTGAGGAGTGTTCAGCGGGAACCTGAATCTTGCATTGGCCATCATTTCGTCTGTCACCTCTTTCTCGGCAACCTCTTTTAATGTGTCTATCCAGGAATAGCCCACACCGTCTGAAAATTGTTCTTTTTGTCTCCAGACAATAGATTCAGGAAGAACATCTTCAAAAGCTTTTCGCAATACCCATTTCTCGATTTTTCCTTCTTCAACACTGATCATTTTGTCTTTTGGATTGACAGCCATGGCAATATCCATGAATTCTTTATCCAGGAAAGGAACCCTGCCTTCAATTCCCCAGCTCATCAGGGCTTTGTTGGCTCTTAAACAATCATATAAATGAAGCTTGCCCAGTTTTCTTACCGTTTCATCATGGAATTCTTTAGCATTGGGAGCTTTGTGGAAATATAAATATCCGCCGAACAGCTCATCTGAACCTTCTCCGGAAAGCACCATTTTGATTCCCATAGATTTGATCACTCTTGCCAGAAGATACATCGGTGTGGAAGCTCTGATGGTCGTTACATCATAAGTTTCCAGATGATAGATCACATCACGTACTGCATCTAATCCTTCCTGAACGGTGAAATTAACTTCATGGTGAACAGATCCGATATGGTCTGCGGCTTTTCTTGCAGCAGCCAGGTCTGGAGAGCCTGTTAAGCCTACTGCAAAACTGTGAAGCCTAGGGTACCATGCTTCCTGAGTGTCACCACTCTCAACTCGCTGTCTTGCAAATTTCGCAGTAACTGCTGAAATAACAGATGAATCCAGACCTCCGGAAAGGAGAACCCCGTAAGGAACATCACTCATCAGCTGTCTGTGAACGGCATCTTCAAGGCCTTTTCTTATTTTTGAAATATCGGTTTCGTTGTCTTTTACGCTGTCAAAGCTTTCCCAGTCTCTTTTGTACCATTTTTGAAGTCCTGCTCCATCAGGGCTGTATACAAAATGCCCGGGAAGAAATGTTTCAATGGTTTTACAAACACCTTCCAGTGCTTTTAGCTCAGAAGCGACGTAATAATTTCCGTTTTTATCCCATCCCTGATAAAGGGGACAGATTCCCATATGATCACGGGCGATCAGATAAATTCCTTTTTCTATATCATAAAGGGCGAATGCAAAAATCCCGTTGAGCTTTTCAATGAAGTCTTTTCCGTATTTTCTGTAGAGGGCAAGGATCACTTCACAATCCGACTGGGTCTGAAATTCGAAATCCGGAAATTCTTCTTTTAATTCTCTATGGTTATAGATCTCTCCGTTCACTGCCAGAACTACTTTTTCGTCCTTGGTGAATAAGGGCTGCTTTCCTGAAGTAGGATCTACGATAGCAAGCCTTTCATGAGAAAATACAACTTTGTCATCCTGAAATACACCGCTCCAGTCCGGGCCGCGATGACGGATCTTTTTTGACATTTCTAAAACCTGAGGTCTTAATATTTCGGTCTTTTGTTTGGCATCAAACAAACATACAATTCCACACATGTTGTTACTTATTTGAAGCAAAATTAGCTTTGGTGTTTAAAAATAACAACAAAAAATAATTAAAAATTAATATTTTTAACTTAATAGTTTGTTTTTGTGAAAAATATTAACTATTTGGATCAGTTATCACGTTTTTAATTGATTTTTTTCACCTGAGAAAAATAGAGTTATTATTACCTTCTATACAAAATTAAAATGAAATAATTATTAATATATGGTAATTTATTATATGAATTTTAGCCCTTACTTTGTGGCTCGAAATAATTTTTTTTCATCATTTGTGTTTTTACCTTCTTGCAATTCTCTTTGCAAGAAGGTTTTGTTTTATTGAGACCCAAGCAAAACTCCTGAAACATTCCATGAACTGAAGCTTGTGCCTTCCCTTTCTCCCTGGGGAATCTTTATCTGTATGGTATGTTTACCTGCTTTCAGATTTCCAAGAGGAATGAAGTTTGGATTGGTAACTGTTCCCGGACACCAGTTTGACCTGCTGAGGTCTGATGAAGAAAGTCCGTCCGGGAAATTTCCTGATGCAGGATTGTAAAGTCTGTAAGAGCCGCAGTCTGATCTCCAGGGCACAAAAGAAAACGTCATTTTCCCATCTAAGAATATAGAATTGGGTTTGGGAACAAATTCATCTCCGTTTTCCCAGCCTCCGTGTCCGGTAGTGATGTATCTCAGCTGAGCATTCTTTAAATCTTTTTCTAATGTAAATTCTACAAAGAGTCCTTTATCCTTATCGAACATCGTTGAATAATCCTGACCTGCCATCTCCATGATATTTAAAGTATTAAAAAGAGGAATCGCCACATTATTCTTATAAATATTCTGGTCACTTTTATGAATAGTGATCTCCAGATTTGCTTTGTGACCGCCTTTATCATAATTACCGATAAAAGTCCCCACCCAGACTTCCTTCCCGGAAAGAGAAGGCTTCAGTTCTGTGATATCCTGTCGGTACGGGCTTACGGTCTGCCAGTCTTTTCCTTTTAATTGAATATGATTGAATTTCTGAATCCCGAAGGCTGTAAAGAATCTCATTATCTCTATTGCCGGACTGTAGTTTTCAGTAGCATTTACTCCATGATACAGCTTTCCATTGCCGTTGTCATAAACAGGAAGTATTTTAGCTCCTTTTTCCAGTCCGTCAAAAAATGAGGTTTCTTTATCCTGCGGAATAAAAAATACAGTTCCTGTTCTGTCGTACGCATCTCCGTTGGATTGCTGCTTCACTTCAACAAAGATACTTTCTCTTTCTTTAATTGAAGGGAATTTTATTTTTTTTAGGATAATAGTTCCATTAGCAAATCTTTTGACCTGTTCATCCGATTTAGATTCATCCGAAAAATTAATGATTTCATTTTCAAAAACTTTCAGTGTGGTAAAACGGCTTTTCCAAAGAAGGTCTTTGTAGCCCAGTAGATCAGTGGATTGTATTGAGCCCTTTAAGATGTGGCCAATATCTGTTGTTTTAACTTTTTTAATGGAACTTGCAGTGATCTGCGAATTTTTATTTCTTTCGATTTCCATAACAAATCCCAGATTCTGTCCTAAAACAGACGGCCCGCCATTAATTTTTAAATCATCGGTATACCAAACCTCAATTGTATTGGAATTAATCTTTGTTACTGCTTTTTTACAGGTATACCCCAGAATCTTTTTCGTTTCATTGGTTAATTCAAATGTCTGTTTTCCTATAGATTCTGCGTCTGAAGAAGAAATAATTTCTCCCGGTTTCAGGAAAGCATAAGAAACAACCGTATTGGAAGGTTTCTCAACTTTGGTGATCTCAAATGGATAATCACTTTTCTGTTCTCTGATCTTATTATTCAGAATGAAATTACTTGTTGCATCCGCCCAGACAAGAGTAGGAGACTGTTCGGTAAGAACTTTCCCGTTATAAGAACTGGTGTATTGGATTTCATAAGTCTGTGCATATGAAAGAACACATAGAAATAACGCAAAGAAGCTGGACAGAATTCTTTTATTCATAAATCTGTTTTTCATAAAGTGAATTTTCAAATTTCCGTCTGGATTTTAAAAAGTTTACGATATTATAAGTAGGGATTAATGATGCATATGTTACAAACCGTTTTTCAATGTAGAGAAAACGATATATCTGGCTGAAAATTTTTCAATAAAAAAGCTGCCCCGAAATAGAGCAGCTATATATTTTTATAGATGAATTGAAAAATTAAGAAACTCTTTCAATCAGTGCCATATAGAACCCATCGTAACCATGGCTAGGCATTACTTTATCATCTTTAATTAGCTTATAACCTGAGTTGGTTTTCAGAAACTCTTCTACTTGTAAATTGTTTTCAGAAGGTAATATAGAACAGGTAGCATACACCATTTTTCCGCCTACTTTAAGCATTTTGGAATAATCCTGAAGAATCTGTTGCTGCTCTTTTTTAATTCTGTCAATAAAATCCTGGTCAATTTTCCATTTGCTGTCCGGGTTTCTTTTTAAAACACCAAGTCCTGAACAAGGAGCATCAATCAGAAGTCGGTCCACTTTATCATGAAGACGCTTGATCACTTTGTTGTCAGAGATCATACGGGTTTCGATATTGTGTGCTCCCGCTCTTTTTGCACGGCGTTTCAGTTCAGCCAGCTTCCATTCGAAGATATCCAAAGCTACGATCTGCCCTTTATTTCCCATTAATGCAGCTAAATGAAGTGTTTTTCCACCTGCACCCGCACAGGCATCCACTACTCTTTGCCCTTCTTTTACATCCAGGAAATATCCGATTTTCTGTGAAGAAGCATCCTGAACCTCAAATAAACCTTCTTTAAAAGCAGTTGTAAGGAAAACATTCTTCTTTTCCTCAAGCTGTACAGCATCCGGATAGTTTTTTACCGTGTAAGCCACTACACCTTCATCTGCAAGATCAGAAATAAGTTCTTTTGGAGTTGTTTTAAGACTGTTTGCTCTTAATACGGTCGGAGCCTGCTCGTTTAAAGCGTGCATTTCCTTTTCCCAGCCTGGTCCTAATTCTTTTTCCAAAGTTTCAGCCAGCCATTCCGGAATAGAATGTTCAATTGCTTTCGTAGGAACGGTGTTCTTTTTAAGCTTGGTAAGTATATCTGCGATTTTAATTCCGTCAAATTCTTCAAATTTTTTGTAATTAGTCTTGCTCCAAAGCAGATACGCAATCATCAGTTTATATATATTGGTTGGTTTTACCCCTTCCCCCATATAATATTCAAGACGTTTTTTCCAGCGGATAATGTTATAGAAGATCTCAGAAACAACGGCTCTGTCCTGACTTCCCCATTTTCTGTGGGCTTTTAAAAGTCTTTCGATTACCTTATCGGCATATTTATTTTTCTCGAAAAATGTTTCCTGTAAAGCATCGTGAATTCCGATCGCTAGGTTTCTGTGAATAAGTTCCATAAAATTGCTTCGCTGTTTGAATCTGCAAAAGTACGAATTATAGTTGAGAGTTGAGGATTGGGTTGATGAGTTTGAGTGTAGTAGGGTTTTAGAATTTGTGAGTGGAGAAGGAGTTGCTGTTGACAGTTGCTAGTTCGTAGTAATTAAGCCTCATTTTTTAATGGATTGAAATCTAATATCTTTAGAAATATTAAAATAAGGATAAATATATGATGTCTGAAGGCCTCGAAGCCACCAGTCATGCTATTATTTGATGTCTGAAATCTGGTATCTTGCTTCTTGGCTCTTGACTCCCATTTCCCAAATCCATCATTCACATTTCACTTGCGAGCAAAATTCACAATTGGCGTTTCCAATTTCAATCTTAGTAAGTATCATATCTCGTGTCTGAAATCTGACATCTAAAACAAAAATCTTACCTTTGCAAAAAATAAAAAATATGAGTGATACTGTACTTTGTCCAAAATGCAGCTCCGAATTTACTTATCCGAGTGAAAATAATATGATGACCTGCTCGCAGTGTTTTTACGAATGGAATCCTGAAGAAACGACTGCTGAAAGTTCTAACGAAAAAAAAATATTGGATTCAAACGGGAATGAGCTTCAGGATGGAGATTCTGTAGTAGTAATCAAAGACCTTCCTGTAAAAGGAGCGCCAAAACCGGTAAAAGCGGGAACAAAAGTTAAAAATATCCGTCTCAGACCTGACAGCGATCATAACATTGATTGTAAAATTGATGGTTTCGGGTCTATGGCTCTAAAATCAGAGTTTGTGAAGAAAGCGTAAGGTTTTATTGCATAAAAAAAGGAAAAGATTGGACAGTGTAATCTTTCAAAGACTTAATTGCAGGGAGGTGCTAATGTCCGTCTCAGGGCAGAAAGAGAATTAACCAAAAATTTCCTTATGCTGTAGAAATACAAATGTAAGAAAAAGTTTTAAACCGCTTCTTAGATTTGTATTTTTTTTTATCCATATTTTAACAATAACTATAAGAAAATGTATGAGTTATGAGGTTTAGTCAAAAGAAATCCTGATATTTCCCTCTACCTTCCCGTCTGTATAGACAATAAGCTCTTTATTTTGAGCCTTGATTTTATTCCAGTAATGATTTCCTGCAAACCTGCTTTCCAGCAGTTCGGCTTCGGCTCCGTTTTCAGAAATTTTTATTTCTTTGGGATAATATGAAAATTTAGTAAGCTTGAATTCTGCTCTTTCTTCCTCATTGAATATATTCACTTCACCAAAAAGTTTGGCGACATAAGAATTATAAGGATTTTTGTAAGTTTCTTCCGGGTTGTCGTTCTGGATCAGTCTTCCATCCTTCAGAATGACAATCTGGTCTAGCCACGGCATAATATCCTGAAGTTCATGAGTAGAAATAATTAAAGAAATCTGATGCTGTTTCACGTATCTGAAAAGTCTTTCACGAAGCTCTATTTTTCTGGAGAAATCCAGATTACTGAAAGGTTCGTCTAAAATAAGAAGTTTCGGCAATACAGAAAGAGCTCTGGCTATGGCAACCCTCTGCTGTTGGCCCCCGCTTAAATATTTAGGAAGTACGTGGGCAAATTCCTGAAGCCCTACTACTTCCAGAAGTTCCATGACCGTTTCTTTTTTTTGAGCTAAATGGATATTGGAAATAAATTTCCCTACATTTTCGGCAACAGTGGCGTAAGGCATCAGGTCAAAATTCTGGGCCACCAGTTTCATTTCGGCTTCTCCGGGAACAAGATTTCCTTTAGGACCCAAAAGGCGTTTTCCATTAAAAACAATCTCGCCGCTTTCCCAGTCCAGAAGACCGTAAATCAGGTTAAGCAATGTAGACTTTCCACAGCCGCTTTCTCCTGCCAGTGCAATAATTCTGCCTTCCTTAAACCCCAGATTAAGGTTCTGAAACAGTGGATTATCTTTGGTGTGGGAAAAATATAAATTGTTTATTTCTAAAAGCATAATACAAATGTAAGGTTTTTATGAAAAAATAAAATTTTTTATTATATTAGCGGAAGTAATAAAAATATATCAAAAATGAGAAAAAAACTGTTTTCACTAGCTATTCCTGCTTTATTTGTTGCGGCTGTAGCGGTTTCTTGTAAAAAAGATAAACCGGTTACCAGCGAAAGCAATGAAGTGACAACTACAAAAGACGGGAATCAGTATACAGTGGACACATTAAACAGTAAAGTGGAGTGGAAAGGATATAAAGTTTTCAAGTCCGAAAGTACAAGTCATTTCGGAACAATCAAGTTTGAAAGCGGTGATGTTACCATAAAAGACGGGAAGCTTGAAAGCGGAAAATTTGTTGCTGATATGAACTCTCTGACGTCTGTAGACCTTAAAGACGATGCTGACCAGCTAGGAAAACTGAATGGTCATCTTAAGAGCGGTGATTTTTTTGAAGTGGAAAAATTTCCTACCGCTTCTTTTGAAATTACAAAAGTGACACCGGCTATGGAAGGAGATTACAATACGCTTTTGGATGGAAATTTAACTATTAAAGGTATTTCAAAACCGGTTCAGTTTAAGGCTAATGTTTCTGTAAAAGACGGAGAAGTAAGTGTGGCTACTGAGCCAAAAGATATTAAAAGAGAAGAGTTTGGCGTAAAGTTCCAGGCTCCTGCTGAAAACGGAGTGATTAAGGATGAGGTAACTCTTCAGATCAACGTTAAAGCTTTAGAAAAGAAATAATTTTTTTATTTAAGTGAAATAAGTGATTGAAGTCTGCCTCCCGTAAAGGGGCAGATTTTTTTATCACAGATTCATTATTAAACTTAAAAAACGTATTTTTGCAAAACATTTTGAAAGGGTAAAACAATGATAGAAAAGATAGAAGAACTACTTACCGAAGTAAACAGCTTCAATGCTACGTCTAAAGAGGAAATTGAAAACTTCCGGATTAAGTATAATGGTAAAAAAGGTGTTCTGAATGATTTTTTTGAAAAATTTAAAGAAGTTCCAAACGACCAGAAAAAGGAATTCGGACAGAAGATTAATTCTTTGAAACAGGCTGTTGCAGGAAAACTGGAAGATCTGAAAGATGCTTCCCAGTCTGCTATTGTTACAGAAAAAGAAGATCTTACCAGACCTGCTTTTCCATTGGATCTTGGGTCAAGACACCCTATCAATCTGGTGAAAAACAGGATCATTGAAATCTTCAAATCTATAGGTTTCGCAGTAGCTGATGGTCCTGAAATAGAAGACGACTGGCACAACTTTACAGCGCTTAATCTTCCTGAGTACCATCCGGCAAGAGATATGCAGGATACTTTCTTTATCGAGCAGAATCCGGATATCCTTTTAAGAACGCATACGTCTTCCGTACAGATCCGTTATATGGAAGAAAACCAGCCGCCAATCAGAATCCTTTCTCCGGGAAGAGTATTTAGAAATGAGGCTATTTCTTCACGGTCACACTGTATTTTCCATCAAATTGAAGGATTGTATATTGATGAGAACGTAAGCTTTGCAGATCTTAAGCAGACGATCCAGTTCTTTACCACTGAGCTTTTCGGAAAATCCAAGATCAGAATGAGACCGTCTTATTTCCCGTTCACAGAGCCCAGTGCTGAAATTGATGTATATTGGGGATTAAACTCTGAGACCGATTACAGAATTACCAAAGGAACAGGTTGGCTGGAGATCATGGGATGCGGAATGGTAGACCCTGCGGTTCTTAAAAATGTAAATATTGATTCTGAGAAATATTCGGGATATGCTTTCGGAATGGGGATTGAAAGAATTACAATGCTTCTTTACCAGATGAGCGACATCAGAATGTTCTTCGAAAATGATATCAGAACTTTAGAACAGTTTAAATCACTATAAAAATTAAACCTCCGGATATTCCGGAGGTTTTTGTTTTTAATTACTGACCTAAGAAACAAAACGTAATTAAAAACGAGATTATATTGAAAAATCACAACGTGACCATTTTATACAGAGGTTTATTAATTTTATATTAATTTTTTCTTCTTCGAAATTTCGTCACGCTGAGCGGACTCTAAGCGTTATATTTATTACTCCGGATATTTTTTAGTCTTTACTTTGCTGTTATTAATAAGACAGCCGGAAATTAAAATGTATTACATTACACAATAAAAAATGCCTGCAAAAATATTTTGCAGGCATTTTTTATAATTCAAAAGACTGAGTGTCTTTTACTTATATTTTAAAGGGTATTTCACATTTTTAAGATCATCAATACTTGCTTTCAGTGAGCCTACAGCCAATTCTGCTTTCAGAAGCATGGGAATATGGTTGGCATCATTGGTTACCCACATCGTTACGCCTTCTTTTTCTTTGAAAACCCTTCCGCTTTTTACAGATGGGATAATTTTCAGGCAGTTAATGGTCCCGAACTTGGTTTTCAGATCTTCTGCTCCTGTCACCTTTAGCTGAAACGGAAACATTTCATCATCAATCCATACATTCATATTGATTACTGTTCCTACCTTTAGTTCGCTGGTGCTTTTGCTTCTCAGGTAATAGAAACAGGAAAGCATATCCTGAATACCTTTTACAGATTTAATCACTTTAGACCCGTTGGCAGGAGTCTTTTTATCCGTTAAGATCAGCGTATGATTATTATGGTTGAAAACGGTTTCAAAATGCTGACGATAGCTTCCTTCACGTACATTTCTTACATAAAAGCTAGGCAGCCCGGTTTCTATATTAATAAAGCTTTCATATAAATCTTCCACTTTGAAAAAGGCTTTTACGGCACCTGTAGTCTGGCCTGTGCCTTTCACATACAGATGGGGAGTGCCCATATAGTTGGTCTTTTTGGCAGTAAGATTGGCAGTTCCGGCATTCAGGATTCCATAGTGTATTCTGAATGTAATAGACTCACCGTCAGAGATATTGTCGATCTGAGCATAGCTCATCATGAACATACATATTGCAAAAAGATTTAAAATTTTCTTCATGGTATGACATTTACAAAAACATTGCCAAATTTAAGATTCTTAAGTATTTACAGGAATTTGATAAATCTCAGGTTTTTATTTAGAATCAATTAAATATGCTTCGCATTAAAATTAGTAAATTTGCAGTTACATGTATAATTAAATTATCTTATTATGATAACCACTGATATATTGATCATAGGAGCCGGACCTACCGGGCTTTTTGCTGTTTTTGAAGCAGGTTTATTAAAAATGAAGTGCCATATTATTGATGCACTTCCGCAGCCAGGAGGACAGCTAGCAGAGCTTTATCCGAAAAAACCTATTTTCGATATTCCGGGATATCCTTCAGTGAATGCTGGAGAATTAGTAGATAATTTAATGGAGCAGATCAAGCAATTCCAGCCGGGATTCACTTTGGGAGAAACTGCGGTTTCTTATAAAAAAGTGGATGATGAATGGTTTGAAGTGATCACCAACAAAGGAACGGTGCACAGATGCAAAGCTATTGCCATTGCCGGTGGATTGGGAACTTTTGAGCCCAGAAAGCCTACTTTTGAAAACGTTGCTGACTATGAGGAAAAAGGTCTTGAATATTTTGTTAAAGAGCCTGAGCATTTCAGAAACAAAAGAGTAGTGATTGCCGGAGGAGGAGATTCTGCTCTTGACTGGAGCGTTTTCCTTTCCAATGTAGCAAGTGAAGTGACTTTGATCCACAGAAGAAATGAGTTCAGAGGAGCTTTGGATTCCGTAGAGAAAGTTCAGGATCTTAAGAACCAGGGTAAAATTAAATTAATTACGCCTGCTGAAGTTACTGGTATCAAAGGGGACGGAAAAGTTGAAGCGATCACGGTAGAAATTGAAGGCCAGGAAGCTTTCGATATTGAAACAGATTATTTCATTCCTCTATTCGGACTGACTCCAAAATTGGGAGAGATCGGAAACTGGGGACTGAATATTGAGAAAAATGCGATCGTTGTAAACAATGCGCTTGATTATCAGACGAATATCGATGGAATCTATGCGATCGGAGATATCAATACCTATCCGGGAAAACTGAAGCTGATCCTTTGTGGTTTCCACGAAGCTACTTTAATGTGTCAGAGTGTTTACAACAGACTGAATCCGGGTAAGAAATTTGTCCTTAAATATACAACAGTAAGCGGTGTAGATGGATTTGACGGCAGCCGTAAGGAAGCAGAAAAGGCAGTTGTGAAAAAAATTGACTAATTTTGCATTATTATGTCAGATATTAATATAAAGATCACGGATCGGGAAGGGGTGACCCATGATGTTGTAGCACCTACAGATATGTCTATGAACCTGATGGAGATCATCCGCTCTTATGAACTGGCGGAAGAGGGAACCATCGGAGTATGCGGAGGAATGGCGATGTGTGCCTCATGTCAGGTATATGTGATTAATGATCCGGGCCTTGAGCCAATGGGCGATGAAGAAGATGCCATGCTGGCGGAAGCTTACCACGTGAAAGACAACAGCAGACTGGGATGTCAGCTGCATATGATGGATGCTATGGAAGGTCTTGAAGTGGAGATTGCTCCCTATCCTTAGAATATATTTAATTTAAGTTAATATAAAAACCGCTTGGAAATTTCCAAGCGGTTTTGTTATGTGTATATTATTTACTATTTTTTATTTGAATAATATTTCTCTTCGTGAATGATTATAGTATCTTTTTTAATTATTATATCTTCTCCTTCGAAATCCATTTTCCTACAGTAGGCGCCTGATAATTTCTCATTTTATCCAAAAGCTCGTCAATGCTGCCACTTATCAAAAGCATATCACGATTCACTTGCTTTAAAAATCCTTTATCAACCATAGTTTGAACCAGTCTTATTAAATCATCATAAAACCTATCGATATTTAAAATACCGATCGGTTTTTTATGAAGCCCGAGCTGTGCCCATGTGATCATTTCAAAGAACTCTTCCAAGGTTCCGTAGCCGCCGGGAAGAACGATCACGCCATCGCAGAGGTCATTCATCTTTGTTTTTCTTTCATGCATGGTTTCTACGAGGATGAGTTCGGTAAGTTTTTTATGGGCAATTTCTTTGGATTGCAGGAAGTGGGGAAGAACTCCAACGACTTTCCCCTTTTCATTTAAAGCTCCATCTGCAACGGCTCCCATCAAACCAACATCTGCACCGCCGTAAATCAGTTGAATGTCTTGTTTTGCCAATGTTTGTCCCAGAAGGAAAGCCTGTTCTTTAAAAATATCATCTGTGCCGAAACTTGAGCCGCAGAATACTGTTATACTTTTCATTATTGTAAATCTTGTTAAATGATTTTTGAACCATTAAGATCAATGAAGTGATTAAGGAAAGTTAAGTAAAATATCGAAGATATTTTTAAGCGTAATATCTGTAAATTCTTAATGATCTTAACGACTTAAAAAAAAACTTAATGGTTCAAATTAAAAATATCCAAAATCAAACGACTTTGGATATTCAATATAGCAATTTTATCTTCTTATTTTAAAGGAATATTCGCTAAAATATCTTTAGTAAAGCTCCAGAACTTCTGAGCAGAAGGAATATTAGCTTTTTCATCCGGAGAGTGAGCTCCTCTGATTGTTGGCCCGAAACTTACCATTTCCATTTCAGGATAATTGGCTCCGATAATCCCACATTCCAGTCCTGCGTGACAAGCTACCACATGAGGCTTTTCGCCAAATTTTTCGGTGTAGATTTTTTCCATCAGCTGTACGATCTCAGAACCCGGTTTTGGCTTCCATCCAGGATAAGAACCACTGAATTCAACATTCATTCCGGCTAATTCTGCTACAGATTTTAACTGTTCTGCTACCGAATACTTAGATGAATCCACAGATGACCTGGTTAAGTTTAAGATTTTAAGCTCACCGCCTTTTAATTCCACTCTTGCTACATTGTTGGATGCTTCCACAAGATCTTTTACGTCCGGGCTCATTCTGTAAACCCCATTGTGAAGAGATTTTAAAGTAAGAATAATCTTCCTGGAATCATCCTCGGAAACTGCCTTGTCAGATGTTGTGGAATTTTCAATATTGATGTGGAGACCAGGTTCTACCGTAGCAAATTCTTCTAAAATTTCTTTTTTCAGAATTGTAGCTGTTTCGATAAATTCCTGAGCATTTCTCACAGAAATAAGTGCCGTAGCTTCTCTTGGAATGGCATTTCTCAATCCGCCTCCGTCTATAGATACCAATTGAATATTCTGGTTTGCTGAACCACTGTAAAGAAGTCTTCCTAAAATAATATTGGAATTTCCGAAACCTTTGTGAATGTCCATTCCTGAATGTCCTCCCTGCAGGCCTTTCACTTCAATTCTTATAATCTGTCCTTTTGCTGCTTCTGTTCCATAATTTTGAGTAATGGTTACATCTACACCGCCTGCACAGCCGATATCAATTTCATCATCTTCTTCCGTATCCAGGTTTAATAAGATTTCTCCTGTAAGCTGACCCGGCTTTAAACCTAACGCGCCTGTCATTCCCGTCTCTTCATCAATCGTAAAAAGAGCTTCCATAGCAGGATGTGGAATATCTGAACTTTCAAGGATTGACATGATGGTTGCCACTCCTAAACCGTTATCAGCACCCAGAGTTGTTCCTTTTGCCTTTACCCAATCTCCATCTACCTCCATTTTGATACCTTCTGTATCGAAATCAAAATTAACATCGCTGTTTTTCTGGCATACCATATCCAAGTGCGACTGAAGAACGACGGATTTACGGTTTTCCATGCCCGGAGTTGCAGGTTTCCTGATAATCACATTTCCTACTTCATCCACCGTAGTTTCCAATCCTAAATTTTCACCAAATTCTTTGATGAAAGCAATCACTCTTTCTTCTTTTTTAGATGGTCTTGGAACTGCATTTAATTTGGAGAAATTTTTCCAGATAATCTGCGGTTCTATATTAGATAATTCCATGAAATTTTATTTTTATCAAAATTACAAAATAAAAAATGCTTCCGTGAATCCGGAAGCACTTTTTATGTGGAGAATAGAGGTAAATTTGTCTTTATCTCTATTGTTTTTTAACATCCGCATTCCCCGTAAATAGGTAATGTTTCTACAGTACCATCCGGTTTTTCAATCGTCAGGGTACCTTCGAATAATAAAGCTTCTTCGCTTTTTATTTTTTTTCCTTTTACAGAAATCTTATAGTTGTCGCTTTCAATTTCTTTCGTCAGTTCTTCGTCAACTTCCATATCGCTTGACGAGATAAGATTCATTGTTAATCTTTTACCGTCAAGTTTCATGTAGGCTGTTTTTCCTGCATCATCAGCATAAATGTATTTTTCTGCTTCAAAATCAGCCTTATTTCTTGCAAAATAGCATGAGCATTCTTTGATCTCTTTTGGAAAAGGGATAATGTCTACTAGAACTTTTCCTGGTGCTGTTTCTGTTTTTGCAGAATCTTTAACAAGGTTTAAAGAATCTGTTGAAGTGCTATCCCTGACAGTTTCCTTATCTTTTTTACACGCAGTCAAAAGAAGTGCTGAAAAAAGAATGATTAAATATTTCATTGTCTGTGGTTTTTATGTTTAGCCTCTTGCTCTTTCAAGAAGAACCATCATCAGTAAGGATAAGATGACTAAACTTTCGTCTTCGTCATCAATATCGATCATTCTGTCAAGCTGGAATCTTCTTCCGAAGAACGAAGGCATTTTTTTAAGTTTAAAATATTCTTTTCCGTCAATACCTCTTACGGTATAAGCGGGGTTAAGAAAATATCCTGTGAACATTCCTATAATTGGAATCTCACTCACCATGCCATCAAAGAATTTTGTCCATGCATTATCCTCTGTGACTGTGAATTTGGGTTGGTCGTTTGAATCCAGGATGTCATAAGTAGATTTCCAGAGAGAGCGCATCCCTTTTCTTGCCAGTCTTCCGTAATTTTTGTTGTCAGTGAGGTCGTTTAAAGAATAAGAAGCATTGAAATCGATCCATTGATTGGCTTTGATCCTGAAAAGCTCTTTAGATTTGCTTTCGTCATTGAAAACAATAACATCTTCCTTCAGCTTGAACATTTTCTGACGGACATACGCTACATAGTTCCCGTTTCTGTCTGTAATATTGAAATCACTTGCCAAAGTGGAGATTTTAAATTTGAAATCCAGAGGATAATTTAGGTTTTTAAGTACCATTAGTTTATTTTTTTCATATTAGAACCCCAAAGATAAAGGTTTTTTTAGAACTAAGAACCAAGAACCAAGAACCAAGAACCAAGAGTCAAGAACCGAGATTTTAGATATCAGATGCCAGATTTCAGACACGAGACATGAGACTTTAGGTTAAGGCTGAGATTCAGGTTGGAAAATGCCAATGGTGAATTTTGCTTTGCAAGTGAATGGTGAGTGAGCGAACCACGATGTAAGAGTCAAGAATCCAGATGCCAGATTTCAGATTTCAGACATGAGTACTGGTGGCTTCGGGAGCCTCAGCCTCCAGATATTGGTTTTTTATTCTATATTTCTGACCATGTCAGGTTTTAGTTTATCAACTTCTTTTATAACCACATGCTCTAAACCCCTTCAACGCTCCGACCTGCACCCCGGAGTACGCCCCTGAAACTTATAATTCCCCAACGCTAAAAGCCCTAAAACTCTCTGACTCTCTAACTCATAAACCCCTTCAATTCTCAACAATATTCCTTATTTTTGTAGTTATGGATTACCCTAGTAAAGTGTTAGCAAAAGCCGTAGACGAAATTTCAGGGCTGCCCGGAATCGGGAGAAAAACAGCGTTGAGATTGGCATTGCATCTGTTAAAACAACCCAGTTCCAGAGCAATAGGACTTGGAAACTCATTGATCAACCTTGTTAACGAAATAAAATATTGCAAAGAATGCCATAATTTTTCAGATTTTGACGTTTGTGAGATCTGCAGCAATGAAAAAAGGAACAGCGAGCTGATCTGTATCGTTGAAGATGTACGTGACGTAATTGCCATTGAAAATACAGGAAAGTTTACAGGGAAATACCTGATCTTGGGTGGGAAAATATCACCGATGGAAGGCGTTGGGCCCAATCAGCTGAATATACCGAGTATTGAAAGAAAAGTGAACGAAGGCGGGGTAAAAGAATTTATTTTTGCGTTAAGTGCCACAATGGAAGGGGATACAACAGCCTATTATATTTACAAAAAATTTAAAAACTTTAAGGTCAGTTTTTCAAGCATTGCCAGAGGAATCTCAGTAGGAGACGAACTGGAATATGCAGATGAAGTATCTTTGGGAAGATCCATTATTAACAGGCTGCCATACAACGAAAAGGATTAATATGAAGCTGTCAATAATCATTGTCAATTATAATGTGACCAGGCTGTTGAGAAATTGCCTTCTGTCTATCCAAAAATATGCGGAAGGGGAGGATTATGAAGTAATTGTTATAGACAATGCATCTACTGATGCTTCCTGGAGTGATCTCATTCCGGAATTTCCCAAGGTCCATTTTATATCCTCCGAACATAATGAAGGTTTTGCTGTTGCCAATAACAAAGCGATAAAAACAGCAGCCGGAGAATATGTTCTTCTTTTAAATCCGGATACCGAACTGGAAGGATATTATATGAAAGATATTCTGGATTTTTCTGATTCTAAACCGGATTTTGGATGCCTCGGGGTAAGGATGCATGATGCAGAGGGGAACTTTCTGCCTGAAAGTAAACGCTCAGTACCGGATATGTTCAATTCTTTTGAAAAGCTGTTTACGAATTTCAAGAGAAGCAATTCACAATCCTATTACAGAAGTGATATTGATGAAAATGCAGTTGCAGAAGTAGATGTGGTTACCGGAGCTTTTTTATTAATCAGAAGAGAGGTTTATGAAAAAATTGGTGGGCTGGATGAAGCATATTTTATGTACGGGGAAGACATTGATCTGTGCTATACGCTGTTGAGAAGCGGTTATAAAAACTATTATTATGGAAAGGCTTCCCTTCTCCATCATAAAGGAGAGAGTACTATTAAAGATGAGGTGTATCTTGACCGGTTTTATGGGGCTATGCAGATCTTTATTGATAAATATTACAGAGAATCTAAGCCTATGCAGTATTCATTTTTAAAAGCAGGACTAAGGCTTCGTCACAAGATCGAGAAGATCAAGCTAAAATAAAAAAGCAGTTCAATTTGAACTGCTTTTGTTGTATATAAGATAAATCTGTTATTATTTTGCCGGAGCTACAGGTGTCTGAGCCGGAGTAGTGGTAGTCGCCGCTGGAGTAGATTGTTTAGCCGGAGCTGTAGTTTCTTTCTTCACTGGCTGCTGCTGTGCAGGAGCTGCTGTTGTAGGCTTACCTGTGATCACAACGCTTATAAGGATAAGAACGATGATTACTGCGCCCAGAGTCCATGTTGCTTTTTCCATGAAATCATTGGTTCTCTGTACTCCGAACTGTGCAGGTGATGCACCTCCGAAAGTACTGGAAAGGCCTCCTCCTTTAGGATTTTGAGCCATAACGATGATTACCAATAAGATGCTGGCAATCATAACAAGAACCATCAATAGTGTAAATATAGTATCCATTAATTCTGATATCTTTTTGAATGGGCAAATTTAATCTTTTTTTACCGAATGGCAAAGAAGATCACAGTAAATGTTATTTAAAAATAAAAACGGCAGCGTCAGCTGCCGTTTTTATATAAAAAAAGAGTATTCTTTATTTAAAATCAGAATCTTTAGCCTGGTTCACTTCGTATGATTTTACATTCATTACCATATCCATGCCCATTTGGCTTACGGAGATGGTATATGGCATTTTCACACCATTTACATCTTTGTAATTAGAGAAAGTGGTAGGAATGGTTACTTCCTGTCCCTGCGCTTTTGCAGTTCTGGTTTCTCCTGTTTTTAATCCTGTAGCTACACTGTAGTAATACGTTACATTATTACCTTTTACAGCATAAGAATCTTCACCACCAATTTTTTCAATTCCAGCCACTTTGTATTCTGAAGATTTTGCAAAACCTAACTCTTCAAATAATTCAGTATTTTTCTGTTTTTCAGCAACTTGTTCCGGTTTCATAGGTGTTTTTTGTCCCATTTGCTCAGAATATCCCTGTTTTCCGTCGAAAACCTGCTTTTGAACAACCTGGCCCATGGCGGTAACTGATGTTGATTCCTTTCCACCCTGAGCTTTTATGATTTTAAAATCAATATTCTGCCCCTGCATAGACATCGAAGCATCCATTGTGTAAGAAGAGATTTTTGCGAGATTTGCTTTTCCTCCGATTGCAGTGATGTATTTATCAGCGATAGAAGCTACACTTACATTGGCATCTACTTTTTGTGCAGTCGGTTTTGCTACCGGATTAGCTTCTTTATCGTAATATTTTACAGGGTAGCCTAGTTTTTCAAGCCCTTCAGAAATATCAGCGGCTTTACCGGCAATGAAAATTCTGCTTTGATTGGGTAAAATGGTAGATTTTACTGCATTGGAAATATCAGCTGCAGTTACCTTATCAATTGATTTTAAATAATTGGTATAGAAATCAGACGGAAGGTCCTGGACCTTTTGATTTAAAGCAAATTTGGCAATCGTTTCGGGCTTCTCCAGAGACATGATGAAAGAACCTTTCAGCTTAGCCTTGGCATTTTCCAGTTCTTCAGGTTTTACGGTAGAAATGGCATTAAGTTCATTCATAAATTCCTTAACTGCTTTATCCGTAACCTCATTTCTTACACTTGCATCAGCTGAAAAGTCAGAAGAATATTTACCGGCATTCATACTAGAATAAGCACCATAAGTGAATCCGTTCTTTTCGCGAAGGTTCATGAAAAGTCTCGCTTCACCGCCTCCGCCTAAGATATAATTGGCCATTGTAGCAGCAAAATAATTGGGATCTTTCATTTTAAGATTGTTCAGGTTATTCACCGAAACCACAGACTGTACAGCCGAAGGAACATCTACCACATTAATCTCTGTTTTGGATAGATTGGAAGCCGGTTCCAGTGTAGTTGCCGGTGTATTGGCCTTTTTCCATCCGCTGAAAGCTTTTTCTACCAGTGATTTTACCTTGTCAAATTTCACATCACCTACAATTACTAAATAAGCATTGTCCGGAGCGTAATATTTTTTATAAACGTTTTGTACGTCAGCCAATTGGATTTTATTGATCGTTTCCACGGTTTCGAATTCACCTCTGGCTGTATTTTTACCATACATTAATGCATTGGAAACTTTAGAAGCAATGGAAGAAGCATTTTTTTCATCTGCCTTTAATCCTTCCAATGCTCTTTCCTTTGAGCTTTGGATTTCTTCCGCAGAGAACTTTGGATTAATGATCGCATCTGCCATTAAACCCAGTACCTCAGGGAAATATTTTGAAAGAGAATTCGCAAAAGCACCATTGGAAGAAAAGTTTAAATTGGCTCCCAGATAATCTACTTTTTTATTAAAATCCTCTTTGCTCAGATTGGTTGTTCCGTTTTCGAACTGCTCAGCCATGATAGAGCTTACTCCGGCTACGCTTCCTTCGAGGAAAGGCGGTCTGTCCATAGAAAGAGTAGTGTTTACTCTTGGTAGTTTATTGTTTTCCACAACCATTACCGTAAGACCATTGCTTAGCTGGAAAGTTTTTGGTTTTGCAATGTTGATCGCAGGAGTAGGTCCCGGTTTCGGCATTGCATTAAGGTCAATTTTTTGTGCTGAAACCGTTCCTGCGAATAAAAACGCTGCAGCTATATATGTTAATTGCTTTTTCATTTGTAAAAATTTAATTTTTAATAATCATATTTCAAAACCTGAGTTTTAAATGATTACTTTTTTTCAGGAACGTAATTAATGATTACTCTTTGATTGGAATTCAGATATTTTTTAGCCGCATTCTGCAGATCCTGTCTCGTGATCGATCTGTAAATGTCGATTTCCTTATTGATCAGGTTGGTATCACCCATCAGAACATGATTGGTTGCCAATGAAGCCGCAATTCCCTGAATACTTGAGTTGGCATTTACGAACTGATTCTCATACTGGTTTTGAAGCTTCTGATAATCTTCCTCGGAGATCAGACCTGTTTGCAGTTTTTTAATTTCAGCATCAATATCCGCCTGTAAAGTCTGTTTTGTAGTCTGGCCCATCGGGATTGCGAAGAATGCGAAAATACTGTAATCTTCAAGACCCTGGTTGAAAGCCTGTACGGCAAGCGCTTTTTTATCCTGATCAACTAATTTTTTGTATAAAACTGAAGATTTACCATTGCTCAGATAAGATGAAAGCATATCTAGAACATAGGCATCTTTTTCTTTATTCGCCGGAGTTCTGTACGCGAAAATATACGCAGGAAGCTGAATGTTCGGGTCTGTAGCCGTTACCTCTTTTTCCTGAGTTATAGGAGCATCTTTCGGGAAATCTTTTGGATAAAGGGTTCCTTTCTGGATTCCTCCGTAGTATTCCTGGATCCATTTTTTAGTCTGCTCAGGCTTGATATCTCCTGCAACTACCAATGTGGCATTGTTCGGAACGTAGTATTTTTTATAGAAAGCCTGGAACTCTTCCAGTTTTGCAGAGTTAAGATCTTCCATAGAACCGATCGTAGGCCAGTTGTACGGGTGATTCGTAAATAAATTTTTCTGAATAGTAGGAAAAAGGTTTCCATAAGGCTGGTTGTCCATTCTTAATCTTTTCTCCTCTTTTACAACCTCTCTCTGAGTATCTACCCCCACTTGATTGATCAAGGCATGGCGCATTCTTTCAGCTTCCATCCAAAGACCCAGCTGCTCGTTGTTGGAAGGGAATGTTTCATAATAATACGTTCGGTCATTCGTAGTGTTTGCATTATTTTGTCCTCCGTTTGAAGAAACGATCTTAAACCAGTCACCTCTTTTGATGTTGGGGGTTCCTTCAAACAGAAGATGTTCAAAAAAGTGGGCAAAACCTGTTCTTCCCTTTACTTCATCCTTCGCACCTACATGATACATTACCCCAGTAGTGACTACCGGCGCAGAATTGTCCTGGTGAAGAATTACGTGAAGACCGTTTGGCAGGTCATACTCTTCGAATTTAATTTGCTGTGCATTCAGGACCATTCCGAAGAAAGATGCTGCTGCTACAGAAAGAAGTCGCTTTTTCATAAAGTAGAAATTGTTTTGTATAAATTAGTAGGGCAAACACGGTATTTGTTACATAATTACTCTACTTATTTTTGATTTGCAAAATCTTATGAATCCATTTTTTTGTAACCATAATATTACCAATACAGAAAGTGAAAGTGGACTATTGTGAAAAACTCAAATGATTAAAACTGTTCTAACCCTTAAGAACAGACAGTCTAATTTTTTACTTTCTATAAATTAAACTCATAATTTGAATTGTCCTTTGAATACATTAATTTTGTGTTCCCAAAATTTTTTGCAGTATGGATTATCTGAAAGGACTCAATGAATCACAATATGAAGCCGTTACCTCTCTACAGGGACCATTGATGGTGCTTGCGGGCGCAGGGTCCGGAAAGACACGTGTGCTCACCATGCGTATTGCCCACCTGATCCACAACGGAATTGACCCTTTCAATATTCTGGCCCTGACGTTTACCAATAAAGCTGCCCGCGAAATGAAAGACCGTATCGCGAAAGTAGTGGGAGACAGCAATGCAAGAAGCTTATGGATGGGAACTTTTCACTCTGTTTTTGCAAGAATCCTGAGAATTGAAGGTCATTATCTGGGCTATCCTTCTAATTTTACGATCTATGACCAGCAGGATGCCTTGAATGTTATCAGAAAAGTACTCAAAGACATGAACATCGATGCCGATCTTTATAAGCCTAAAAAAGTTCAGGCAAGAATTTCAACATACAAAAATAATCTGATCACAGTAAAGGCCTATTTCAACAATCCGGAACTGATGGAAGCTGATGAAAAAGCCAATATGAAATTCATCGGAAAGATCTACCAGAAATATGTGGAAGCGTGTTTTAAGAACGGCGCGATGGATTTTGATGACTTACTGCTAAAGACCAATGAATTACTGACCCGTTTTCCGGAAGTATTGGCCAAATACCAGGACAGGTTCAGGTATATCATGGTAGATGAGTACCAGGATACCAACCATTCCCAGTATCTTATTGTGAAAGCTCTGGCCTCAAAATTTGAAAATATCTGTGTGGTAGGAGATGATGCACAGTCCATTTATTCCTTCCGTGGCGCGAATATTTATAATATCTTAAACTTTAAGAAGGATTATCCTGATGCGATAACTGTTTCTCTGGAGCAGAATTACCGCTCGACTCAGAACATTGTAAATGCAGCCAACGTTGTCATCGCAAAAAACTTACAGCAGTTTAAAAAGAATGTTTTCAGCGATAATGAAGAAGGAGACAAGATCAAAATATACCGTTCCCTTTCTGACGCTGATGAAGCAAATTTTGTAGCCGGAAATATCTGGGAACTCAGAAACACTGACCAGAGAAAGTACAGTGATTTTGCAATTTTATATAGAACCAATTCACAGACCAGGGCATTTGAAGACGCGCTGAGACGTAAAAATATTCCTTACAAAGTTTACGGAGGGCTTTCGTTCTATCAGAGAAAGGAGGTGAAAGATCTTATTGCCTATCTGCGTCTTCTGGTTAATGAAAATGATTCTGAGGCATTGATGAGGATCATTAATTACCCTACAAGAGGAATTGGAGAAACCACACAGAATAAACTGATCGTTTTTGCGGATTCCCATAATGTAACCATTTCACAGGTACTGGATAATCTGCCGATGTATGCTCCGCAGTTGGGCTTAAACAACGGTGTTTTAATCAAACTGAATGATTTCTGGTCCATGATCAAAGCTTTCCAGGTATTACTGAAAACTGATACTGCTTACAGTGTTGCTATGGAAGTTGCCAAACGCAGCGGACTGATTAAATTCTTAAAGGATGACCAGACTCCTGAAGGAATTTCCAGGGTAGAAAACGTGCAGGAATTAATGAACTCTATGCAGGGATTCATTGAAGAGCAGATGCAGCTGGAAGACGGAGATCCGAGCCTTCCGAATTTCCTTGAAAATATTGCTCTTTCTGCCGATACTCAGGATAAAAATACAGATGAAGATATGGTTTCTTTAATGACCATTCACCTGTCTAAAGGTCTGGAATTTCCGGTGGTACATCTTGTGGGACTTGAGGAAAATCTATTCCCAAGCTTTATGAGCTCAGCGACAAGGGAAGACCTGGAAGAAGAAAGACGTTTATTTTATGTAGCCTTAACAAGAGCTGAAAAGCAGGTATTTTTCTCGTATGCAGTTTCGCGTTTTCAGTGGGGGAAAATCACGGATGCGGAACCATCAAGATTCTTAAGTGAAATAGATGAAGAATATATTGAATTCTTGAATCCTGCTCTGGAAAAGAGATTTATCAATAATACAGGAATTAAATCCAATATTTTTGATGAGCATCCTTCCGAACAGCGTTCTTTCAGAAAAGTTGAAAAGAAAACCATTGAAAAAGGGGAAGGCTCAAAACCTGCACCTGAAGTCAGAAAGCTGAAGCCGGTAAGCACGGCGAAAATTATCAATCCAAGCGGCGCTTCTTCACAGGATATTGAAGTAGGAGACAAAGTAAGACACGACCGTTTCGGCATCGGGGAAGTTTCTTTCCTTGATGGTACAGATCCGCAGAACATCAAAGCTAAAGTAATTTTCATACATGAAGGAGAGAAAAATCTTATCCTGAAGTATGCAAAACTGACGAAAATATAATAATACATTTTTTAAGCAAAAAAGCTGATTATCATAGTTTAAATTTAAAACGGGTTCCATTTGGGGTCCGTTTTATATTTTACCTTCTCAAAGCCTAAAAGAATGCTGTATTTCCTGCAAACTCTACTGTATCTGCCAAATGTAAAACTCAGGTTGTAGAAGTTCTGAATGTGCTTAGATTAAAAGTTATTATGTTGATTTTAAATATTTATTGGTTGTTCTCATATCGTAACTTGTATATTATTTTGTTTGAGAAATGATAAAATCTACCATCTTGTCAGTAAGCCTGTCCATATAAGCTTTATCTGTCGTTCCGAAACCATGTGTCCCGTTTTTTACAATGATCAGGTTATTCTGAATGTTTTCTCTTCTGAGTTTTCTGTGAAGCTTTCTGGACTGTTTCATAGGAACTACCTTATCTTTATTTCCCTGCACAATCAACGTAGGAACACCTTCTGAAACATAGCTTATGGGAGAAATTTTCTTGAAATAGTCTATGACTTTTCTTTTCTCTTTTTTGATGTCATAACCGGATAATCCTCTTACCAGATCCGTTCTGAGATCCACAATTTTTTTTGCTGCCAGTCCGAAAAAAAAGACAGGCACTTTTCCCAGTCGTGTATGAAGCAGTTTGTTTATATCAGCAGGTCCATAATGATCTACTACATAATTTACTTTTGCAGAGTAAGAAGAAAGTTCAGGGCTTCCTGTAAACTCATTGTCCGGTGTATAGGCTGCGAGCATTGAGAGGTGTGCTCCTGATGAAGCTCCAAAAAAACCAATATTGTTCGAATCGAATTTATATTTTGCTGCATTTTTCCTTATCCATCTTACTGCATCTTTAGTATCTTCTAAAGGAATCGGGAAATGAATGCTGTCATTAAGAAGCGTATAATTGATACTGATTACCGCATATTTTTTATCCAGAAGCTTTGAAATGAATGTTTCAATATAGCTTTCATCTCTGATGGTTTTATCGCCTTTTACCCATGCTCCTCCATGTACATAGACGACGACGGGCATTTTGTCGTCTGAAACAGTTTTGGGAGTATAGAGGTCTAGTGAAACAGGATTTCCTTTTGCATTGGTTTTATAAACAATATTTTCTGAGACTGATGATATTTCCGGGAGAAGACTGCTTTTTGTAGAATTTGATTCAGGTTGGTTTTGTGAATAACTTAAATTAGATAAACCTAAGGAGAAAACAAAAAACAGGTTTATGAAAAACCTGTAGATTGATATGTTGTTTATTGATGATTTCATAGAATACTTTTTGTGTGGAGTGTTATTTTACTAACTCCTCAAAAAGTTTACCAAATGTCTTTTCCAAGTCTTTGGATTTGCCGGGATGAGGCCTGGATGTCTGAACAGAAGAGCTTCTTACAGCGGTCAGCCATCGGAAACGTTCCGGAACATCCATCAGAGCTATAGGCCCCCCTTCCTTATCTCCGTTGGCAATTTTTTGAAAGCTTTCAAGATTCCGGATAATATCATCATAATCCAGTTTGCTATGCATCAGCCTGAATTTATCGGGACATAAGTAAAACTCCATACGGATAAACTTTTCCTTTTTGGAAAACATCAGAAGGCCTATATTGAAAAATTCCTCTCTCTCAACTTTCGGTACCAGGCGTATTACAGCGTATTCGTATATTTTATCCTCTTGCATTTTTAGCTTCGTTTACAAAGATTTGAGAATTTTCTAACCTGGTTTTCAGGAACTGGAAGTAGATCTCACGGATTTCTTCAGGAGTTTCATCGGCGTCATCCCAGTGAAGCCAGTCCTCAGGAATTAAATTGACAATTTCCCTGAACAGTTGATCATTAAGTACTTCATGGGCAAAACGATCAGCTTCATCCAGCATTTTTGCTTTTGGGAGCAGTACATGGTCCTTCACGTATTTGAATGGAGTTTTTGCAGCTGTATCAAAATTCTGCCACGAATGATGGAAATAAAATGAAGCTCCATTGTCGATGACCCAAAGCTCTTTATGCCACATCAGGAGGTTGGTGTTTTTAAAAGTACGGTCAATATTCGTAATGAAGGCATCCAGCCATACAATTTTTGAAGCCAGGAGAGGATCTACCTTTACTCCCGGATCATAAGTGATAGAACCCGAAAGATAATGCAGACCGAGATTCAGGCCTTCTGAAAATTTCAGTAAATCCTGAATTTCCTCATCAGCTTCCGTCCGACCAAAATCAACATCTAGATTGACAAATACGAGTTCGGGAATTCTGAGACCCAAAGCTTCCGTGATCTTGCCGCCCAAAAGTTCGGAGATCAGCATCTTTACTCCGTGGCCTGCGCCCCGGAATTTCAGTACATATTTAAAATCATCATCAGCTTCTGCCAAAGCAGGAAGAGATCCGCCTTCCCTTAAAGGCAGGATGTAGCGTGTAACGGTTACCGTTCTTAAATCCAGCATACCGCAAAAATAAGGTTATTTTTATAACTATTTAATGAATTCCGGTGCAGAGGGTTAACTTTTCCAGCTAAAATTTTTTTATTATATTTCGGTTAAAGTGAATACTGTAGATAGCATTGTTGTTTAAGAATTATAAGTAAATTTCATATGGAATTGATAAAAGACCTTAATATAAAACTTGAGAATGCAGAAACCAGGGATTTTCTCGCCGATGCCATTTATCCTGATACTGATAAAAAACTGCCTTTAGTTATCTTTGTTCATGGTTATAAAGGGTATAAAGACTGGGGAGCCTGGAATCTGATGGCGGAAAAATTTGCTGAGGCGGGCTTTTTCTTTGTAAAATTCAATTCATCCCATAACGGAACCACAGTTGAAGATCCTCACAATTTTAGTGATCTGGAAGCCTTTGGTAACAATAATTATTCGAAAGAACTTTCCGATCTCGGTGTTGTGATCAACCATTTTGTGAAAAACCCGCATGTGGATGACCAAAGGATAATCCTGATAGGACACAGTAGAGGAGGAGGGATTTCCATTATTAAAACATTTGAAGATGAAAGAATCAATGGGCTGATTACTCTAGCAAGTGTAGATACGCTAGAACGATTTCCGGAGGATGAAGCTCTTGAGAACTGGAAAAAGGAAGGTGTATATTATGTACTGAACGGAAGAACAAAACAGGAAATGCCTCATTATTACCAGTTTTATGAAGATTTTGAAAAAAATGTTCTCCGTTTTGATGTGGAAAGAGCTACGGAAATGGCCAAAGCTTTTGTGCTGATCATCCATGGAACTAATGATGAAAGTGTAAGTGTTAAAAATGCGGAACACCTTCACATTCTCAATCCGAACTCAGAATTGTTCCTGGTTGAAAATGCGGATCATACGTTCGGATCAAAAGAGCCATGGACTGAAAAAGTCCTTCCTCACAGCCTGAATATTGTTATAGAAAAATGCATCGATTTTTTCAATAAAAATATGAAGTAAAACAGGCTAAACAATATACCTGAATTTGTGATAGTATTAAAAAACGCAAGGATAAACAAAATTATGTACAAGAATTTTCTTATTCTCAATCAAATAAGATCCCAACAGATATAAATCTGTGCAACCAGTGAGAGATTATTAACCCAAGTTTAAAAATTTGTATGGGTTTTATTTGAAATGAGCTATTTAGAAATTTAATTTTACAATGAAGAAATAAATAAAAAACCAGCCTTATCAGACTGGTTTTATTTTGTTGAATATTATATTGTTAAAAGTGTCCAGGCTTCTTCGATTCTGCTTTCCAACAGTAATTTTTGAGCGTTTATATGAACATTCTCATCTGCATGGAAATCTCCTGCAGGCAGTATTTCTACATTGGCAAGCATTCCCAGATCATTTCCTGTAAATACTTTACTGTACTTAATAGAATCGGGCAGAAGATCAAACCCGATTCCTTTTGTTACCAAAGGTTTCGGAACCTCAAAAAGACTGTTCTCATTGCTTCTGGAATACCAGTTTCCTCCTAGACGGGCTACCATATCAAGCTTTTGCTGATTTAAATTTCCAGCTTCATTCAGATATTCTTCCCGGATGTGGATTTTCTGAACCTCACAGATCACAAGATTTCCTGCACCGCCCTGATCTCCCAGAGATTTCACTTCTAAAACTTTACATTCAAAGTTGACAGGACATTCTTCAATCAGTTTGGGCTGTACCAGATCTGCATCTTTCATAGTCAGACCGGATTTAATAAATTCATTAACTCCGGTTTCATACTCTGTAGAAGCCAGAGATATTTGCTGTACTATAGGAAAATTCACCGTTCCAATTACTACTTCAGGAACTTCCAGAACATTTTCCAGGGTATGTTTAGTGGTATTGTCTCGTACTCTCCTTGATGGTGAAAAAATCAACACGGGCGGAACTGTACTAAACATATTAAAAAAGCTAAACGGAGATAAATTGATGATTCCGTTTTTATCTATTGTAGAGGCCAGAGCAATCGGACGCGGAGACACGGCGGTCTGCATGATAGTCTGAAGCTGTACGGGGGATAATTCGGAGGGTATTACTGTTTTCATTGTTTTTTTATTTAACACTTAAGTTAATTTAGTTTTTCGGCTTATGCTTTATAAGAGCACTTCAGCTTTTTGAAAATCGTAGATTTTCATTCTTTTGGAAGATCCTTAAAAGATTTAGCCGCAAATAACTCACAACCTTCATGATAGAGGTTAGTAACATTAAAATTGACCAGTATTGAACGAGGTGCTTTTAGAAGGTTCATATAGTTCATCGTTTGAGCCTTATGAATCTGATGAATTTCGGAAGTAGATTTTAATTCCAGGACAATTAAATCTTCAATGAGAAAATCACATTTCAATTTACAATCTATAAGCTTCCCTTTATAGATAAATGGAATTTCAAGTTCACTTTGGTATTTTAAACCTAACAAATTAAATTCTTTTTCTAAACATTGGTGATACACATCTTCATATAAACCAGGACCTGCCAGTTTGTGGACCTCTATACAAGCTCCAACAACTTTATAAGAAAGCTCGTTGATTATTTTTTGTGTAATCATAAGTGTAGAAACATCAGTGAAAATCTACGATTTTCAAAAACTAAAGTGAACTTAAATTTCCCATTATTATGTAACTTATTTAAAACTAAAGTGTTTAATTTAAAATAGATATTAAGTAGTTGGAATAATTTTACCGGAAACTTCACCGAAACCTACTCTTATACCATCTTTTTCAGCCCAGGCTTTCATGGTAACGGTATCGTTATCTTCAATGAATTTTCTTTCCTGACCGTCTTTTAATTGTATAGGATTTTGCCCTCTCCAGGTCAGTTCCAGCATAGATCCGAAAGATTTTGGATCGCTTCCTGAGATGGTTCCGCTGGCATATAAATCTCCAACTTCTACATTACATCCGTTTACTGTATGATGTGCTAATTGCTGAGTCATATTCCAGTACATGAACTTATAATTACTTTCTGAAATCAGGTTTTCTTCACCGTTTTCAGGTTGTAAATACACTTCAAGATTGATATCGTAATTTTTATCACCCTCAAACTTTAAATAGTCTAAAACGTCAGGGTCCTGCTTTGGAGAAGATGTTCTGAAAGGTTCCAGTGCTTCAAGGGTAACTACCCACGGAGAGATAGACGAACCGAAGTTTTTACCAAGGAAAGGTCCCAGCGGAACATATTCCCATGCCTGGATATCTCTTGCAGACCAGTCGTTAAATACTACCATTCCGAAGATCGCTTCTTCAGCATCCTTTGTAGAAATGCTTTCACCCATTTCTGAGTTTCTGTTAAGAATAAAGGCCATTTCCAGTTCAAAGTCAAGCTGCTTGCTTGGTCCGAAAACAGGTTTTTCAGCGTCTGCAGGTTTTGTCTGACCTTTCGGACGGTTAATTTCTGTTCCTGAAACAACTATGGATGAAGCTCTTCCATGATAGCCTACCGGAAGATGTTTCCAGTTTGGAAGCAGTGCATTGGCAGGGTCACGAAACATTTTTCCAACGTTCGTTGCATGCTCAATGCTGCTGTAAAAATCCGTGTAATTCGGGATGTGCACAGGCATCATCATTTTTACTTTATCAAGGTCATAGAAGGCATCTGCAATGGTTTTTTCGTCTTTTGAGAGGATGGAGCCTTCCTGTAGAAGTTCCTGAATTCTGGTACGTACTACATTCGTTACAGGTTTCCCCAGTTCAATAAACTCGTTGATGGTGTAGGCTTCAAAAACATTATCATCCAATCCTTCAATATTTTCAAAATATCCAAGATCATAAAGAGTGGCAAGATCAACGACCTGATCCCCGATTCTGGTACAGCATCCGATATATTCTTTATTAAAAACTGCTACTCCGAAAGGAATATTATGTATAGAAAAGTCTGAATCCGAAGAATATTCTACAAATGATTTCATAATTTTTTTGGAATTAAATTAATGGTAAGACAGCAAATCCATAAAATATCTGCTATCTGATTTTCTGTTGGGATTATTTCTTTTTGGAATAAGAGGCTTCATCTATCCATCTGTCTTTGGTATTCACATCGATAAGATAGAGGATGTTATCCTGCTTGGTCAGCAACAAAGTTTTGGTTACAGGAATGGGAACTTTCTTGTTTTCAAGTTTATCCGCTCTCAGAGAAAGAATATTTTTTTTCCTGATGATATCTCCTGTAAAAACGTTTGAACTGCTTTCTCCGGTTGCTTTGTCATCAAAAACTTCTACGTAGGTAGCTTCTTTTCCTTTGATAACAATAAAGTCTCTTTCCGTGTGATCCTCTGCATCTTTAATGAAGACGAATTTCTTATTGTCAATATTTACATTTTCAAGATGCTGATTGATACCTTTTCTTTCTTCCAGCCGGTTGAGAATTTCATTAAGGGTGCCATACTGAGCATTAAGCCCTAATGTTCCAAAAAATAAAATCCCGATAAAAAATTTTCTCATAATGTGTGTTTTAAAAAAAAGTTTTGCCAAGACTCTTTATCCTGACAAAACTTAGTATTCTATATTTAAATTAAAGATTTCCTCTTCTTTCCTGCTCTCTTTCCAATGCTTCGAACAATGCTTTGAAGTTTCCGGCACCAAAACTCTGTGCACCGTGTCTTTCAATGATTTCGAAGAATAGAGTAGGACGGTCTTCTACCGGCTTCGTAAAGATCTGAAGCAAGTATCCTTCTTCATCATGATCAATAAGGATGCCTAAGTCCTGTAATTTTTTAAGATCTTCATCAATATGGCCAACTCTTTCAGGAACCATATCATAGTAAGCCTCTGGTGGAGCTGAAAGAAACTCTACTCCCCGTTTTTTTAATTCTGTTACAGTATGAATGATATCTTTTGTAGCCACAGCGATATGCTGTACCCCTTCTCCTTCATAGAAATCAAGATATTCTTCTACCTGAGATTTCTTTTTACCTTCTGCAGGTTCATTGATCGGAAATTTCGCAAATCCGTTTCCGTTGGACATTACTTTAGACATCAATGCAGAATATTCTGTATTGATCTGCTTGTCATCAAAAGATAGGATGTTTACGAAGCCCATTACTTTTTCGTACCATTCTACAGTAGGGATCATTCTGTTCCAATCTACATTTCCTACACAGTGGTCTACGTATAATAAACCTGTTTCTTCAGGGTTATAATTGCTTTCCCACTTTTCGTATCCGGGCATGAAAGCACCTTTGTAGTTTTTTCTTTCGATAAACATATGGATGGTTTCTCCGTACGTATAAATTCCGGACATTCTTACCTCACCGTTCTCATCCGTTAAAGTTACAGGCTCTAAATATGGTTTCCCACCTCTCTTGGTCGTTTCTTCGAAAGCCTGGTAAGCGTCATCTACCCAAAGTGCCAAAATTTTCACTCCGTCGCCATGCTTTTTTACATGTTCACTGATAGGAGATTCGGATTTAAGCCCTGTTGTTAATACCAGTCTTATTTTTCCTTGTTGAAGAACATAAGAAGCACGATCTCTTACTCCTGTTTCAGGACCTGCATAGGCTACAGACTGAAAACCGAATGCGGTTTTGTAATAATGGGCAGCCTGTTTAGCATTTCCTACATAAAACTCAATGTAATCTGTACCGTTGATCGGTAAAAAATTCTCAGCTTGAGCAATTTTTTCGGCAAATGTAAGTGTTGACATATTTCTATTTTTACTTTTATTTTTATGTATGCAAATTACAAAAATCTTAGAAATAGCGAAAGCATTGAAATGGATTCCTTGAATATAGTTAACATAAAGTTAAAAAAGAGTTCATTTAAGTATATTTAAGTTTTCTTATAACGAAACTTGATCTCTATCTTTGAGATACAAAGAACAAGTGAAAAAAAAATATTTTCGAAACAGGTAAGCCGTAGAATTTTCTACGGCTTACTTCATTTATCTGTTTCTACTTTTCTGTTGAGTCTTCCTGCATCAGGATTATAGTTGTCCCAGATCTTCCAGACATTGTCTATCTTTCGGATAAAATAGATCTGGGTATTGAGCTGGTTAACGAAATGTTCCTCACCGGTTTCGCCTACTTTGAACAAAAGATTCCAGAATTCCTGAGTTTCCAGTATTTTTTTGTCAGGTTCATCAGTGACAAGGTGAATGTCAAAAACTTCATAGTTTGAACGGTTGTTTTTGGTTACCAGCTGAAAATCCCTTTCACATAATTCTCTGCTGAACTGTGAAGTTCTTTCTAAAAATGGTGAGCCATCAAAAACCAGCTCCTTAAAAATTTCGGGTTGATGATTGGGAAAATTCTTATAAAATTCAAATGTGGTGGCACAATAATCATATACCATTTTTGTAAGAAATTCCAGGCTGCCCGTCGGTTCTTTCTCCCGGTTGTTTAATTTTAATGACTGTATGTAGTTATTTAAATCTCTGTAACCGAGGAAGATGCATATTTTATCCAGTGTTTTAAGGAACCTGAGGTCATTATGGGTTTTGTCCTGATAGTCATTTTCAAAAAAGCGTTGGAGAGTAACATGCGATATTGTATTTCCTATTTCAAATTTTTTTCCTCCTTTCAGTTCTTCTGCGTCAGATAATTCATCTTTTATAATTTCAGAAAGAATAATATAATGGCTTCTTTTCCATTCACTCACATTCCCCAAAACAGAATTTCTTACTTTCGAATGCTTTTCAACTTCTTCTCTAATCGAATTATATATAGTTTTCAATTTCCTTTGGTTTTGAATGAGTTTATCAAAAACACTGCCAAATGTTAAAATTTTTATGAGCCGCTTTATTTGAGTTTGGCAAATATTGGCCTTGCTTATTATACAATATTCATAAGAAAAACAGAATAAAATATTTCTTACTGTTTAAATCGTTCATAGGCAGCTCTTTCCAGCATTTCCCTGTCATCCGGGTGTGCGATACTGATAAGCTCCTGAGCCCTCTGGCGGAGATTTTTACCATACAAATAAGCTGTGCCATATTCTGTAACTACATAGTGAATATGTCCTCTTGTTGTCACAACGCCGGCCCCTTGTTTAAGGAAAGGAACGATCCTTGAAACTCCTTTTTTGGTTCTTGAGGTAATGGCAATAATCGGTTTTCCGTCTTCACTCAAGGCTGCACCTCTCATAAAGTCCATCTGGCCTCCGATTCCACTGTACTGCAATGTTCCGATGGAGTCTGCGCATACCTGTCCGGTAAGGTCAATCTCAATGGCAGAATTGATGGCAACCATTTTTTTGTTCCTCATAATATTAATCGGAAAGTTCACATCGCTTACATCTTTGAAGGCGAAAACGGTATTGTCATCCACATAATCGTAGAGTTCTCTTGTTCCGAAACAGAAACTTGTGATGGTTTTATTATCATTATAACCTTTGTACTTGTTATTGATCACGTCATTCTTGATCAGGTCGATCACCCCATCGCTCAGCATTTCCGTATGAACCCCCAGATCTTTGTGATTGGTTAAACATTTTAGTACGGCATCAGGAATGGTTCCAATACCCATCTGCAATGTTGACCTATCTTCAATAAGTTCTGCTACATTTTTTCCTACAAGCATTTCCTCCGGACCTACTTTTGAACCGTAATCTACCGTTGGGAGCTCTTCTTCATGCCATACCAGCTTATGAATCCTGCTGATATGGATCATTCCGTCTCCGTGGGTTCTTGGCATTAAAGGATTGACTACGGCAACAATGAGCTTAGCAGTATCAACAGCTGCTCTTGCGACATCTACCGAGGTTCCCAAAGTACAGAAACCATGTCTGTCCGGTGGAGAAACGGTCACCAGAGCAACATCCAGCGGCAGAATATTTTTTCTGAACAGAATAGGAATCTCGCTTAAGAAAACGGGAACAAAATCTCCCCGATCCGAATTAACAGCATCCCGTACAGGTGTTGATACGAATAATGAATTAACAAAAAAGCTGTTTTTGTATTCGGGTTTTGCAATTTCTACATTTCCCTGTTGAGTAATGGAAACCATCTCTACATTTTCCAGACGGTGAGATTGTCTTGCCAGCTCGTCAATAAGATGATTAGGAGTACATGCACTTCCGTGGAAAAATACGCGGTTTCCGCTTTTTACAGTATATATAGCTTCTTCTGCACTAATATAATTGTACATAATGAAATTTTTATGAGTGATTTTTTATTCCTGAGAACGGTCTTCCATGGTTTTATCTGATTCTTCCAGCCATGAAGTTTTATAGGAAGGATCTTCTACTTTTAAGGCTTCTTCGGTAATTTTCAATGGACGGAACGGGTCTACCATAACCGCATATTCTTCAGTAAATTTTTTCCCGATACTTCTTTCCATAGCTCCCGGGTGAGGTCCGTGTACGATTCCTCCGGGATGTAGGGTAAAGTCCATCAGGTCGATATGATTACGGCTCATGAAATCACCTTCAGTATAGAATAAAACCTCATCAGAATCAATGTTTGAGTGGTTATAAGGAGCTGGGATAGCCAGTGGATGGTAGTCATACATTCTGGCGCAGAATGAGCAGACTACGAAATTATGGCCTTCAAAATTCTGATGTACAGGAGGCGGCTGGTGAATTCTTCCGGTAATAGGCTCAAAGTTTTTAATATTGAATTTATAAGGATAAAAGTATCCGTCCCATCCTACAACATCAAACGGATGTGTTGCGTAGATGAAATCTGTGATCTGGTTTTCTTTTTTTACTTTAATTAAAAATTCTCCTTTTTCATCTTTAGGTTCTTTAAAAACCGGAGGAATCATGTCTCTTTCGCAGAAGGGAGAATGTTCCAACAGCTGCCCGAATTCATTTCTGTATCTTTTCGGAGTATAGATAGGAGAGTGGCTTTCAAGCACAAAAAATACGGTGTCTTCTGATTTCAGTTCTACCTGATAAATAGTTCCTCTCGGAATAATAAGATAGTCTCCGATAACAAATTCCAGGTCACCAACAAAGGTTTTCAGGATTCCTGTTCCCTGGTGAACATATAAAAGCTCATCACACTCTGCATTTTTATAGAAATAGTCCATAGATTTTCTGGGTTTTGACAATCCCATTTTCAGGTCATTGTTCATCAGAAGGATCTTTCTGCTGTCCATAAAATCGTCCTCAGGTGTTACATTCATCCCCTTAAACATTCTCGGAGCAACGTTTTTTTCCACCGCGATCTTTGGGGTTACATCTTTTGCAGGTCCAATTGATTTGATCTGTGTAGGTCGGTGCGTATGGTAGAGCAATGAGGAAATTCCGTGAAAGCCTTCCGTTCCGAAAAGCTGTTCATAGTAAAATTTATCTTCCGGTGATTTGAAAATCGTATGTCTTTTTGGTGGGATATTACCCGCTTGATGATATCTCATTTTACTTTTTATATCTAGTTTCTCAAATTTAATCATTTTTCGTGAATTCATTCCAACAACATTTGTCATGGTGTTTTGTAATTCAAAAATAATTGTTAGATTTGTCTAACAATTATAATTTCATGAAGCGAATACTATTTTCTGTTATTCTTTTATCTTCTTTTTGTTTTTCTCAGGAGACAGACAGCTTGAGTATACAGCAAACTATAAAAGCTGATTCAACAACAATTCCCAAAACAAAAATCAAGATGAGTACTATTGAAGATGTTGTTATTACCGGAACCATAAAGCCTTTCAGCAGATCAAAAAGTCCTGTAGCCGTAGAAGTTTACAGCCAGAAGTTTTTTCAGAAAAATCCAACTCCGAGTATTTTTGAAGCCATTGCGATGGTCAACGGAGTGAAACCACAGCTCAATTGTTCAGTATGTAACACGGGTGATATCCATATCAACGGTCTGGAAGGTCCTTATACGATGATTCTGATTGATGGGATGCCTATTGTAAGCTCGCTTTCCACAGTATATGGGTTGAGTGGAATTCCCAACAGTCTTATCGACAGAATTGAAGTGGTAAAAGGTCCCGCTTCTTCTATTTATGGTTCTGAAGCTATGGGTGGAGTAATCAACATTATCACCAAGAACGCACTGACCGCTCCAAAATTAAGTGTAGACCTGATGACGAGCACCTGGAGTGAAAATAATCTTGATGTTTCAACGAAATTTAATATTGGAAAGAATGCTGCGTCTTTACTGAGCTTCAATTATTTCAGCTTTAAAGAAAAAATAGATCAGAACAAAGACAATTTTACGGATGCAGCATTGCAGAGCCGGATTTCTGTTTTCAATAAATGGAATTTTAAAAGAAAAGAAAACCGTCAGGCGAGTATGGCGTTGAGGTATTTATATGAAGACCGTTTTGGCGGGGAAATGCAGTGGGACAGATCTTACCGCGGAAGCGGAGATGTGTACGGAGAAAGTATTTATACAAACAGGGCAGAAGTGTTTGGACTGTACCAGTGGCCTTTAAAGGAATATATCGTTACCCAGTTTTCTTATAATTATCATGACCAGAACTCTTTTTACGGGAGTAACCCCTATGATGCGCTTCAAAAAGTGGCTTTTGCACAGACCTATTGGAGCAAAAAAGTAGGCAACCATGACCTGACAGGAGGAATTACTTTCAAAAGAACATTTTACGATGACAATACACCAGGAACCTTATCCGGAGACGGAATGACCAATGCACCGATGAAATCGCCGATCTGGGGAGCTTTTGTTCAGGATCAGTGGGAAATTAGTGAAAAGCATACTTTGCTGGTAGGCTACCGTTTTGATTATGACAAAATTCATCATGAAGTACATTCACCAAGGCTGGCATGGAAATTTTCCCCGAACCCCTATCATACGCTAAGATTCAACTTTGGAACTGGTTTTAGGGTGGTCAATCTCTTTACAGAAGATCATGCTGCACTCACTGGCTCCCGTGAAGTATTGATCAAATCAGATCTGAAACCCGAAAGATCAGTCAACGGAAACCTAAACTATATCTGGAAAATTCCGGTGGGAACCCGCATGCTGCAATTGGATGCTTCTGCATTTTATACCTATTTCAGCAATAAGATCGTTGGGGATTTTGATACCGATCCGGATAAAATTATTTATGACAATCTTAATGGATACGGAATTTCAAGAGGTGCTTCACTGAATATGGACTTCAGCTTCAGTTTTCCTTTAAGCGTCAATTTAGGAGTGACCTATCTTGATGTCTATCAGAAATTCGATGGAGACCATAAAAAATCGCAGCAATTACACGCACCGAAATGGAGTGGAACTTACAACCTCTCCTATAAGTTCGCGAATGACCTGGCTGTAGATTTTACAGGACAATTCTACGGGCCGATGCGACTTCCTGTGCTGCCGGATGATTACCGTCCTGAATATTCACCTTTTTATTCTTTAGCCAATATTCAGGTTTCAAAAAGCTTCAGATCTGGCTTTGAGGTGTATTGCGGGGTGAAGAACCTGTTCAATTTTACACCGAAAGATCCTTTGATGAGACCGTTTGACCCGTTTGATAAACATGTAAACGATCCGGTAAATAACCCGAACCATTATACTTTTGATACTGCTTATGGATATGCACCCATGCAGAAAATCAGAGGTTTCCTCGGAATAAAATATACTTTAAAATGAAAAATTTTATTTTATTTTTAATGTTAGTGCCCTGTTTTTATCTGTCTCAGATGAAGACAGGCACTTTTTCTGATCTTGAAACATCGATGAAAAAAGATCCGAAACCCACTATTATCCATCTATATACAGACTGGTGCTCGGTCTGTAAAATGGAAAAACATGCACTAAATAAAGACAGGGAAACAGTGGATTTAATCAATGAACATTTTTATCTGGTCAATTTTGAAACTGAAAAAACGAAAGAAAAAATACGGTTTCAGGGAAAAGAATTTGGGTATCTGCCGAATGGGGGCTCCGGAATTCATGAATTGGCTTTGGCTTTGTCTAAAAATAAGGACCAGCCTGTTTATCCTTTGTGGATTGTTCTGGATAAAGATCAGAAGCTTGTGTATTATCATGAAGGGCTGTTGACTCCTGAAATGATGAAGCAGAAACTTTTGGAAATTTCTGCTTTGTAGTTTTTCTGATAAACGCAAGGGAAGCGATATTTTTTTTAATCCGATGTTTTTAAGTAAAAGGACTTTATCTCCGATAAAATTTGATTGTCCTTGCCATTGCGAGAACCTAAGAGACGAAGCCAAAAAAAAATGAATATTATTTGAGATTGCTTCACCTAAAGGTTCGCAATGACAGATTCTTTATAGAATTACTTTAAAAGAACAGCAATAATGGCCAGTATAGCCGGCAATGCCTGTACGAAAAATATCTTTTTTGTTGCAGAAATAGCCCCATAAATTCCAGCTACAGCTACACATCCTAAAAAGAATAATGCTATATTATCCTGCCACTTCGGATCTTCGATTAAAAAGGACCAGATCAGCCCTGCGGCAAGAAAACCATTATAAAGCCCCTGATTGGCGGCAAGTCCTTTCGTAGGTTTGAACATTTCTGCCGGCAATGCAGCTTTGAATACTTCTTTTCCTTTGGTTTCCCAGGCGAACATTTCCATCCACAGGATATACATATGTTCCAGTGCAACGATGGCGATGAGAATTTTAGCAACGAGTTCCATGATTTAATATTTTTGACATTGTAAAACTAAAAAAATAAAGTTAAGTTTGGTTATTCAATTGCAAAGATGGACACTTTCAAAGCACATTTAAATAAATTTATTAAGATCACTGATGAAGAATATGCTTCTATATTTTCTTTTTTTAAGGAGTTGGAAGTGAAAAAGAAACAGAATCTGATGCTTAGCGGTGAAATCTGCAGATCAATGTATTTTGTGTCTGCGGGCTGTCTGAGAAAATTTTTTGTGAACGAAAAAGGAACAGAGCAGACCACTGAATTTGCGATAGAAAACTGGTGGATCACGGATACTTTCGCGTATGAAAGGCAGATGAAATCAGATTTTTGTATCCAGGCAGTGGAACGTTCTACCATTGTTGTTATTGATCTTCAAGAGCAGGAGCTTCTTTTAGAAAAACATCCGGTCATGGAACGGTATTTCAGGATGATCTACCAAAGGGCTTATGCAGCTTCGGAAAGACGGATCCGTTACCTGTACGAGATGTCCAGGGAAGAGCTTTATGTACATTTCAGCACACTGTATCCCTGGTTTATCCAAAGAATTCCACAATATCTTATTGCTTCTTTCCTGAATCTTACTCCGGAATATCTGAGTGAAATCAGAGCAAAATTACGTTCTTAAACCAGTTTAAGATTTTTACGGATAATAAACCGCAAATTTGTCTTGTTATTAAGCTAATATTATGACAGATAAAAATGTTCAGTTTCCACAGTTGTTTTTAAGACTTGCCCTTTCTGTGACCATGCTTTCTGCAGTGGCAGACAGGTTCGGTTTCTGGGGCAACAACTCTGCGTGGGGAAACTGGGAAAACTTTGAAGCGTACACCCGGAAACTTACTTTTTTTCTTCCGGAAAGCTTAAGTGCATTTTCTGCTTATACCGCGACTTTTTTTGAAATACTTTTTCCTCTGATGTTATTTTTAGGCTGGGGAACCAGAATAGCAGCTTTCGGAGCGGGCTTTCTGTTGCTGGTATTTGCTTTGTCAATGACTATGGCATTGGGATTTAAAGCTCCCCTGGATTACTCTGTCTGGGTAGGTAGTGCCGGAGCCTTTTTACTGGCTGTTCAGCCGAAGTATTTATTTAGTATAGATCATTTAACCAACAAATTATAATATTATGAGCGCAAGATTAAATATTGCCAACGTAGATTCAGCAGCGTATAAAGCGATGCTTGGACTGGAAGGGTACCTTCAGACTATTTCTCTAAACCATATCCAGAAGGAATTAATCAAGATCAGGGCTTCACAGATCAATAAATGTGCTTTCTGTCTTGATATGCATACAAAAGATGCCCTTAAGTACGGTGAAACAACTCAAAGAATTTTCATCCTTAACGGCTGGAGAGAAGCGAAAGACTTTTTCACAGAAGAAGAACAGGTTCTTTTGGCGATGACGGAGGAAATTACTCTAATTAGTGATAAAGGGCTTACAGAAGAAACCTTCCAGAAAGCAAAACAGTATTTTGATGATGCAAAAATAGCACAGATCATTATGGCTATTGTAACGATCAATGCATGGAACAGAATTGCAGTAAGCACGCATATAGAAGTTCCAAAATAGTTTCTGTTTATAAAATTAGCACAACAAAAAATCCGTTTCACAACAGTAAAAGTGAAACGGATTCTTTTTTATTTAGGACATCCGTGTAATCAGTTTTTTGCCTTCAAGGCTAATAAAAACTCAATTCGATTATTGACTAAGTTCCTTTAAAATCGCTTCACCTACGCTTTTTGCAGATTGAGGATTTTGTCCTGTAATTACTCTTTGATCAGTTACCACATGGTTCTGCCAAAGTCCTGATTTTTCAAATTTTGCCCCTCTTTCTTTCAGTTTTTCTTCCAGAAGGAAAGGAACCACATTCGTTAATTTCACTTCAGCTTCTTCTTCGTTGGTAAAAGCATTGATCTTTTTGCCGTCCACTAAATACTTTCCGTTATTCAGTTTGATATTGACAAGACCGGCCGGGCCGTGGCAAACTCCCGCTACAATGCCTCCATTTTCATAAATTTTTGAGGCAATGCCAGCTAATTCTGTGTTATCTGCAAAATCCCACATGGCACCATGGCCTCCTGCGTAGAAGATAGCGCTGTAATTGTCTGGTTTCACCTGAGAAGGCTGTAAAGAATGATCGATCTTATTTTTGTATTCCGTATTTTCCCAGAATTCCTTGTTTACAGGGTCTTTTAAATCAAATCCGTCTACCGGAGGAGTTCCGCCTTTAGGACTTACAAAATCGATTTCATACCCTGCTTTGTGAAGCACTTCCCATGGATGAGAAACTTCACCAAGATAATACCCGGTATCTTCACCGGTGCTTCCTTTTTTGTCATGACTGGTTACGACAAATAAAATTTTCTTTTTCATATGTTTAGATTTTTGATGTTGTGCCTGAATAGCTCCTATGGTAAACAGGGCTAAAAATAGAAATGCTAATTTTTTCATATTAAAGAATATGGGTAGTATAAAGTTGTGGTTTTTCCTGTAATTTTTCTTCAACGATAGCACCAAAAGCCTTGATGTAAGGTTGTTTGTTATGTTCTGCAAGTCCTTCTTTATTTTTCCAGATCTCGTAGAAGATGAACTGGTTTTTGTCTTCAATTCCCTGATGCAGGCTGTAGAGTTCGCATGCATCTTCCTTTCTGGTTTCTTTTACCATATTCTGAAGAACTTCCAATACTTCTTGCTGGTGCTCTTCTTTAGATTTTATAACTGCTGTAAGATAAATTTTCATAATTAAATAAATTTTTCAATGGATTGATATTGAGGATTCCAACCCAGCTCTGCTTTTGCTTTGTCAGAATTACATACACTGTTGGATGCAAAACCAAAATATCCGCCCGCAGGACCAAATGTATTGACTGCTTCCTGTACGCTGACAGACTGTGCAGGCTGCAGATCATACTGTCTGCTTATATTTTCAGCCAGATTCTTGATCGTTGAAGATCCGTTCTCTGCATAGTAAAGAGAACCTGCTTTTGCTTTTTCCAATGCAAGTACATATAGATTTGCTAAATCTTCAATATGAAGGTTAGACCATAGATTTTCTCCTTTTCCAAAATAAGCCCCAAATCCTTTTTCCTTAGAGAAATTGATTAAAGCAGGAAGCTGGATGCTATCTTTTTTCAAACCCAACCCATCACCATAAACCATCGTAGGAACAATGACAATGCTTCTGATATTCTTTTTGGCAGACTGAAGAACATAATTATTAATCAGTACCCTGGAAGCCATTTCCAGCCTTGGGATCAGAGGAATGTCTTCTGTGTACACAAAATCATTTTTTTCTCCGTTCTCTTTCCCTCCAAAAATAGCGGAACCAGACGTGAAAATAAAAGTTTTTCCGCTTCCTTCCAGTGCATTGATGAAACTGTCTGCTGCGTAAGCATCATCTGCAGAGTCTGCAGTGTGGATAATGGCATCAGCATTAGAAATGGCGGAATTCAAAACAGCTTCATCATGTATATTTCCTATGATGGATTCAATTCCTAGTTGTTTCAGTTTTTCTGCTGCGTCTGCATTACGGACCAGTCCTGTTACACTGTAGTTTCTTTCTAATAGCTTCCGGGCAACGGTACCACCGATATAACCGGTAATTCCTGTTATCAGTATTTTTTTCATGAGACTAATTGTGGTTTAAGTTCTTTTTCGAAAACATTTTCAAGATGCTCTCTGTAAAGCTTCATATCACGCTCTATATTGGCATTTTTCTCTACATCATGGAAGTGGAAGCTTTCCATTTTTTCTAAAGAAACAAAAGCATTCATTCTATGGAATCCAAATAACGGTCCATTATCTACACTGGTTTCATTGAAGAATTCTCCGGGAAGTGTAAAGGCTGTTTCCGGAGCATTCCAGCTTGTGGTTAGCATATATTTTCTTCCGCCCAGCATTCCTCCTGTTCCATAATTGATTTCCGGAGTTTCAGCTTTTCTTCCGTCACTCATATAAATTCCTTTGGCATGACCGGCTGTGAAAACTTCATCAATATATTTCTTGAATCCGTTGGGAAGCTGGAACCACCAGATCGGAGTGTGGTAGATGATAAAATCTGCCCAGACAAATTTCTTTACTTCTTCATCTTTGTCGAAGCCATCTGCAATTTGGGTTGTTTTTACTTCTATATTTTCAAATTTCTTAAGTACTGCGAGTGTATTTTCGGCAATCGTGTCGTTATATTTTCCTCCGGAATGTCCGAAATTTTGTCCTGCGTTAATAATCAATACTTTTTTCATTTTATGATTGTTTAAATTTTATGATGCAAAGTTAGCTTGCTGTATTGTATAATAAAAATAGTATAAATTATAATTATCTATTAGAATAATAATAGTTGAATTGTGGTTTCATGGTTAAATGTCATATCGGGTGCTGGGCATGTTATCAAACATCTCAAGTAATTTTGTTTATTGAAATAGTGAAAATGATACAGATTGCGGTTTTTAGTGACGTGCACGGAAATCTTCCTGCACTGGAAGCAGTGCTTGCAGATATAGAGAAAAGAGGAATTCAGCAGAAGTTCTGTCTGGGAGATCTGGTAGACTTTGCCCCATGGGGAAATGAAGTGGTTGAAAAGATCAGAAGCCTGAACATTCCCTGTCTTATGGGAAATCACGACGAAAGAATTGCTTTTGATATTCCTGTTTTTCCTCTTTCTAAACATTCGGAAGAAGAAACCGTAGCAAGATTCATAGCCATTGATCATTCTAAGGAATACATTACGGAAGTGAACAAAAAATTTTTATCAGAACTTCCTTTTCATTTAAAATTAAACTACAAAGTAGGGAAGAAGCATTGGAATATTCAGCTGCTGCATGCAGGTTTGGCTAGCAATGAGACTTATCTCTATGAATCTGAAAATGATGAGGTCTTCATTCATATGTTAGAAGAATCTCAATCTGATATTGTTGTAATGGGGCATACTCATTTATCATTCAAAAAATATTTTGAAGCTGGAGGATGGGCGGTGAATTGCGGGTCTGTAGGCCGTTCCAAGGAAGAAAACCGTCTGGCATCTTATCTCATTCTAACATTGGAAGAGGAGCAGATTTTTCCGGAGATTATTCAGATAGCTTATCCGGTTGAAGAAACTATCCGCGGAATTGAGGAAAGCGGAATTCCGGATTATTATGCTGCTTTTCTGAAAAATGAAAGAATATCAGTATTATAATTATTTTGTAATTTTGTATCAGAATATTTATGATTAAGCTATGGTCAATTTAGAATGGTACCGCACTTTTAAAGCGATATATAAAACCGGAACACTGACGGGTGCTGCAGACTCTCTGTTTATTTCTCAGCCGGGTGTAAGCCTGCATTTAAGCTCGCTTGAAGCCTATGTCGGGTATAAGTTATTTGACAGAACCGGCAGAAAAATGATTCCGACCGAAAGAGGAAAGGTTTTATTCAATGCTGTTTCTGAACCAATTTCCAAGCTCGAAGATGTAGAAAAAAACTTTCAGAAATCTACTGAAAAACTAACCCCTACGATCAGCGTGGGAATGTGTTTCGAGACCTTTCAGACCACACTGGAGCAGTATGTTTCTACTTTACCTTTTAATCTGATCATCAGCTTCGGAGAATATCCCGAAATGCTGGACCAACTGGATAAAGGGATTCTGGACCTGATTATTACGCCCAAAAAAGGAGTTTCACCTAATATCGAACACGAGGCATTTTCTTCTGAACAGATGATTCTTGTAGGTGGAAAAGATATAGATACAGAAAGTTTCCATAAGATCCTTAAGACAAAAGGCATCGAACATGCCGAAGAATGGCTGAAACAGGAGAAATGGTACGGAACAACCGGTGATATGGAGCATCTTTTTCAGTTCTGGATCATGAATTTCGGTCATAAACCCAATTTCCGTCCTAATTATATTGTTCCGAATTTAAACTCCATCATCCGCTGTCTGAAAGGAGGAACCGGGCTGGCTGTTATTCCTAATTTCCTCTGTAAAAATGAAATAGAGAACGGTGAAGTTAAACTGATCTGGGAAGGCGAGAAAAAACTGGAAAATACCCTGTATTTCGGCTGTCGAAAAAAAACAAATTACCAGTCAGAGATCGATCATATTAAAGGATTATTCAGAAAGGTCATGGGAAAGAATAATCATATCGCGCATCTGTAATCCGTTTTCATAAATAGGGAATGGGTAATTGTCTGTAAAAAAGTCCTTACGTATCCCCTTCTTTACAAAACCGTTCTTTTCGTAGAACCTGATCTGTTGGAAACCCGTATCTGAAGTTCCTACAGTTAAAATTGTACAGCTGTTTTCTTTGGCTATTTCTTTCGCCTTACCCATAAGAATACTGCCGATTCCCTGGCTCCGGTAGCTTTCAATAACTGCTATATTCTTGATCTCCAATTCTGTATTGCTGTTCGGGTGGAGTGCCATTACAGCAATATTCTGAAGACCGTCATTTAAAAGGTAGACAGCGCAATCAAAGATATATTGGTTGATGGCTTCAACGGTTTCATCAGCGAGCAGCAGTAATTCATATGGAATATTCGTTCCCGGTTCTAACTTATTAAAAACAAGATTTTTCATTACAGACTCATATGAATAAGTGGATAAGCTTTTCCTGAACCATCCTTCTCCGATCTTCCAACCTTTTTGAAGCCCATTTTTTCGTAAAACCCAATAGCTTTAGGATTCTGTTCGTTGACATCCACTTTGGTCAGTCCTGTAGTCTCCTTCATAAATTCGTAAAGTTTTTTGCCATATCCTTTTCCCCGCACATCATCATGAATAAAAAGCATTTCCAGATTACCCTCAACTACAGAGGCAAAGCCTGCTGCTTCTCCCTTCTCCGAAATCAAATAGACTTCCATATCCGGGAGATAATCTCTTGGAATAGCTTCTTTAAAATAGTTAAAATCTTCATCAGAAAGGAAATCATGGGTTGCTTTTACAGCAGATTCCCAGATCTCCATAATTCTTGGATAATCTTCAGCTTTAGCCAGCCTGATTTGATGGGACATTGTTATGAGTTTACTGCAAAAATAGGAAAATTAGGTTAGAAGTTAGAGGTTAGAAGTTAGAAGTTAGAAAGAGTTGTGGAATGGAGAAATAATAAGGGATAGATTTTTGCAGAACAAAAAGATGGGTTGTTGAAAATATTTGTCAACAGCCTCTAATTAGTTTAAAAACAGTAAAAATGGTAAGCGGGATTTCCAATTTTTTATTGCAAATTTGTTAGGCTTTACATTAATATCAAAAATTGAATTAAAGAATTATGCAAAAGAAAACATATGCAGGGCAGCCTGTAGTGACTTTAAATAACGGATTGGATATTCCGGCTTTAGGCTTTGGAGTATGGCAGATGGAAAATCTGAACGAATGTGAAAAAGCAGTAGTAAAAGCCATTCATACAGGATATAGAATGATTGATACAGCAGCTATTTACCAGAATGAAACAGCAGTTGGACAAGCTGTGAAAGACAGTGGTGTAAGCAGAGACGAGCTGTTTATCACTTCAAAAGTATGGGTGCAGGATCATGGGTATGAAAAAGCAAAAAAAGCGTTTCAGAGAACACTGGACAGATTGCAGATGGATTATCTGGATATGTACCTGATTCACTGGCCATATGGAGACTTCCTGGGAACCTGGAAAGCTTTGGAGGAATTATATACAGAAGGAAAGATCAAGGCTATTGGAGTATGTAATTTTACTGTAGAAAAACTAGAAGAATTGAAAGCCAATTCAACAATTCATCCTGTGATCAACCAGATCGAGCTTCATCCGGTTTTCCAGCAAAAGGAGCTTCAGGTGTATGACAGGGAAAACAATATCGTCACACAGCCGTGGAGTCCTCTTGGAAACGGAAATGCAGATCTTTTAAACAACTCTCAGCTAAAAGCAGTTGCAGGAAAATACAGTAAAACTGTAGCTCAGGTGATCCTTAGATGGCACCTTCAGGAGGGCTTTGTTGTTATTCCGAAATCTGTAACGCCTTCGAGGATTGAAGAAAACTTTAATGTTTTTGATTTTGAACTGACTGAAGAGGAAATGAATATTGTCCGTTCTTTAGATACAGGCAAAAGACTGTTCTTTGATCCTAAAGACCCTGAATGGGAAGAAAAAATGCTGAAATCCGTAGCGGATATTTAATATAATATTTCCCTATTATCTCTCCCGCAGATCAAACGTAACACAGATTTTAATATAATAATCTGCTGACTCCAGTTAATCTGCGGGAGATTTAATTTGAAAAAGCAGTATAAGGAACTGCGTAAGGAAAAATAAACGGATTATCTGTATATGTTTGTGAGCAATGTCATACTTTATAAACTTAGCATATTATCAAATTTTTGTAAATTTTATCTAAATTAACTCCTATGTTTTGGCCGGATACAATAAGTGAAATTTTAGAGGTAAAATACCCTGTAATTCAGGCCCCGATGTTTGGCGTAAGTACTCCACGGATGACTGCTGCAGCTTCAAAAGCCGGATGTCTGGGATCGCTTGCATTAGCAGACCTTTCTGCAGCTCAATCTGCTGAACTTATCAGAGATACCAAAAAGCTCACCGAGCGACCGTTTGCTGTCAATATTTTTGTCCACCATATTCCTGAGCTGACAGATTCTTTGAGGGAAAGATTTATTAAAACACAACAGTTTATTACCCGACTTGCAAAAGAAAATAATATAGAAGTTCAGCTTCCTGATTCTGAAGAGATTAAAGTGAACGGTTATCATGAACAGATAGATGCTATTATTGAAGAAGGTTGTAAAATCCTAAGTTTTACTTTCGGAAACCTGGATGATAAGAGCATTGAGAAGCTAAAAGAGAATGGAATACTACTTATCGGAACCTGTACTTCTGTAGAAGAAGCATTAATTCTAAAAAATTCGGGAATTGATATCATCTGCGTGCAGGGAATTGAAGCAGGAGGACACAGAGGAACTTTTGATGCCGATAATATTCCTGAAATCGGAGGAATGTCCTTATTTTCAAAAGTATATGATCATGTAAAAGTCCCGCTGATTTATGCAGGCGGTATTTATAACGGGAAAACTTTGAGAGCTGCAAAAGAGCTGGGAGCACAAGGATTCCAGGTTGGAAGTATTTTACTGGCATCAGAGGAAAGTGGCTTGCAACCGTTTGAAAAAGAAAGACTGAAAAATGTAACAGAGAAGGACATTGTCCTGACAAGAAGCTTTTCGGGCCGGTATGCAAGAGGAATTAAAAATAAATACATCGAAAGTCTTGAAAACTCAGCCTATATTCTGCCTTATCCCTATCAGAATAAACTGACGAATGAGTTACGTAAAGTTTCAAAAAAACTGAATAATACTGATTTTATAGGCATCTGGGCTGGGCAATCAATTCATGATTACAGTGAACTTTCAACAGAGGATATATTGAAACAGCTTATTTTTCAAGCTGAAAATATTTTCTGAAATTATTTATATTTTAAAACCCTGTAAATAATAAAGGAACCCTGATCGCTTGAGAAGACCACCTTTAGTAATGTACTAAGATGGCTATTCCTAATCAGATAATAATCGATAAATGCAAAAGAACTCTTATTCTGCTAAAATGGTTAATATTCTACCGAAGTAAAAAACGTGAATTGAAGACTTTGCGCCTGTTATTGCCAAACCTTTGTTGTGCGACGGTTTTTTTATTCTCTTTTCAATAGATATTTCGTCGGCTCACCTCCAAAGTATACATCTAATTTTAAATATTCATTTTCAAAATCTATTCATTTGAAATATATCACTAGAAACTTTTATGGTATTCCAAGTTCCAATAATTGTTTTTTCCTGTCCAAACAAAAAAATAGAGAAAAATATTGATATTATTAGTAAATGTTTCATTTTTTTATAAACGGTTGCACAATGTACATATTAACGCAACCATCTGTTTTTAAATATTTCTAATAATTATAAACGGATAAATTGTTTAAAAAGAATAAAAATTTTCACTAATATATTGCCTTTCTGTTAACTTATTTTGGGATTGGATATAGTTTTATCTTGCTAGATCCAGGCCACCAAAATTTCCGGAGCTCATCATCAGAAAAACACCGTCAGTCTTATCCAGCGTTTCCCAATAAGCATGAAGTTCTTCGGCATTGGTAAATACCCTCAAGGCATCATTTTTGAACTTTTCTTTAATGAATTCCGGGGAAATAGGTTCCATTCTTTTGATCTTTAAAGCATCTTCAGAATAGAAAACTATGGCTTCGTCCAAACCGTCCATAGCATGATCGTATTGCTCGAGGAATAAAGGATTTAAGCTTGAATAGGTGTGAAGCTCCAGGAAACCGTATTTTTTCTCTTTCTTAAACTGCTCGCAGAAAGCTTTTACCGCCGCCTTCACTTTACTCGGTGCGTGAGCGAAATCTTTATAAAGCGTTCCCTGATCTTCTCTTTCTACTTTTTCAAGACGTTTTGAAGCTCCTTTAAAGCTCATAATGGCTTCGTAGAAATCTTCGTCCATAATACCCAGCTGGCGGCAGATATGTCTTGCTCCTTCCATATTGAGTAAATTGTGGGCACCAAAAACAGAAAGGGGAACGTCGCCCATTTCAGTTTTTAAATATACTTTTCCATTGCTGATCTCATATTCAGGAGTTTTGTAAGGGATTTTCCTGAAATAATTTTCAGCCGCTTCCACTACCTTTACCACTTCTGCATCTTCTTCATTGTATACCAGGACACCGCCGGGAGTAATGCTTGCAACGAATTTTCTAAACTGATCTATATAATCGTCAAATGTTTTGAATACATTAATGTGATCCCAAGCAATACCGCTCATTAAAGCAATATTAGGCTGGTACAGCAGAAACTTGGAACGGAGATCAATAGGAGATGAAAGGTATTCATCACCTTCCAGCACCATAAAATCATTCTCCTGGGTTAGTTTTACCATACAGTCAAAACCTTCCAGCTGGGCGCCCACCATAAAATCCACCTCTTTCAGGTGAAAGTTCAGGACATGAAGAATCATAGAGGTGATTGTTGTTTTACCGTGTGATCCGGCAATAACTACTCTTGTCTTGTTTTTTGACTGTTCGTAAAGAAATTCAGGATATGAATAAATTTTTAAGCCCAGCTCTTTTGCTTTTGCCAGCTCAGGATTATCCTGATGCGCATGCATCCCAAGGATAACTGCATCAATATCCGCAGTGATTTTTTCCGGGAACCAGCCCATTTCCTGAGGCAGAATTCCTTTCTTTTCCAGTCTGGATCTTGAAGGCTCAAAAATAGCATCATCCGAACCTGTTACCTGATATCCTTTGTCTTTTAATGCAATAGCAAGATTATGCATGGCGCTTCCGCCGACAGCAATGAAGTGGGTTTTCAACTTTATTTATTGTTTTTTTACGTTGTTATTAATAACTTCCTGGAAAACATTCAGAATATTATTCCAGTTCGTCGTAAAATTGGGCATCATCATGCTGGCATCTGACTTGCTGCCTTCATTCGGGCCTTTCTTTACATTAATGGAAGTAGTCACATGATCATACAGTTTTTTGTGGTCTTCCTGTATTCTTCTGAAATTGTTTTGGGAAAGGGTCTGGTCCAGTTTCTTTAAATCTTCATCAGAAATTTTAAAGTCATGTGTGTATTTTTTCCCTGCCTCCTCTAAAGAATAATGTGCATTATTGCCTTTGATGAGTAAATTCTCGTACATTGGAGCATAGCCTCCGCTTCTGGAATAGCTTATATCAAAATCTGAATATACTTTCTGACTGTTACACGAAACTAATACCAAGACCGTGAATAAGATCCCTAATATTTTGTTCATAATTTTCTACTTACTTTAATTATTTGAGTCCTTTTGTTCTACTTTTTTAGCTTTAAGTTCTTCATCATAATTGTGTAGTACATTGAAATCTTCTGTCTGCTCAATGGCAGTCATGATCTTCAATAAAATTTCCGGAGCTTTTTCATTGTCATAATCTATATCCAGAGGTGCTTTAAACTCCATGGTAGGTTTTACACCGGTAACCTTTACCCGAAGGCCTTTCTTGTCGAATGCCCTTCTGAAACCGTTGATCTTGATAGGAATCACAATCGGGCGCTGATTTTTGACCAGCTTGGCTGTACCTCTTCGTCCCTGGGCAAAAGCAGATGTAGTACCCTGAGGGAAAGTAGCTACCCAGCCATTGTCCAAAGCTTTCATAATATTGTCAACTTCTGTAAGATCTACCATTCTGTTGACTGTTTTACCCTCTGCTCTCCAGGTTCTTTTTACCGTTACAGCACCTGCAATTTTGAAAATTTTAGGAAGAATCCCTTTATTCATGGTTTCTTCTGCTGCTACATAGTAAAAATCAATCTTTGGGTTGAGCAGGTAGATAGGATTTTTAATCGTATTCAGATACCCGTTGTTCACAGCACAGAATGCATGATACATTGCTGCTACATCTGCGAAATAGGTTTGATGGTTAGATACAAAAAGCACGTTGGAATCGGGAAGATCCACAAGGTGTTCCGTACCGGTTATCTTTAATTTATTAAAGCCGTTGAACCTTCTGTAGGATACAACTCCTAAAATAAAAATGATAAACCTTTTTAAAAAATAAGGTGTTCCGAATGCATCGGTGAAAATATTTTTCTTCGCCATCTCTCAATTAAACACGGTAGTGCAAAGTTACATTTTTTTCAGCAACTGGCTAAACTCGCTCAATATCATTGCTGTAGCGCCCCAGATGATATATCCGTTGAAATTGATAACCGGTACTTCATGTCCGGCAGCGCTTGGCAGCGCCATAATTTCAGGATTATCCGGAAGGCTGAGAAAAGAAGTGATAGGAAATTCTATAGTTTCTACCGCTTCAGTCTGTTGAAGAACGAAAAGCGGATTCTTTTTAGTATACGAAATGTAAGGATACACATAAAAATTACTCGGCGGTACATAAATAGGAGACATCTCTCTGATCACCCTTATATAATGCTTATCTATACCAATCTCTTCCGAGGTTTCCCGTACTGCGGTTTCAGCAAAATCCCTATCCATTTCTTCACGTTTGCCGCCGGGCAAAGAGATCTGTCCGCTGTGCCTGTCATGCTCGTTAATGGTTCTTTGGATCAATGGGAAATACCATTCATTATCTTTTAAGTAAAGTATAATATTAACAGCTGCAAATTTTGGATTTTTTGCCAATATTTCATCATACGTAAATACAGGTCGGGAAGGAGGTGAAAATACTCCATGGGCATTTATTCCCGGGAGCTCTACATTTGTAATTTTCCTTAATAAATCTTTTCCAAAACTTTCCATACTTCAAATTTAGCAATATATACTGAAGAAAAGAATAGGCATTAACATTAATTAACCATTCAAGGAGGATTTAAGATTTAAAAGCTTTAAATTTAAAGAATAAGGATTTTTCAGATTGAAAAATAGGAATTATTTATTTGAAAATCAATATGTAGTGATCCGTATTTCCACGCAACTGAAAAGGTGATTTGGAAAAAGAGGTTTACAGTTACATTCAAAACTGTAAACCGTGATTTTGAAAATTTACACTTTAGCAGTGTTTTTTCATTTGGGTGAATTGAAATTGTTTTTCATCAGTCGATAATGTGATTTTCTAAGGCGCATTTTACAATTCCCACGGAATTTTTTGCATTTAGTTTTAAGAGAATTCTTTTCCGGTGGATCTCTACAGTATGAATGCTTATAAAAGCTTTTCAGAAATATCTTTACTGCTGAATCCGTCGCATATCAGTTTAAGGTATGGTTTTGAATGGTAATTTTAGAGTTATTATAGTTGAAACCTAGTATCAATAGTATTTTAAATTGAATTAACCTGTAGTGAAAATTATTTAACTAATACGGCAGGGATATGTTGTACCGGAAAATTGACTGACCTGGCAATAAAGCAAAATTGTCCTGCCTTATGATGGAGTTCCTTTGCTTTTTCAATCATTGATTCTTCCGCTACAATCACTGTAGGATGTAAGGTAACTGAGGTAAAGTGTCCGCTTCCATCCGTTGTTTCGATCATAATTCCTGTAGCTTCATCGGTGTACTGCGTAACAATAATGCCTTCCTCGGAACAGAAATGAAGATACCATAACATATGGCAGGAAGAAAGTGAAGAAAGAAAAAAGTCTTCGGGGTTATGTTTGGTTTTGTCTCCACGGAATGCAGGATCAGAAGAACCTTCAATGAGAGCCTTATTTGCAATTTGAATTGTATGGGTTCTTTCGTAATTTCTATAGCTGCTGGTTCCCGTTCCCTTATTGCCCGTCCAGTTAATTGTTGCTTTGTAATAGTGTTCTTTACTCATGGTAAATGATTATTTTATTGTAAAAGGTATTTTATAGATTTTACTTAAACCATTTTCACCCTCGTTAACATACTGCTGAAAATCTGATATGTTTTTGAATTTTTTTGGAGATCTATTGCTTCTTTTACTGGTAAAATATAAAACCTGTGTTTTTTCATCATAAAAAGGACAATATTCCATAAATTTTGTATTGATTGGTGTTCCTAAATTTTTTGCTTTCTGCCATTTTCCTTGAGAGTCCTTTTGGGAAATATAAAGGTCGCCGCTTCCCTGTCCTCCCTTTTCATTGTATTTTGTGAAAAGGATAAAATTTTCTTTTTTAGAAATAAAAGCATTGAATTCATATCCCGTACTGTTGATGTTTTCATCCAGTATTTTCGGATCAGAATATTGGTTGTTTTCCCATTTACAGAAATAAATATCGTCTTTTCCCATTCCGGTAGGCGATTCCAGAGTAAAATATAAATTTTTATTATCAGAAAGGGTAGGAAAGAACTCATCCAGATCAGAATTCACGGGTTTTCCCATATTAATAGGCTCCGACCACTCTGAGTTTTTATTTTTCCTTTCCACATACCAGATATCAAAATCCTTTTTTTCTGTTTTTGTTTTATGTAAAGGGCGGTCAGAAGCAAAATATAATCGAGTTCCGTTATCAGCTAAAAAAGGTTCCATATACGAATAGGCATCATTAAAAGGCAATAGTTGAGGTTCGGACCAATCCTTTTTATCTTTTCTGATATAGGCAATTTGGGAAATATCCTGATTAGGGCTTTGAATAGTGAAAAAAGCCTCATTTCCATCTTCCGAAATAGAAAAATCCCTTACGTTGAGAAATGAGTTAAGCTTTTTATCAAAGACTGTTATTGCATTTATATCCTGAGCATCAAATGAATTTATGATAAGAAGGAATAGAGCAGTAAATATATATTTCATCTTTAGAAAATTAATGTTCTAATTTAGTTAAATAATCTAAAGGTTTAAAATAATCATCCAAAGTTCCGAATCGTATTTCCAGAATCTAAAGCTTTATAATAATTAGTGCTAATCAATGATGTGATTTTGTTTGACAAAATCTAATTTTTTATAAGTTTTTTAACTGTTGTTTTTCCGTTTTGGAATGTTACTTTTGCTATATAAGTTCCTTTTAACAATTCTGAAAGATCGGTATTACTGTCTTTTAGAGTTTTCACAATTTTCCCTTGTGTAGAATAGATTTCTATTTTGCTTACTTTTTTATTTGTGCTGAAAACTAAATTTTGCTTAACCGGATTTTCAAAAGAGATATCACTATTGGTTTTTGTAATATCTGTTGTTGATAATGTGAGGTTATTAAGCAGATACTTTACGATATACCCACCTCCGTTTACGATAATATTATTGTTGTTAACAATCATTTCTTCAACACTGGAAAATGAACTATCCGGATAATAACCAAAATCAGGAGCTATCGAACCGCTTTGTGTGAGCTTTGTAAAAAAGGTTGGCGATTCATCTGACACATAGGGAGTATATGGATGAGATGATTGGTTTCCTCCAATGTAATAATATCCATCTTTTTCAATAATGCTTTTAGCCAAAGCGTTGGGATATATTACAGATAAGGCACAATTAAATGTATTATCAATGGTTCCATCCGGGTTTAGTCTAAAAATTTCATTGCTTGTAGAATTTGATTTTGAAATAACAATTTTATTATTGCTGTCTATAATTGCAGTACTAAAAGGTGAAAATAACAAATTCGATTCTAAAATGCCATTGTTTCCAAAGCTCGTTACAGGCTGTCCATCCGGACTGAATTTTTCAATCACACCATTACCATAGGGTGAGTTGATTTTAGTAATACAGATAAGGTTAGATTGGTTATCTACCAGTACAAATGCACCATAGTAAAAGTTTCCCTGAGTGGCTACAGAACCATTGTTTCCGAAAGAGGTATCAATACTTCCATCAATATTAAATCTATATATAGTAGTGGAATCATAAACGATTATTTTTCCATTTTGTAAGATCAGTCCTAAAGAACGGCCATTTACATCACTACCAATAGCGTTAGGAATTGTCGAAATACCATTGTTTCCGAAAGTAGGATCTAACTGACCATTCGGAAGCATTCTATATACTATCCATACATCAGAAGAACCAGAAACTCCGCCACTGATATTACCATAACCAAAAATTACCAATTTTCCGTCAGGTTGCATTTTTAATTGACATTGATAGGTATAATAAGGTAACTGAATTTTTCCATTGTTCCCAAAAGCTGAATCCAGAATTCCGTTAGCTGTAAGTTTATATACAAATGTCTGGTTACTATTAGGGATAGAATAAGATGAATAAATACTGCCATTAGAATCTTGTGCCATATTCCAGGCCAACGTGTAGCTGGCAACGTTAGATACTCCATTGGATGCAAAGGAAGGATCTTTAGAAATAATTTGTGCAAAAGCAGTTTGTGCCGCAAGAAGCAGCACGAAAAATAAATTTTTTATCATTATTTACGTGTGTTTTAAGATTGTAAATATAATAAAAAACCTCCAGAAAACTGGAGGTTTATAATTTTGTGTTAATTAGAATATCCAACCAATTCTTCTTTTTTCGAATTGTAAATTTTGTATTCTAAATATTTGAAAGAATCCCGGGGAATGATGGTTACCCATTTTTTATATTTGATAAACCATTTCATCTGAATACTTTTGATTCCTTTGGTAAGGTAAGCTTCAACGAAAGGGTGTACATGCAGGTAAAGTTTTCCTTTATCCTTCTGGATAATATTTCTTATGGTTTCTTCCATTCTTTCCACGATTACAATAGGAGCTACAATTTCTCCGTCTTTGTTCGGGTTTTCTTCTTTTGTTTCGATCTGTTTTTCCGGGCGGTTTCTTTGTCTGGTAATTTGGATCAGTCCAAATTTGCTCGGTGGAAGAATTTTATGACGTGCTTTATCACGCTTCATTTCTTCTTTCAGATGCTCGTACAGATCCCTTCTGTGTTCAGGATTCTGCATATCGATGAAGTCAATTACAATGATGCCTCCCATATCTCGGAGACGAAGCTGTCTGGCAATCTCGGTGGCTGCCATTTTGTTTACTTTCAGAGCGTGCTCTTTGTTTACAGCGGCTCCAGTTGTGATATTATTTCCGGAGTTTACATCAATCACGTGAAGTGCTTCTGTATGCTCTATAACAAGGTAGGCACCTTTTGAACTTGGAATATTAACGTGTTTTCCAAAACTCTGTTTGAGCTGTTTTTCAACGTTGTAATATTCGAGAAGAGGGATGTGGGAACTATAAAACTGGACAATATTCTTTTTTTCCGGAGCTATGACCTCCACGTAGTTGGTCATTTCGTCTGCCATTTGTTCATCATCGCAAATGATGCTTACGAAATCCTGATTGAAATTGTCTCTTAAAATAGCTGAAGCTTTGTCTTCTTCGCTTAAAACCCTTGCAGGAACCTTGCTTTTCTGAATGTTTTTGAATGTGCTTTCCCATTTCTGGATCAGCTGATTCATGTCATTGTGGAGGTCTGCTACTTTTTTTCCTTCCGCTACTGTTCTTATGATGACACCGAAACCTTCAGGCTTGATACTGTCAATAAGTGTTTTCAGTCTTTCTTTTTCCTCAGTAGTCCTGATTTTTTTTGAAATGGAAACTTTGTTGTCGAAAGGGATCAGGACCAGAAAGCGTCCTGTTAAAGAAACCTGGGTAGAGATCCTCGGACCTTTAGTAGAAATAGGTTCTTTAGTGATTTGTAGCAGAACTAGGTCATCTTTTGCAATGACTTTGTCTACGGTTCCGTTTTTGTCTATTTCGGGTTGTATCTCGAAATTTTTTAAGCTTGAAGTGCTCTGTTTTTTAGAAATAGTATCTTTTAAAAACTTTCTGTAGGTGAGATATTGTGGTCCAAGATCCTGATAATGCAGAAAAGCATCCTTATCGTAACCGATATTTACGAATGCTGCATTCAGGTTTGGGGCCAGTTTTTTTACTCTTCCTACAAACAGATCTCCAACTATAAATTCGCTTTTGTCCTCTTGCTCATGAAGTTCACATAGTCTTCCGTCTTCCAGTAGTGCAATCTTTGTAAGATCATCTTCATGCGAAACTATTAGTTCTTTCTTCATTTTGTATAAGATAAAAATTTATTAAGATTATAGGAAACTGGCGTATTTTTTAGCAAATAAATAATTTTAAATATAAGAATTTAGAATGAAATTGCTGTATCTTTTTAAAAATATCTGCAAAAGCCTTTTTCCTTGGAAATCTTATAGTTGCAAACAAAAATATAGTCGGTGAACTCTAAATAAATAAAACCACCAACTATATTATTATATTGTAAACCTCGAAAAAAAGAGATTATTTTTTCTTATGTCTGTTTGCTCTTCTTCTTTTCTTTCTTTTGTGAGTTGCAACCTTGTGTCTTTTTCTTTTCTTTCCGCTTGGCATAATTTTAATTTTTTAGTAACTAGTTAATATTCAGTTAATTTTTATTTTACTGCGACTTTTGTTTTTACTTTCTCTACAAAAGATTTTGAAGGTTTGAAAGCAGGAATGTTATGAGCAGGAATTTCAATTGCAGTGTTCTTAGAAATATTTCTTCCTGTTTTAGCAGCTCTTGTTTTAATGATAAAAGATCCAAAACCTCTCAGATAAACGTTATCTCCATTATACATAGAAGTCCTGATCTCCTGCATAAAAGCTTCTACAACTTTCTGTGTTTCATTCTTTTCTGTTCCCAACTTATTTGAGATGGTGTTTACCAATTCTGCCTTTGTCATTTCCTTTTTTAATTTTAAATTTTAGGTGTGCAAATTTAGTTAAAAAAATTGAATACTAGCAAATTAGTGGCAAATTTTTTTGTTTAAAGAGTTGGAGTTTTTATGTTTATCCTATATTAATATTACATTAAATCTTCCTACATACTGGAATTGTAGTAGCCATTTTCTACACAGAAACGGATAAGATGCAGCTTTGTTTTCAGTCCCAGCTTTTCCGTAAGCCTGTTAATATAGGTGTCAATCGTACGCGTGCTAAGGCTTAGTTTTTCAGCAATTTCCTTATTGCTGTAGCCTTCGTAACAAAATTTCATAAGCTGTATTTCAGTAGGGCTCAGCTCTTCCTGTCCTTTTTTCTGCCTCTCCATATAATTCTGTACTGCCAGTGGCTGCTGTTCCCATTCCTTGGAATATTTCTCGTAATCAAAGCCGTCAGAAGCAATGCTTCCTTTAATGAGATCTTTTATAATAGTGCTCTTTTTCTGGCAATAATAGATATTAGGGATTTTGGATAGGATTTCAGCCATATCCTCCTGGTAGGTGCTGGAATACGTTACAATAGGAGTTTCCGTATTGTTTTTCCTGATGTATTTTATAGCCTCTATCCCGCTTAATACCGGCATAAACAGTTCTATGATAAACACATCTTCCTGTCTCCTGTAAATTCTGTTCACAAGTTCATGGCCGTTATTACAGTCATTCAGAAGCATATAGAAAGGGTTTTCCATAAGTGTTTTGATCATGATCTTCTTAAAGTAGAAGTCACTGTCAGCTATAGAAAACCGGACTGTGTTTGATAATAATTTACTCACTTTTAATATCGATTTGGTGTTTGATATTTAAAATTCAGAGGCCTAATTTATGAAAAACTTATGAAAGGTAAAATTAATGTTAGCTTAATTAGGGTTTTCACGAAATTACATTAGGGAAAATACGTATTGTGCATAAATTTTTTTTTTTATATTTTCACAGGCCAAACAAATCACAAACATATGTCTTCTAACAGAGAAAAAAAACTAAACAAATCTGATGTCAGAGCAGGCATTTGGAAGTTTATTCTGTCTTTCACCGTTTTGTCGGTGGTGTCTTTTCTGTGTTTATTCTTCTTTTTTAAAAGCTACAGTATACAACGGGAAGGAATCGTGCGAGAAGCTGATGCCTATAAGGAACTTATGATGAGGGGTGACGTTCTCAGGGATCATGTAGATAAAATATATGACCAGATGAACCAGCTTAACATTAATAAGGTAGAAAATGATGTTTTCCTCAGAACCAGAATTATGGATGATGTGATGGAGGCGAAAAACATTATGGGCAAAGACAGTGCTGATAATTTTAAGCATTATGCCGTTCTAATGAAACAGATAGGGCCTATGCTGAAATTGAAGAATGATATCATAGGGGTAGAATCCAAGAAAAAGATAGTTCTCAGGGATCTTGAGGAATGTATAGTAAAAGTAGGAAGAGCCAATGGCCAGCTTAAAAAAGATCCTACAAGGAATTTCACAGGAGGAAGAAGAAGATAATAAAAAAATAAGTATATGCAGGGATCTATTACACTATCTAAGAAAGAAAGGCATTATCAGTTTTTTTATTTGATACTGATGCTTTTAGCAGCTATGATATTCTTCGGAATCATCTTTTTAAAAGGTTATGATTCTCCCTTTTCCGAAGAAGATGTAAGAGGAATACAAAGTCTGGAGCAGAAGGCAGCATTCGAAAGCCAGCAAAAGATCTTACAGCCCGAAATGGACAGCACATATGTTCTTATCAGCAGAATTGCAGATAAATCTCCGGAGCCTTTCGCTGAAAACAATATTTTTAATGGAATTAATGGCCTTGCCAGTCATTTTCAAGGCAATAGCAATGTCATGGATATCCGTAAAGATGCGTATCCACAGATTGCTAAATTCTACAAAATGTATTTTGAAGACAAAAAAGTTATTTCTACCACTATAGAAGATGTAAAAAGATTCGAAAAAGAAGTGGAAGACTGCAGAATCGGTTTTAAAGATAAGCAAAACCGTCTTTACGAAAGACAAAATGCACTGAGGGCAAGAACCCAGTAAAAGAAATAAATATTGAAGGAATAAAAACATCACAATCACTTAACTATGAATTATTTTCAAAAAAACAAAAAGAACATTATTATTGGTGTTATCGCAACGCTGCTTATTGCGGCGCTCATTGCGTTATGGCTGCAGAAAAAGGTAATCCATTCTGCCGATGATATTGTAGGAGTAGTTTATCCTTCCTCACTATCTGTAGGAGATACTCTTTTATTTGAAGACAAGACCCAGTTTGCAAAAACCAAGAGATGGAATTTTGGGGACGGAACAACTTCAGACAAAAGTACCGGAATACACTTTTACAATAAACCGGGCTATTATTCAGTAAGCCTGATTATTGATAACAAATACAGTAAGACCTTTCCCGTAATGGTTTCAGCCAGATATCAGAAGCCACAAGACAGTGCGAGGATCAGTACCGTTATAGAAGCTCCTACACAGGCGATGCAGAATGAAAATGTACAATTCCGTGCCGTTTCTGAGGCAACACAGTTTGCATGGAAGTTTGGTGAAACGGGCAATATAGATGCTAAAGAGAAGATGGCCATTTATTCTTACAAAAAACCGGGAGATTACCGCGTGGCATTATTCACAGAGGAAAGTCAGGAACCTATTTATCACCTTATCAAGATCCTTCCGGCTTACAACTCTTTGCAGGAAGATGAACTACCTGTAGAAGATTCCTATAAAAAGGTTGATGATGACTTCAAATATCATTTGCAGCAGATTGCCAACGGGAACAGTTTTAATATGCATTATAACTATCTGTTGAGAACCTATCTGTGCAACAACGAGAACACGGTAGTAAAAGTAAGTGACAGCAAGGCGAATAACTTCTATATGTACTGTGCAGGACTTCAATTTGATAAAAACGTTGTGATCCAGAGTGTAAAAGTAAACTTAGATGATAAGCAGAACTGTGTAACGAAGGTAGATATAAATCAAAGCAAATAATATAATCCGGTACCCGGATACACCACCAATCATAAAAATAAAATAGGATGAAAAATAAATTTCCTCTAGCAGCATATTATATAGGATTATCAGTATTGTTAGCAAGCTGTCAGGTCAAGCTACCGTCTAAAAGAACGCCTGAGCCGTCTCAATACGGACAAGTAGACAATTCGCCGGTAGTGAACGGATACCCTAAGAAATCGGTCCCGTGGATCGTTATTTCAGACAGGTCCAGGAATACGGCCTATCTTGATAAAAGTGACGAAAAATCTTACAAAGAAGTTAAATTTCTCGAGCCTTTAATGGTTCTGAAACATAGAGATGGAATGGTAAAAGTAGCGGAATACGTTCCCGATGCCCTCATGAAAAAGGTTTCATCAAAATCCATTAAAACCTATGGATGGATTCCGGAATCCGATCTTCTTTTATGGAATAATTCTTTAAAAAGCGAAAAAACAGGTTTCCCTGTAAGAGTCGCTGTAGTTCCGAATCACAGCGAAGTGATCAGAAGCGCAGAAAGATACTATAAGAATGATTCCATCATGGTATTCAATTCACCAAGCCTTATAGAAGCTGCCAATGTCAAAATTCCAAACGGACAGATGGTGTATGTTTACAAACAGGCAGAAAATAATAAACGTTTTCTGGTAGGTAAAAAACCTTCTATTGATATAGACAGTATCAGCACCAGCTTATACGGATGGGTAAACGCCAATGTAATCTCTGCATGGGGTGAGCGTTCTGCTGTAAAACTTAAAAATGATACACACGTTACAGAGTCTGCGTTAGGGGTGCATGAGGGGTATCCTGGTGCAGCAGACGCAGAAAGCAGAACTGCAGTTTTTCTTACGGATACCAATAAGAGAACACCTCTTGAGAATATTTATCCGGTAAATTTAGCATTAAATGAAGCTCCCACACCGGATTCCAAAACGAAATATTTCACCAATATCTTAGATTACAGTAAAAATTATGTATTCAATGTTTTAGGGGAAGAAATTTATTTTGACCGCTACAGGGAAATCACGGAAAGAGATAAAAAGATCAACATCGTTTTTGCTTTGGATGTAAGTGCTCCAAATGCTCCGTATGCCCCGATCGTTAAATCTCTTCTTCAGGACCTGCAGCTTAGATTTGAAAAACCGTCTTATTTTAATGGCGTAAAATACGGCGTTGTTTTATATAAGAACAATCCGTGTGGAGAAAACGTCATGACTTCCAATTTAAGTACAGATTACAGTAAGATCACCAAGTTCATTGATGAAAAAACTAATGAAATGAATTGCGCAAGCAATAGCGGATATCAGCCGGTTGGCGAAGCGCTTTCTGCTGCGGGAAATCTGCTTTCTAATGTTCCGGATGAAACTAATATTGTGGTAACTGTAGGTACTTCAGCCAATCAGAGCGGAAATATGTACAGTGTGATCAGCTCTCTTACACAGGCACAGGCCAGAGTGATTATGTTCCAGACCAGTGCAAGATCATCCGATACCTACAATGATTTTGTATTAATGTCTGAAAATGTAGTGACCAATACTGCTAAAAATATTGCCGAACTGAAAAAGCAGAAAATTATCAACCAAAGTGATGTTCTTACCAAAAATAACTTTAACCTTGTTGAAGGCGATGCCGGATTCTTCTCGCTGGATTATCCGAAGCAGAGTATGTCCCAGGGATTTGTTATCTTCCCTAAAAAAGGTGATGTTGCAACTCCTGGATACCTGAAAAAATCTGTAGACAGTCTTATTGCACAGGTAACTTTAGATAACGAAACGATTGATAAATCCCTGAATGAGTATTTCCATTCCTCGGTAGGAGCCGGAAGAACAGATGTAGATCTGAAATATAAATATCTTTTCCCAGGTCTTACCAATCCGGTTTCTGCAGGAATTGCAGCACAGCTGATCAACTATGGAAACCCGTTCCTTGTAAAAGGATATATCCCGAAAAATCTGAAAGATTACAAGCCGGGCATAGAAAAAGGAATCCTTATCTCTGAAACGGAATATGATAACTTAAAGAACTTCTATACCGAAGTTTATCATAAGACCGAGCCTGAAAGAGCAGACTTTAACCAGTCCAGAGCAATTAAAGAGTATATCAAGCTTCTGAAAAAATATAACCCTACCTTAAAATTCCTGGATAAGTCTGAGCTGTATGAAAAACCAATGGCTTACGCAGTAGGATTAAGTACCGGTTTTGATAATTCTGAAGACGAGCTGATGTCGAAATATAAGCTGAAAGGTTGGAAAAAATCTAAAATTGTTTTAAAAGAAACAGCAAGAGCGTATTTCAAGAACTATAAGAATCTGGCAGAACATATGCTTTCCCACAGAAACAATCCGGCAGTGAAGATCCAGCAGAACGGGCAAACCTTCTACTGGCTTAATGAATACTTTATGCCAACTACTCAGACTGTTGATGAACCGGAATACACAAAACATTAATCTATTAATGATATTATAACAAAAGCAGGAGTATAACTTCTGCTTTTTTGTTTACGGAAGGGCTTTAACAATAACTTAAAGTCGAGGGGGTCTCAAGATTTCAGCCTAAATCTATATTTTTTAAACAACAGATTTATAAAACTCATATTCTGGAGTTCAAAATAACGCTCCAAAACTTTCCTATTTCTCATTTAAGTGTAAAATTCCTCTTTTTTCTATATATTCTAATAAATTACGAACCCTGTCCTGGTGACTTCTAACAAGGATTCTTAAATCCAAAGTCGTAGAATTACTACAAAATGTGAAATTTATATCAAAATACTTTTAGAATAGAAATAAGCTCTTTATATTTGTTAAACAAACACCACATCACAAAATATTAATAGTGAATAAAATTTACGATTATGGCAGGGAATTCAAGAGAATCATAACATTCAATGACAAGAAATAACAGGAGTTATTCAAGTTAGAATACAGATGATCACCGGGTTGCAGCCATATAACTAAGAAGCACTATTACACATCAACATTCATAAGAAAAGATCGTCCTCTAAAGACGGTCTTTTTGCTTAAATATTAAAATAGATGCTTTTTATCTTAACAGTCACACAGAAATATGAAAAATAAAAACACAGAATATCACGGAAATTTTAATTCAGCCATCCAAAAATGTTGTCGGAATTTCAGAAACATTTGAATTTCACACAGAAAACTTATTACTTCTCTAATCAAAGAATTAACTATCTTTATCCAACATACATCTTACATAAAAAATATATATTTGTAAAAGGTATACTTTGACAGATTGCGCCAAATAATCTGAAAAATTAAAAGAAACACAAACATATTAATATTAGAAAATTATAATGGGAGTACTAGTAACCAACGAAACAGTAAAACAGCTATTTCATATTGCTCAGTCAATAGCGAAGGAAAATTATAATGCCACATACGGCGGTCCGCATATTCTGCAGGCCTTAATGCATAAAGATATTGGCCTCAGTGAATTCCTGAAAAGTATTGATAAAGATCCCGGCTACTTTTATGAATGGGCAGACGTCCGTATTGAAGACTATCCAAAAACAGCACATATTCCGGATGAGGTACGCCAAGATGAAGCTGTAGACACCCTTACAGAAGAAGCAGACGACATCCGCTTAAAATTGGGACTGGATGAGATAACACCCATCTGCATCCTCACAGCTATCGTAAAACCTCAGGTGATCTTTTCACTGCAACAGCTGAAATCGCTTCCTCTGAGAGAACATGAAATTTTCAATTTATATAGAAAAGACACCCCTTTCGCTGTATCCGAAGACGGTGATTTTTCATCACTTTTTTCAAACGGTTCGGATTTCACAGATTCATCATTTCCATCAATAAAAAGTTATTGTGTAGACAGAACAGCACAGGCCAGAAAAGGCGACCTTGAAAACATTATAGGAAGAGATAAAGAACTAAGAATGCTCGTTGAGATTCTTTGTCGCAGAAGCAAGCCGAATGTTATCATCATTGGAGAGCCCGGCGTAGGGAAAACAGCTTTAGTAGAAGGTTTCGCCATAGAAATCACCAAAGGAAATGTTCCTGAAATGCTGAAAAATGCAACCCTTCTCGAATTGGATACCGGAGCATTATTAGCCGGAACTTCTTATAAAGGCGAAATTGAAGACCGTCTGAAAAAAGTCATTACAGAATGTAAAAAAATCGAAAAGGCAGTTCTTTTCATCGATGAAATTCATACCCTTCTTGACCCGAAAGGAAGCATCGGAAATGTAGCTAACCTCCTTAAGCCCGAACTGGCAAGAGGCGAAATTACCGTGATAGGAGCTACAACACAGGAAGAATACAGAAAAATCATTGAACCTGAACAGGCTTTCAACCGTCGTTTTGAAGTTCTGACAGTCAATGAGCCGGATGAGCAGACCTGTGTGAAAATGATCGACGTGCTTCTTGACGGCTACAAAAAACACCATGGCATTGAAGTAGAAAAAAACTCCATTCCCGAATGTGTAAGACTGGCAAAAAGATATGCAAAAGGCAAAAAACTGCCTGATGCTGCAATTGACTTGCTAGATCGAACTATGGCTGCCATTAAAATGCTGGATGAGCTTTCAGAAAAAGAATTAGCAGACTGGAAAGAAACTTATGAGGCCATTTTAAAAGAAGAATTTACCGACAGCAAAGACCAGGCTAATGAACTCATCTGGAACTATAATCTTCTAAGAGATAAAATAAGTCCTATTCTTTGGGGATCACTAAACGAACAGCCTGTTATCGACAATTCCATGCCTGTTGACCAGATCCACAAGATCATTGATGATACCTACGTGGAGCTTTTAGAGCATGCAGCTGTAAAAAGAGAAAAAGTTGACCGCCTGGAACTGGCAGCAGTAATGGCGGCAAAAACAAATATTCCGATTGGGAAGATCCAGGCTCAGGAAAAAGAAAAGCTTCTGAATATGGAATCCCTTTTACTGAATAGAGTAGTAGGACAGGATCATGCCTTAAAGATCCTATCAGATGCTATTGTTGAAAATCGAAGCGGACTGAATAAACCCGGGCAGCCTATAGGATCATTCTTCCTTCTGGGACCTACTGGAACTGGAAAAACCGAGCTGGCAAAATCTATGGCAGAACTTCTTTTCAATGATGAGAAGGCTATGGTACGTTTTGATATGTCTGAATTTAAAGAAGAACATTCCGCAGCGTTACTGTATGGAGCGCCTCCGGGATATGTCGGATATGAAGAAGGAGGAATGCTGGTTAATAAAATTAGGCAGCAGCCGTATACTGTTGTTTTATTTGATGAAATTGAAAAAGCCCATCATTCCGTTTTTGATGTATTCTTACAGATCATGGATGAAGGAAAAGTTCATGACAAATTAGGAAAAGAAGGGGATTTCAGCAATGCCCTGATACTGTTTACTTCAAATATCGGAAGCGAAGAGATCGTGAAACAATTTGAAGAAGGAAAAGTTCCGGAATCGTCTTCACTGATGCAAATCATGTCTAATTCAGGAAGATTCAGACCGGAATTTTTAGCGAGGATCACAGAGATTATTCCTTTTGCACCGATTACGGAATCTATTGCGGAAAGAATTTTTAACATCCAGCTGAGATCACTCCATGCTTCACTGACAAGATTGGGAATGACCTTAAAAATCAGTGATGAAGCAGTGAAAAACCTTGCATTGGGAGGATTCAGCAGCAAATACGGAGCAAGGCAGATCTCCGGCGTAATCCGTGCACAGCTGGCAAGACCGATTTCTAAAATGATTGTAAGGGAAGAAGTGAAATCTGGGCAGACTATCCATGTAGACTGGAATAATGAAGAAGAAAAACTAAATTGGAAGGTAGATTAAAATAATATAAAGAAAGCGGTACTCTGATAAGATTTGTATGATAGCTTTCTTGCCAATAACCAGAAGAAATTAAAATGAAAACTGTATTCAAAAATATTTTTACAGGACTGTTGCTGGCAGGGACTTTTGTAACAGTGAACGGACAGTTTCTTGCGGCTTCCGATACTTCGGAAAGCAGTGTGAAAAAGTACAATAATATTATCAATGCGAATAAGGAAATCGTTGAATTTATAGAATATTCATTGGTACAAAAGGGGCTGCCAAAACATTTAAGAAATCTGGCCCTTATTGAGTCGCATTTCAACAGAAATATAACCTCAGGTGCCGGAGCAGTAGGAATATGGCAGTTTATGACCTCCCATGCCAATCAGTACGGGCTTACAGAACAAAACCGCACGGATGTCTATAAAAGTACCAAGACAGCTGTAGTTTCCCTGGCGAATCTCTACAGAAAGTATGGCGATTGGATTACCGTTGTCGCAGCTTATAACTGTGGTGAAGGAAATATTGGCAAAGCGATGCAGAATGCAGGTTCAACACAATATCATATATTTTCTAAATATCTTCCTGGTGAAACAATCAATCACGTTAAAAAATACCTGAATGCCTGCTATGCAACCGGCGAACTGGAGAGTGTGCTGAACAACTATAACTCTTCAAGACTCAATAAAATTTTCTTTACAGAAGGTGGAAGCGGTAAAAATAATGCTGCGCCGCTTCAGGAAACAGAAATCAACGCCGGATTTAATCTCGATGTCATTGCTGATGAATTGGATGTGGAAATGAATGAAATTCTGGCCTGGAACCCCGGAATCGTCGAGGAACTACAGAAAAAAGGAGAGAGCCCTCTTTATCTTCCTACCGATCTCATGCCGGATTTTCTTTTGAAGAAAAATAAAATTCTTTCCCGTTCTATAAAAGAAGGAAACCGTATACAACAGCAGTAAAACCTGAACAGTATATCATAATTTAAACCGTAACATTTTTAGTGGCGGTTTTTTTATGTCAATAGATATTATAATCCTTGTTAAGGATAGGCTAATTGTTCTTAAAAATTCTTAATATTTCTCTTTTAAGTGTGAAATTGCTGTTGTAGATGCTGTTGTGGGTTAGGTCTAAAATATTTAAAATCAATCTATTGTAGTTTATTTTAAATCTATTGTAGTAGAATTACTACAAAATTTCAAATTTACATTCAAAAGCTTTTTTATCATAATATGACGTTATATATTTGTTATACAATCAATCACCAAATCACAAAATATTAACGATTAAAATTTACCAATCATGGCAGCAAATTCAAGAGGAATCTTAAAATTCAACGGAGGAGAAGGGCAGAAGCTATTAAAGCTTAACTACAGCGTATCAAGATCAACAGACGTATCTGGACGTGTAGCATCAGACCCTTCCAATGCCCTAATCAAAATTACAGTAGAAGCTACTGAAAAATCTGACATCCTTGAGAGCTTATTGAACGGAAAATATAAGCCCACAACAGGAGAGGTTACTTTCAACAAATCTCATGAAGAAGGAACACTGATTACTTTAAACTGGACCAATGGCTATGTGATTCAGCACCAGGTAGAGTTCGATGCAATAGATGAAAACAGTATGCTGATCAGTTTTGTTGTAAGTGCAGAAACAATTGACTACGGTAATTCTAAGTTTGAAGGCCTCTGGCCTTTGGAGGGTAGATAATCTGAACATCATCTTAGTAAAATAAATTGGTACAGAATAGTGTGTTCGCAAGAATACACTGTTCTGTTTTGCCGTTTCTGGACAATGGACCAAAACGGTCTTAACACAGTTCTTATATAAGCCGGTTGTGTAAGGATTGATAGGCTGTCCCTATTGGAAGCCACTGGAAACTATTCAAATTTATGATATAATTAAACAAAAAAATACATATTATGTTTAAGAATGATGAATCGATAAAGATACAGAACCCACAAACCAGTATAAAAAATACCGCAGAAGACCAGCTGAAAGATGCTGAAGTTATTGCTGTACAAAAAGTAGATGATAGGCATCAGAAAGCGGATGAAGCCATTAAAAAATCTGCAAAAAAGGCTCAGGATATTTATTCCGGCACCTCTCAGGGTTCACAACAGTTTATGAATCAGAACTTGGTTCCCAATCATCCATCTGTTACTGAAAACAAAGTATGGTCAAAGCAACCTACCTCCAAGATACACAATGCACAGGCTATTCCCGAAAGTATGATTGTGGGGATTAACCGCGTTGTGATGCTGGATATTGTGATAGAAGGCCAGATGATTAAGCACTTCAAACATTTTAAGCTGATTCAGAGTGCTTTGAAACATCATGAATTCAGTCTGATGCTGGCGCATGATACTTTGGGCAGCGCAGAAAATCATAATTTACGGGAAGCACAAAACTTTTTAGGAAAAAGAATTACAGTAGTATTTAAATATAAAGATATTGAACAGGGGCCTGAGCGCAATTTTGTGGGAGTTATTACAGAAGTGGGATTCAGTCAGGAAAAAGGAAGCCTTGGAAATATTGTTCTAAAGGGTTTCAGCCCGACAGTGCTGCTTGATGCGGCACCTCATATTCAGAGTTTCGGAGGCGGGCAGGAAGTAAGTCTGAACAGTATTGCTGATCATGTGATAAAAGAAGGCCTGGGACAGGATAAATTTGATTTCAGGGTAGATGCCCATCACGGCAATGTTTCTTACAGCTCTCAATATGAAGAAACGCATTACAATTATCTGGCAAGAATTGCTGAAGCGTATGGTGAACAGTTTTATTATGATGGTGAAGTTCTTCATTTCGGGAAGCTCCCGCCACAGGAAAAACCTGTAAAGCTTACCTATGGGAGCAGTGTAAGCGATATTGCGATCAGGATGAAAGCTCAGCACGTTAGTCCGAGTTTTTATGGCTACAACAGCAGTAAAAATGAAAAACTGACTGCCGGAAGCTCAAAAATCAGCCATACTTCGGATATTGCTAAACGGGCTTATGAAATATCAGAAAGAACTTTTAAGACACCTTCTTTAAGAGTTGCACCAATTAAGGCTACATCATTTATGGATATTGATGCATCCCAGAAAGGAACAGCAGGGAGCAAAGCATCAGAGGTTTTCATCACTTCAGGATCTACAACGGTCCCGTTCTTATATCCCGGATGTACAGCAGATATCGAAATGCGTAAAACAGATACCAATGATACCTCATATTTTACCAAATTAATGATTGTAGGGGTTACCCATGAAGTAGATGCAAGAGGTTATTATGATGGCGTTTTTGAAGCTATTGCTGCAGACACAGGATTTATTCCCCGCCCTGAATTTGAAGCTCCGAAAGCAGAACCGCAATTTGCTAAGGTAGTTTCCAATACAGACCCGATGAATCAGGGAAGAGTGAAAGTTCAGTTTGACTGGCAGGGAGGACAGGATACCACTGAATTTGTACGGGTAATGACACCAGATGCGGGAAGTAGTGATAAAGTAAGCAAGAATAGAGGATTTATGGCCATTCCTGAGGTTGGAGATCAGGTCATTGTAAATTTTGTTCATCAGCACCCGGACCGTCCGTTTGTTATGGGAGGAATGTTCCATGGCGGAATCGGGTGTGGAGGCGGAACCGGTAATAACATAAAAAGTTTAAGCAGCAGAAGCGGAAATAAATTAGAATTAAATGATGGTGAAGGTTCTGTTTTTCTGACCGATCAGGGCGGTGCCAATATGAAATTTGATGGAGCGGGAAATGCAGAGACCAATGCCAATAATAATAAAACGGTAAACGTAGGAAGTAATAATACGGTAAATGCTGGCAGTATGAGTTCTGTTAATGTTGGAGGAAAAGAAGGTGAAGGGGCCAATTCAGTTTTAAAAATGGATGCCAGTGGAAACATATCTGTGGAAGGAAAAACAAAAATTGAATTAAAGGTGGGAGAAAACAGCATTACGATCACCAAAGAAGGAATCACTATTTCTGCCAAAGAAGGAATGCTGGATTTGAATTCGTTACAGAATGCTTTACTAGTAACACAGGATAAGCTGAGCATTCACAGTAAATCGATCACTTCAATTAATGCAACAGGAGATCTTTTTATTACCGGAAGCAAAGTTGATATTAACTAGTGTTGGGCAATTTATTCTAAAAACTTAGCAAGGCATGACATTGGAACCGAATAATGAAGAAAATAATGACTTATCAGGATTTAAATATGCCTGGTATAAAAAAGCAGAGTATCATATCAATATAAAATCCTATCTTACATTAGGAACAGGAAAAGCCAACCAGACGGAAATAGAACAAGACTGGACCCTATTGCCGGGTGAATACAACCACATCACTGTGGAGTCTTCTAGCCAGCGGTATATTCAGTCAGATGGGCAAATGCAGCCTTTTTATGAAATCCTTGAGAAAATAAATAAGGCAACAGAGGTAGTAAAATTATCTTTGAATACGGATAAAAGCATTAATGAAGTCACCAACAAAAATGAAATTTTAAGTAAATGGGAGGAGATAAAAAAAGACTTACATTTCTTTGAACTGGTAAAAGAGAGTTATAAAACTTTTATTCAGATTTATGATAAAGAGTTTAATAATATAGACCGTAATATTGGGCGGAATTTATTGTACCAGATTATGTTTTACCCTTTACCGGTATTCGCAGGAGGGAGTTTTACAGATGAAATCCCTCTAAGAACTACTTTATCAACGCTTTTTCCCGGAGAGGAACTGATATACAGTTCTGCATACGGAATTTCAAAAAATGAAGAAGGGGGTTATACTGTTAAGTTGGACGGGAAAAGTAAAGGGAATGAATCCAGGTTTGAAAATATATATCAAGATAAATATCAGAGAACCCTGGGGAATCCTTTGGAATATAAATATGCAATAGAAGGAGAATATATCTATAATGAAGATTCGGTATTATCTGAGATCATATTCCATGTGAAAGAAGAACTTAATGAAAAAATGATTTATGTCTGCAGATATCATGTAAGATTAAATAAAAAATAACAATTAATTCACTGTCACTATGAGTCAATTATATATCGCACAAGGCACTCCGCTTATCTGTAGTAAAGGCAGAAGGTTGATAGGAATTGGAGTCAGTTCCCAGTCTTCGGTAAACTTGAAAAAAGGGGCCAAACTAATGGCTACGGAGGATGACCGTTTTAAAGACAATTTTATTTGTCCTGAAATGATGATAGCCGGAGCTTTAGCTGGAGTTGCTGTAGCAGCAGCTTTTTCCGGCGGACTTTTGGTTTTGGCTGCAGCAGCCTGGGCAGGGAGTGCCCTTATTGATGACTGCCTGAATATTTGCTCATTTCTATGCAAAGGAAGCGATTGGAAAAACACCCATCCAAAAGTAAGAATTGAAAATAAAAAACCTTTACTGCAAAATTCCAGCTTACATTGTTTCATAGGAGGAGAGGTTACTTTTCATTTACCGGTTGTCCAATTACAGGAAGCTGTTATTGCCAGTAAAATGGCACAGGATTCTTACGAAGATAATAAAGGACAAAATACTACTATAGACGGATACACCCGCATCAATACCGATGATCAGAATGAATTGGATAAATTATTCGGCCCCGGAGTATTAACGGAAAAAGATTTTAATACAAATAAAGATAACGGTTTCTTTTCGTCTTTGTACTATAACAAAAATACTGGGGAATATTTTGTGGCTTTTAGAGGCTCGGAAGCCGGTGATCAGTTTATAAAAGACTGGGTAATAGAAGATGGAGGGCAAGCCTTTGGCTTTAATACACCTCAGATAGAAAAGACGAGAAACCTTGCCAAAAAGATGAATGAGGCAACTAACGGAAAAGTAAAATTTACGGGGCACTCGTTAGGAGGAGGAAATAGCGCAATGGCTTCCTACTATACAGGACTTCCTGGTTATACTTTCAATGCAAGAGGGGTACATAGTAATACCCTGAAGTATCTTGATGAAAAGAAAGCTGTAGGATCAACTTCAAATATCATCAACTATAGTACAAGCAATGATATCCTTAACGGATTGCAAAATAACAGGGAAGGATTACTTGCTACATTGGCATTTTCAAGAATTCCCGGACTTAATAAAATTGCCATAGTAGGTGGTCTTACTGGAGCCGCACCAAGAGCTTTAGGAGAACAAAATGAAATCTTCGGATATATTGAAGACAATGAAGGGCTTGGTATTAAAACCTTAGGGAGCGGACATGGTGCGTATGCAGATGCACTTCAGGCTATGGTAGCCAATATTAATACAGATGTTGTAGCAAATAATTCATAATATGAAACCAATTATTTTACTAATACTTTCCACCATGACATTTTTTTCCTGTTCAGATTTTAGTCTCAGATCTCGTAAAAAAGAAAATAGAAACCAGTATCCTCCTTCAAAAATGTTCAAAGGAGACGGTTTATTAGCTGCTCAAAAAATGTTTGATGGTGATATTGCCGGTATGGAGCAGGTTATTAAAGAAAAAAACATTGATCTTAACAAATTACAGGAAGAAACAGGATATACATTGCTTATGTATGCTTCTATCATTGAAAACCTTAATGCAATGGAAGATCTCCTGAAATTGGGTGCTGATCCTGATATTATAGTTCCTAATGAAGGATTAGAGTCTCCTTTAAATCATGCAGTAGCCCTTAATAACTATGAAATGCTTAAATTGCTTTTTAAGTATAAAGCTAATCCTAATCCTGCTTTAGGAGATTCCCCGCTATGTGACGCTATGATGATTGGAGGGCTTGAGAATACTGAAAGAAAAATGATCGATTATTTGATTCAGAATGGTGCTGATATTAATAATATCTCTTTTAATGGAAGTAATATTATGGAAACAGCAGCAAGAGATGATCTAAACCTTGCTATTTATTTTTTAGAAAAAGGTGGGCAGCCTGTTATTTCTGGAACGAATATTTGTCCGGTGGCTGGCTATATTCAGTTCGAGGAAGAAAATCAAAGGAAATTTAATAAAACGGAAAATTTAAATGAAATATTAGCATTTAAAAAACAGTTGATTGAAAAATACAATGTTCAGTTTCCTTACCAAAAAGATACAATAGAAGAGGCAAAACTCAGGATCAAGCTTTATGAAAACCTGAGCCCTAAAGATAAAATATCAGTCAATTTCAAAAAGAATTACGGTGAAAACCGTTATCAGGAAGATTTGGCTATTGTAAAAGGAAAATAAAGACAACCGGAAACAATACTTTAATAAAATATAAAAATCAGATCCAGCAGGGTCTGATTTTATTTTTATATTTCTCATAATAGTGTAAAAATATAAAGAAATTGAGCTCTCTTAAAAGCATCATTTCTACTTTAAACAGACATTTACAGTATTATGTTAAATCAAAAGTCGTAGAATTACTACATCAAATCGTAGAATTACTACAATATTTCAGATTTACATTCAAAAACTTTTTCTTTACCTGTATCGATTCTATCTTTGCTCTGTAATCAATCACTATTCACATTATATAACAATTAAAATTTACAAATCATGGCAGCAAATTCAAGAGGAATCTTAAAATTCAACGGAGGAGAAGGTCAGAAACTATTAAAGCTTAACTACAGCGTATCAAGATCAACAGACGTGTCAGGACGTGTAGCATCAGACCCGTCAAACGCATTGATTAAAGTGACAGTAGAAGCTACTGAGAAATCTGATATCTTAGAAAGTTTATTGAACGGAAAATATAAGCCGACAACAGGAGAAGTTACCTTCAATAAATCTCATGAAGAAGGTACATTAACTACTTTGAAGTGGGAGAACGGATATGTGATCCAGCATGAAGTAGATTTCGATGCGGTTGACAGCAACAGTATGCTGATCAGCTTCGTAGTGAGCGCAGAAGTTATCACTCTTGGTAACTCTGAGTACCGCGGAATGTGGCCTTCATCAGGTCATTAATAAGACCCAAGTCTTTTAGTGAAAAAATAACATCAGGACAGAGCAGCAGAAATGCTGTTCTGTTTTTTTATGACAATCTTACAATACTTTTAAACAGCATATTCTAAAAACTTATAACCCGAAAATATTCCTATTTTCTTATATTTGTTCATTATAGACATTATGGACGCAACACAAGATAAAAGACTCTTTCTCATCGATGCTTATGCGATGATATTCAGAGGATATTACGCATTGATCAGGAATCCCAGGCTGACCAGCAAAGGTTTGGATACCTCTGCTATTTTCGGTTTTACCAATTCCCTGATCGAATTGATCAGAAGAGAAAAGCCGACCCATCTCGCAGTAGTTTTTGACGTAGGACAGGCAAGTGTAAGAACGGATGACTATTCAGATTATAAGGCAAACAGAAGTGAGACTCCTGAAGCAATCAAAATAGCTGTTCCATACATTTACAGAATTTTGGAGGCAATGCATATCCCCATCTTAGGAGTAGAAGGTTATGAAGCGGATGATGTGATAGGAACCATTGCCTGCAAAGCAGAAAAAGAAGGTTATACCACTTTTATGGTAACACCCGATAAAGACTTTGCCCAATTGGTTACAGATAAAATTAAAATCTATAAACCAGGTTTAAAAGGAGGTGACATAGAAATTCTTGGAGTAGAAGAAGTAAAGGCAAAATATGAGATAGATGACCCTAAACAGGTCATCGACTTTCTTGCAATGATGGGAGATGCGGTGGACAATATCCCCGGACTAGAAGGAGTGGGAGAAAAAACAGCCATGAAATTCCTTAAAGAATTTGGGAACATAGAAACCCTGCTTGCAAACACCGATAAGCTGAAAGGAAAGCTGAAGGAAAAAGTAGAAGCTTCGGCAGAACGCGGAATTTTATCTAAAAAGCTGGCAACCATCATCTGCGATGCACCTATAGAATTCCATCAGGAACAATATGATCTTGATACCCCGGATTTCGAAAAAGTAAAAGAAGTTTTTGACGAAATAGAATTCAGGAGATTATATGAAAACCTGTATCGGGCATTTGCTTCTGCACCGGCAGAAACTGTTATTGTAAGTGAAGTGGAAATGACACAAACCTCTGTTGGTACCGAAATAAAAGGACAGGTAATGCAGCTTGACCTGTTTGCCAATTTTGAAGAACTGGATCAGGCGACTTCTACCAAAACATCCATCGACAAGAGCGACCATCTATACCAGTTTGTGAATAATCCAAAAGCACAAAAGATATTGGTCAGTAACTTATTAGAGCAGAAAGCAGTCTGTTTTGATACAGAAACCACTTCACTGAACGAATTGGAGGCAGAGCTTGTAGGAATGAGTTTTTCCTATAAAAAAGGGCTGGCTTACTATGTCCCTTTATCCGAGGACAAAGGAGAAGTGCTTCAGACACTGGAAATTTTCAGACCGTTCTTTGAGAAAGAAGACCTGTTGAAAATTGCTCACAATTTAAAATTCGATTATAAAATATTAAAGCAGTACGATATTACAGTAAAAGGGGCGATGTTTGATACCATGATTGCCCATTACCTGCTGAATCCGGACGGAAGACACGGAATGGATTACCTTTCCGAAGTCTATCTCAATTATAAACCGGTCTCCATTGAAACCATTATCGGGAAAAAAGGAAAAAATCAGGGGTCTTTCAGAGATGCAGACCTGAGAACACAAACCGATTATGCTGCGGAAGATGCCGATGTAACTTTCCAGTTGTACGAGCTGTTTGCTCCACAATTAAAAAAAGAAAACTTGGAAGACCTTTTCTTTAAAATAGAAATGCCTCTGATGGAAGTTCTTGCTAAAATGGAACTGGCCGGAATTTCACTCGATGAAAAATGGCTGGCCCAGGAAAGTATCGATCTTGAAAATGACCTGAGACAGCTGGAAACCAAGATTTTTGAACTTTCCGGAGAAGAATTCAACATGAATTCCCCCAAACAGCTTGGAGAAATCCTGTTCGAAAAAATGCAGCTGGATCCCAAAGCCAAGAAAACAAAAACAGGACAGTATGCAACTTCAGAAGATGTTCTTCAAAAGCTGAGCTCAAAACATGAGATCATTAAGCATATCCTGGAATACAGAACCTATCAGAAGTTGAAATCTACCTATGTAGATGCTTTGCCTTCCCAGATCGATAAGCATGACAGCAGGGTACATACCAATTTTTCCCAGACTACTGCTGCTACAGGACGTCTGGCAAGTGTAAATCCCAATCTTCAGAATATCCCGATCAGGACACTGCGTGGGCAACAGATCAGAGGAGCTTTTGTTTCTGGAGAAGGAAAAAAGATCATCTCTGCCGATTACTCTCAGATTGAACTTCGCCTGATTGCCGAAATTTCAGGAGAAGAAAATATGATTAAAGCTTTCCAGGCCGGAGAAGATATTCACGCTTCAACAGCTGCCAAACTGTTTAAAATTCCTCTGGAAGAAGTTTCCAAAACCCAGAGAAGCCAGGCAAAGACCGTGAATTTCGGTATTATCTACGGACAGGGAGCCTTTGCGCTGGCAGAGCAGACCGGACTTTCAAGAACGGAAGCCAAGCAAATGATCGAAGCTTACTTTGAAACCTATCCAAAACTAAAAGAATATATGGCAGAGCAAGTCAGTAAAGCCCGCCAGATAGGATATGTAGAAACGATATTAGGAAGAAAACGTCATTTAAAAGACATCAATTCCAATAATTTCGTGGTGAGAGGACATGCAGAAAGGAATGCCGTCAATGCACCCGTTCAGGGAAGTGCAGCAGATGTTGTAAAGCTAGCCATGATCAAAATTGATAAGGAACTTAAAGAACAGCAGCTGCAGACTAAAATGCTTCTTCAGGTGCATGACGAACTTATATTTGAAGCTCCGGTAGACGAGATTGAAGCAGCTTCAAAATTAATTAAAACTGAGATGGAAAGCGCTTTGGAAACACAGGTGCCTTTATTGGTAGAAGTGGGAGTAGGGAATAACTGGCTGGAAGCGCATTAAGAAAATATTGTAAAATTAAAATAAGGTGGGTTTTAAATTTAAACTCACCTTATTTTTTTGTCCGAACTTGGGATAAAGATTGCTCGATCTGGCCTTTTAAAATAAAAAAGAAGACTAAAAGCTTTAGTCTTCTCAACTTTCTGCATAGTACAGAAAATTTGTAATCATTTTTCACCTCATCGATTTTACCTTCGTCTCTGGTTTTTTAAGGCCTGTATTTAAAAAGAATGACAATTCATTCAAATCAATACCAGATAAAGATAAGAAGTTTAAATTTCCTGTGAAATACTACTTTTGTATTATTTTTAAGAAAGTTTTGTAAAATCAGCCCATGTGGCAATATACTCTTTCCTGATCACACCAAAATTCAGAAGGATCACAAAAACCTTCAGCAGATTCTTATGATCCTTTATTAAAGCCCTTCTCACAGAAAGCTAGATATTGTATTCAATTTCACCGATGTAATATAATGCATACTCCTCATCATTCACCGAAACCGGATTGGGAATTACATGTTTGTTGGCGAAAATAATAGCATTTACCGGAGTTTCCAGGCCGAGCTCATTGATCTTCTGTTCCACAACGGGAAGCCATTGATCAGCATAAGAATAATCGGTAAACTTTTCGTAGATGCCTAAACTTTCATCTTCAAAACCATATTCCATAAAATCATAATCAAACCATTGGATATGTTGTGATTCTGCAAATTTTGAAACGTAAAGATCCTCAGTTTCCTCTTCTGTATAATATTTCTCATCTTCTTCCGCAAAATCATTAAAAGCGTCCTCATTTTTAAAATATCCCAACCAAAAGTGTGAAATTTCTTTCTCCATAAATTATTTTTTTAAAGTATATTTATTTTAATCTCTTTAGCTGTTCACTTTCACCAATGACCTTTTCCAGTCTCGAAAGCCTTGTTTTTTCCTGTTTTGCACTCATCAGCCAGTGAATGGCCATCCTTTTATAAGAAGGAGCCTGTTTTTCAAAAAAAGTCCAGGCATTTTTATGGGTTTTAAATTGCTTTTCATACGCCGGATCAAGAATGATTTTCTCTTTCTCATGAGAGTAGATTCCCGTTTTATCTTCTTTTCTTGCTTCAAATGCTTTTTGCCCTTCTAAGGTCATAAGCCCGACTTTCGTTATCTCTTCCACTTTTTTTATATTGATGATACTCCAGATGCTATTCGGTTTTCTTGGTGTAAAACGATTAGAATAACTTTCTGAGTCTAAAGATCTTCTTACACTGTCTATCCACCCAAAACATAAAGCCTGATCCACAGATTCAGACCAGTTCATAGAAGGTTTTCCGCTGTCTTTTTTATAGAAGCCCACCAGAATCTCTTTTTCTTTTGTATGGTTTTCCTCCAGCCACTTCCTGAATTCTTCCTTTGTTGCAAAAAAGGTAGGCGTCATTGTGAATTTTTTATTGAATTAAAGTGTAATATTACAAAACTTTTCTTTTAAACAGTACAATACTGATTCGCCAAAAGACATTAAAATACACTTTTTTATTGTAATTTTATTCAGGTAAAACTCATTACAATGGAATTCCTTCAGGATCATTATGTCATACAAAATGAGCTGCTGCTGATACTGATCTCTGTTCTTCTGGGACTTTTGATTGGCGCAGAACGAGAATATCGTAACAAATCGGCGGGTCTTCGGACTTTTATTCTGGTGTGTTTCGGCTCCTGCCTTTTTACCATTCTTTCCATAAAAATAGGGGTTGAAAATCCAGACCGCCTGGCAGCCAATATCATTACCGGAATCGGTTTTCTGGGTGCAGGCGTTATTTTTAAAGGTGATAATAAGATCGATGGAATTACCACTGCAACCACTATCTGGGCTACCGCTTCAATAGGAATGGCTGTAGGCTCAGGCTATGTTTATCTTTCGCTGCTGGGAACGGCTTTGGTACTTTTGATCCTTAGTGCACTGATCTATCTTCAGAATTTTATAGACAGTAGTCATAAAATAAGAGAATATAGAATAACGGTCACCAGATCAGAAGATATTAAGCACTGTGAAAAGATCTTTGAAGAACATCATCTGAAACATCTGATGCTGAAAATGCAGTATACTCAGGGAAACCTTTCTATCACATGGAGGCTCACGGGAAAACATACAAAACATGATGAAGCCGTAGAAAGCCTTATTAATGATCCTAAAATTACAGCTTATCAGTTTTAGATACAAGCAAAAAATAAAGGCTTAAGCCCTTATTTTTTCTTGAAAACATACAAATCCTTGTTAGGTCCGGTTATTTCTTTTCCGTCCATATTCAGCTGTATAAGAACATTTTCACCTACCTTGTATTTATAGCTGGCACTTTTTCCTTTTAACGTAATGACACTTCCTGCGGCATCCCATTCAAAAGTTCCTTTATCTTGGTTTTTTGAGTTTCTTTCGAGATACTCCTCCGTAATGCTGAACGTTTTATCATTGTTAATGGTAAGAGATGTTTTAATTCCCGGGCAATCTGCACAAGGAACTACAGCCTCATACGTTCCCGGCCAGTCAAGGGCGTTTTCCGAAGTATCACCCGGAGCAGAAGGAGTTACTTTTGCAATACTGTCAGAAGCAGGAGCTTGTACCGTTGCAGAATCCGTGGTTGTATCAATAGTTTCAGGATTTTTTTCTTTAGGATTACACGATGCTAAAAACACAGCAGATGCAATTCCCAAAATGAAGATTTTGTTATTTACCATGATTAAATAATTTTGATATATTTTGAATAATTAAGTTCCTTATTACCAACAAAAACTGAGCCATGGACAGGAATTAGAGTGTAGAGAGTTTGAGGGTTAATAAGTGTTTTAGAGGGTAGAAAGCATGAAGATAGAAAAATGGGTCTAAAAATATTAATCCGGCATCTGAAATCTTGATTCTTGATTCTTGATTCTTGATTCTGTCTCTGTAAATTCACCATTCACTTGCGCAGCAAAATTCACTATTCACAATCTATCCCTTCCATCTATCAAAACCAATTTTCGCTTTCATTTCATAAGGCATATGTATAATATTCTTTGTAAATTGGGACAAAATTTTGATTATGACAAAAAAGATACTTTTATCCGTATTTCTTTTGCCGGCTGCAATGGCATTTGCGCAACAGTATGGAGGAATGTGGCTTCCTACAGAGCTGAATGAAAAGGAAATGAAGGATTTGGGAATGAAAATCTCTGCCAAGGACATTTTCAATACTCAGAAGCCGAGCATAAAGGATGCGGTAGTACAGTTTAATGGTGGATGTACTGCAGAAATCATTTCACCTAAAGGATTATTGCTGACGAACCACCACTGTGGGTATGGGCAGATTCAGGCACATTCTACGGTTCAGAATGATCTTCTTTCCAATGGTTTCTGGGCTAAAAATCCGGACGGGGAACTTCCAAATCCGGGCGTAAAAGTAGACTTCATTGTAGATATCAAAGAAGTAACAGATCAGATCCTGGAAGGAACAGATAACCTTGTAGAGCCAGAATTGACTAAAAAAGTTAATAAAAATATTGAAGTTTACAAAAATTCTCAGAAAATAGAATCTTACCAGTCGATCATTGTAAAATCAATGTATTACGGTAACAAATATTATGCTTTTACCACAGAAACGTATAAAGATATCCGTCTGGTTGGGGCGCCGCCTCAAAGCATAGGAAAATTCGGTAGCGATACGGACAATTGGGTTTGGCCTAGACATACCGGGGATTTCTCCATGTTCAGGATCTATGCAGGAAAAGACAACAAGCCTGCAGAATATTCAAAAGACAATGTTCCTTATGTTCCTAAACATTATCTTCCTGTTTCCATAAAAGATAAAACTGAAAACGATTTTACATTCGTATTCGGGTTCCCGGGGAAAACAACAGAATATCTTCCTGCAGTAGCTGTGGAGAAGATCATGACAGATATAGACCCTGCAAGAATTGCTGTACGTGAGGTGGCACTGAAAACACTGGACGAGAAAATGCGTACAGACAGTGAGACACGTATTAAATATTCTTCAAAATATGCATCAGTAGCCAATTACTGGAAAAAATGGATTGGTGAAGTAGAAGGCTTGAAAAAATCCAATGCGGTGGAGAAAAAAGTGATGTATGAAGGTTCTTTGGTTGCTAAAAATCATGAGATCAAAGCAACTCTGGACCAGTTGAATAAACTTTACAATGATCAGGCTCCTTATGCGCTTAACAATGCCTACTATACAGAAGTGGTAAAAAACGCTGAAACACTGAAGCTTGCAGGCGATTATTATGACTATATAGCTTCTATAGAGGCAGGAAAAATGGACGAAAAAGAGCTCGCCAAATTAAAGAAAAAGGTAACCTCATTCTACAAGGATTACAGCGCAGAGCTTGATGCTAAGGTGACAGCAAAATTACTGGCTTTATATGCCAATAAAACTGCTCCTCAGTTCCTGCCTGCCGGATTTAGCAAATATAAAGATGAGAATCAGAACATTCCGGTGGTGGAAGAGATGTCTAAAAACTCAATCATCACGGGAAGAGGACAGGTAAACGGAGCCACTCTTACCGGAGATATTGAGAAAGCATTTTCCAACCAGGACAAGTTGATCAAGACTTTGAAAAAAGACCCAATTTACCAGCTGTATGTTTCTATGAAAGAAACGTATATGAAAAATGCTGATCCTCAGTTCACCTCTCTTCAGGGAAAAATTGATGACCTTCAGAAGAAATTCATGGCACAGCAGATGGCAACGGATAAAGACAGAAAATTCTTCCCTGATGCCAATTCAACTCTCCGTGTAACCTACGGAAAAGTAAAAGGTTCTACGCCTAGGGATGCTGTTTCTTACGGTTATCAGACGCATTTGGCTGGAGTGATGGAAAAATATATTCCGGGAGATTATGAATTTGATGTGCCTAAAAAATTGATCGACCTTTACAATAAAAAAGACTATAGTATCTATAAAGACAAAACAGGAGATGTTCCTGTAGGATTTACTGCGACCAACCATACAACGGGAGGAAACTCAGGAAGCCCCGCTCTTGATGCCAACGGAAATCTTGTGGGACTTAATTTCGACAGACAGTGGGAGGGAACAATGAGTGATATCAATTACGACCCGCGTTTCAGCCGGAACATCATGGTAGATACCAAATATATCCTGTTCATTATCGATAAATTTGCCGACTCCAAATGGCTTATCGACGAAATGAAGGTGATAAAATAATACATAAAGTAATACCTTTAAGAATCTATTTGAATCCAATTTGAATAGATTCTTTTTATTTAATAGAGATGAAAAATAAGATCATCAATATACTTGCCGCCTTCGAAACGGGAAATGTCGGGAAATCTTTTCCGATGGATTACTGTCTGCCCGTATATCACTGTGTTTCGGATGAAAATCTGCCGCACATCAGGCACATTATTCAATATAAGAATACCAGGCAGTTTGAAGAAGATCTGGACTGTTTTTCAAAACATTTCCAGTTCATCAGCTGGTCAGAATTCAAGGACTTTATCAATGGTAACTTTAAATCCAAAAAAAAGATTGCTCTCCTGACTTTTGATGACGGTTTCAGAGAATTTTACGATACCGTACTTCCTGTTCTGGAACGGAAGGGAATATATGCCTGTAATTTTATAAATCCGGCTTTTATTGATAACCGGGAACTGATGTTCAGATGTAAAGCCAGTTTAATTATTGATGCTGCGGAAAAAGTCAAAACAACAGATCCGGAAATTTATCGGATGCTTTCCTTAGAAAACCCGTCAAAAGAAAACTTAAAACAGCAGGTTTTAAAAATCAGTTATCATCAAAGAGAGCTGCTGGACAGGATTACTGAAAAACTGGAAATTGACTGCAATGCTTACCTTAAAGAGCACACTCCTTACCTTACAACAGACCAGTTAAAATCCCTGAGACAAAGAGGCTACGGAATTTCCTCCCACAGCTGGGACCATCCAAAATATGGCGAACTGTCATTGAAGGAACAGATGGAAAGTACCAACCGGACTTTTCATTATTTGAAAGAAAATGATTTTCTATATGAAAGCTTTGCATTTCCGTTCACGGATTTTGGAGTAAAAAAAGATTTCTTTGATGAGCTGTTTAAAAATGAAGACCTATTCTGCTGCTTTGGAAGTGCAGGAGCAAAATTAGACAGTGTTGAAAGGCTTTTTCACAGAATTCCAATGGAAATGGGGGAGAGTGGAGAAAGCATATTAAAAAAAGAAACGGCTTATTTCAGATTGAAAAAAATAATCAACAAAAATAAAATAGTGAGAAGATGACGGAGCTGAAGACATTTAACAAACAAGAACTTGAAGATTTCGTGTCATCAGGAGATTTCAGAAACTTTGATTTTCTTCCTATTTCAGAGCATCGGGCAAAATCCCAGATCAGAAACCCGAAAGCCTTAGATAATCAGACACTTTTGGTTCTTGCTTTATATGACGGAAAGCTGGCGGGCTATGTAGGATGTTTTCCTGATAATTATTTAATTGACGGAAAAATATTCCATTATGCATGGTTGAGTACCTTGTTCGTAAGTGAAGAATTCCGTGGAAAAAGGATTGCCAAAGCATTGCTTAATAAAATGTTTGAAGAATATGAAGGCAATATCATCGCAACAGAATTTACCAAAGAAGCAGAAGCCCTTTACAATATAATGGGTGTTTTCGAGTATGTTTATCCAAAGACCGGAAAAAGATATTATTTCCGTTCAGATGCAGCACACATTATTCCTGAGAAAAAGCCTGAAACCAAAGCTGCGAAACCACTTTTTCAAATAACTGATGCTGTTGCCAATTCTTTAATTGCTTTAAAAAACTCTGTCATCAAAAAACCTGGATTCAGATTTGAAATTCTTGATCAGATTGATGCTGAAAGCTCTGAATTCATGTCAAAATTCCAGAGTAAACGGAATGCCGATGAAATCAATGTATTTATAAAAAATCCCTGGGTACTGGAAAGTAAACAGAAAGAAGAAAAATATCTGTTTTCCAGCTATGCTGAAGCTTTCAAATATGTTTGGGTTAAAGTTTATGATGCTGAAAATGCATTGACGGCCTGCTCATTGCTTCAGCTCAGGAATGGAAATCTTAAAATTCCTTATCTGTTTTCAGAAGCTTCCAGTTTAAAGAATTTTGTTGAATTCTTGAGCTATTTTATTGTCAGCAATAAAGTAAAAACCTTAACCAGCTATCAGAAAGAGCTCAATACCCAAGTAGAACAGTCAAAAACATTTCCTAAAATCTATGAAAGGAATTTTGAAAGAAGATATCTGTTTCATAAAGAATTAATTCAGCACCTGCCGGAAGGATTTGATCCACAGTATCAGGACGGGGACGGGGATTGCATGATGACTTAAGCATGCTTTCTTATAACAGAAATGACTTTGCTTAACTTAAAAATGAACTGAATGCTTTATAAAAAATTACGCAGAAATAATTTATTAAAGAATAATATTCCTCTCGCAGATTTAGGAGATTACACAGATTTATTTAAGTTATAAAAATCTGTATAATATACTAAACAGAGAGATTTTAAAATTTAAGCAGCCTCTAAGCTTTATACCGATTTCAGGTAAATATAAAACCGCCTCAAAAAAAAATGAAGCGGCTTGAATTTTTTAATATCCGAAGATCTCTTCCAATGTTAATTCTTTAAAGGTCCCCATCTGGTTCACGGCATCCATATCCAGATTTTCTTTCTTACCAATAATCGCTGTATTAAAATGTATTGGCCTGATTTTCGTCTGGTAAAAATCTTTAAGATCTTCAAATTTCAGGTTTTCGATCTGTTCGTAGATATCTTTTCTGAAATCATGGTAGATCCCGATCTTTTTCAGTCTTAACGTGTTGAAAAATATATTGTTCCGGGTAATTCTGGTTGAAGCGATCTGTTTTAGGGCGGCATTTTTGGCATTCTCAAACTGGATAGGCACTTCAGGAAGCGCATTCATCAGCTCACTCATTGTACTTACAGCAGTCTGGAGCTTATCCGGCTGTGTTCCGATATACGTAGTGATATAATCAGGATGTCCAAGCTCAGAATTGGCTGCATAAGAAACATATGCTGAATATGCCAAGCTCTTACTTTCACGGATCTCCTGGAAAACGATAGACGAAAGTCCTCTTCCGAAATATTCATTGAAAACGTTGATCTTTCCGAAGTTTGAAGTATCCACCTGATAGCCTCTTCCCACTTTGCTCATTTCCATTTGAACCATATCATAATCTGTAAAATAGACATTCCCGTTGGTTTCAGGTTCAGGATATTGTTTAGGCTCAGGAATCCGGAAGCTTTCATTTTCCACATACTTTCCAATATACTGTTTGAAGTTTTCCACATCCTTTCCATAGAAAAATATCTCATAAGGATATTTGAAAAGCTTTTTCATTCTGTCTGTAAATACCTCTGTATTACTGCCTTGAAGCTCATCCTTGGAAATAATATCCGTGTAACGTGAGAAACTTCCCAGTTTTGTATAATTGGTCAGGGCAGTCATGATACGGGTTTTATCTTTTTTTGTAGCCTGGCGGTTTTCCAGAACCGTTTCTACAAACTGCCTGTAGATCTCCTGATCTGCTTTTACACCATACATCCAGTGCTGCAGAAGGGCAATTCCCTTTTCAATATTTTCTTCCAGCCCGCTCAGGGATATTAGAAGCTGGTCATTCGTTGTCTTAAAATCATTGCTGATTCCAATCTTAAAGAATTCCTTCTTCAAATCCTCAGGCGAAAGATCGTCAGTTCCTAGATACTGCAGTAATTGTGTGGAGATTCCAAGATCCCTGTCATGATCACTTCCGAAAGGGAAAACAAAGTGAACCTGGGCAATATCATTGTATTTGTTACGAACGAAGCTCAGTTTTTTATCCTTTACCGTATCGGTAAGAATTTCTTTTCCATAATCAATGAATTCCGGCTGTATATCTCTCGTTTTTTCTGCAATAACTTCCTTTAAAAAGTCAGACTGCGCATCACGGTTTATTTTAATTGGTGTAATTCCCGGATTTTCAACCCTTACCAATTGGTCATTAACTCCTTTTTCTTTGTAAATAATTACATAATTATCCTTAAAAAAAGTATTGGCGAAACCTATAATGTCTTCTCTGGTGAAACTTTCATACTCATGCATTTCATTCAGTTCTTGCTCCCAGGTTCTGCCCTTGATATAGGTATCATAAAGATTGGTGGCCAGTCCATCTGCTGTTTCAAGACCTTTCATCCTTTGGATTTTGAAATCATTAATGATTGCAGGAAGAATCCAGTCCGGAAAATCTCCTTTTTTGATCAGCTCAATTTGCTCCAGAACCATATCTTTCGCTTCGTCTAAAGCCTGTGTTTCCTTCGGAACCGCTACGATAGAAAAATATCCGTACTGCTTTAGACCTACAGAAAAGGCCTGAGCCCAAAGCATTCTTTGTGTCTGGTTGATATTAAGGTCAAGCAGACCGGCTTCCCCTCTGTTGCTGAGAATATTGACCGTAATATCCGCCAACATTGCCTCTCGTGTGCCGTAGCTGTCTGTTCTCCACGCTAGCTGAACTCTTGGAGTTGTAGGGCTTTTTACCGTTCTTTTTACAATTTCCGTTAATGGCTGCTCAATGACAGGTGTCTTTTTCGGAAGTTCTCTGTAAGGAATAGTTCCAAAATACTGATCAACCAGCTGAATCGTTTCCTCAAAATCCAGATCTCCCACCAAAACCATAGCATAATTATTTGGAACATAATATTCATCAAAATACTTATGAATAGCTTTCATTGAAGGATTCTTCAGATGCTCAGGCTTTCCTAGCGTCGTTTGCTGTCCGTTCGGATGCGTCGGAAAAAGGGCGGCCATAAGCTCGTAGTTCACAAGTCTTGAGTCATTATCCTGAGCTCTGTTGAATTCTTCGTATACTGATTCCAGCTCCGTATGGAAAAGTCGCAGTACAATTTCTGAAAATCTTTCCTTCTCTATTTTAAGCCATTTTTCAAGCTCGTTGTTCGGAACATTATTTTTATAAACAGTTTCATCAAACCACGTATGGGCATTGGTTCCGCTGGCTCCCAGGGAAGAAATTATTTTATCATATTCATTGGCAATCGCATACTGGCTGGCTTCCTGGGATACCTCATCTATTTTTTTATAGATTTCTTTTTTCTTTTCAGAATCCTGTTCCGCTTTATGTTCTTCATACAATGCCGAGATTTGATCAAGAAGTTTCTTTTCTTCTTTCCATTTCTGTGTCCCGATCTTTGAAGTACCTTTAAACATCATATGTTCAAGATAATGCGCCAAACCGGTGTTGTCAGCCGGATCGTTATTGCTTCCTGTTCTCACAGGAATATACGTCTGTATCCTGGGAGCATCAAAATTTTGGGCTAGAAAAACTTTTAGGCCATTTTTTAAAGTGTAAATTCTTACTTTATTTTCGTCATGTGTAACTGTAGTATATTCGTAGTTGTTTTTATCTGTATGAACCGTTTCTCTATATCTCTTGTCAATCATAAGCTAACTCATTTCATCCCTAAAAATCAGAATGCCTTACAAATGTAAGGAATCAAAAAGGAACAAATCAAAATTTCCTTATTATTGCATCTATAGTTTTAATTTATATACAAACTGAGATCGTAATGAATATTCAATACCGAAAACTTTTACCCGAAGAAAGCAAAATCTATAGAGCGATCAGGCTTGAAAGCTTAAAAAAATTCCCGGAATCTTTTTGTGCTGATTATGAGGAAGCATTAAAAACCGAAAAATTCAGAATAGAATATAATATTGAAAATCAATTGGAAGAGAGTTTCGTAGTCGGTGCTTTCAGTGAAGGTCAATTAATTGGGATCTGCACTTTTGTTAAAGATGAAAACGGCAGAGGAAATATTTACCAGATGTACGTTAAAGAAGAATATCAGGGTAAAAATATAGGTTTGAACCTGATCCGAAAAATCATAAAAGAAGCAGATGACCAATTTAAAGACATAGAAATCTATCTTGAAGTTAAAAATAATAATACTAAAGCATTTAATCTTTACAAAAAAGTTGGGTTTGTAGAAACTCCTGATGCCGGACAAATGATGATTGATTCAAGTATATTGATGAAATATTCTCAGCCGTAATAACGGTTGAAGAAAGTAGTCCTAATCAGTCTTCTTTATTTTCTGTGCGTCTTTCCAAAATAAATTCAATAAGTTTGCAGTAGTTTTCCAAAAACTTACACCATGCACGGAAACATTCTGATCATCGATGACGAGATCAAGCTCCTGAAATTATTAGGAATGATTCTTTCCCAAGAAGATTTTAACGTAAAAGAAGCTTCAACGGCACGTTCCGCAATGACCATGCTTGAGCAGCATGAATTTGATGTTGTTCTCTGCGATGTCCGCCTTCCCGATGCTTTCGGGGTAGAGCTGGTAAGATCCATCAAGACCAAACATCCGCATCTCGAAATTATTCTGATGACGGCTTTTGGGAATATTACCGATGCCGTTCAGGCCATGAAAAACGGGGCATATGATTATCTGGTGAAAGGGGACGATAACGAAAAGATCATTCCGCTGGTATACAAAGCACTGGAAAAAGTAAAGGATAACCGCTCCAGAATTGGTCATAAAATTACTGTATCAAAAGGATTCGGACAGATCATAGGAATTTCTCCGCTGATCCTTCAGTCTAAAAAACTGGCTGAAAAAGTAGCTTTAACGGACGCCGCCGTTCTTCTTACCGGAGAAACAGGAACCGGAAAAGAAGTTTTTGCCAATGCCATTCACGAAGGAAGCGATAGAAAGAAAAATAATTTTGTTGCCATCAACTGTTCAGCATTCAGCAAAGAAATACTGGAAAGTGAACTTTTCGGACACAAACAAGGGGCATTTACAGGAGCTGTAAAAGATAAAAAAGGATTGATAGAAGAAGCCAACGGCGGAACCTTATTTTTAGACGAAATAGGAGAGATGCCCATAGAATTGCAGGCCAAACTGCTCCGTGTCCTCGAAACCGGAGAGTTCATCAAAATGGGAGAGACCAAAGTTTCCCGATCCGATTTCAGACTGATTGCTGCGACCAACAGAGAGCTGGAAGACGAGATTAAACAGGGCCACTTCCGGGAAGATCTCTACTTCCGACTGAATGTTTTCGAAATTCATCTTCCGCCATTACGTGAAAGAAAAGAAGATCTGAAAATGCTGGCTAAAAACTTCATTGATATTTTCTCAAGAAAATTACATCTTTCAAATCTTCAAGTCAATCCGGATTATTTTAAAACACTGGAAAAAAACGACTGGAAAGGAAATATCCGTGAACTGAGAAATGCGGTTGAAAGAAGCCTTATTTTAATGGAAGACAATATTCTGGATGCAGGAAGCCTTCCACATTATTCCGATAAAACAGTAGTTCCTGAAAACGACTCTTTAAGTATAAGAACTCTGGAAAAAATTCACATCCAAAAAGTACTTCAATACACAAAAGGTAATAAAGCCGAAGCTGCAAGACTATTGGAAATAGGTATTGCGACGCTGTACCGTAAGCTGGAAGAATATGGCTTAAGATAAATGAGTTTCGGGGTTTGATAGTAGGAGAGTTTGAGTGTTTTAGAGTTTCAGAATGCGTGTTTCCGGGTTTGAACGTCAGAGTGTTTAAGTGGTCTAATTATGAAATATGTACCAAAAGCTATGAATCAAGGACAAATAATTTGGTGACTGAGGTTCTCGAAGCCACCAGCAATATGCTTGATATCTTAATTCTTAACTTTTACAATTCAACATTGACTTACAGACAAAATTCACAATTAACGTTTTCCAATTCTCGTCTTAATCTAAAAGTCTCATGCCTAGTGTCTGAAATCTAACATCTAATCTCTGGTTTCTAACTTCTCAACCCTATCACTTTAATAAACGAGCCTATCATTTTGATAGGCTTTTGTGTTTTGAAATAGTTGAGTTGTCATGTTTAAGTGTTTGTTATTTAGCGTGTTAGTTGTTTTGTTTTCAGAGTGGGCCATCTTTTGGCCTATAGGACTTGAATAAAATATTTTAAAAATGACAATTTCAAGAAAAACGTTCAAAAAACGTGAGCATGCCGACTTCAGTCGGCTGGTGGTATCATATGTAGTTCTTACCCTTTTAATCCTAATGATTTCGATATGATGCTTATAAGTTTAATCCTGCTTTTTGCAGTGATGTTCTGGCTTCTTTACAAATCCGTTGAATTTTTTGATAAAATATAAAAATATGTGGAGTTTATTTTTCCTTTCAATTCTGGCCTTTGTGTACATCTGCTACGTTTTGCTGAAACCTGAAAAATTTTAACCGGTCATGAATACAGAAATTTTAGGCGTTATAGCCATGTTTGTCATTACATTAGTCATTGGAATATTTCTTGGGAAATATATTGCTAATGTGTACGGGTACAAAAAGACCTTTTTAGATCCTGTTTTTGAACCTGTTGAAAAATTAATTTATAAAATAGCAGGGATCAACCCGGCCCGTCCGATGACCTGGAAACAAAATATGTATGCCATGCTGACGATCAACCTGGTCTGGTTCGTTATAGGATTTCTGATCCTGATGATCCAGTCGTGGCTCCCTTTAAATCCTGACGGAAACCCTAATATGTCACCGGATCTTGCTTTTAATACAGCTATTTCCTTTTTGGTGAACTGTAATCTCCAGCATTATTCGGGAGAGACGGGAGTGAGCTATTTAAGTCAGCTTTATCTGATGTTCCTGCAGTTTGTGAGCGCAGCCACCGGAATGGCGGCAATGGCTGTTCTTATCAAAGCTTTTAAAGATAAGACGACTACAGAATTAGGAAATTTCTATGCTTTCTTTACTAAATCCGTGATCAGAATACTTGTTCCGGTCAGTATCCTTGTTGCCATTATCCTTTCTGCCAACGGAAGTCCGATGACTTTTGAAGGGAAAGACCATATAACAACTCTGGAAGGGCAGAAAGTTGAGGTTTCCCGAGGTCCTGTAGCTGCTTTTGTAGCCATCAAGCATTTGGGAACCAATGGCGGAGGTTTCTTCGGAACCAATTCGGCACATCCTCTTGAGAATCCTAATTATATGACAAATATGACCGAAATGGTCACTCAGATGACCATTCCGTTTGCATTGGTTTTTGCACTAGGATTTTATCTGAAAAAGAGAAAGCTGTCATGGGTGATCTTTACAGTAATGACTGTTGGCTTTCTGGCACTTGCTGTTCCAAATATTATCAATGAGACAAACGGTAATCCTGTTATCACTGAGATGGGGGCCAGCAACAGCCTGGGAGCGATGGAAGGGAAAGAAATCCGTTTAGGAAGTGCTTCTTCAGGATATTGGAGTATTGCAACGACGGTGATCTCAACAGGGTCTGTTAATTCTATGCACGACAGTACCATGCCGCTTTCAGGAATGAATGAGTTGCTGGCGATGATGATCAACTGTTTCTACGGAGGCTGTGGGGTCGGAATTCTGAATTATTTCATTTTCATCATTCTGGCTGTATTTATCAGTGGTCTGATGGTAGGAAGGACGCCGGAATTCATGGGCAAAAAGATTGAAGCTAAAGAAATGAAGATTGCAATGATCGTCGCTCTTTTTCATCCGTTCTTAATACTTATAGGAACAGCGTTAACTGCTTACATGCCGGAATTCGGAGCAAAAACATTGAATAATCCAGGTTTCCACGGATTCAGTGAAATGCTGTACGAATTTACTTCTTCTTCTGCGAACAACGGTTCCGGATTTGAAGGTCTTGGAGACAATACACCATGGTGGAATATCTCAACAGGAATTGTGCTGCTGTTATCCAGATTTATTCCGATCATCGGGCCGATAGCGATTGCAGGATTATTGGCACAAAAGAAGTTCATCCCGGAAAGTTCAGGAACCCTGAAAACGGATACGGCCACTTTCGGCTTTATGACGCTGGCGGTGATCCTTCTTATTGCAGCCCTGTCTTTCTTCCCGGCATTGACATTGGGACCTATCGCAGAACAAATTCAGTATTTCTCTAAATAACATTAAAACTAAAATCAATAGTCAGCCATTAGGAAGATTGAAATATCAGGAAACGTCTAAAAATTATTAAAACATTCACCTGAACATATTATCCATTCTCACTTCTTGTTTTTTAACCTGTCTTAATGGTTGTTATTGATTTATAATGATATAACTCTTTCAAAAAATGAAAAATCAATCCCAGACATTGTTTCAAAAAGATTTGGTAAACGAAGCGATCAAACAGTCCTTCGTTAAGCTGAATCCGAAAATCATGTTTAAAAATCCCGTGATGTTCCTGGTGGAGGTCGGAACTGTTGTAATGTTCATCGTAAGTCTTTTCAGTCTTACAGGTGACAAATCGCAGGGAAGTTTTGCTTATAACTTTACCGTATTCATTATTCTATTTTTCACGGTTCTTTTCGCCAATTTTGCAGAAGCGATTGCAGAAGCAAGAGGAAAAGCACAGGCGGATACCCTCAGGAAAACGCGTGAAGAAACTCCTGCCAAAGTGGTGGTAGACAACAAACCCGGATTTCAGGTAGAGACCGTTTTGAGAATGTCTGCCGAGATGAAACTTGGCGATATTTTCCTTTGCGAAACCGGAGATCAGATTCCGATGGACGGAGAGATCATCGAAGGACTTGCTACCATTGATGAATCGGCAATCACTGGAGAAAGTGCTCCCGTGATCCGTGAATCCGGAGGGGATAAAAGCTCGGTAACCGGAGGGACAAAGGTTCTTTCAGACAGAATAAAAGTAAAGGTAACCACCAAACCGGGAGAGTCCTTTTTAGATAAAATGATTGCCCTTGTAGAAGGTGCTTCAAGGCAGAAAACACCTAATGAAATTGCATTAACCATACTTTTGGCCGGATTTACCCTGACCTTTATTATCGTCACACTCACTTTAAAACCTTTTGCAGACTACGCGCAGACTCCAATTACCATTGCGGCATTTATATCACTTTTCGTTTGTTTGATTCCCACAACGATTGGAGGCCTGCTTTCTGCAATTGGGATTGCCGGAATGGACAGGGCTCTGAGAGCAAATGTGATCACCAAAAGTGGTAAAGCGGTAGAAACTGCCGGAGATATTGATGTACTGCTTCTTGATAAAACAGGAACCATTACCATCGGAAACCGTAAAGCAACAGAATTTCATCCAGCAGACGGAATCGGAATGCCGGACTTCATTAAAGCATCTGCGTTAAGTTCAGTGGCCGATGAAACGCCGGAAGGAAAATCCATTATAGAATTAAGCCAGCTGAAATCAGAAGACCTTCTTGTTCCCAACCCGGTATATATTGATTTCTCAGCGGAAACCAGAACGTCAGGAATTGATTTTGAAAACACCAGGATAAGAAAAGGAGCTTATGACACGATAAAAAAACTGACTGAAAAAGCCGGGAATATCTTCCCGGAAGAAACCCAGAATGCCATTACCAAAATATCTGAAAATGGAGGAACTCCTCTTGTTGTCAGTGTTAATGAAAAAGTCTGGGGCGTCATTGAACTTCAGGATATCATTAAAACAGGAATCCAGGAACGTTTCCAGAGACTGAGAAAAATGGGGGTAAAAACGGTAATGGTAACCGGAGATAATCCTCTGACGGCAAAATTCATTGCCGAAAAAGCTGGGGTAGATGACTTTATTGCTGAAGCCAAGCCTGAGGACAAAATGAATTACATCAAAAAGGAGCAGCAGGAGGGAAAGCTGGTTGCCATGATGGGGGATGGTACCAATGATGCTCCGGCACTGGCTCAGGCCGATGTAGGAGTAGCGATGAACAGCGGAACACAGGCAGCAAAAGAAGCCGGTAACATGGTAGATCTTGATAATGATCCGACAAAACTGATCGAAATCGTAGAGATTGGGAAACAGCTGCTGATGACCCGGGGAACATTAACGACTTTCAGTATTGCGAATGACGTTGCTAAATATTTTGCCATTATTCCGGCACTGTTTATCACTTTCATTCCTTCACTTCAGAAGTTGAATATTATGAACCTTCATAGCCCGGAAACAGCAATATTATCAGCAGTTATCTTCAATGCTGTAATCATTCCTTTCCTTATTCCATTAGCATTAAAAGGAGTTGCCTATAAACCTATTGGGGCCAGCGCATTATTGAGAAGAAATCTTTTAATTTATGGTTTGGGTGGTGTTATTGTTCCGTTTATCGGGATCAAAATCATTGATTTAGTAATCAGTTTATTCTATTAAAATTTTAAAAATGAAAAATCATATTGTGACAGCGTTCAGACTAACTTTTGTAATGCTGGCTGTCGTAGGAATTTATCTTCTTATCGTATACGGAGGTTCAAAAGTGTTGCCTGCAAAAGGAAATGCAGAGATCATCACTCAAAACGGGCAAAAGTTCTACGCCAATATCGGCCAGGAATTTAAATCTGAAAAATATTTCCACGGACGTCCTTCATCTGTTAATTATGATGCGGCGGGAAGCGGCGGAAGTAATAAGGGGCCCAGCAATGAAGAATACCTGGAAACCGTGCAGAAAAGAATAGATACTTTAAAAATAAATCATCCGGCTATGGAAAATACAAAAGTTCCCGTAGAACTGGTTACGGCCAGCGGAAGCGGTCTGGATCCGGATATTTCTGAAGAAGGAGCCTTGTATCAGGTAAAAAAAATTGCAGAAATAAGAAACCTTTCTGAAGAAAAAGTAAGAGATTTAGTGAAAAATAAAACAGAGAAACCGTTTTTAGGGTTTTTAGGACCTTCAAAAGTAAATGTACTGAAGCTGAATATCGCTTTGGACCAATTAAAATAAATGTAAAAATTACCGTGAAAAAATATATCATTATCAGTGCTGTATTATTAGGGATTTTTTCCCCAAAAGCACAATCATCCGATTCATTAAAAACAGAAAATAAAGTGACATTTTCTGCTTACGCAGAACTTTTTTATACTTATGACTTTAATGAACCTGCTAATCATCTCCGTCAGAACTTTTTATATTCCTATAACAGGCATAATGAGATCAATCTGAATCTAGGATTGGTAAAAGCAAATTATGAGAGTGATAACCTTCGTGCCAATATTGCTTTAATGGCCGGAACCTACGCTCAGGATAATATGGCTGCCGAACAGGAGGCATTACGTTATGTCAATGAAGCAAACGTGGGAATTAAAATTTCAAAGACTAAAAACTTATGGATTGATGCCGGAATTATGCCTTCCCACATCGGTTGGGAAAGCGCTGTAGGAAAAGACAATACCAGCCTGACAAGGAGTTTTGCCGCTGAAAACTCGCCTTATTTTGAAACCGGAGCAAAGATCTCTTATACTTCGGACAGCGGAAAATGGTTTTTAAGCGGTCTTGTACTGAATGGATGGCAGCGCATTGCAAAACCAGAAGGAAATCAAAGCATTTCTTTCGGGCATCAGGTAACATATAAGCCGAATGAAAAAATTACACTAAACAGTAGCTCTTTCATTGGAAATGACAAATCAAAGGAGGAAAGAAGAATGCGTTATTTCCACGACCTTTATGGAAGTTTTCAGCTGTCAGATCAATTTTCAGCTTTGCTTGGGTTTGATATCGGAGCAGAACAGAAAATGAAAGGCAGCAGCAGTTACAATATCTGGTATACTCCAAATATATTGATGAAATATCAGCTTGACAATAAATGGGCTATGGCAGGAAGACTTGAATATTACAGCGATAAAAACGGTGTCATCATCAGTACCAAAACACCCAATGGTTTTCAAACCTTCGGATATTCCCTGAATATAGATTACGCGATTCTGAAGAACGTGGTTTTCCGTACAGAAGCCAGAGGGTTTACCTCCAAAGATGCCATTTTTGTAAAGAATGATGAGATGAAACAAGGGAATTTCTTTATCACAACAAGCCTGGCTGCTTGGTTTTAGAAAGGGGGGAGTAAAAAATATAGAATGAAAAATAAATGATTAACCACAAAAGGGACAAAATTTTTTGACACTTTAGGTATTTCAAGTTTAATGCTCTGAATACAGGAAGTTCACATGAGTTGTGAAGAAAGTCGAAGATTTCATGATGACAAAAAATTTGTCGGATCAAAATTCCCCTCCCCTGGAGGGGGTGGCAAATCGTAGATTTGACGGGGTGGTTCAAGAAAAAGTGTCCAGAATAAGCGTAACTTACTTATGCTGTGCAAAGTATTCAAAAACAAAAACTTTTGTCCCTTTTGTGTTCAAAACATAATAAAGCAGAAAATCAATGTCATCAGCAAAACATTTTTTAGAATTGATTCAGAAATCCCGGAAAGGAAAATTCAAGATCTATATCGGAATGAGTGCAGGCGTAGGGAAAACATTCAGGATGCTTCAGGAAGCACAATCTCTTCTGCGTAACGGCATTGACGTAAAGATCGGGTATATAGAAACTCATGACCGAGAAGAAACCGCAGCCCTTACAGACGGAATTCCGGAAATACCGAGACGATCGGTTTTTTATAAAGGTAAAAACCTGGAAGAAATGAACCTTCAGGCTATTATCAATGAGCATCCGGAGGTGGTTCTCGTGGATGAGCTGGCTCATACGAATGTGGAAGGGTCAAAAAATAAAAAGAGATGGCAGGATGTGCTGGAAATCCTTGATAACGGGATCAATGTTATCAGTGCCATGAATATCCAGCATATCGAAAGCCTGAATGAAGAAGTAAAAAATATTACAGGAATAGAAGTGGCAGAACGTGTTCCTGATAAGATTTTAAGTCTTGCTGATGAGGTAGTCAATATAGACCTTACCGCAGATGAGCTGCTGACCCGCCTGAAAGAAGGGAAAATTTATAAAAAAGAAAAGATCCAGACGGCACTTACCAATTTTTTTCAAAGCGGACATATCCTGCAGCTCAGGGAGCTTGCTTTAAAAGAAGTGGCTGCTCACGTAGAAAGAAAAGTAGAAACCGAAATCAAAACAGAGAATTTTAAACCGATAAAATTTTTGGCGTGCATCAGCAGTAATGAGAAGATCGCTAAAAATATCATTCGGAAAACTGCCCGTTTGGCGAGTTATTACAACAGTCAGTGGACAGTTCTCTATGTTCAGAAACCATCAGAAAACCCTGAAAAAATTGCTCTCGACAAGCAGCGGTATTTGATTAATAATTTTAATTTAGCACAGGAATTGGGGGCGAAAGTGGTTCGCGTAAAAGAAAGCAGCGTCCACAAAGGAATTTTGGAATATGTGATCGCTCATAATATCACAACGGTCTGCATCGGAAAACCCCACGCAGAGCTCTGGCAGAGACTTTCGGGCTACAGCTGGATCTATGCGCTGATGAACAGACTGAATGAACGGCAGATAGATATTATTATTTTATCTTAGAAGTAATGAAACTTAAAACAAAACTCACCTTAGGCGTAGGTCTTTTATTTTTACTGATTGTTCTTTTGTCAGTGATCGGGTCTGTCTATATCAATAAGCTGAAATCCGATACGGAAAAGATCCTTACCGCCAATTATAACAGTCTGGAATTTTCCAAAAATATGTTTCTTGCATTGGATAAAATAAATACAGACAGTGCTATTGCAGTGAATGATTTTCATAAAAATAATAAACTGCAGGAAAAAAATCTTACCGAATTTGGAGAAAAAGAAGCTACTCAAAGTCTGAATCTTCATTTCAACAGCTATCTGAAACAACCTTCTACAGCAAAAGAAAAATTGATCCGCGAAGACCTGGCTAAAATCATGTCCCTGAATATGAAAAGTATCGAAAGAAAAAGTGACATTGCCATTATTACTGCTGAAAATGCTACGTTCTGGATCGTAAGTCTGGGAACTGTCTGTTTTCTGATCGCCTTTATCCTGCTTTTTAATTTGCCACAGACCATTGCGGAACCTATCAATCAACTTACGTTTGGTATCCGGCAGATCGCGGCTAAAAATTATAGCGAAAGGGTACATTTCAAAGGCAGTGAGGAATTCAACAGTCTTGCGGATTCTTTTAATACCATGGCAGAAAAACTTCAGGAATACGAAAGCAGCAGCCTCTCCAAACAGCTGATGGATAAAAAACGGATTGAAACGCTGGTGAATAATATGCACGATGCAGTGATCGGGCTGGATGAAAACCACTTTATCTATATGATCAATGATGAAGCCCTGAAGATCACAAATCTCCATAAAGAAGAAATCATCGGCAAAACAGTTCATGAAGTAGCGGTTAATAACGACCTGATGCGTGAACTGCTTAAAAATATTGATCATCCGGTAAAAGAACCAATCAAGATCGTCCGTGATCATAAAGAAAATTATTTCGAACAGGATATTGTTCCTATTAATATTGTAAAAACTGGTGAGAAGGAAACAAAATATATAGGTAAGGTGATTCTTTTAAGGAATATTACGCCTTTCAAAGAACTTGATTTTGCTAAAACCAATTTCATTGCTACTATTTCCCATGAACTTAAAACGCCCATATCCGCTATAAAAATGGGTGTGCACCTGCTCGGAAACCAAAAATTCGGAGAATTGAATGACCAGCAGAAAGAGTTGCTTAAAAGCATCAATGATGATGGCCAGAGATTATTAAATATCATTGGAGAACTGCTGAATCTTTCGCAGGTAGAAACGGGAAATATTCGACTGACCATTGAAAAATGTTCCCCGAAAGAAATGGTACAGGCTGCCACTAAAAATGTTGAAAAGCTTGCCGAACAGAAGAATATTCTGATCAATACCGAATATCTTATAGACGATAATGATTGTGTTAGTGCTGATTTTGATAAAACGGTCTGGGTGATCAATAACTTCCTGACCAATGCAGTGAAGCATTCTTTCCAGGATGAAAGTATCAGCATTAAGATAGAAAGAGAAGATTCAATGATCCGGTTCAGTATTACCGATACAGGAAGCGGGATCGATGAAAAGTACCATCGTCAGATTTTCGACCGCTATTTCCAGGTTCCGGGAGAACAGCAGAACGGAACAGGGCTGGGGCTGGCGATTTCTAAAAATTTTATAGAAAAACAAAACGGCGAAATAGGAGTGAAGAGTGCTCCAAATCAGGGAAGTACTTTTTATTTCAGACTGCAGGTTCATAATGTTTGAAACTGAGTTCGGGATAAGTCATTTCTGTTTCTAATAAAATAAGGAAGCCTGAAATTGGAAGAGGGAAGTTATTGGGACGCTAAAAAGAACAACCCCTGTATTTATTAATTTTTTAAGACCATTAATTAATTTTATAATAAGTGTCTAAAATATTAATCTAATAGTTACTTTTACCATCCCTCTTCCAGCTTCTAAACTCCTTAATCTTAATTTTCTTTAAACTCGGGTTCAGATTAATTTATTAAAGAAACTACTGTTTCTCTATGAGGTCCAGAAATTCCTGCTCATCCAGAATCGTAATGGTACCAATATCCTGAGCTTTTTTCAGTTTGCTTCCTGCTTTTTCACCTACTACAAGGAAGTTCAGGTTTTTAGAAACCGCAGAAATATTTTTTCCGCCATGTTTTTCCACCATTTCCTCTGCCTGCTCTCTTGTGAATAAAGATAATTTTCCGGTAAAAAGGAAAGCTTTTCCATCCAGAACATTAGACAGGACTTCATTTGTGCTTTCTCCCTTTTCAAGCTGTACACCATATGATTTCAGACGCTCAATCATCAGGGTATTCTCCGGGTTGTTGAAGAATTCTACAATACTTACGGCGATCTTCACACCAATATCCTCTACCTGACAAAGCTCTTCTAGGGTAGCATTCTTAAGCTCATCAATGGTAGTGAAATTTTTCACCAGTTTCTTGGCAACGGTTTCCCCTACATGCTTGATCCCGATTCCGTAAAGAACCTTTTCAAACGGAATTTCTTTTGACTTCTCAATCCCTGAAATAATATTTTGTGCTGATTTTTCAGCCATTCTTTCCAGCGGAAGAAGCTGTTCCTTCGTCAAAGCATAAAAGTCTGCAGGATTTTCAATTAATTTTTCTCGGTAAAGCTGTTCTATCGTTTCACTTCCGAGATTATCTATATTTAAAGCCTTTCTTGAAACATAATGGATCATTCTTCCCACAACCTGAGGAGGACAGTGAAGTTCATTCGGACAGAAATGAATCGCCTGGTCTACAATCTTCACAAGTTCTGTTCCACATTCAGGGCAGTTTTTAATGTATTCGACTTCTTTACTTTCCGAAGTCCTTTTTTCGGTATGTACACCAACAATTTTTGGAATAATCTCACCACCTTTTTCCACGTAAACAAAATCATGTTCATGCAGATCCAGTTTTTTAATGATATCCTCGTTATGAAGCGAGGCTCTTTTAACTATGGTTCCTGCCAGTAAAACAGGCTTTAAATTAGCCACCGGCGTAATTGCTCCTGTTCTTCCCACCTGATAAGATACACTCTGAAGTTCAGTTTCTACCTTTTCAGCTTTAAATTTATAAGCCATAGCCCATCGCGGTGACTTTGCTGTGTAACCAAGCTGTCTCTGCTGTTGCAAAGAATTGACTTTTAAAACAATTCCGTCAATCTCAAAAGGAAGATTATGCCTTTCCGTATCCCAGAAATTGATGAATTCCTTCACCTCATCCATTGTTTTGCAGAGTTTCGCCTGCTGTGAGGTCTTAAATCCCCAGCTTTGTGCTTTCTGAAGTAATTCCCAATGGCTCTGTGCAGGAATATCTTCCGAAATAAACTGATAGAGTACAGAAGACAACCCACGCTTTCTCACCTCTCCGCTGTCCTGCATCTTTAAGCTTCCGCTGGCTGTATTCCTTGGATTCATAAAAGGATCTAAACCTTCCTCTTCACGCAGTTTATTAATCTTGTCAAAGTTTTTACGGGTCAGGTAAATCTCACCTCTCATAAAAAAATGGGCAGGAAAATCTCCTTTTAAAGTAAGAGGAATATCTGAAATAGTTCGGACGTTTGCAGTAATTTCATCTCCCTGGAAACCGTCACCACGCGTTACGGCCTGTACCAGTTTTCCGTTTTCATACAATATGGAAATAGAAGCACCGTCATATTTCAGCTCTGCAACAAATTCCACCGGATCATTGATGGTTTTGATAATTCTTTTCTCCCAGTCTTCAAGATCATCAAAATCATAGGAATTATCCAGAGAATACATTCTGAATTTATGCTGAATTGTCGGGAAAACTTTGGTAATACCACCACCTACCCGTACCGTAGGAGAATTTTCGTCAAAAAATTCAGGGTGTTTTGCTTCCAGATCCCGAAGCTCTTCCAGAAGCATATCAAACTCAAAATCAGAGATGGTAGCGGCATCCAGAAGGTAGTAATTTTCATTATGTTGGTGAAGCTCCTTGCGGAGCTGTTCTATTTTTTGCTCTATGTTTTCAGACATTGCTTTCTATCTTTTGAGCAAAAATAGCTAAACTAATTCCATTAAAAAATACCATAATTAAATATTCTGGAAATATTAAACATTTGTAATACTATTTAAAATGCTAATAATCATTATTTTAAAACGTTTGTTTAAATTAATTTAACATAATGTTGTGATTTAGTTGAAAATTTGTTAAAACTCCCTTAAACAGATGGTTCAGAAAGTCAAAATACCTTTGCACATCTAATTTGAAAAGATGAGAAAAGTAAAGATTGTACTAGGATTATTGTTTTTGGGATTTGGAACACTGGCTTATGCGCAGACTACGCAGGCTTCTATTGTGGGAAAAGTAACAGGACTGGGCAGCATCGCTCAGGAAAAAGTGAAAGTAACGATTGTGAACGAGTCAACAGGGTTCAGGACGGAAACAGAGACCAACTCTAAAGGAGAATATATCTTCAAAGAAATCCCTTTGGGCGGACCATATACGGTGATCGTGAACGAGGAAAAAAAAGAAGGTTACAACGTTAACTTTGGGGATCAGGTTACAGTAAATATGAGCTTAGACGATGGGGAAAAGCAGATTGAAGAAGTAGTAGTTACCGGAAATCTGAAAAATAAAATAGGAAACCTTGGAGCGGCTACCGCAATTTCAGCGAAAAATATCAGTATGCTTCCGGTAAACGGAAGAAATTTCACCAATCTTATAGACTTATCCCCACTAAGCGGAAAAGGGGGGAGTCTTTCCGGGCAGCTGGGTTCTTCAACCAATTTTACGATTGATGGGATGACGGCTAAAAATCCTACCTCTGCGGGATCTACAACCAGCCGAAGCGGTGCACCCTTCTCTATTTCTATAGAAGCTGTTCGTGAATTTAAAATCACCACCAACCAGTATGATGTGACATTGGGAAGAAGCGGCGGTGGAACGGTAAGTGCCGTTACGAAATCCGGTACAAATAAATTTTCAGGAAGCGCTTGGGAATATCTGAGAACCAACTGGCTTTCCAGTCCGTATGACATCAGGGGAAACAAAAGGGAAAATGATTTCTCTACTTCCCAGTTTGGGTTCTCATTAGGCGGGCCGATCATTAAAAATAAACTACACTTCTTTGTGGCATGGGATCATCAGCTGGATTCAAGACCGTTGATTATTGCGGATATAAAATCTAAAGATGACGAGAAGAGATTTAATACAACAACCGAGACGCTGAACCAGTTCCTTGATATTGCAAGGAAAAAATACGGAGTTGGAAATTCACCTCAGTTTGGTTCGTTCGACAAAGTAAGAAATTCCGATGCAGGTTTTTTACGTTTAGATTGGCAGATCAATGAAAAAAACTTATTGACGTTAAGGAATAATTTCACCTACGACCTTAATAAGAATGGATTGGGAGACAATACCGCGATCAATTTCTTCGAATCGTACGGAAATGATAAGAATATTGACAATAGCTTACTCTTAACTTTAAGATCAAACTTAAAGCCAAATCTTACAAATGAGCTTAAGGCACAGTATCTATACACATTTCAGGACAGTTATCAGAACAACGAATTAGGAAAAACAGTTCCGAGAGCTGTAGTTGAAGGAGTAGTATCCAGTGTTGGGGCAACCAATATTCAGATTGGAGGACACCGTTTTGCTCAGGAAGGTTTCCGGAATAATGTATTCCAGATTGTGGATAACCTATACTACAATACGGATAAAATTAAATATACTTTTGGGGCAGATTTGATGTATACGAGATCAAAATCTATCTACGGAAGTGAAGTGAACGGAAGGTTCCAGTTTCAGGGAATGACGAATTTCGACAATCTCACTCCTTACAGATTCTACAGGGAAGTACCGTTGATGGACGATCCGTCTGTAAAATCCAGTATCTGGAATGCAGGAGTATATGGACAGATCCAGACCAAAATAGCAACAGGCCTTGACTTTATGACAGGATTAAGATTCGATTATGGAGGATACCCTAAAGCTGAATTCAATCAAAAGCTTTTTGACGAAATGGGAATCAGAACCGATAATCAGATCAAATCTTTTGTTATTCAGCCAAGATTTCAATTTGATTGGAATATCAATGAAAAGAATAAAGATTTCTTAAAATTTGGTGCGGGAATCTTCTCTTCCGACATCAACAACTATATGGTAATCAATAATCTTGTTTTTGACGGAAAACATTTGGCAACAGTAGATGTGAATCCCGGCGCTGTTGGTCTGACTCCCGATTTTCCAGGATATAGAAATGACTATGGAACGGTTCCTTCACTTTCACAGTATCAGATTCCGACTATCAATTATACAGGAAAAGACGCAAAAATTCCAATTGTTTATAAAGCGAATATCTCCTATACTCACTTCTTTAATGAAAGATTCAGAGCGGGAATTGCCGGATATATGGCACTGGGAAGAAACAACTACTTCTATTATGACAGGAACATGAAGGCTAATCCATTTTTCACTCTAGCCAATGAAGGCGGAAGAGGGGTGTATGTACCTGCATCTACTATCATCAATAATGATAATAAAAGTGTGAGTATCGACTGGAAAGAAGGAAGAATCAATAAAAACTTTGGAAGGGTACTTGAGCTTGTAAGCGATGGAAAAGTAAATCAATTCTCATTCGTGGTGGATACCAGTTACCGGTACTGGAAAGATGGGGAGGTTACTGCAAGTTACACATGGTCTGATATCAAGGATAATACCTCATATAACGGGAATGTGGCGAATTCTGCAACACTGTCTACTCCGGTCCAGGGTGATCCGAGAGATTTAAGAATGGGCTATTCTGATAACCAGTTCAGAAATAAGATTGTAGTTTACGGTAATTCGCCCACCATTGCAGGGTTTACATTAGGTGTAAGATATTCAGGAATCGGAGGAACACGTTTCTCGGTGACTGCAGGAGGAAACATTAACGGTGATTTCGTAGATTCTAATGATCTTGCTTACATTTTCCCGGAAATTATTACCCAGCCGCTTCTTAACGATCCGGAAGTAGGGCAGGCACTGAAAGATTATGTTGAAAAATATAACAATGCCATTGCAGAACGTAACGGAGGTAAAAATGGTTTTTACGGAGTGTGGGATGTTCGTGTTGCGAAGAAATTTAAATTTGAAAAGATCGGTGCATTTGAGCTTTCTGTAGATATTTTCAACCTGGCAAACCTTCTTAATAAAGAATGGGGGGTGAATAAGTCTTATGGAAATATGGCTCTGTACAGGGTTACCCAATTCAACCATGCTACCCAACAGTTTGAATATGTTAAAAATACCAGCGGCCTGGCACCCCTTTCTGGAAACCCTTACCAGATCCAGATCGGAGCCAAATACAGCTTTTAACATTTAAACATTACCTTTATCAAATGTTTTAAGTTTTTTATTTAATTATCTAATTGTATTATGAAAAAATTTATCTTAGGGTTAGCAGTTTTAAGCACAGTCGTAATGAAGGCACAAACCCAGATTATCGCGCACAGAGGCTATTTCCAGGCTCAGCCGCCTACTACGGAAAATTCTATTAAATCTTTGGAAAATGCCCAAAAATTAAAGATATACGGATCGGAATTCGATGTAAGAATGACCAAAGACGGCGTTCTTGTGATTAATCATGACGAACATCATGGCAAAATGGAAGTCTCTGAAACGAATTTCAAAGAGCTGGAAACATTGAAGCTATCGAATGGTGAAAAGTTTCCCACGTTAAAAGAGTATCTGAAGCAGGGCAAAAAAGATCCTTCTTTAAAACTTATTGTTGAGATCAAACCTGCCAAAACTCCGGAAATAGAAAATGAGATCACTCAGAAAACCCTTACAATGATTAAAGACATGAAACTGGAAGGGCAGAGTGAATATATTTCTTTCAGCCTGAACATCTGCAAACAGATCAAAAAGCTGGAGCCGAAGTTCAAGGTACAATACCTGAACGGAGAGCTTTCTCCGGAACAGATCAAAAAAGAAGGTCTTGATGGTATGGACTACCATTACAGCGTTTTCCAGAAAAACCCAACATGGATTTCTGAGGCAAAAGCACTGGGATTGATCACAAATTCCTGGACGGTAAATGATCCGGCAGTTTATCAGGAATTAAAAAATCAGGGAATAGGTTTTATTACCACCAATATTCCTGATCAGCTGAAGAATAAATAACAGATTTTGGCTTAAAAATAAAGCCGTATTGAAATTTTACAGCCTGTTTCATTTTAGAAACAGGCTTTTTTATGTCTGTGTTTGAATGATTTATTGATTGAAAGCCAGTACGCTATATTTATTTTTCAGAGAAAGACAATAAAGGTATACTAATGAAGATATAAAACAGTGTTAAAAATTATTAATTATTTAAATGGTTGAATATCATGTATATATGTAATGTGTTAAACTTAGGTTCATAATTTGTTTAACAATATTTTAATAAATGTTAAAATGGTATTAAAACCATAGCCATATTGTCGTTTTAATTTTGCGCAAACAAAAAGGATATGCGTAAAGAGACACAAAAACTACTGGTTTTGTCGTTGCTTGGATTGATCAGCGTCAATCTGGCAGCTCAGCAGAAAACGAAAAAAGATACTGTTAAAGGCATTGATGAGGTGGTGGTAACCGCTTTGGGAATCAAAAGACAGGATAAGTCTTTAGGGTACTCTACTCAAACCGTAAAATCAGAAGAAATCCTCAAAACCCAGAATAACAACTGGGCGCAGGCATTGGAAGGAAAAGTGGCCGGACTGAAAGTTCAGACAGCAGGGGCGGGGCCACTGGGAACCAGCCGTATCACACTCCGCGGAGATGTTTCCATGAATATGGGAAATAACGGGGCACTAATCGTTGTAGATGGTGTTCCTTTAAGTGACAAAAGGAATGGAACCGGAACTTCAGCTTACGGCGCAGGTTCAGGAGGCGATCTTCCGATTGATTATGGAGACAGCTACAACAGCATTAATCCGGATGATATAGAATCTGTTACTGTTCTGAAAGGACCTAGTGCATCTGCACTGTACGGTTCCAGAGGATCCAGGGGAGCTATTATGATCACCACCAAATCCGGAAAAACAAAAAAAGGAAAAATTCAGGTTACACTGAACTCCTATACCAGCTTTGACAGCGTTCTTAAATGGCCGGATTACCAGTATGAATACGGGCAGGGAACCATGCAGAAAGATAAGAACGGAAATTATTACTACTCTTACGGAGCTTCGGCAGACGGAGTGAATACCGGTTCTACCAGCAGCGCCTTCGGGCCGAAATTTGACGGGCAGTATTATTTTCAGTATGATCCTTCAGTAGAGGGACAGAGTAAAGAAAGACAGCTCTGGAGACCCTACAAAAATAACATCAAAGATTTCTGGCAGACAGGAACCACCTATTCAAACAGTTTATCATTAGAGCATTCTAATGAAACAACTGCTTTCAGATCATCTCTTTCTTACCTTAAAAATGAATGGATGATGCCGAATACAGGCTTTGACAGGCTGAACGCAGCAGTATCTGTTGATCATAAGATGAGCCGTAAATTAAGGGTTGGGACCAAACTGAATTTCAGCCAGACCAAAAGTGATAACCTTCCGGCTACAGGGTACAACAACCAGTCGATCTCCTATTTCATGATCTTCCAGAATCCAAATGTAGATCTGGCGTGGTACAGACCTATCTGGAAGAATGGACAGGAGCAGGTAGACCAGATTCATCCTTTCAGTTCATATATCGATAACCCCTATGTTATTGCTTATGAAAATCTGAATTCTAAAGATAAAAAGATCATTACCGGAAATATTAACGTAAACTATCAGTTTGCGAAAAACTTTGATGTGGCTTTCAAATCCGGCCTGGAATGGAGCAATGAGTTCCGTACACAGAGAAGACCTTGGAGCTCTGCTAACTACCTGAAAGGTTATTATAGAGAGCAGTATATCAAATATTTAGATTTGAATAATGATATTTTATTTACCTATAAGAATAAATTCGGAGACTTTGGCGTAACAGCATCAGCCGGAGGAAATATCAGATATTATGAGCAGAGCATGAATGATTACAGGGCGATAGGTCTCAATAAAGCCGGCGTATATCAGCTAACCAATGCAATAGCATTAGATAATAAGCTTCCGAAACCTAATGACAATCAGGTAAACAGTACCTATGCACTGGCGAACTTCAGTTATAAAGACCTTGTTTTTGTAGATGTGACGGCCAGAAATGACTGGAGCAGTACACTGCCAAAACACAACAGGTCTTATTTCTACCCGTCAGTGTCTTCATCATTTGTCCTGTCTGATATATTCAAAATGAAGTCGGATCAGTTCAATTTCTGGAAACTGAGGCTTTCATGGTCGAAAGTAGGGAACGATACCTACAATTACATGCTTGATAAATATTATGAAAACAGCTCTTTTGCCGGTTCCGTGGAATCTCCGTTGTTGTATCCCAATCCGGATCTAAGACCTGAGATGATAACAAATATCGAAGGAGGAATGGATTTTACGATTCTTAAAAACAGGTTGAGCTACAATATCACAGCGTATCAGAACAATTCCAAAGACCAAACTATTGTGATCCCGGTATTGTATGAAGTAGGCTATAACAAAAGGATCATTAATGCCGGTGAGATCAGAAACAGAGGAATTGAAATGACCTTGAATGCTTACCCGGTAAAAAATAAAAACTTCTCATGGAATGTCAGTGCCAACTGGTCCATGAACAGAAATAAAATTCTTTCCCTTCCTGAAGAATTCCATGGTGAACCTTATACCATTGGAAGTGTAGGCGGGGTGGTGTATTACAATGCTGTGGTGGGTGGTTCGCTGGGAGATATGTACGGTTACGGCCTGATGTATTCTCCGGATGGACAGGTGATTTACGGGAGTGACGGACTGACCGCAAAGCCTACAGAAATGAAAAAGATAGGAAATGCCTATCCAAAATGGAGAGCTGGTCTTCAGAATGAATTTAAATACAAGAATATCGCTTTAAGTTTCTCATTTGATGGACAGTATAAAGGAATTGCCTATTCCCAGTCTCATCACAAAATGTCTGAGCAGGGAAAACTTGGACATACGCTTTGGGGAAGGGATAATCCGAACGGACTGATCGTGGGTCAGGGTGTGGTTAAAAACCCGGATGGCAGCTTCTCGCCGAATACCAAAGGAATTCCCGTTTCTACGTATTACTCAGATTATTACAGGAGAGCCAATGTAGAAACGAACTCATTCGACACCTCATTCATCAAACTCAGAGACGCCAGGATTTCTTATTCTTTCCCAAAATCGATTATTGACCCTTTGAAAGTTACCGATATAACCCTTGCTTTATTTGGAAGAAATCTTTGGATGTGGACAAAATTCCCATTGTTTGATCCGGAGGCCGCAACACTGGATGATTCTACGATTACGCCGGGAATAGAAATGGGGCAGCTGCCTGCTTCAAGAACAGTCGGGATACAGTTAAATGTTAAATTTTAAAAAATCAGAACAATGAAAAAACTTATCTATATATCGTCATTTTTCGTGCTTTTGGGAACTGTCGTGTCATGTGACAGGAACCTTGATGAGATTAATAAAGACCAGAGCCGGATCAATAAACCTGTGGCAAGTTCCCTGCTGGTTCCTATCCAGTATAATATGGCTGCAGTAGGCTATAACAGGGCTAATGATTTTACTTTCGACCTTATGCAGGTGTCTCTGGATTTCCCGAATGAAGGAAACTCGCTGAGCCGTTACTACATCACTGAAAATACAGGCGCTGGATTCTGGAATAATTCCTACCGATGGCTGAAGCAGGTGGACGACCTGAAAAGGGCAGCCGTTGAAGAAGGAGATAAAAACTATGAAGCCATTGCATTGGTACTGAATGCATGGATCTATTCCAATCTGACCGATACTTATGGAGATATTCCTTTTTCTGAAGCTTCAAAACTTGATGAAGGAATTTTACAGCCCAAATTCGACAGGCAGAAAGATATCTATGTAAAACTGCTGGATGATCTGAAAACTGCCAATTCTCTTTTTATCACCAATAAAGTGCTTACAGGGAATGACCTGTTTTATAAAGCTGAATCCGATGCAAACGGAATCACCAACTGGAAAAAGTTCTGCAATTCTCTTTCCTTGAGATTGCTGACAAGAATTTTAAGTAAGAATGGCGAGGTGAATGTTCATGAAAGAATTCAGGAGATCATCAGTAATCCTACCGTATACCCAATTTTTCAAAGCAATGCCGATGGAGCTAAGCTGGATATCACGGGAGTTTCTCCTCTCATGCCGCCTATTGCCAGACCTCAGGACTTTACTACGGGAAGGGCTGCTTCCGAATTTTTTGTTACAACACTGAAAGCAAACAATGATCCGCGGTTAGCCATGTTTTTCTCCCAGGCAAAAGATCTGAACAATGTTAATATAGGATACAAAGGAGCACCTTCCGGGTATGCCTTTGGAACCACATTCGATTATCAGCCTTCAAATCTCAATCAGAATCTGGCCAAAGCCCCTCTGAAAATCCTTATGTATCCTTATGCTGAGCTGCAGTTCATATTGTCCGAGCTTGCCTTTAAAGGAGTCATTCAGGGAAATGCACAGACTTATTATGAAAATGGGGTGAAAGCAACGATAGAACAATGGGGAGCAGTAATGCCTGCCAACTATTTCAGCAATCCTAATGTTGCATATAAACCTGAAATGGAAAGAATTATGCTTCAGAAATATGTAGCGCTTTTCTTTGTAGATCAGCAGCAATGGTTTGAAAAAAGAAGAACCGGATTTCCTGTACTTCCGAACAATGGCGGTCTTCTAAATGGCGGGGTCATGCCGCTTAGATTAATGTATCCGCCTAATCCTAAAGTTCTGAATACAGCTAATTATCAGGCTGCAGTTCAGCAGATGGGTGGAGATGATGTGAATGTGAAAATGTGGTGGAACAAGTAAAGTTAATAAGAATAAAGAATAAAGAATAAAGAATAAAGAATAAAGAATAAAGAATAAAGAAATGAGTATTAATATAAAATTTTTAATGCCATGTGTGCTGATTTCAGTAATGGTGTTCTCCCAGGATTCTGTTTCAGGATACGTGTTTGAAGATAGCAGCAGAAATCAAAAGAAAGAAAACCGTGAAAAAGGGATTGAAGGCGTTGCTGTTTCTAATGGAGTTCAGGTTGTGCTCACTGATAAAAACGGTAGGTACAGCTTACCTGTTCAGGAAAATCAAACCATCTTTGTGATCAAGCCTTCAGGATATCAAACGGCTCTGAACAGCAATAATCTGCCGCAGTTTTATTACCATCACAAGCCAAAAGGCTCACCGGCTGATTTTAAATACAAAGGAACAGCACCAACAGGAGATCTTCCGAAAGAGCTGAATTTCCCTCTTTATAAAAAAGAGGAAAGCAAAAACTTTGATATTCTTGTTTTCGGAGATCCACAGCCTTATACAGAAAAAGAGCTGGATTACTTTAAAAGAGGAATTGTAAATGAAGTGAAAAATACCAAAAAAAATGCAGTATTGGGAATCAGTCTTGGAGATCTTGTGGGCGACAATTTAAGCCTTCAGAAACCTTACGCGGATGTGATGAAGGAGATTGGTCTTCCATGGTACAATGTAATGGGAAATCATGATATGAATTACGATGCCAAAGAAGACCAGTTTTCAGATGAAACTTTTGAAAATAATTTTGGCCCGGCTAATTATTCTTTCAATTACGGAAACGTACACTTTATCATTTTAGATGATATTCTGTATCCCGATCCGAGAGACGGAAAAGGCTATTGGGGCGGATTCCGTGAGGACCAGCTGAAATTTATTGAAAACGATCTTAAACTGGTTGATAAAAACAAGTTAATTGTGATCTCTTTCCATATTCCATTGGAGCATAACAACGAAGATAATTTCAGAAACGCAGACCGCCAGAAATTATTTGATTTTCTGTACCCTTTTGAAAACGTCCTCCTTTTATCAGCTCATACCCATATTCAGCAACAGATCTTCTATACCAAGGAAGCAGGCTGGAACGGGACAAAAGATCTTCATGAATACAATGTGGGTACTACCTGCGGGGACTGGTATTCCGGAACACCGGATGATGCGGGACTTCCTACTTCCACGATGAGGGACGGAACGGCGAAAGGATATTCTTTCATCAGCTTTAATGATAACCAATATAAAGTCAAATATAAAACAGCAGGGAAGCCAGAAGACTATCAGATCAAACTCTATGTTCCGAAAGTGATTCCTTATCCGTCAAAAACCTCTGCAAAGATCCTTGCCAACTTCTTTATGGGAAGCAAAAAGGACAAAGTAGAATACAGGATAGACAACGGAGCCTGGGAAGAGATGATCTACGATGAAGCAGTAGATCCTAATTTTGCCCTTTCCGTATTCAAGTGGGATTCTACGCAGAATTTATTCCCGGGAAGAAGACCTTCCAACCCCGAAATGTCAAAACATATCTGGACTGCGGGTTTTCCTAAGAAGCTTGGGCTAGGAAAACACAAACTTGAAGTGAGAGCTGCAGATATGTACGGAAATCAATTTACCGCTTCTGAAGAATTCGAGGTACAAAACCCGGTTCTTATCCCATAGTTTTCATTTTTTACTATACTTTCAACAGAAACCGGTTTATGATTAAGCCGGTTTTGTTTATTTGGAGGTAATTTGTAATGATTATGGCGTGAACCACCCCGTCAAAAATTCTTTGAATTTTCGCCACCCCTCCATGGGAGGGGAATTTTGATCCGATGAATTTTTTGTTGATAAAGATCTCTGGTTTCTTAGAACTTAAGTGAGCTTTTATTCTTAAAGCATTGAACTTTAAAATAACTTAAGTGTTAAAAACCTTCTGTCCTTTTATGGTAAAAACTACAGGTTACTATTAAAATTCGATTAAATCCAGATTCTATCGGCCTTTTAAAAATGTTCTTTCGTAAATTTGTCTGACGAAACAATAATATTATGAATATAAGCGGAAAAAATGCCATCGTAACAGGTGGTGGAAGAGGATTGGGAAGAGCGGTTGCCTTAGCTTTGGCCAGTGAAGGAGTAAATGTTGCTGTTACCGGTAGAAATGCAGAAAATCTTAAAAGTACAGCTGAAGAGATTAAAGCGCTTGGTGTAAACTCGGCCTATGCTGTTTTCAGTATTGATAATGAATCCGAAGTGAAAACAGGTATTGAGTCTCTTGCAAAACAATTGGGAAGCGTAGATATTCTGATTAATAATGCCGGAGTCGGAGATTTTGGAAGCATTGAAGATATGCCTTCCGAAACCTGGGAACAGGTAATCCGGACCAACCTATTCGGAGTATATTATGCGGCTAAAGCGGTTTATCCTTTCTTAAAGGCTAACGGTGAAGGAGATATCGTCAACGTTGCTTCTACGGCAGGTTTAAAAGGCGGTCCGAATATGTCAGCGTATGCAGCTTCCAAAGCGGCGGTAGTATCTCTGTCGCAGTCGATGATGGCAGAATGGAGAAAACAAAACATCCGTGTGATCACCTTGACGCCCAGCACTATTGCTTCCGATATGAGTATTCAAGGGGGACTAACAGACGGAAATCCTGATAAAGTACTTCAGCCGGAAGACTTTGCAGAATGGGTAAGAGATATTCTAAAGATGAACAGAAGAGCATTGATTGCTAACGGTTCTATTTTTTCTACAAATCCATAGATTGGCTATGAGTTTCGGAATTTGGGTTTGTGTGATGTCCCAGGAACTAACTTATGTATAAAATATTCAATAGAGCGGGCTTTAGCCCGCTTTCTCTTTTTACACAATCTTATCCGGCTTTAGCCAAAATAAAAAAACTCTCACTAGCCTTTACCATAAAACAAAGACATTATTCTCAAAATATACAAGACTCATGGCACTTCAATTTTTTTAACAATAATAACATCCTTATTTTTGCACTAAATTATTCACTCACATGCAAAATTATTTAGAATTCAATTTCAGGATTTCTCCATTGCAGCCATGGAACGAGATATTAATGGCGGAGCTTATCGAAATAGGTTTTGACAGCTTTACGGAAGAAATCGACGGAATTTTAGGATATATCCAGAAAGAACAGTTTAAAGAAGAAGATCTTAAAGCACTTCCGCTTTTTGAAAATGAAAATGTACAGATCGCTTATTCTTTCGAAGAAATGCCTAATATCAATTGGAATGAAGAATGGGAAAAGAATTTTTCGCCGATCAATATTGATGATAAAGTGCTGATCAGGGCAGAATTCCACGAATCTGTCCCGGGAATGCATGAAATCATCATTCAGCCAAAAATGTCTTTCGGAACAGGGCATCATCCTACAACGCACCTGATGATTCAGCAGATGATGGATATTGATTTCAATGGCAAAAAAGTGCTTGATATGGGATGTGGAACCTCGGTTTTGGCAATTTATGCAAAGCAGATAGGTGCAGGGGATACAAAAGCGATTGATATAGACGAATGGTCTGTAGAGAATTCAAAAGAAAATGCTGCCAGAAACGGGGTTGAACTTGATATTGAACTGGGAACCGCAGACAATTTAGGAAAGGAAAATTTTGATATCATTCTGGCCAATATCAACAGGAATATCCTGATCTCCGATATTCCTACCTATGTTTCTGTCATGAATGAAGGTGGAAAACTGCTGCTTTCCGGATTGTGCTTCTTTGACGTGGATGATATCCTGGAAGTATGCAAAGAAAGCGGACTGGAACTTAAAAAGAAATTTCAGCGTGAAGAATGGGTAAGCCTTTTGCTGGAAAAATAATGAAACACAATAGTCATATGAAATCTTTATTGACGGTTTTATGCCTGCTGTTCCTGCAGTTTTTTTCTGCACAGGAAGAAAATGGCGTTTATCCTGACGGAGTTTTCAGCTTTGAAGAAAACAAACCCCAGAAAATTTTTACAGACTGGACCCGAGTAAGAAAAGAACCGGATGTAAAAGCTGAAGTAACAGATTCTCTGCAAACCAACCAGCAGGTGCTGATCCTTAAAAAGGAAGAAGCAATACTTAAATTAGGCGAAAGGGGAGCCAATTGGTATAAAGTTTCTTATCAGAAAGGAGATTTGGTTTCAGAAGGATATGTCTGGGGAGGTAATCTTTCCGTTGGTTACCGCAATAAGAACGGCTATGATTTTCTTTTTGGACTTTCAAAAACGATAGACCGGAAAAATAAAGGATATAATCAAATTGTAAAACAGAATATTGCCGGAATAAAAGTGATGGAAGGAAATACTTTGATTGATGAAGTATATTTTGACACCGGAAGAGGAGAGGAGCTAAGCTATGCTACATTTACCATTGAAAGCGGACATAAGCTGCAGAATGTGGAACTCACCCTTAAAGCTATGGTTTCCGGGGAAGCCTGCGGAATTGCAAGCTATACCCAGTATGTTCTTTTTAAAGACAAAAAGCTGGTTACACTGCCACAACTGATGAATGTAGGGGATGCCGATGTATACTACCATTCCGAAGAATTTGTATTTCCCAATGATAAAGGCGGAATTCCCAATGCATTTATCTTTAAAACAGAGGAAATGGAAAGAGATGATAAAGACAGAGAAAAGAAAAAACATTCTTCCAAAACGTATCTCTGGAATGGAAATTCTTATAAGCTTAAATAAAGTTTAAAACTAAAAATACATCAGCTGCCGTATAAATTACGGTGGCTTTTGTATATCCTTTAGCGAATAATAGAATCTGTTTTATTAAAACACAAAAGACTCAACATTTCTGCAGAGTCTTTCTCAGTAAGCCTGAATCATTTTAAATTGTTATTGTGTTGGCTTTAATGATTTAAGTTAGAAATCTTTCTAAATCATTCAGATGGATGAGGCATGGACAAATAAATGTACCTTTAATTAAAATATAATAAATTAACAATTAATACGTTATATATGTAAATAATCCGGTAATGTGCCGGAAAGCTTAATACGCTCCTCATTCCAACACCCGATTTAGCACATCTGTTTGTTCGCGTTAGGTAGATCAAACAAGATATCTTATGTCACAAAAAGTAAAATTCTCATCAGTTTCTGGTTCTCATTTTTATGCAACTCTTAGGAGCAGAGTAGATCAATTTTTCAGTCAGCATCAATTAAGTCAACATGCCAATGGCCATATGTGGGGCAAGACTGTATTTTTCCTTACAGGGTTCATTGGAATTTACCTTGTAATTATTTCAGGTCTGCTTCCGACCTGGATGCTCTTGCCACTTGCAGTGGTTCTGGGTATGTTTAGTGCCTTTGTAGGCTTCAATGTATGCCACGATGCTATACATGGTGCACTTTCCGGTAATAAAAAAGTGAATAAACTGTTCGGGTTTATTTTTAATCTGATCGGCGCCAATCCATACGTTTGGAGTATCACCCACAATGTGGTTCACCACACCTATACCAATATCCCCGGACACGATGAGGACATTGAAGTCGCGCCGGGATTGATCCGGATTGCTGAGGAAGACGAAGTGAATCGCATTCAACGGTACCAGCATTGGTATGCCTTTCCGCTTTACAGCTTAGCTTCCCTGTCATGGGTGTTCCGTAAGGATTTTGTAAAGTTTTTTCAGAAAAAAATTGGGGCACATCAGAATAAGCACCCTAAGCTGGAATATTTCAATTTGTTTTTCTATAAAGCGCTTTATTACTTCCTTTTTATCATATTGCCACTATTGGTACTGGATGTGAGCTGGTGGCAGTTTCTGATCGGTTTTCTGTTCTTACATATTGCCGAAGGCTTGACGATGGGACTGGTATTTCAGCTGGCCCATGTTGTTGAGGGTACCAATTTCCCTGTGCCTAACGAAACCGGGCAGATAGAAGAAGCCTGGGCGGAGCACCAGATGCGTACAACAGCGAATTTTGCAACGCACAATAAGCTCGCGGCATTTTTCCTTGGCGGACTGAACAGGCAGATAGAGCACCATCTGTTTCCTAAAGTCTGCCACATACATTATGGGAAGATCTCTGTTATTGTGAAGAAGACAGCGATGGAGTTCAACTTGCCTTACATTGAAAATAAGAGCTTTTTATCGGCACTGTACTCGCATTTTCTAACACTGAAAAAATTTGGCAAAGAGGCGGCCGTTAATTAACCAGGTATGGTGGCTAGCCTTTTGTATCCCCGAATTCTTTGGCTGCTGATCTTAATCGGATTTTACGGGTATTTTATTGATTTATAATGTTTTATTTTTTTTGGAATATTCAAGCATTAAGTATAGAGTTGGTTTTAAACTAGCTCTATATTTAATATTTACAAGAGTAATGGAAAACAGATAAGATAGATAATTAGAATATTTATAATGAGGCAATCTTAGCAAAAAGCTATGCCTTAAGGTGGTCAATGACTTTTTAAAGTAGAATATTATAGCAGCAGAAGTATAGAATTACTTCTACAACGGGTAAGAGTAAATCGTACGCGTTATCTATCAGCTAGTTACATAAATAAAATATCTTTGTCTTAGAGTTTTATTCTCGGATTCCCTACGATAATAGAATTTTTAGATCGCTTCTAAAAGCACAAAATTTTGATTAGTTTCCTTGACTTTGGGCTCTTCTTCTCAACAGAAGAAGAGAACTGGTCACAGAGTAAGCAACCATTTGAAGGGTAAAATCAAAAGATAGTTTTAAATGTATAGGCGATGATAATGATTAAACACAATAAAATAATAAAAAAAGCAAAAAATTATGAAAAAAAATGTTTCATTACTGGTACTTATATTATCAGGTTTCTTATCATTTGGCAATGCTCAGGTTGGCGTAAGTACTGCAAACCCTCAGGGTACATTCCATATTGATGGAGCTAAGGATAACCCTGCTGTGGGAGCCCCTTCAGTTACCCAACAGGCTAATGATATGGTTGTAACCAATACCGGATCCTTAGGTGTAGGTATTACCGTTCCTACCACTAAGATGCATATAGTTACCACCGCAGCTGATTTAAACAGGTATACTTTAATTGATGCTCCAGCTGGTGGTAATAATCTGTCTATTTTAGCATTGAGAAATACGTCTCCATTGGCTGCCGGAAATTTTTCACTTCTAGGTTTCACCAATAGTGGACCCACATCGGGAGGAGCCAATTGGGGAATTGGAAGTATGCGTACCAGTACCGCTGAAGACTTTTTTATGGGAAATTCTCTTGGTGGGGGATACTTGGAGCGACTTAGAATTACTTCTTCGGGAAACGTGGGAATTGGTACCTCTTCACCTACAGAATTATTGGATGTAGCTGGTCATACGAGAGTTAGAACAATGGATATTGTAGCAGGAACTAATGCTGTAACTCCTGTTTACACGGATTCTAATGGAGTGTTGGTTAAAGCTTCCCCTTCGGAAACTTTCGGAGCTGTACTCTCATCTCCTCTTAATAATCTTGCAAGCGGAGCTACCGGACAATTGATTACGGGTTTATCTGATGGTGGTTTTTATAAAGCTGTGGTCATAGTTGGAGATGGCTGTGGTAATGTAGCAATTGCAGAATATTACGTAATAAATAGCACTGCAAGCAGCTTATATTCGATCAATGGATTAGGGGGAAATCAAGGGAGTGGAAATACGGCAAAATCACCTATCTTTAATGAGATCAGCAGATACAGCATTTCAACTGCCTGGACAGATGTGGTTGGCTGTGCGGATGGTGGAAATCCGAGTGCTTTAAACTATACCCTAACCATGCCATCGGCAGGAACAATAAATATTACCAATAATGGAAATGTAACGAGAGGTTATAAGATAATTCTTACGAGGTATTAATTTAACCATAATCATAATTAGAATTTAAAACTAAAATAAGTCTGCTACATATGGCAGACTTATTTTTGATTTTTCATTGTTGGTCAATTTAGTATGCGTTTTTTGTACAGCTTAAAGTGTATATTTTTTTTTCCATTTAGCAACGGAATTTCTACTTAATTTAAAGCGAATTGCCAACTGAGTATTATTCAATTTATTAACTTGTTGATGGGTCAGCATATTGATGATAGCATTTTTATCGTATGATTTATGTTGTTGATTAAATCTCGTGATCTCTTTATCTGTATTATTGAAAATGATCTCATTAAGATTAATAATATCCAGAGTTGTAAGCTCTTCCTTAGCTAAAATAAATGAGCACTCTTCCCATTTTTTAGGGTTTTTATGGCTAATAATATCCGTATATAGTTTCTTATAGTTAGGCATAAGGTTTATCTTTTATATTTTTTGATCCAGGTATAGAAGGTGGCTTTCGGGATGTCATAATCATCCATTATCTGCTGTTTTGTTTTCTCTCCCTTTTCAGCCATTTCTATAATGAAGTCAATTATTTCTTTTGTGTAAATATTTTTTCTGAACTGAGGCATTGCTGTTTTTTTATTTTCTGTTACTTTATGTAAAGCTTTGGAAGGAGAATATAAAATTAAATGTTGAGAGTAAACTCTAAAGAAATCATATTTTAAGAGCTTTGACCACCTCAGAAGGATTTCTGAATCTAAGGACCTGCTGAGGTACATATTTTCTACCTCTTCCTGTGTGCATTTTAGAAAATTGCATATTCGAGAGATTTCTATGTTTGTTTCTCTTACTTTTTGTTGGACTAATACCCCGATGTTAAGTTGCTTGAAGTTATTTGTTATTGTCTCCATAAATTTCTGGTATTTAAGAACTGGTATTTTAGATACGCTAAACAGACGGAGGTTTTTGTAAAAGAATAAGTTAATTATTATTTATATCACCACCCAAATGTCTATGAATTTGTCATGAACCAGCATTTTTGTCTTTAACAAAGATATTTGTTGTACAGTACTTTCTTAAAAATTTATCTTGCGAATTTGTCTTGTTGTTTGTAGAATTTATTCTACAAAGTTGTACTATGATAATACATTAATTTTGCAGAATTACTAATTGTACTATGAGGATATCTATATTGATTATTTTTTTGCTTTATTTTCAGAAATTATATGGTCAAAATGTTTCTTCATGGTATAATACAGAAAATGGTCTTCCACAGAATAGTGTTAAAGCTATTGTTAAGGATAAATATGGTTTTATATGGCTATCCACAGACAATGGAATAGTACAATATGATGGCTCGGTATTTACAATACATAATAAATTGGCAGTTACCAATTTACATTTTGAAAATTTCTATGGAAATGTATCGAATGACAGTATTATAGTTTATAACAATAATGACGAGAATAAAATTCTTATAAGAAAAAGAAAAGTCCAGCCTATTACAAAAAGAACTTCAACAAAAACATTTACAAAAGAGAAGTTTAATTTTTTAAAAAGGATATCGAAAAATTCTCCGGAATCCAAATACGGTTCTAATACCAAATACTATATAAAGACCAGCTCCGGAAGATATAGTTTTTATAACAACAGGATAATATATACCGATGAAAAAAATAGGCAGACCAAAGTTCCGGTCGTCACCACCAATTTATCCAATATATTTCTTAATGAAGAAGACACTCTTTTTCTCACCGATTCGAAAAAAAGAAAAACTTACCAAATTTATAAGGGAAAGTTAACAACTCTTACAAGGGCAACTCTTTTTAATGATCCTGAAACGAAAATATACTGGCAGCAGATTACCGGTCAGACTTTCATCATCAATAATAATAACATCTATCTGCTGCAGGGCAATAAGAATGATGATTTACAATTAAAATTTTTGATAACCTATAAGAATTTTGGAAATCAATTCTTTAATTCTATGTTTTATGATAAAGATTTTGAAAGATTATATCTGGGAAGCGTAACCAAAGGATTAAACATTGTACAGCTAAACCAATTTTTCACAGCTCAGAAAAAAATTCATTTTGTGGATGAAGTAAGCGGTTCTTCCATACCATTTAATAAAAATACAATTATAGACCCCTATGGATACGAAGTTAATAAACATGGACTCGTAAAGAATCATCATTTCGGTATTAATGACAAGCATTTTATGTTTTACGATGATTCAGGGAATATTTTGTACAAGAATGACGATTATGTGGTTAGAAGATATAAATCCACCCAATATACTACCACTCATAGCATTCATTTTCCGGGCTTAATAGGTTTTTTTAAAAGTGCAGACCAGTTTGCTGTTTCTGCAACAGACCTTACCCATTCCTACTTACATTTGTTTGAAAACGAAGAGTTAAAAACTATAAATACCACGTTGGAGTTTACTGGATTTGTGAATTCATTTCTACAATATAGCAACGACGAATTTTTGATTGGATGTAGCGACGGTTTGTACTCAGGACGGCTAAAACAGAAAATTGCTGCCCAAGTAGCTAAAGAGATAAATGTAAAAAATATTATCAGAACCTCGGACGGACAGATATGGATAACCACCAACAAAGATGGTTTCTTTTTGTTTAGAGATAAGAAGCTTTTCAAAATGCCTTTAGACCAGAATTCATATTTAAATTCCGCACACTATATTTTGGGAGATACACAGGGATATTACTGGATATCTTCCAATAACGGGTTGTTCAGGGTTGCTAAAAAACAGCTTTTAAAATATTCTGAAAACAATAAGACCCCTGTATTCTATTACCGTTTTACGAAAAATGATGGCTTATTAACCGCTGAATTTAACGGTGGCTCTATGCCTGATGCCTATTCCTTGGAAAATGGTGAATTTGTATTTCCCTCAATGGAAGGATTTGTATTTTTTGATCCGAAAAATATCAAAGCGTATTATCCGGATAAGAAAAGTATATATGTTGAAAGGGTGAGAATTAATGATTCAGATATTGCTTATTTTTCAAAGGATCTTATTTTAGAGAATAATTATAAGCATGCAGATATTTTTATTGATATTCCTTACTATTCAAATTCCTATAACTTAAGAGTTGAGGCAAAGATAGAAGGGCAGGATGCTGACTGGCGGCAAATTGAAATTAAAAATGAAAGAAAATATACGATAAGCAATCTAAAGCCGGGTAATTATACTCTGCAATTAAGAGTTCAGGTTTCTCCGGAGGGCAGTTATGCATACAGAACCGTAAAAATTAAAATCAAACCGCTTTTTTACCAAACTACAGCTTTTAAATTAGCAGTTACTATTTTATTTTTATTCATATTTATAGCCATCATCTACACAAGAACTAAATTTTTACAAATAAGAAATCGATTGCTCAAAAAAAAGGTTTCTAATATTAAAATAGCGCTTAAAGAAAGTACGCAACATCTTGAAGCCGTAAAAAACGATATGCAGAAAGAATCGGAGTATCAGAAAAAGCTGATAGAAGCTATCAGCCATGACATTAGTACTCCTGTTAAATTTATTGCTATGATGTCACAAAAATTAACCGATGTCCGTGAAGCTGATCTTCAGAAAGAATATTTCGACAGCATTCATCAATCTTCGGAAGAGCTCTATAACTTTACGATGCATCTTAAAGAATACAGTGATTTATTCGGAACTTACGATGTATACGAAAAGGATGAATATCCTATTAGCGAGATATTGATGGCCAAACAAAAACTATTTAATGAAGTTAGTAAATCACAAAATAGCAGAATTGAAGTTATTGAAAAGAGCGACATTTATTGTCGGTTTAATAAAAGTATCCTGTCGTGTATTGTCCATAATCTGGTTGATAATGCTGTAAAAAATACATCTGAGGGCATCATTTATATTATTGTTGAAGATAATCAGGAGAAAATCACTCTGAAAATAGCGGATACTGGCAAAGGGATGTCGCAGGAGCAATTGACTTATTACAATGGATTGTATCAAATGTCAATGAATGATGATATTATAAAATTTAGAAATTACGGACTTGGTCTGCATATGGTTATTTACCTTGTGAAAAAAATGTATGCGGATATATTATTTTCCGAAAATTATCCTGGTGGAACTGCTGTTGAAGTAAATATTTACAAAAATAAAATGAATGGAAAAACGAATTTTAATAGCTGATGACCATTTTGTAGTAAGAGCCGGAACAACACTAATTTTAAGATCGGCATATCCAAAACTTACAATAGATTCAGCAGAAAATTATGGACGTGTGAAAGAATTTCTCAAAACGAACCATTATGATCTTCTCCTTTTAGATATAGATATGCCGGGAACAAAATATACCGAAATGATTTCTGAGCTAAAAAATATTCAGAACGATCTTAAGATTTTAATATTTTCCGCTTATGATCAGAAAATTGCCATACAGTATATTCGCAAAGGAGCGGAGGGCTATTTGAATAAGTTGGGAACAGAAGAGGATATAAAAAATTCTATAAAAATCATTTTAGAAACCGGATATTTCTACCCGCCTGAGCTGATTCCTTTCATAGTAAAGAATTTTGATGAGGGGATTAGTATAAAAGAACTTTCTTTGCGCGAACTTCAGGTATTTGAACTGTTAGCTAAGGGAAATGGAAATTTAGAAATTTCGAACCATTTGAATTTAAGAATAAATACAATAAGCACCTTTAAAAAGAGAATTTTTCAAAAATTAAAAATTAACAATATAGCAGAACTAATAGAGTTATATAAAAATTTACATTAGATGCAGCCTATTTGTTATTTCGCAACAATTTAAAAAACCATATTATCTGTCAAAATAAAATCTATAATTTATATTATAGATTTTTTGTTTTTCCGGCTTGCGCCCGGGTACATAAAGTTCTGCCTGTTTGTAGATTTAGTTCTATAAATAAGCAGAACAAGCTGTATGTGTTATATTTCAACACACCGTATAAATCAAATACCTTTACGATATAAAAATTGCAATCGGAATCTTTACAGTACGAAGCCTCTTAAAAAAAAACAAATCTTTACAGCTTTAAAATGAAGTACTTTCTACTGATGGAGAGTGGATTCAACATGATGATTCCTATGATGTAAGAGCAAAAATAATTAAGAAAATAAATACTAGACACTAAAACGAAGTAATGATAAAAGTATTAACTAATCCCATGAAAGATGAAAAAAATTAAGCACTATTGTTATGTTTTTGCTCTCATAACAGGAATTGCCGCGCAGGGTCAGGTAGGAGTTGGCACAGCTACTCCCTATCCTTCTTCCTTGCTGGATTTAAATGCTTCCAACAAAGGATTGCTGTTGCCGAGAGTGGCACTAACCTCTACATCAGATATTATAACGGTTCCCAATCCTGCAAAAGGACTGCTTGTGTATGCCACTCAAAATTCTGGAACAGGCAGTACGGCAATACAGAGAGATACATTGTACAAATTTGATGGAGCAACCTGGAAAGCACTTACTACCAGAGAAAAATTTATCTCCAATGAATTACCTAAGATCGTTGCTGTAGGAAGAAAAACAACAGTAGAGGGATGTATTGGTATTACTAACGGATTATTTAACCTAAATCAAAGAAGTAGTACTTTAATAACGGCAACAGGAGCTTTTACAGCTCCACAGACTGGATATTATATGTTTTCGGTAAGGCTGGTTCAATTAATGAATTCTAATCCCAGTCAGAGTTTCAATGTAAGCCCATACATTCAAGCTCCAAATTTAGCTACTTATTCTTATACGTATAGGGGGGTGTCAGGTACGGCTCAGAGTCAGCGTGCGTCTGTATTAGGAGTTGTTTATTTAACACAAGGAGAACTGACCCAAGGTTTCAAATGGTTTTTCGGAACTAATACTTGTCCTGCTGATGGTAGAATTCAGGGACAGGAAGTGATTTGGGAATATCTGGGTAATCCTTTATAACTATGATTTAATTAAAACATGAGAAAAGTATATTTTTTAATACCGTGTCTTTTTCTTTTTACAGAACAGTTAATAGGTCAAATTGGTATAGGTACTGTCGTTCCCGCACAATCATCAATTCTAGAGATGTCTTCTGCAAATAAAGGGTTTTTGATTACCAGAGTCCCCTTGGCTTCGAAGACTGATATAACAACGATTGCCAATCCGTCTCTAGGTATGCTGACATTGGCATTACAAAACTCCGGAACTGGCGAAGATGCAGTGTATGAAGGAAGGTTATATAAGTTTAACGGAACTAGCTGGGATGAAATGGTAGAAGATGGAGAAATAGCATCTGGAAGCCTATTTCCTGAACTGGTAGCTGTAGGAAGGAAAACTACTAATACGGCTTGTACGGGTGCTGTTATGGGAAATTTTCAATTGACAGATCTTAAGAATATTAAAACTACGATCAATGCCAATGGTTCAATACAGGCTTATAAGACAGGATATTACATCTGGAGTGTAAGCCTTAGACAGTTTATGCTACAATCGGCCTACAGCCCTTTTCTGCTTCCGGGAATGCTTAATTATTCATTTAAGGATGGTAACACAACAACAAGGGCGTGGCAAACAACGGTATTTACAGGATCTGTTTACCTACAGCAGGGAGACATTTCAGAACCATTCCAATGGCATTTAGGAGGAACCTGCGTGGCTCAAGATCTTATAGGATCACAATTAGTTACCTGGCAATATATAGGACAATAGATAATATAGTATTACAATGAAAAAAAAGATATTTTGTTTACTAATAGGTTTGGTAACAATTACCATTAAAAGTCAAGTAGGAATAGGAACAGCCACTCCAGATCCATCTTCGATATTGGAATTATCCTCATCAGATAAGGCATTGATGCTCCCAAAGGTTTCTTTGACCTCTACGACAGATATTACCACAGTAACCAATCCGGTCAAAGGGTTGTTGGTATACAATCTTTCAGATTCAGGTACCGGAACAGGTAGGGTATATAAGGATTTAATTTATTTATATGATGGGGTTGTATGGCAAGCATTAATGGATTATAAACTAGCAACTAATACGATCAATATGCCTGTCTTATATGCGAAAGGTAGAAAGACAACCACGAATACAGTTTGTACAGGAGTATCATCGGGGCTTTTCGATCTTAATCAAAGATATGGTAGCTTAAATGCAAACGGAAGTATCGTAGCAAACAAGAATGGATTTTATAAGTTTACAGCACGTATCGTTCAATATTTCCAATTGGAATTTCTACCCTTGCTGATTACCCCTTCTAACTTATTCAGTTATGCTTTTCGGGGAGCTGCAGGATATCAGGATAGGAATATAACTACCTCTGGAGTGATATATATGCAACAGGGAGATACAAGTGCTGGTTTTACCTGGGTATTGGGTGGAAGTTATGTATGCAATGCTACCCACAGAATTAGAGAACAGGAAGTGATCTGGACCTATCTGGGAGATTTATAATGTATATAGAAAAACAGGTACTTCTGTAAAAGGCCATATAACGCCTACAAAAACCTGTGGAGTTAATATTGAATAAGGTTATTGCGATTGCTACTTTAAAATTATTGTTAGTGGAAGTAAATGTAATAATAGTAATGTTGAAAGGGCATCGAGGTTCGCTGTGACTCTTTCCAAATAGTTTAAGGAGACATTTATTTATCAATGTCTCCATTTTTTTGTATTCTGTGCCTTGATTTTTTGATCAGTTATGAACTTAAATAGTATCTCCTGTATCCATAGGAAAAAGATATTTTAAATCAAAAGCTCCTGTTTATAAAGTCGTTAGATGTATTTCATATAAGCTGAAAACAGGAATTCAATGGCATCTTTTTTCGGTGCTTCAATTATTCAGCAGAGAGGTTTTTTCTGAAGCTATCTATGATAAGCATTTAAAAAATAATTTCAACACACAAAATATATATTTGTAGGATTTCAATTATCGGAATGTTCATATCTCTACAATTGAACAAGCAATTGCTATATTGGTAAAAATGATATTAAAGCAAATGATGAAGAAATAACCGTTATATTGGACTTCCTTTATCTCTAAGCATTAGCTTCTGAATTACTTCATAAAAAATACACTCTTTAAATAATAGAAAATGTATCATAACTAAATGATGTGGGTTGAGAATCGTCTAAACAGGAGTACAGAAAATTTTATAAAAAGGCCGTTTTCACTAGTTGTGAGATGGCCTGTATCTGCAGTACTAGCAGCTTTGAAATCCCCGAGATTTAATAAATAAGATGAATTTTGAAAAAGAAACGAGTTTTATATTTTTAATCATGATGTTCATGTTGATCATAATTTTTATAATTTCATTTTTTCTACATGAAAGGTTGGGTTAAATGCACAGACTATCTGAAATATTCCATTCCGTATGCTGTAACAGCGCCTTTGCTTTGTAATTCCTCAAAATAATTTCATCATGCATATAGTATATCACATTACTACATTCAAAGCTTAGCCTATAAGAAATGATCTATGCATTTTGATAAGTAAAAGTGGTTTTTCCGAGCACATTTGTGTCTCATGGCTTGCGGATTTTGGTACTACTGCGTATTTTAGCTAAATTAAAGATTAATAAAAATGGATGTGATGCCAAAGTTTCTCTTGACCGTTTTTTCTTTTATTATACTCTGTTCAGCACATGCCCAAAAACCAAAAGTTGTGGTTCTGGGCGTCGGACACTCTACGCAGTTAATTAACTTTAATCAACAACCTGCCGCAATACGTGCGTTTATCAATAAGGTTGATCCCGCTGCAATTTGTATTGAACGGTCTCCTGAAGAATTTACAAGAAATGATTTTTATGAATTTACATACGAACAGCAATATGTGGTCGTACCTTATGCGAAAGCTGTAATGAAGACATTGCATCCCATAGACTGGTTGCCGGCAGACATGGATTCCGATCTGGCCTTTGGTATAAGGAATCTTGAGGTTCCTCGATTTATCAGAGGTAAAAGTGGATTTTTAGGCTTTACAGTTTTTAGCGACGAAAGCGACTTTGAAGACGGGCTTTATTTTGCAGATTCCCCAGAGTATGGTAAGCGAATCGAGAAATGGTATGCCCAACATCCAGAAAAAATGAGCTTAGATTTTCCACGGAGGCTGTTTTTATACCGTACTTTTCTACAGGCCAAGCGGATTGAAAAAGTATTAGAAAATTATTCAGAGAAAGATACCATTTTGGTAGTCATCGGCTCATTTCATAAAAATGATATTGAGAAAAATTTAGCGGAAAATGGATATGCCATTATACAGCCTTCTTCATTCGGTGAAATAAGTATGCAAGATATCAATAGAAATTTCAAATCGGAAGATGCTTATGCTATATTGTCTTTTAACTTACTTGGCATGCAGTCCAACATTAATAAACTGAATCCTAAAATTATTAATCACGCATTCGACTATTTAGAGAAGACCACTTCAGCAGAGAAGGAGTTTTTTAGGATAAAATATGATCTGTATCTGAGTAAAATGTCATCGAAACAGGCTATAGGTCATTATCAAAAACTACTCTCAATTACAGATGATACTACAGTATTTACCTGGAATGGTGTTAAGGATAAGATGCGTATAGATTCTTATTTTGATCCTTTTGGTAATCTCTCCTTAAAGAAAAGAATTAGGTTAGAGATCGCCAGAGAATTTCACAAAATGGGAAATGAAAAAATGTACAAGAAGGAAATAGACAATATATCCGAAGGAATGAATGACTACAAAAAACAGATGCTGATGGTATATGTACAAAAATATTTGATGTAGGTTATAAATCAAACTTTTTGCTATAGTTAATGTATGCCAGGAAGGCCCTGATATGCCCCATGCTACTGAAATGAGTAACGTGTTTATATCCAATTAGATGAACCATCCTTTTTGAAATTGTATAAAACGTCTGTTTTAATCATTTACAATTTACTGCCATGATTCTGGCTAATGAATATAAATTATATTTCAATTGCTATTACCAAAAAATAAAATAGTTGACTAAAATAAAATCCTGTTTGGATCATTGTATTTTCAAAGAGTTTTAGCTTCAAAACAAACTGAAAAAGATAAAATATTTGTTTTTATAAGAAGAAATTTTGTTTTAGAAAACAAAGAAAAGGGGGTAAAATACATTAAATAGACTGATTGGTAGGGTATCTATAAATAAAATGACACCATTTGGCCTAGATTGTCCTAATGGTGTCATTAAGTGAGCGCGAAAGGATTCGAACCTTTGACCGTCTGCTTAGAAGGCAGATGCTCTATCCAGCTGAGCTACGCACCCATTAAGTAATTTTGAGAAAATTACTAAAACAGTCGGGGCGGCAGGATTCGAACCTGCGACCTCCTGGTCCCAAACCAGGCGCGATGACCGGACTACGCTACGCCCCGATTGATGGTCATTTAAGCGAATGTTACTTCGTTTTAGCGAGTGCAAAGATAATAACTTTTTTTAAATAAAAAAGAGAAATTTGAAAAAATATTGAATAATAATTAATGTTATTAAAATATTTATAAGTCAAGAAAACACAATTTCCTTATGTAATAAAATATTGAAGATTATATATCAATACTTTAGATGTAATTTTTTGAAATTTAGCTTTCATAGCAGATTTTTATAAAATTTTAAAGTGAATAAAAAAAACCTTCGGAATTTTTCCGAAGGTTTATTACAATTAAGAAAACTGCAGTTTAAGATTTAATTTATTTTTTTATAAATTTTACACTTTCTGCTTTCTTGTCATTTTTAAATGTGATGAAATAGGTTCCTTTTGTCAATTCTGCCACTCGTATTTTCTGATCTTCAAGAGCACCGGATTTTACGATCTGTCCAACAGCATTGTAAATTTCATATTTAGTAGTATTAGCTATGTTCGTAACGTTAAGAATATCATTTACAGGATTCGGGTAAATTCCGGCTGTATTTTTGTCTTTTGTTACTTCGCTTGTAGCTAATGCTCCTACTACTTTGAATTGTTTTTGTTGTATGTCTGTAAACTCTTGTCCTGCGACTATGATAGCTCCGGCTGAGTTTTTAATTCTATAGAAGCCTTCATCTATATAGATACCGTCACCATAGCTATCATTGATAGTGAAAGTATAACAATCATTAAGAGGCAGGGTCCAGTTTTCAGTAAGAAGGGCAGGGAAGTTAGGATCAGTGTCAGGATAATTCCCTCCACTATATAATATACTTCCTGCACTGTTTTTTAGATCCCATGTTGTTTCTGAACCATAATAATCAAGCTGTAATTCGAACGTGAAATTTGTACTTGATACCGGTACTGTATTTCCAAGAACTACAGAAGCTGAGTTATTAGTTGCTCTTTGGTCAGTAGTTCCGTTTACTGATGTAATATTAGCTGAAATACTACCAGCTCCTGCACCTGAAGGAATGCTGATTATGGCATACTGGTCTGGGGCTAAGTTTCCATTCCAGTTTGTTGTCTGCTGAGGTCCACCATTCACAGAGTAAGTGATAACAGCAGACGTAAGTGGACTGGTTCCTCTGTTGTATAGTGAGAATTGGGCAGTGACAGCAGACGGAGCATCAGCACATGAAGTTTCATTGCAGTTTCTTTCTCCTTTCAGTTCACCATCATTAGCAAATAAAGGAATAGCAATATCTGCGGTTGAAGTTTTCAGTTCCATTCTTCTTGGAGAATTGTTCATTACTGCAACCATTCTGTCCTTTTGATTGATTGTGAAAATATTCATGCAGGTATCAAAGGTGTAATCCATGTAGTTTTCGAACATTTCATCAGTAGTCCCACAGGTATTTGCTTTAGGATGCGTAGGGCATCCTCCATTGGATGTTCTATGTACTGGAGTGTCCGCAACATAATCGGTTCCACAGTTTGAGTCTCCCCAGATATGTCTCAATCCTAAGAAATGTCCTACTTCATGAGTCATTGTTCTTCCACGGTCATACGGAGCGCTTAATAAAAATGTTCCATCGTTATAAGTACTGCTTCCAAAAGTGGCATAATTTGCTACTACTCCGTCAGTATCTGCATAACCTCCATTGGTATTCAATCCCGGTAAAGTAGAATTAGAAGGGAATTGTGCGTAGCCAAGTAGATCTGGATCAGAGAAGTTTACACTCCACATATTCATGTATTTTGTAGGGTCCCAGATGGTAACTGGTTTTACATAACTGTCAATAACAGAAGTAGACCAGGAAGGCTGACATAGGTTTACACGGTCTATGCCATTCGTAGGATTTCCTTTAGGATCCACTTTTGCCAGTGCAAATTGTATCATCGTGTCTGCTCCTACAGGGCTGCTGTTTGCTCCCGGGGTTCCTGCCAGTTTTCTGAAGTCATTGTTCATTACAGTAATCTGAGACTGAACCTGTTTGTCGGTGATATTAGGTGCAGTACCTAAAGGTTCTCCATTGTGGATAACATGTACTACCACAGGAATTGTAATGATTCCTCCATTTTGAGATTTGTTAGCTTGTGCATTAGCAATCAATGGACCGATCCAGTCTTCAAACTCTTGCTCAGTCATCCTCTTTGGATCCTTTTGCTGCAGCATGGCTTCATATTCCGTAGAAGCGCATCTCACAAACCCATTTGTTTTTCTAAGCTCTTCAAGTGTATAAGTTTTTCCAAAAACAATCTTATCTGTAGAATCACTTTTCTGTCCGAAAACTAAACAGAAGAGTGTTAAAAAAAATAAAAACGGTAATTTAAAAGTAGTTTTACCTTTCATGTGTATATAATTTAATTAATTTTACAAATGTATTTATTTTTATTAATAATTTGGTTTGAAAATTTTAAAACACATAAAATGAATTCTAAACTTATAATTACGTTAACTTCCCTTATTTTATGTAATGCAAACTGTACTTCCCAACAAAAGGGCAATCCGGATGCATTTACATCAAATGCCGTACAAAAAAAATCCAAGATTGAAAAAATAGAAATCAAAGAACAGACAAGAGGTACAGACAGACTGATAACATTTATCCCAAATTCTAGAACGACGTCTCTAAACGGAAATGTTTCAGTTTCTGCTTTATCACCTCTAGATTGGACAAACATTATAAAACAGATTGAAGTAATAGATCTTGAAAAAATTGCATCACTAAAATCTCCTTCTGAAGGAAGGTTTACAGATAGAGCCTTAATTTCCAGTATATCAATTACTGTTGATGGCAAGACCTACGAATCGTCAAGTTTTGATGCAGGAATACCCCCGAAAGAATTAGAAAATCTTTACAAAGAGCTTTTTAAGAATATAAAAGCTAAGCAAAAGCTTCCTAAAAGAAATTTGCATTAATAAGACTTTCTGAAAATTTTTAAGCTTTAAGTTTTATAAACTTATCTTAACTCATTTCATAAAATATAACCTCCCTGTAATCATAATTCTGATAGCCCAAGTCAGGAAAAATGCCTGCTAGGAGATAACCGCTTCCTAAAAATAGAATGTACGATAGTAATGTGGAGAACAAAACCGTGATCCGGATAAACAAAGCTTTAGAAAAAAAGATTTTCGACTTCGAAACGGGAATGGTAAACAGAATCTTATAATTTATTATTCCGGGATCCAACATCACAGCAGGCATGAACAAAAAGACAAACCAGAACAGGACACAGCAAATAGAAAAACATAAAACATACCTTCCCAGTGCATATTTCCACGGATTGGCAGTGCTTTCTGCTATTCCTGGGCTGATAGCATATACAATATAAAAGGTCATGGCTAAAATAATAAAAGCAGGAACCAGAAGTACTCAAAGATCTCTTTATTTTTAGATAGTTTATACTGTTCGGATGAAAAAGGAATTCATTTTTTTCACTTCCTTTAAACATCTTATTGGCATAATAGTCAAAGGCGAGATTGTCTAGATCGTTAGCATTCTTATTGAAAACAGGAAAAGCACTTGATATTGATCTTGTTCTTGCTGAGAAAGGGGTGTTGTTTGCGAAAAGATAAACGAAGAATTAAGGGGAAAACGTCCCATCAATTAAGGAGCATGTCATCATTTATTTGATGCAAAAAAAGGCCTAACAGAGAAATAATTGTTAGTTTTGAATATATAATAATTGTTAGATTTGGATGTTGGATTTGGTATATATCCATACACAGTTGAAAAAATAAAAAGGACGAAAAGACGGCGAAATGACTGACGTATTTGAAAATTATCTATCCTCAATAGGAGGACTATCGGCTGAGGAAATCAACTTTTCTGCGCAGTTCTTCAAACCGGTCTCCTTAAGAAAAGGTGATTTTTTTATTCGTGAGGATGAATCCTGCCGTCATATTGGATTTATTTCCAGTGGCGCTGTAAAAGCATACGCTATTGACAAAGAGGGAAATGAAAATATAACATGCTTCAAGTTTGAGAATGAATTCGTCACCTCGTTTTCAGAGTTTGTGAGGCAGGAAAAATCCAGAAGAAGCATCAGGGCTATAGAAGATAGCGTGATCTATCGGATAACCTACCCCGATTATCGGCATCTGCTTGATCAGGTAACCGCTTGGAACGGAGTTATAAAATCGGTGATGGAGAAGGAGTATAATCAAAAGGAACGTTATCTGCTGAATTACAATAATAAGTCGGCTGTGGATAAATACCGTCATGTCCTCTCTAGCGAACCGATACTCATTCAGCGCATAGCGACGCAGGACCTGGCGTCATACCTAGGCATCACGCCGCGATCGCTTACACGGGCCAAAGGACAAATACATAGACCCAATGTATTATAGGACAAATGTCCTTATGTAGCCCTAATCAGCGATGTAGATTTGCATAAAAAAAACTATGTTATGTCAAATTGCTCCCGAAGTGTTCCAGATTCCACTGATGCCACGAAACAGTATCAACGGCTATATTATTGAAGGTGTATTGGTAGACTCCGGAATACGGAGTTCGTATACCACTGTAAAGAAAGCTCTCCAGAAAATTCCCGTTTATCAACATATACTGACGCACGCGCATGCAGACCACCAGGGCTGTAGCGATCAGATATGCGCTGAGTTCGCGATACCCTTGCTCTGTCATCCCGACGAAGTTTTTAGGACTGAAACGGGTATGGTAACCAGCGACTATCCAACTCCGCAACATTGGGTAGCAAAGCTTCAACAAAAGTACTGGGCAGGTCAGGGTCATAAGGTCGAAAGGACAATTGTTGAAAACGATATGATCGGAAATTTTCGGGTAATAGAGACACCCGGACATTCGGCAGGCCATATTTCTTTATTCCGTGAGCAGGATGGTGTACTGATAATTGGAGATGTAGCGACAAATATGAATCTGCTCACGACAGCGACCGGTCTGCGGCTTCCGCCGAACATATTCACTTCCGATCAACAGCTCAACATCAAATCGCTCCAGAAGTTAGCAAAACTGAACCCTGCCATTATCTGCTTCGGTCACGGACCGGTTATGCGAAATACAGATCGTAAGTTTGAGCAATTTGTGGCTAAATACAGTGCGGCTATTTAAAGATAGATCGTGCTGTAGTTACGGTTTAAAAGAAGAAATATTTTAGATATCCTCTTCTTGTATTACATATTAGGCAACTGAGTTAATTAATAGGATGTCGGTTTTATAACAAGAGATTAAGACCCGGTAAAGCCATGTGTTTCTTCTTGCTTTTAAATACCATTTATCTGTCTTCAACTATATCAGTAATATAAATGTTCCGATAGTAAAAGTTTGGGGCACAGATTTTCATGGGTATAAAAAAGGAGACAACTATCAAATAATGTCTCCTTAAGTGAGCTTGGCAGGACTATCATCGAACCGGTTGTTAGTTGATTTAAACTGGATTTTATGTATATGTACCTGAAACAATGTTTTTAAAAATTTGAAAAACAGTTCGAATCCTATTAAGATAAGGTGAAAGGTATGCGTTTTCGAACCTTTCATTTTAATATTATTTTTATTAAAAGATATCTCATTGCTAATTAGTTATTTAGGTGATAGGTGATTCGGTTCGGATCCTGTGACTATAAGCATTAGCTTCTTAATCTCTTTATAAAAGTTACAATTTTTGAATAAAATAGAGTTGGCAATTAACCAACTCTATTTTGCTTTATTGTGTGGTATGATATGCGATTTTATTGTTGAGACCCCCAAAAGGGTGCATAAAATTTAGAACTATCACAGTACTTTTATATGCGGGATTACAGGAAGAAGTATATTTTATATAACCATAAATTTGAAGTTGCTTGAAATATTTTGTGATAGTGAGGGATTCGAACCATCTCCTTGCAAACCCTTAAAAACTTATTTTTATGTATATTTTTATTATGCCTTGTATGTATTAGTTCCGGTGTTGCGAGCTTCATTGATATACATTTTATCAAAAGATGAAGAAAATTAACACCAGATAAGTTAAAGAAGAATATACAAAAGAAATTCCGAATAGCTAACATATTCCGTAAAGTTCACCATGCTTTGAAATTGTTTTTTTTGCAGTTTTGTGTTACTAATCTTTACTTAGAAAAATATAATTATGTCAAAAAATGATTTAAAAGACAAGGTTGTTTTAATTGCTGGTGGCTGTATAAACCTCGGTGGTTTTCTTAGCAGAGACTTCGCAGCAAAGGAGTGAAATTAGCAATACACTGTAACTACGAAAGCTCAAATGCGGGAAGTGAAAAATTTTGGCAGAAGTTCGAGTCTCTGGAGCATAAGCACTTTTGTTCCAGGGTGATCTAACAAAAGTTGAAGATGCTAGTAGATTCTTTGATGAAACAATTGCTCAATTCGGAGGTGTTAACAGTTGGTTTTCACGTCTTCCACAGAAAATTTAACTTAAAATAATGAACGGGCAAAACAATATAATCGGAGAACCTAAATCATACCTTTCCTACCAAAAAGCTCATCATTTGGTTTCCAATGAGGCAAAACTTCATAGAATGGAAGTTAGATTTTCTGTGGAAGACGTGAAAATACAGTACTGTTAGAAAAGCTTGGACTCTATAAATCAGATTATCCATTTTATTTCAAATTCTAAAAAAATTATACTATGGATTCATTTTCCCATATAAGAGTTATAATAAGTATGATTTTGGGTTTTGGAGTAGCTCAATTACTGAAAAATGTAGTAAAATTGATAGATCATCCCAGGAAAAGCAAATCTATTTACTGGTTACATTTATGTTGGGTATTTTATATTTTTATTTTAATTGTTCTTTTTTGGTGGTGGGAATACCGGCTTGAAACTGTTCAACATTGGAATTTTTTCAGCTATTTATTCTTAATTATCTATACCACATTGTACTATGTATTATGTGTACTGATTTTTCCGGATAATATAGATGAATATAAAGACTATAAGGACTACTTTTTTTCCAGGAAAAATTGGTTTTTCTTATTTCAGATACTTCTTTTTGTAATAGATTTCGGGGATTCTCTTTTGAAAGGTAAGGCTTATTTTCAGTCACTTCACTGGACATATCCCGTAAGAAATATACTGCATATTGCTCTTTGCTTTCTCGGAATCAAGTCATCAAATAAAAAAGTACAAACCTGTCTTTTCTTTATTTTATTTGCTTTTGATATTTTATTCATAGCACAAAATTATTTATACTGAATTCTGAATTTTATGAGAGAGACTTATAGTAAATACAGACTTTTCAGATACATATTTAAGCAGTATTTATCTTGTCTGACTAAATTTTTACAACATGAAATAACATGACGATTCTTCATATAAAATAAGAATGTAACTTAATGTGTTACATAACAATTTTTATTAAAAATGCAAAACAACACACTTATGAACAAATATCAATCACTTTTCGACACACAAAAAGAATTCTTTTATACCGATGTTTCCAAAACCTACGAATGGCGGATGGATCAGCTCAACAGATTGGAGAAAATGCTTATCGAAAATCAGGAGACATTTTGTCAGGCACTAAAAACCGATTTCAACAAACCGCCTTTCGAGCAGTTGTTTGAAATTACAGTTCCATTGGGAAATATAAAATATTATAAAGAAAATCTTAAACAACTAATGACCCCGGAACCAGTTGCCATACCAAAAGGATTGGAAGAAACTGGCAACAGGGGTGTTATTTACAAGGAACCTTTTGGGGTAACTTTGGTTATTGGCCCGTTCAATGCGCCTATTTTATTGCTGCTTGATCCGGCAATAGCAGCATTGGCGGCGGGAAATCCAGTTATTCTTAAACCTGCAAATACAACCCCTACAGTTGCTGCGCTTTTTCAAAACCTTATTCCAAAATATTTTGAGCCTGAAGCTGTAAATATTGTTACTGGGGGACGAGAAGAAATCACGGCCTTATTAGAACTGCCTTTCGATTTTATTTTCTTTACGGGAAGTTCTGCGGTAGGAAAAGTAGTCATGAGAGCTGCGGCTGAAAACCTTACACCTGTTGTTTTGGAATTGGGAGGGCAAAATCCTGCCGTGGTTGATGAGACTGCCAATCTCGATATTGCGGTTGACCGTATAGTTTGGGGACATATGGCAATTTCCGGACAATGGTGCATCGCTCCAGGTTATGTATATATTCATGAAAATATAGCTGATGAATTTCTGGATAAGCTGAAGGCCTCTGTTGTAAAAATGTATGGAGAAGACCCAAGTCAAAGCCCTGATTTTGCAAGGATGATAAGTGAGCACGATACCGAAAGGGTAGCCTCTTATATCATCCCCGAAAAAGTAATTTTAGGGGGGAGATTTGATGTAAAAGCAAGATATGTAGAACCTACCATTTTGTACCCGAGTACCTGGGAAGACCCTGCAATGCAGCAGGAGATTTTTGGACCAGTATTCCCTATTTTAGTATATAAAGATTTAAAGGAAATTATAGAGATCATCAAGCGTAAACCAAAATCTCTGGCAGCTTATTTCTTTAGTAAAAATCAGCAGAATATAGATTATTTCCTAAATGCAGTTTCTTTTGGTGGCGGCTGTGTAAACCAGACCAACCTGCACTGCTGGATAGACAGTTTACCTTTTGGAGGGGTTGGATATGCCGGGATGGGTAAGTATTATGGTAAAGCAGGTTTCGATGCATTGAGCAATACAAAAGCGATGCTAATAGGAAACCCGGATTTAGAACTGGATGTTTTCCCACCGTATGCAGGTAAAGATATTGCAAAAAATTTAAGTGTATTTGGGTAAAGGTGAGACAAAAGGAAGCCATTAATTTGATTGGAAAAGCAGTCCGACAATCTGATAAACCCCAAACTTGGGCAGATTTAGGCTGTGGTGACGGTACATTTACCAATGCTTTAGCTCATTTGTTACCGGATGGAAGCCACATTTATGCTGTGGATAGCCAATCGCAGAACTTCTCAAAATCATTAGGCAATAATGTTTCCGTTAATTTTATAAAAGCTGATTTTGAAAAATTTGATTTTGACTTTTCAAATCTGGACGGGATTTTAATGGCAAACTCACTGCATTATATAAAAGATAAAGGCCCGCTGATTAATAGGTTAGAGAAATATCTGTCAGCAGACAAAAAATTTGTGATAATAGAGTATGATACTGACATTGCCAATCAATGGGTTCCTTATCCAATTCTTTTTTTTAAGCTGAAAGAACTGTTTACTAACTTGGGCTATTCAAAAATTATTAAAGTAAATGAACAGCAATCAATATTCGGACAAGGCAGCATATATTCTGCAACTATCGGAGTGAACCATTAAAAAAATAAAATATGATACTAAAAATTATTAATTCCGCACTAATGCTTGTCGCCATATTTATGGGCTTGAAACAAGGATGGGCAATGCTTTCGTGTAAGCCGGAGATGATAGCAATGTTTAGCAAATGGAACATCAGTAAAATAGGTTTAATGATCATTGGAGCGGTAACAATGCTAAGTGCAATGCTCATTATTTTCCCGAAAACCTTTGTTTGGGGAAATTTCTTAATGGCAGCCGGTATTTTGCTGATCATCAGCTTTCATTTGCTTGATAGAGATCTGAAAGGTGTGGCAATAGAATTACCTTTTCTACTCTTGAACCTGGCCATTATCTATTTGCAGCATCCGTTGAAAGACGGGTTATTATAAACAGTAAATTTTCAATAATGAAAGTATTAGTTATTACAACCTTTGCAGTTTGCTTTTCACTCACAGCGTGTGGACAGTCAAAAACTCAGAAGATAGAAACAACAACAATTAAAAAAGCACAAAAAATGGACACAAACAAACTTACAAATGAAACTGTAAGAACAGCTTTTGATGCCTGGCAAACCGGCGACACCAAAACCTTTCTTTCTTTTTTTACTCCCGATGCCACGATGACCGATGATGGAAATCCTCGGAATTTTCAAAACTTTGTAAAAGAGGCCTGTGGAAAAGAAGTTTTTCTGACAATTGATACCGTAGAAAATGAGGGAAAAGAGATAAAAGGAAACTTCAAAGCAGGGAATTGGGGCACTTTTCCTGTGTTTTTCAAATTCCACCAGAATATCAATGGAAAGTTTGACAGGCTGGACATTGGACAGGCAAAGTAAAACCTCATTGCCAAGATTCACGGATAAAGACTTCTAAAAAAGAATACCTGTGCATATTGGTGCAAAAACTTAAAAACCAAATGAATAAAACCATTTTTGTTTTACAAAAATACAAGTACGAGTTTTTACTCTTTGCACTTGCACAGCACTTGTTTATAGGGATTTTTTTAACCGACTTTGATTTTTATACACGGGTTGTTTGGCCAATCAATATGTTGATATTAGGATTGGGTAGTATTTTTATGTTTACAGGCAAGCACCGTTGGAGGCATTGGTTTAGAAATATCCATTTCATTGTCATTTTACTGTTGCCCATCGGGATTCCGTTTTTTAAAGATATACCTTGGTATTTCATTTTTCTCAATATCAATTACGCAATATTCTTTACGTTTCTGTTTTCGGAATTGCTAAAGTTTTTAATAAAACCGGGGTATATCAACAGTGATATTATTTCAGCGTCGGTGTGTGGTTATTTTTTATTGATAGAGATTTCGGTTTTCTTGTTACAATCATTTGAATATTATAATCCGTTGTCTTTTAAAGGAATAGATACTTCATCACCTGCAAGCATTTTTATTGATTTGGTGTATTTTTGCTCTATAACCTTTACCAGCATTGGCTTTGGAGATATTACACCAGGTACACATACTACCAAATTAATAGCCTCTTTTATTGGCATTGCCGGACAGTTTTATACGGTAGTTTTGGTTGGCATTCTGATAAGTAAATTCTCCTCAAAAAATTAAATCTAATATGAATACAGGCTCTCACTACAAGCTCAGGCATTTTATTCCCTGGACAAGGGTTAAAATTTATAAAATGTTAATATTAAGTATAATTCCTACATTGCTGTTTTACTTTCTGGATTGGCAATGGCTGGCTATTCCGTGGGTTCCGGTGGCTTTGTTGGGAACAGCAACAGCATTCATTTCAGGCTTCAAAAATACCCAGACCTATAACCGTACCTGGGAAGCGCGACAGGTTTATGGTGCTATTATCAATAATAGCAGAGCCTTTGGGATTATGATAAAAGATTTTATCCGTTCAGAGGACAAAATTCTTGAAAAGCAACTGCATCATGAATTTATATACCGTCATTTTGCGTGGCTTACAGCATTACGTTTTCAGCTTAGAGAAATTAAAAGCTGGGAAAACATAAAAATAAAAAGCTACAACCGCGAATATCTTCAATATTACAAAGTCCCGGAGTGGGAAAGTAGCCTGGATGAAGAACTGAGGGGACTTCTCAGTGAAGAAGAACGTCAATACATTTTATCAACAAAGAACCGTGCAACGCAAATTGTAGCCTTACAATCTTCTCGTTTAAAAAAACTGAATGAGGAAGATAAGATATCAGCCTACAATTATGTTGCTCTTGAAAATCAGCTAAAAGAACTATATGACCAACAGGGGAAATGTGAGCGTATTAAAAACTTTCCCTATCCGAGGCAGTTTTCGAGCATCAATTTGTATTTTACCAATGCCTTATGCCTTTTAATGCCTTTAGGTTTCATAGGCGAATTCTCCAAGATGACAGAAAAATTCGGAGAAAACATTATTTGGCTTGCTATTCCCTTTAGTATATTGCTGGGATGGGTGTTTTTGGTTCTGGAGCAGATCGGAGAAAGTACGGAAAACCCATTTGAGGGAAATGCTAATGATATTCCTATAACACAGATAAGCAGGAATATAGAAATTGACCTTCGTGAAATGTTGGGCGAAAAAGATTTGCCGCCAGCAATCGCCGCACAGAATAATATTTTAATGTAAATAAAAAAGACAAGCAAGTTATGGAACATTTAGAATCCGTTAGAAAATGGTATCCCAAAGCGTTAACTTCTATTGATACTGTTAACCGGCTATTAGACACAATTGAGAAGTATATCGGCTTAAAACCAAACCAATTGATGCACGCAGACAGTATGTGCTGTGACGATGTAAACGCTATACAATATCCGCCAAGGGCTTATGAAATGTTGGGACCGTTCCATTTAGGAGGGCTTGACGGTTTTCCTTTTGCAGGGATTACCGGGATGAATGCTTTTGCACATCATGTTCCGGAAGATGGTGCAGTAATCATATTTTATGCACCACATATCGGCGTTACAAAAGATGGTGCTATCGGGGAAATAGGCAGGATAGGGCAGAGTGGTAACTCGGCGTGTTGTGGTGCTGCTAAAGGAGCGTTGGGAAAACTCTCTGCGGGGCAGATCATTGAAGGAAATATCACTTCACTGGACTTTCAGATGAATACCATTGAGCAGATTTTCCTTTATCAGAAAGACCGAATCCTGAATGCAGAAAATCAAATATTTGAGGCTACGGAGGTTATGTACGAAGCTATTGATGAAAGAATAGAGGTGTTGGTAAAAGAAACCAATTATCCTTGTAAATATGTGATTTTGGTAGGTGCAGTTTTTATCAATGGAGATAAGGATATGGGATCGTTCTGCCAGTATAAGAAATTCGATTATATAGATCTGGAAACGAAGGAACGGAAAAGTCTTATGGAAGAATACTATCAATAAAAAAAGGGTGATTTTAATTTAAAATCACCCTTTTTTTTGATATTGGATTTATTCAACAATAGGTTATGCGTTCTTCATGATTATATACTTTTTGGGGTTTATTAAATACGATTTCAATCAGTTCAGGGAATAGTATCACTGCCGCAACCCAAATAACAGCTTCTATTGCTGCAGGGATTAAAATTAAGAGCGGGATGAATCTCCTGTAATAAACTGCAATACAAAACCCTGTGTATTTTCATCTCACAGCTGTAAATTAAAATTTTTCCTGAATATTGCTTCTATTTGGAATGCCATCACATATACTACGATAGGTTATTTGTTTTCGGTTATTGCTTATGATATTTTTCGGTACCTGATTCCGAAATCTAAATATAAAAACTTATGAATGTATGAGCATAGCTGCAAAATAATCAGTGTATTGGGTGACTTATTGTCTGTATTTGTCGGAACTGTGCTGCCGGATTACAAGCCTTACAGTCAATTTTTGCCATCGTTGCTGATAACAGTTGTTTATGTGTGTCACAGGATCGGATAGTATATTTGCTCATCCTAGCTTTTTTATAAAATATTCTTTAAGTTACTTTTCTTATCAATTGATATTCAGTGTTTTTTGAAAATGTATCCATTTTGTTTTTTAGATGATGTTATTGTGATTTTTTCCGTAATTCTCACTTACCCTTTTTTCTTTTCCAAAATTTAAGCTATAAATTCTACAATATTTTGTGGATTACAATGTATTCCCTCCAAAAGAAGAAGATTATTTTATTGAACAAATAATGATTTGTTTAAAGAACAGAAACTTCATTATCCTGAACGAAAGAAAAAACTTTCATAGTGTTTCAGCGTAGCTGATCTCCTAATCATAAATAATGATCCATTAAAAATGTTAGAAAGGATAAAAACTAAAAACTAAAAAATATGCTGAATTTTAATCAATTAAAGCAAAAAGGAAATACCTTTTGCAGACATCTTATGATGCTGATAGCTTTAGCAGGAAGTGTAACCGTATTTTCTCAGGATGCTGCGGTAACTCCTACTAATGATAACACCAAAGTTGCCTGGCGTACAGGTGGTGGAGGTGGAACCACTATTTTTGGGACAGTGACTGCGGCGGCAGTTGTTGGTAATTGGGGGGCTACGCTTCCTCAAATTACTGATTCAAACACCAGCAATTCCGGCTTTTCATCACATCCTGTTGCTTCGACTTTGGGCACAGACATAACATCAACCGTAAAACTAAGCGATGGTAAAACTTATGGAACAAGTCCATTTACAGGGTATAGAATTGGTGTAGTGGCAAACAGAGCTATTACAGGAGGCTTTACCCCGACAATTGGTCTTACCGGTATCAACAATGTACTTATTACAACATACCTTGGAGGTGTTGTGCAAGAAACTTCTCCTGCTCAGAATTGGACACTGGGGGCCTCTTCTATAGATGCTGGTTTTTATGTGCATAAACCTTTTGATGAAGTGCGTATAACACAAAACGGAAGGGTGACCAATGTAGGTGGTACTGCCACTGCAACGCTTGGTGTTAATTATGTGTATTTGCAGCGTTACACCCGTACCGGTGGTGGTTTTGATACGACAGGAGAGAAGGTTGTCACTTGTAATGCCCAGATACCGCTTACAGGTAAAGGGGTAACAGGTTCTGGGGCGGCTGTTGTATTTGTACCGCCTTCTCCTGTTCCTATTGTTGTTCCGGCAGCTCTCTGGCCGGGGTTAGCCCCTGCCCTGGAAGATGAGAAACCCAATACACATGGTACAATTCCTTTTATTAGTGCGGGTCTGGCTGTGTATTCCGGTAGATTAAAAGATGAGGGTGTGGTATATCCTGCAGGTACTTTTGGCGGTGGTGTTTACCAGTTGAATGCCATATCCGGAGGGTTGAATGTAACAAAAACACTCAGGTTTTATTTAAATGGTTCCCAACAAGGGCCAGATGTGGTGAGTCAAGAGTTTCTAAGTGCCTCGGCCAGCGGAAGTCTCTTGACTGTTGGTGCTGTATCTTCGCTTCCTTTCGATTCCATTGAATTTGAAATCTCTTTGAACTTATCTGCAGCTTTAGGCCTGCTCGAAATCTATTATCCTATTGTGCAGCGTTTTTGTGATGCAAACATTACCTGCGGTGCGCCGGTAAGCCTTATTTCAGGAGAACTTACCCCGGGGGGGGCACAAAACCACCCTGTCTATGCAAAAGCTATTGGTACCAGTGTACTTACAGCTTCTCTCGGAAATCCAGGCATCAATAACGTACAAAATGTGATAGATACTGATTTGAACAATTATGCAGAAATAGGTGCTGCCACAGGTGCATCGCTGTATTCCAACTATGGTATTTCGGTTATTTCGCGGCAGGTGTTGGATGCCAGTGACCTAGGTCATATTAAATATGGTTATCCTAAAGGTACTTTTGCCGGTTTTGAAATTCAGGACGATAGCTTTGCAACAGCAAGCGCAGCTAAAAATTTTATTATCAGTACTTATAAAGAAGGAGTCATTCAGGATACTTACAATACCCTTAATGTAGCATCGGGAAGTCTATTCACTCCCAATAACGGGAAGTACATTATAGGGGTGAGGACCACTAAAGATTTTGATGAGATAAGAATTACGGTAGAATTATTGGCAGGTGCATCAGCAGGCTCCAGTACAAAAGTTTACCGAGCGGTGATAGAAAAATTTTGCCCTTCAGCAGCCCAAGCGTGTAATACATCTACAGATCTCAAAAGACCAGCTTATCCTGTATTCATAGATGCTGCCAACACTGGTGTAGCAGGTCTTGGGACTGGAAATACCTATTTTGAAGATTTGAACAATATTGTGGCCAACACTGGCCAGCCAGCTAAATTATATACTGCGGCAGGAGCTGTAACCAACGCTTCTGTAGCTGTACAAGACGGTAGTAAAGGTATTGGCGTTCCAGGAGATGCCACTTATGAACTGTATCCTGCCGGCACTTTTGCTGGTTTTGATGTAGCATTTCCTACACTTGCAGCAGCAGAATTGGCGGGAAGCACGATTACGATTATGACATTAAAAGCAGATGGAAGTGTTGCGGACTCTGCGGTAATGAATTCCAGTTTCTTCGGTTTGCATACCTCTATTCTTAATGGGACCAGTAATCGTCAGATATTGGGTTTTGCTTCCGGCCAACCATTCACCGGGGTTAAACTTACCATAAACAAAGCTTTAAGTGCTAATGCAGGTGTTTTAGAAATTTACTCGGCGGTAATTCAGAGATTCTGTACTACACCTGTCATCAAATGTGATGAAATTGAAAACATAAGCGTTCCTAAGTATCCTTTGTATGTGAACGGGGCAAGAACAGGAGTAACTGCTTTTGTGGATGGCAATAGTTCTATCAGTCTTTCTCAGAATGCCATAGATGCGGATCCAAACAGTTATGCAACGATGCAACTTGGTGCGAGTGCAGGCTCAGGATTAGGTTTCAGTGTAGCTAATGGCTTTGGTGATTTCCCTAAAGATACATATATTGGATTTGACATTGCAACATTAGATATAGCGCAGGCTAGCGCTTTTGAAACAAATAATATAGAATTATACAAAGACGGTATTCTGGTACAGACCAGCACAGGTACTCAGCTTGCCGGCGGATTAAGTACCGCCGCGGTTTCAGGGGGTTTTCAACGTTTGATAATAGGTACAGTAGCTCATGTTCCATTTGATGAAGTACGTTATGTGATAACCCGTTTCGCGGGTGCTTCTGCTGGTGAAATCAGAATCTTCAATGTAGTAGCAAGAGACTTCAGTCCAACTTCTAGCACAACGTGTCCGTTGGTTTTACAATGTGATGGTACGTATGTGCTTACAAATGGACCTACGACTATTACTTCTCCAACAATTCCTGCGGTAATAGAATATGCTAACACAGGATATGAAGGTTTAGCAACAGCAGGATATGGTATTGATAATGTTTGGAATGCGGTAAGCCCGGATCCGTTGGATTATGCAACTATACATTTACCCGCATCCGCTGGTGTTACAGGTTCTATCTCTGTAGCTATACCAAAAGTAACTTTGCCGCCGGGCACATTTGCTGGGTTTACGGTAGACAAACAGAACTTTCCTTTTTCCGGTGGTTTTTTACCCAATGTTATGGTAAGTACATATTTAAATGGTGTACTCAGAGAGCAGAGGAGTGGTGGGGCCTTGATAGATTTTTCTTTCTTTACACAATGGTTTGGTACCAATCCAAACATATATACACCTGGCTTCCAAACAACATTATCGTTTGATGAAGTGAAGATTTCTATTGGAAGTGTCGCTTCATTAGGAGATCAGACATTGAGGGTTTATTCTGCCTATATTGATACAAGAACATCAGTAGTAACAATACCTGGTGACGGTTACACTCCTATTGATTGTACCAATGGTGCCTGTTATAAACCCGGAGCTATTGCTACAGCTGGTAATCCTGCTCTGATAAGTAAGGTAGGAATCACTTCATTACTAAGAGCCGGAACACAGAATTCTGATAATTGGCCGGCAGTTCGTACTGGCGCCTGGTTAGCTTTAGAGGCAAGAACGAAAGGTTTTGTTGTTAATAGAATGGAGTTCAACTCCTCTGGAAACCCGGTTGGAATTCCGGTTGCAGATTTTGTTGAAGGAATGCTTGTTTATGATACGACTAATAAATGTTTAAAAATGTATACTACTCAAAATGGGGGAAGTACATTTGCATGGTTCTGTATAAGCACACAAACCTGTCCTGATTAATAATACTTTTTAAGAGCCTGAATAGTAATGTTTATTTTTCAGGTTCTCAGTTCTCACTAAAATTAAGATTAATATGTTTAAAAATACAATAGTAATAACCGGGTTTCTAATGGGTGCATTTTTACACGCACAAATAGGAATAAGTAGAGAAAACGTAACCAATGGCTCTGTTTCATTACAGTTCGGAGATAACGAAAATAAAGGACTTCTTCTACCTTATGTCACAGATAAAACAGGGATAACTGAAAATGGGACTCTTCTTTTTGACACATCAGACAATAAAGTAAAATATTTAAAAGATGTAAATACATGGTTTGATCTGAGTGTTGACACAACAGGGACTGCAGATTTGAATATTCAAGCAACTGATAGAGTAGAGCATCCGGGAGCAAGGGTTTGTATCAGTCCGACTTTGGGAGGGACAGATACCACACAAGGAATATTGGTTCTCGCTGATGATGATAAAGCCATGATTTTGCCTAAAGTTGCCAATCCGCATTTGAATATCATCAGTCCTTCTGCAGGAATGATAGTATATGATACCATAAAAAAACAATTGGCTGTTTACAATGGTACTGTCTGGAGTTTTTGGAAACCTTAGATTGACAAAATTACTTTTAACAAATTAAGTGTTAAAAAATAAAACAGCTTATCTTAAAAGAGTTAAGCTGTTTTTTTGTAAAATGAAGAAAATAAATTACTAATGTTAAACTAAAAGACCACTTGCTTTCCGTTTCCGAAGCAATATGTTTATTTTTTTATGATCTTAAATGTTTTAATAGTTCCGTCACCCAAGGTTGCACTGCCAAGATAGACACCCGTATTCAGTACAGACACATCAATTTTAGCATTTATTTTATTAATTGCCTGGTCTCTTATCAGCATTTTGCCATTTATATCATATATAGATACTGTTTTTATTATTTTTTCGCTTGAAATATTGAGAATATCCTGTACGGGATTTGGATAAATATTAAATTTGAGACTATTATTCTTTATATCACTTGCAGAAAGTATCAGATTGTCTAATTTGACGATCCATCCTGCAGCAAATATAGGAGGGATAGTATTATCAAACCCGCAAATGTACTTACCATCCGGCGATATTCCCATTCCGGTGCCAAGTTTTGCATCGAATGTAGTAATCGGGACACTTTGAGACGTCAAAAGATCAGTAAGTAATATGGGACTGGCTCCTAAAGAAGGGTGATAAATAATCACTTCTCTGTCTCCGATCATTCCGCAATATCCTACAGCGGTACCATTTTCGGATACTGATACAAACACAGCGTCAGTATATCCTGCCGGAGCATCAAAGGCTTGATACACATTGGTGTTAATATTATAAATAAAAGCTTTACTCCCTTTGTAGCCAACTACCTGTCCGGCATTATTCACATCATTGGCTTCTCCATATTCCAGATTGCTAAAATCAATGTAATGCGAATCTCCATTCTGATCAAAATAAGCAGGCACCCGAAAAGTTCCGGCGCCGAAAAGATCTTCCCGATCTATCCAGCCGGCTACGGCTCCGTTATCATTTACATCAGCCCCGCGGCCGTTAGTGTACAGTAGGTCACCCGTAAGTTTGGTAAGTATATTAGTTTCGGTATTATAAATAAATGGATAACTGCTCCCCGCATTACCTGAAGTCATTTGCCCGGTTACATACACGCTGTTTGCTGAAATCCCTTTTGCATCTCCAAACCAACTGTTTCCCGGTACATCTCCGGGGAAATAGCCAATAGGTGTCCAGATTCCGTTTTTGCGGTAAGCAGCCTGACTCAAATCAGAGCCATCTGCAGCAGTAAAAGGCATACTCCCAGCTATATTTTCCGTATTATTCAATCGGTTTGTTGCATTGGCAATAGTTTCTATAGGTGTGCTTGTATCCGTAGCGTAACTATAATAGCCTCCGGAATGTACAGCATTTCCTTTATTGTTGATATCATAAAGTCTTGTTCCCCAGCCGTTGAGAACTCTTAGATTGGTTTGGGCATTCAGACTGCTTAAAAACAAACAGGCTGAAAGCAGGTAAATTTTTTTCATAGTTAGGAAATTTTAGTAAATCAAAATTGCTAAGATTATATCGTTTTATGGCACTTGCAATGTGAGAAATTCAGAATTTCTTTTTCAAAATCAATTAAATTTATAAGCCTGTTTCATCATTATCGGTTCTTAAGTAGGACTGGCTAACAACAAATTTAAAAGGAACTTTCTTTTTAGTAAATCAATAATGATTTCATATTTTTTTATATGGTGGGTTTTGATTTTTTTTTTCGGAATAACTATCCGCTAGAAAAAAAGTTAAGGAGATTGAATAGCTATTACTTGATCCGATAGTTTGGATGCATTTACTAAAATTGCTTATAAATAAGAAGGTGACACTCCTGTTTCTTTTTTGAAGACTCCTGCAAAAACCTCTCTGGAAGAGAATCCGCGGCTTTCACCAGATAATTGATCTTATACTTTCTGTAAATAGTTGATTGATAGGGCTTATTGATAATATAGTTAATTCTTACCCCATTAATATTATAATTTTTCCCCTTATGTTGTTTTAGAATCTGAGAAAGATAACGGGTATTGGTATTCAGTTCCAAGGCCAGGGAACCCACAGTAAGGTCCTTTTTGATGTATTTATGAGATTTTTCAAACTTCTCAGAATTGATTGTATCACCTGTTATATTGATACCAATATTACTTTTAACACCAGAAATATTGAATGCGGGAGTAAGATTTCTGAAGTTTTTGTTTGTTTTATATTTTTTATGATATTTAAATATTTTGCGTTGTGGTTTTTTATTTCTTTTCCTCCAGTAGATATATCCCGCAATTACTATGCTTCCTATTCCAGCCCCGGTCAAAACAAGTAATCTTTCAATTCTTCAGCTATTTTTCTGCTTCAACACTTAAATCAATAACATTTTTGTAATCTCCCTTCCAGTAAGACAAAATCATAATGGCATTATCGCTATCTAATATTCCGTCGCTGTATCCTAACTTTTTAGATCTTTCATTATACTCTTTCAGCATTTTTAGACTTTTTGCAGGCTCTGTTACAGCGATTACCCTTGCCTCTTTTATTTACTTTAGAAGATATGTCTGGGACGACGCCTGTTGCTGAGAACAAAAAATAATGTAAAGTGGAAAGCAAAGAATAGTGTGTTTTCATCCGTGTTATCAGTGCTGCGCAAATCAAAGTAAAAAAAAATAATTTGAACTTTAAATTTAGCGAGTTTATTTCTGAAATTATAACAATGTAATTGCATTTATATTCCTTTAAAAATAAATGTTTTATCGAGCTAATTTTTTGTTTTTTTTGTCATTAGAGTTGGTAACCTTTTGTGATAAGAATTCAGAAATATTCCTATCTATTCTTTTTCAACCTTAATCCAAGATTGTATTTTTGCACAGCTATTATTTAGATAAAGACTACAAAAAACTACATAAAGAGTTTTTGCGTGTGAATCTTGTTTATTAAGAAAAGCTGACCATACAGCACAATTAAATTTAATTCTAAGTAATTGATGATGCAAATAATTTCTATTTATCTCTTGAGATATCTGAATTAAAAGTTGTTTAAAACTTAATCAGGCCCATTTATTCTAAAAACACAAGTAAATTGAAAAGTAACCAGCAGCCTGGATCTTTAATGCCCTCATTGGAGGTTTAGGCTTTTGCTTTTCAGATTAGCGATGATATTTAAAAACGTTTTTTATCCAAATTGAAAAAAAGAGAAACCCGTTTTACTGTAGTTCCATAGCAGTCTATAAACAGACACAAATAAACTAGCCCGATTATAAGAAAATATACAAGGAAATGATTTCCAGAAAATTTCAGGATAAGATTGTACAATGTTTTCCGATACTGGATAAGGAAGATTTTCTTTTTTGGATGTAATTAATATACACAAGATTATCTTTGGAATTCACAATGCTTTATTCAACGATCCTGATCAGAAATACAGAGCTTACGATAAATATACAATTTAAAAAATACTGGAGTATCAAAAACAAAAGGCAATCAATAATTCCCACTCTCGTTGTTTAAGCGGTATCTCTTAATGTAACTTATGTTGGAAGATAGTTTGTTGTTAGTATTGCCTGTTTTCCACTCATATATTTTACCCATATATAATTTATATTAAATTTGAAATATCTAATAACCACAAATGATTTCAATAAAAAAGATACTGATTATAATTGTTTTTGTATCCATAAATATCCCACAAAACTCGTTTAGTCAAAATGAATCACTAAAAATAGATAGCCTTATAAAAAAGATCAGTGGGATTTAGTGCATCTAAAGTTAGTAAATGAGAATTTGAAGTTTAAACGAATTTCTAACTATACACTACCGTACCACCTGTTAATTAAAATAGATTCAGGTACGGTACTGTACAAACAGGGTAAATATTTGGAAGCAAAAAAAGCTGTATTATCCTCAATAAATCAAGTAGAGACTAGCAAAACTAATTTGAGTTTATCCCATTATAATGGCCTAAAACACATTGCTGTAACAAGATTATTTTACATCGAAAAAAGACTGGGTAATATTTCACAGGGTTTAAAATACATGAATTTGTTTTCGCGAGATATGAACCCAATTTACAAGAAAAAGCAGCTCATTTTTTATGCTGTTGCTTATGGTGAATTGGGGAATTACAATAAAAGCATTGCACTTTTGAATACTCATTTAAAAGATATTCAATCTGATGAAAAAAACTTCTGTACAGCGGTATTCCCAGAATTGAAGAAATAGGGGCAACCTATAATACAATGGGGATACATTTGTTAAGTGGTATAAAGATTCCGGCAATAAGGAGAATTTAGATTCAGCTCAATCTAATTACGAGAAAGCAGGTAAATTACTGAAAACTAAATCTTATTTAGCCCCATATTCAAGATCTTTATTAGTCAGCAGACTTGCTAATATAAGGTTACTAAAAAAGCAATATAAGAATTCACTATCTCTTTATAATACATGTGAACGGGATTCGGTTTTAATGGGCAAGAATTTCTCACGTGAAATGGTTTGGCTAGGAAAAGCTGAAATATATACATTTCTTAAAAAGCCAGATTCGGCTTTCTACTATCTTCATAAACTTTATCGTGAAAAACAACCTATTAAGTGTACCTATGAAAATGAATTGAAAATTTATTATTTATTGAGTTTAAATTATGAGAACAGCGGTGATAATGCAAACGCTTATAAATTTGCCAAATTAAATCTCTCCGAAATAAGTAAAAAAAAGATCCAGGATATTTCAGGAAACAGCTTTCTTGGTAAGCATGAGGAGATAGAAATAAAATCAATTTCTGATGAGATAATAAGAAAGAATAAAAAAAATACTTTTCTATTCACAGCTTTTATCATACTCATATCTGTTGTTGTCATCTTTTACAATTATAATAAAATAAAAAAAAGATTTTTTACAGAATTTCAGAGAGAGGTTAAAGAAAGGAAGCTGTTTCCAATGGAGACTTTCACAATCGAAAAAAACAAAAAATCAATAATTGTCGAAGATAAAGTTGTTAACCGGATATTAAATAATTTAGATTTACTGGAATCGAAGAAAATGTTTTTATCCAAAAATTTTAAATTAACGAGTATGGCTAAACAGCTTAATACCAATACTGCTTATTTATCCAAAATACTAAATGAGCATAAAGGAATATCTTTTTCTGAATATATAAATGATCTTCGAATAAATTATGTATTAAAGGAACTTGAACAAAACACAATATTTCGGAAATATACTATTCAAACAATATCTGAAGAAATTGGTTATAAAAGCCCAACAACTTTTATTAAGGCATTTAAAGAAAGAACAGAAATGACACCATCACAGTATATTAAAAAATTAAACAATCTGTGATTTTTGTAACAAACGTTGTCTTACTAAGCTAATCAAGTTTTTGGTATTTTAATTATCAAAATCTTAGAAAAATTCTAACCATCCTTTCAAAATAGTACAAGATCATTATTTTAATCATTTTCAAATTACTGCCATGATTCTGCAATAAATATAAATTATACTATTACCATCCAGTAAAACAAAATCTGAGTGAAACTTAAAAGCTATCTTGTTAAATCATGTATATAAACTCGTCAAATAAACTGTTCTGTTTTTCGTTAAAATATATAAGAGTTTTTTAAATACAATAAAAGATTTTATAATAACACCCACGCCATGCAAGCCGTTTATTTGTACATACGAGTCAGTACCGATGAACAGGTTGTAAAAGTATATTCCCAATGCAGCCAATTGGACCGACTTGTCATTATTGTAAAGATCACAATCTCATTGTTAGCTATTTTCGAAGACTATTCGGCAAAAACATTTAGTAGGCCAGAGTGGAACAAACTGTTCGCTGATGTTTTGAAAAGATCCGAATCCTGTCAGGTTCGTATCGATAGTAAAGAGCTTTAGCCTAAAAATCGTCTAAAAAAGATAAAATATTTGTTTTTTTAAGAAAGAGATTATGTTTAAAGAACAAAGAAAAAGAGCGGAAGGTACTGTAAATATGCTGATTGAGAGGAGTTTATAAATAAAATGACACCATTTGGCCTAAATTGTCCTAATGGTGTCATTAAGTGAACTTGGCAGGATTATCTTCGAACCAATTTCTTGCTGATATTGATCGAATTTTAAATGTATTAATAGATAATTTTGAAATTTAAAAAAGCAATAGTGCTTTTGTAAGCTGGATGATAGGATGGAGTATATTTAATATAACCAAAATCTTGAAGTTCCTTAAAATACTTGTGATAGGTAGGGGTTGTTTTGATATGTGATTGAAACATCAGTTTGCTTCTGCTAACGAATATAATTTCTTTATCATTTTGAATATAAGCAATTTTGATGATTGCAAGCAATAATGCAATATGCCATACAGTGAGTCTTTCGTCTGCTGTAATTTGAATTAAATAATTGATCCAATTGATTGTATTATCTTTTTTCATTTTCAAATAATTTCTTTAAATCACTTAGATTGTAATAATATGATCCTAAAACCTTTTTAAATTTGACCTTTCCTGTTACCCTAAGATTTTGGAGGGTAGCTGGAGAAATATTCATAAAAGCTCTTACAGACTTACTTCTTATCCATTCTGGATCTATATCCTTAGGTGTAGATCCAGAATGTTGTATTTTTTCATCTAATATTCTTTCTATATCAAGCAATAGTTCGATTTTAAATTCTTGTAAGTCTTCTTTTGTTAATAATGATATTTCCATTTTTAATATTTGTGTCAAATATATGACGATGTTTTTATTTAATTGATTAATAGTTGTTTATGTAGGTTATTAATGTTAATGAAGTTTATTATACAATGAATTTGAAATATAATATTTACGGATCCAAATGCTTTAAAGATAATTAAGCTTCAGTAATTAGGAAACCAAAGGAAAAAGAAGGATATATGCTACTTTCGATAAAGAACTGAAAGTCAAACAGAATAAATTCACTAAAAATTAAAGAAAATATGAGTTTTCGTGCATATCTTCTTTAACACGATGTAATTATTTGTTTAACATTATTGAATTTCGACTATGATTATTAAGTATTATTTAAATTTGGAAAATAATGAAAATCTATATTGCCAGCTTATTGATGAAGATATTAAAGTAAGCTTTAACATGAAATATAGTATTGATCCTCAAATTTGGGATTATAGTAGCGATAAATTATGTAATTCGGATCCTCATTTTTTTACCTTAAAAAATTTTAAAATACATCTCTTCAGTAGGTCTGTTGAGTTACAAAAATCCAGAAAAAATTCGGTTTTAAAAGTCTTAAAAGAAGAAGCTTTGCATTTATTGCATGATTCTGGGATTGATGGAATTTCCAGGAATGTCTTTAATTTTTATGCAGATAAATTTGGATTGGATAGATATGATAAGTATATCCAGGCATTTGAAAAGTATACAGGGTTGCAACAGAAAGATTATAAAGTTGAAATTATAGGTTACATGCTACATTTTCATACTGAAAATTTAATCTATGAAATGGATACTTATACTGGAAGATCTTTGTTGCTTGAGGAAATTATTAAAAACAAAAGATATTTAGACATAATGGAGTTGACTGAGGTAGCTATGTGGAGTGAAATATATGATGAAAATATTGGTAAGCATAACTTTCTTTCTAAGATGTCTGACGAATTTGAGATTTGTCTTAATGATAATTTTAAAAGGGCAGGAGTGTTGATAAAACCAAATGAGAGTATTGAAAAAAGAAAAACTGAGATACGAAAAATGTTCCAAAAGTTTATTGATCAATCCAATAAAAATATTAATTGGATTGATTTAGCTTGGGAAATAAGTGAAGAAATTCTATTTCCTTTAGCGGTTATTACGATGACAAGTATATTTGATTTAACCATTTGTTGACAAGAATATTGTGAACTGAATTTCTATGATGAGAATGAAGAATGGGAGACTATTTTTCTGGATTGTGGACTTGAAGATGATAATAACATTCAAGGATTTCATATTAGACCTCTTAGGTAAAGTGCATTCAATAACTTATTCATTGAAATACCTTTAGACAAGTGATTTAGCAGATCTGTTCTATTTCATTATCAAATGATTATGTAATGAAAATATTGAACATTGTAGGTGTTAGAGAGCGAGGGATTCGAACTAACCTTTTCTAAACACTTTAAAACCTTATTTTTGCACGTATATTCAAATACAATGGAACAACGTCTTACAGATATACTTTATTTAATTAAAAGATCTCGCAACAATGCAATAAAAGCAGTTAATACTGAATTAATTAACCTCTATTGGAATATTGGTGAGTATATTAGTAAGCAGGTAGAGAGTACTGAATGGGGACAATCTGTTGTAAAAGAATTGGTGGAATACATCAAGCATAATGAGCCTGAAATAAAAGGATTTTTAGTTAAAAATCTTTGGAGAATGAAGCAGTTCTATGAAACTTACAAAAATTTTCCAAAACTCTCAACCTTGGTGAGAGAATTAAGCTGGTCACATAATTTGGCTATTTTTGCACGATGCAAATATAATGAAGAACGTGAATTTTATTTAAAAATTTCAAATCAAGAAAATTATAGTTTTCGAGAATTAGATCGACAAATATCTTCCGGTTATTTGAACGTACTATGATTGGAAATACAAAACTCTCAACAGCGTTGAGAGAATTAAATTCAGATATAAAGACAGCTATGTATTTGATTTTCTACATCTACCGGAATCGCATAATGAAAGGAATTTACAAAGAGGATTAATCAATCAAATGAAAAATTTTATTCTTGAACTCGGAAAGGATTTTTTGTTTATCGGAGAAGAATATAAAATTCAGGTTGGAAACAGTGATTTTTATCTCGATTTGTTATTTTATCATCGTGGTTTACAATGTTTGGTCGCTTTTGAACTGAAAGCTGATAAGTTTAAACCTGAGCATTTAGAACAGCTAAATTTCTATCTCGAAGCCTTAGACCGTGATGTCAAAAAAACGAATGAAAACCCAAGTATTGGTATTCTATTATGTAAAGACAAAGACAGCGAAGTCGTAGAATATGCTTTAAGCCGTAATCTTTCTCCTACGCTGGTTGCTGAATATAAATTGCAATTACCTGATAAAAAATTACTACAACGTAAACTACACGAATTATTTGAAAACAGCCGAATAACTGAATAAAGAGTTTCGAATAAAAGACACAATCCTATTTTAGCCAGACATTATCCATTTTTTGTTAATTCTTTAAGAGATATACTATACAAATTTCAACACCGCATCATTGGAGTTGTATTTGTAAGTTAATCCTCAAAATTGGCTTAATTTTGTTTTTTTCGTAAAACCATTATTCAAGCAAATCAGAATCAATAATTTTGCTATTTATTTGAATATTGTGAAAATTAAGATTTATATGATTTTGTTGAGATCTATAATCAAAAATATTACCAATGATAATTCTATACACATTTCTTAATGAAGAAAAACATCAGTATTTCCTTTCTAAGTTTTTAAATTATTTTCCTGAAGAATTTAGGCATAAAGTCTTAGGATTCAGAAAATGGGAGGATACTCAGTTGTCATTACTTGGAAGAGTACTTTTGTGCCATGGCCTGGATAAATAT